>NZ_JBSHGA010000002.1:30068-536453 GCF_053617595.1 Paenibacillus sp. NPDC055715
GGTGAAGGCCGTGCACATCGCACCGGAGTCCATCCAGCCGCACCATTTGCAAATTGAAACCATTCAGGGCGTGCATATCGCATCACAGGCGATATCAACCCATGCCTTACAGGATGAGTCTGTTACGTCCGCCAAACTGGCGGATGAGAGCGTGACGTCCGCCAAGCTGTCTGCCCACTCGGTACAGCCGTGGCACATTACAGACGAAGCTGTGCAAGGAAACCATCTGGCAGAAGAGGCTATCCAGTCGAGCCATTTAGCCCCGGAATCCGTCACCTCTGCCCATTTGCAGGCTTCAGCGGTGCTTACGAGCCATCTGGCCCCGGATAGCGTGTCCAGTCGTGCGCTTCAAGCGGAAAGCATCACCTCGGAAAAGCTGGCAGCGCGCTCGGTGCAAGGAATGAACCTCGCAGAAGGTAGCGTAGGTCCTCTGCATCTGTCTGCGCAGGCAGTACACCCCCAGCATCTGGCAGCTGGAGCGGTACAGGATAGAGCGCTGGCAAAGGGGGCGGTGAAGTCCGTGCATATCGCACCGGAGTCCATCCAGCCGCACCATCTGCAAATTGAAACCATTCAGGGCGTGCATATCGCATCACAGGCGATATCAACCGATGCTTTGCAGGATGAGTCTGTTACGTCCGCCAAACTGGCGGATGAGAGCGTGACGTCCGCCAAGCTGTCTGCCCATTCGGTACAGCCGTGGCACATTACGGACGAAGCTGTGCAAGGGAACCATCTGGCAGAGGAAGTCATCCATTCGGACCATTTAGCCCCGGAAGCTGTCACCTCCGCCCATTTGCAGGCTTCGGCAGTGCTGACCCGGCATATCGCGCCGGGAAGTGTGTCCGTTCACGCGCTCCAGGCGGGGTGCGTGAACGCAGAGAAGCTTGCACTTCGGGCGGTGCGTGCTTCGAATCTGGCGGAAGCCAGCGTAAGCTCCACACATTTGACCGAGCAAGCCGTGCACACCCAGCACCTGGCCGATGGATCGGTACAGGAATCGGCGCTGGCAGAAGGCGCGGTGCAATCAAGGCATATCGCGCTGGATTCCGTCCAGTCGGAGCATCTGCAAGCAGGCGTCATCCAGCAGCAGCATATAGGCTGGCAGGTGGTGTCGGAAGACGCATTGCAGGAAGAAGCGGTTACGTCTAGCAAGCTTGCAAATGGAGCGGTACAGTCCCGGCATGTGGCAGAGGAAGCCATTGAAGGCCGACACATTGGAGCAGAAGTTATTGAGACGCACCACCTGAAGCCGGGCGTGGTAACACTGGCTCAGCTGTCCACAGACATTCATCTCTCGGGGCTTTTGCCAGAGGAAGGGGTCAGTGGTGACAGACTTCAGGCGGAGAGTGTATCCCGCCGTCATCTTCAAGTTCAGGCTGTCGACAGTGAGGTGCTGAGTCCCGAAGCTGTGGGATCAGAGCATTTACAGGCTGCTGCGGTACAAAGCCATCACTTGGCAGAGCGAAGTGTCGAAGGGCATCATCTGGCGGAAGGCTCCGTAGGCTCACGTGAGCTGGAGCAGAACGCAGTGAAGCCGGAGCATTTGAGCATCACCCCGGTTCGTACCTGTGCCAATCAGTCCGCATTGCAGCAGTTCGGCAGAGCGCCGTTTCTTTTGAAGGGCAGCGAAGGAGAGACGGAAGTAACGATTATATTTGGGGAGTCTTTTGTCAACCCTGACTATACACTTGTAGCCATGACCAACCATCCTCTCTTTCATGCGACACTGAAATCGCAAACACCGGATGGAGCGGTGATCGTAGTAACCAAGTGGAACGAAACCGCGCATAACTACGGTATTGTTTCCTGGATTGCCATCGGTTAGTGAATATAATTGTGTAAAACTTATAGCGTGCAGACTCACGTATTTTCTGAATACGGGGCTGCACGCTTTTTCATATACTTTTCACACATTTGTTCCACAATTATCCCGAATTCTCCTGATAAGCTAAAGATACTTTAAAGGAGAGGTGATACAATCATGAAAAAATGGACTAAAAATGCAGCAGCCGTATTGACCGTAGTAAGCGTATTGGGAGGAGCAAGCAGCGCATTCGCCGCTACAGCAACTCCAGCCACAACTGCACCAGCAACGAAAGCTCCGGCGGTTACAACCCCGGCTACTAAAGCACCCGCAGTAAAAGCACCTGTTAAAAAAGCTGCAACAGCTCATAAAGCAACAACAGCTAAAAAAGCTCCTGCCAAAAAAGCTGTTGCCAAAAAAGCGGCACATAAAGCAAAAGCGGTAAAAGCGAAACACCGTACCGTTAAACATCATGCTAAAAGACATCATGTAGTAAAACATAAAGCAACAGCTCACAAAACTCGTGCACACCATGTTGTAGCTAAAAAAGTGGCTCATAAAGCTCCTGTTAAAAAAGTGACTCATGCAAAAACAGTGGTAAAAACAGCTCCAAAAGCAGCAGCTAAAACAGTAACAACCCAGAAATAAGGTTGGAGCGCAGTTCGTTTCCAGCTCGCCTGGCATATACAGCAGCGATTCATGATAAGAAAAGACGGGACCGGGAACGGTATACCCGTCTTTTGTCTATTTTGCTAGGCTTCTGTTAAGCTTATAGAGAGGATGCAATCATTCAGAACAACGGCAAGGGGTTAAGGCCATGACAAAAATAGTAGTAGTAGATGACGACGTGTTCATTTTGCAATTAATATCTGAATATTTGAAAAAGGAATCCTACGAGGTAACTTCCTTTTCCAGTGGAAAAACACTGGTAGAGCATATCCGTTCCGACCGTCCGGATTGCCTTGTTCTCGATATCATGATGCCCGGAGTTGACGGACTTTCCCTGCTGACTCAGCTGCGTGAATTTACGGAAATGCCGATCATTATGATCTCCGCTCGCGGGGAAGAAAGTGACCGTATTCACGGGCTGGATCTGGGATGCAGCGATTTTTTAACCAAACCGTTCAATCCTCGGGAGCTGGTAGGCAGAGTCAAAGCGATGCTGCGGCTGACCAAGGCCGGAACTTCTGCACCGGACGATAAGGAGGCAGCAGAGGCGGATGGAGATGTATGTCGTGCGGGCAATCTGTGTATTTTCGCTGAATTCCGTAAGGTTACGGTGGACGGTCAAGAACTGAATCTGACCTCACGTGAATTTGATCTGTTGCTGTTTCTTTCAAATCATCTGGAAAGACCTTTTGGCAGGGAGCATCTGATCCAGCAGGTATGGAGCTATGATTTTATAGGTGATGTGAGGGTCGTGGACGATCTGGTCAAACGAATTCGCAAAAAGCTGGCGGAATGCCACTCGAAGCTCGTCATTAACACTGTATGGGGGTTCGGGTATAAAGCAACGGTGCAGGAGCTGTAGCCATGCGCACGATGAGAGCTAAAATATTACTGTCTCTGTCCCTCGCCATGCTCATTACTGTCTGCATAACGGTGTTCCTGTTCGTCAGGCTCATCGACGACATTCTTGTAAATCAGGCTAAATCCAAGCTTCATGATCAAGCACGCAAAGCGGTTCATATTATGAGCGACGGGGGCTTTGACCGACTGGACAGCGCTGAGTTTAACTATGTTATCAAAGATGTGCTTTTGTCTGCCGATTACTTTATTTTAAACACGGATCACCGCATCGTCGATTCAAGCGTCTCCGCAATGAAGGGCAAGAAAATAGAACAATTGCTGTTGATCAAGCAGGGATTTTTTGCGTCGGTTCATCCGTCTTCTCGCGATCTGACTACTACACATGAAGGGGTGGCCGTGCTCCAAGGTAAAAAAATACTGTTTACAAATGAAGAACTGCCTGGGAAGCCTTTTCGTATTTTTGTATATTCACCGTTGTCTTCTTTAAGAGCGCTGTATGTGCCATTAATGAGGACCACGCTGCTATCCATTGTCGCGAGCTTTGTCGTCATTCTCGTCATTGGACTGATGGTCGTTTCACGCTTGGTGCGCCCGCTCAAACGATTGAAGGAGGCCGTAGGCAACTATGAGCCGAACCAACCGCAGGACAGTGACTTCCCGCAGGCGGACAAGAGTGAGATTGGCGAGCTGATCGGTACTTTTCATTCCATGTCCACCCGTATTCAGCAGCATCACCACGGTCAAATTGAATTTTTGCAAAATGTTTCTCACGAGCTAAGGACACCGTTAATGTCCATTCAGGGCTACGTATACGCCATTCAGGATCAGGTGGTCTCTCAGGACGAAGGGCTGAGTATTATCAAAGTACAGTCACAGCGGTTGATTGACATGGTGGAAAAGCTGCTTCAGCTATCGAGGCTGGAGGCGCTGAATGAAGAATGGCCTGTCTCATTGATTGATCTGAAAAGCATGGCAGAGGACGCCATTCATCTGCTGATGCCCGTGGCTGCTGAATGTTCTGTTTCGCTTCGAGTGGAGGGCGAGGGACTGCATGTGGCCGTTCCGGCTGAACAGTTATTTCGCATGATGCTGAATTTGTTGCAAAATGCGGTTCGACACACCTCCACCGAGGTTGTCATCCATTTGGAGGCGGGAACCACACCGGAGGTCGTATGGGTAATTCATGTGGATGATGACGGAGACGGTTTGAGCGAACAAGAGGCAGCGGAGGTGTTCGGTAGATTCTATACCGGCTCGAACGGGGTCACAGGTCTTGGATTGGCTATTTGCCGTCAAATTGCCTCCCGGCTAAACGGGGAACTGATCTGCACACGTTCACCCTTGGGTGGAGCGCGGTTCAGCTATATTCAACGCATGTTATAAATGAGTGCAAAAAATGGTTAAAAATGATCGTTTTTCTGGATGGACATCCCGTGCATGTAACATAATATGGCAGGTTGTAGATATTTTTGCAGATATAGCTTGACTGGCGGGTACTAAACTGAGTAAAATTAAGCGTATATACCTTAACTTTTGAACGTCGTTTTTTTAGATAGTGGTCAATAATAGTGGTTAATAATAAATGAAAGAGTGATGAGATGAACCGCCTTTTGGAAGTGAAGGACTTAACGATATCTTTCAAGACCCGCCAGGGACTAGTGCAGGCCATTCGTGGCGTAAACTTTCATGTTAATAAAGGGGAGACGCTGGCGATCGTGGGCGAATCCGGTTCAGGTAAAAGTGTCACCTCACAGGCTGTGATGAAGCTGATTCCGACCCCTCCCGGTATTTATCAGAAGGGTCAAATTATGTTTGACGGACAAGAGCTGATTCATAAAACGGAAAAGCAGATGCAGAAAATTCGTGGTAAGGAAATCGGCCTGATTTCTCAGGACCCAATGACCTCGCTTAACCCGACGATGAAAGTTGGCAAGCAGATCACGGAAGTGCTTTTCAAACATGAAAAAATATCCAAGAATGCTGCTTACGAACGTGGTATTGAGCTGCTTAATCTGGTAGGTATTCCACATCCGGAGCAGCGTTTTAACCAATATCCGCATGAGTTCAGTGGTGGTATGCGTCAACGTGTCGTTATCGCGATGGCATTGGCTGCCAATCCGAAGCTCCTGATTGCCGATGAGCCGACGACTGCACTGGATGTAACGATTCAAGCTCAAATTTTGGAGCTGATGAAGGATCTCCAAAAGAAGATCGACACTTCCATCATCTTTATTACCCATGATCTTGGCGTTGTAGCGAAGATGGCGGATCGTGTTGCGGTTATGTATGCCGGACAAATCGTGGAAACAGGTACGGTTAATGAAATTTTCTATAACCCGAAACATCCATATACTTGGGGGCTTCTCGCTTCCATGCCAAGTTTAGACAGCCACGGCCAGAAGCTGGCGGCGATTCCGGGTACACCTCCTGATTTGCTTCATCCGCCTGTAGGGGATGCTTTTGCAGCCCGCAGTGCTTATGCGATGAAGATTGATTTTGAAAAAGAGCCTCCGCTCTTTCAATTATCCGACACGCACTTTGTGAAATCATGGTTGCTGCATCCAGATGCGCCTGCGGTTGAGCCGCCAGCTGTGGTAAAGGCCAAACTTCGCAAGCTGGATAATGCATTTGAAAAACCGGTTCTGGTGGAACAATACGGCGGTTAATGTGTAATAGAAGAAGGGCTGTTCTCTCCGTGGAAGAATCTACGGTGGGAACAGCCTTTTTGGTGTGAAGCCTCAGGTGTGAAAGCCTGTGGCTGTTTGTGTTAGCGGGGAAGTTTTTTACAACTTGCCGGAACCGGCTTGTGAAGTGACTTCTGCCTTCACGCTGGCGGATGGAGAAACCTTATCGTTCAGCGATGGTTTCCAGCCTACAGAAGAGCTAAGATCCGCGTTGGAGCCTGCCTTTACAGCTTGTCCATTCAGGATAGTGCCTGTGTCGGACAGGGCTGTGCCTCCAAAGACAGATACGGACCTACAACGCTGCTTATGATGTGTGGTTCCACGAAACGGACAAAGCGAGCTGGGACTCGACTCCGACCGATGAATTAATGATTTGGCTGAATCATACGAATGCCGGCCTGGCTGGAACTTATCTGGAAACCGTCTCCCTTGCGAGAAGTAACTGGGATGTGTACAAAGGCTGGATCGATGCAGGCAGTGGTAAGGGATGGAACGTGTTTTCCTTTGTGTGAAAGTTCAATACGAGTAGCGCGTCGTTCAATATCAAAAATTTTACCGACAATATGATTTATATGAAAAAATGGATGAGTAACGCGAAATTCGTCAGTAGCGTGGAATTCGGTACTGAAATTTTCGGTGGTAGCGGCTCTATTCATATCAACAAATGGAATGTTAATGTACAATAGTCATCAAGATCATAGCCCCTCTCAAGCAGGCACACGAAAAAGGACATCTGTATGATGAACCTTTTGCTGTCGATGGAGAGGGGCTTTTTTGCACATCGAGATATGGGGACAGACGAGTATGATCCTATCAGAGACATCTGTACTTTTCGGGAAACAATGGGTACAACTCTTGTAATATAGCTGAGGAGGAATGAGCATCATGGCAGAGCACTTAGCAGATATGCTGAAGTTATTGAAGCAAAAAGAATGGGTGGATTTGTCCCACGCCTTTTATCCTGAAATTCCTCATTTTCCGGTATTCGATAATGTTCAGGTTGACACGCTGTTTACTCATGACGATGGTTTTTTTGTGAAGGGCAAACGTTATTTACATGAGCTTTCCTTGAAGGAACTGGTTCTGCCGCTGGTCGTTATCGACCGTTCAGCAGCCGTTGCCGCTAATCCCGACTATGAGCTTACGGTTGCGGATATTGTGGACTTTGAGAAGGAGCATAGACGAATTGTCGATCAAGCTTTTGTAGCCTTTCGCAGTGATTGGAGCAAGCGTTGGCCTGATTCGGAAGCCTTTTCGAATCAGGATGCAGCTGGAGAAGCACACTGCCCGGGCTGGTCGCTGGATGTGCGTTTTTTGGTGGAAGAACGGAATGTCGCTGCCATCGGACATGAAACGCTGGATACCGATTCTTCCGTGGCTTATCGCAAAGCAGGCAAGCTGGTAGGGGAATATTACATATTGGAACAGGATCGTTATCAGGTTGAGGTACTGACGAATTTAGACAAGTTGTCTGCGACGGGGGCGGTCATTTAAAATATCGTTCCGAGCATTCAGGATTCCCCCGGATTTTCGGTGCGTTCTTTTGCTATTTTGCCTTAATCATAAACAAGGAAAGGCCGATTACAGGCATGAATATCTGTGATCGGCCTTTTATGGTCTATATGGGTAGTGTGAAGCCTCATTCATGTTCATTAATTTAAGATTTTGAAACGTCCTCAAGTAATAATAGTGACGGTAGGAGCAGAAATGGTAGGCTGAGTTGTTATACTGGAGGTGGTAGAGCCGAAATTTACTAATTCCACGGTAACTGGAACACCTAGTGATACGTCTATTGTGTCAAGGACCAGACTTGCAGTTGTTAGAGTGGATAAGGAACTTTGCTGAAGTACTCCGTTAATATACACATTGAGAGTATCGGCAGTCGTTACTGCCGGAAAAGCAGCAATCGGAGCTCCAGCGTCATCTGTGAATTCTCCTGCAAGAATAGTTGTCTCTGTTGCTCCGATATCCCCAGCTGTAATTGCGGCAAAGAAACGGGTCGTGCTTGGAGCAATAGTAGTTGTTATGACACCGCCGCTTGAGACTGGAGCTGTTGCAACCGCTGTAAAAACAGGTTTTACTATTGGCATGATTTTCAACTTCTTTCTGTTTGGTTTGGACCATTTCCTGGCTCTTAATCAATAAATGAGTTTGAAGCAGATTCGGAAACGGCATATTAACCTTTATGTTAATAATTAGGGTGGGTGAAGGAAGCCCTATTTTTCCGCAAATATGGATGGAAGCGGTTGCCTGATAGCTGTCTGTTACAAATGCCTAAAACCCTACAGGATGATGTGCATACAATATCATAGAGATGAGAAAAGGAGGTGTAAACGGCTGGTATGGGCAAACGCGACTCATCACTAAAGAGGCATGGAAAGCGAACCGCACTTTGCAGATTCATCAGACGTAAGAAATGTACAACAAGTTATAAATTCAGACGTAGAAGAAAGACGAGGCTACATTCCAAAAAGCATCCAAAGCTAATCATGCATCGGCGGCATTGCAACGTTCCTGCCAAACGACGCAGAAGATTGGGCTTGACGGGAAAACAAGGTATACCGGGTCCGGTAGGGCAGCAGGGCAAATCTGGCCCGGCAGGAGAGCCAGGCGTAGCGGGCTCGCCAGGACTGACAGGTGCACAAGGCGTTCCGGGTTTGGCAGGAGCGCAGGGTTTACCGGGATCAGCGGGCGCACAGGGTGCAACAGGTCCTTCTGGCCCGGCAGTCGACATTACGGATATTGAAATTGTCCCTACCGCTGAACGGTATTTTTATTTTGTCCCCGAGGATATTCAATCTTCGGTCACGATTATGGTGGATCAATTCTCTGTTGATGGAGTACAAGAAGCTTTTCAGCTGTTTAATGTCGGAAGCAACAGCTATGCCAATTTGTATATTAACGGGATAATACAAGAAAGCACTTTGTATAGCCTAACGCCTTCTTCGGTGACGATTCACCTCAACGAAGGAGAAACGATTTACTCCGGTACACCCATTATTGTGGAAATCGTTCAATTTAGTGCGCGATACAGTGCGTAATACAGCGCGTCATACGAAGATGTACAGTTATTCAAAACCAAAACTGGTTATACGGCTTAGGGCCTTCAATGCGGACACCGAGTTGTTCGGCTGCCTGTCTGGGCCAGAATGGATTACGCAGTAGTTCCGGCCTACCGCCACCACATCAGCCCGACCATTACGCAAAATTTCCTCTGCCTGAATCCCGTGAGTGATTAGTCCTACGGCAGCAGTCGGAATATCAGCAGCAAGGCGAAGTGCTCGTCGCTCCATAAGCCGAGGCTACCCGAATCTTTCCCCTGCGGGGTAACCGCATGTACCTCAAGCATGACCAGCCCCGCCTGTTATTTGGTTACATATCTATTTTATCACGCCTGTTGATTAACCACTAAATGGTAGAAAAAGAGTCGTCGACCCGGTAAAATGTTTGTACCCCTACAAACCAACCGAAAGGTGACGACTCCATGAAAAGGTCTACCCTGTTCCAGAATTTCCTTTAATCTTTGATCACGGAAGAAGATGTGAAGATAGCCAGTGATAACTCAGAATATAAAGAAAATGCACGTAAATTCACCGTCCACACCTTGCTTCAGTACTGGGCCCAGGCAGCCTTTGAGCAGTGGAATGGATTTCGAGATGGCGCAGACCGCGCCTTTGTTATGTTGCCCTTCATGGAACGACAGTTTTAAGGCACGGTGGCAGATTGAACTATTTTTCAGATGGATTAAACAGCATTTGGATATCCCGACTTTATTCGGTACATCCGAAATGCAGTGTACTGGTATAGGAAGATTTGCATAAATATCATTTGCAATTTAGTTAGTTATCACTTACTATATGTTTATGAACAAGAAAACACATGTAGATAGCAAGAAGAAGGATATTATGCAAGCAGCTATGCGCTTATTTGCGACCAAAGGCATCGACGGCATTTCTGTCAAAGAAATTGGGGAGGCTGCCGGTGTAACGGATGCCGCGATTTATAAGCATTTTAAGAGCAAAGATGCGATGGCCTTGGAAGTATTCGGGCAGTATTGCAACAGCTATACTACGTTGATTGACTTCTACTGCAAGCAGAGCGGGAGCTTTATTAGCCGTTTTCATCAATTGGTGGACGAGGTGCTTGTGATGCACGATGAAGATCAGTATGGTTTGCTTCTGTTATCACAGCATCATGAGCTATATGTAGAGGCAAGCAAAAGTTCGAATGTCCGGGAGCCGCTAGAGGCGTTAGTCGAGTTTATTGAGCAGGGGATTCAGCACGGAGAACTGCCCAAGCAGGATGCCCAGCTATCCGGTGTGCTCATTATTGGAGCCATTACACGCTTGTCCGTGTCCAGTCTGGAGGGTGAATTGCCCCAGCAGCTTATTCCGTTTGCAACGGAGGTCAAGGAACGTTTAACCGCTTTATTAAGTCAAGGTCAGTAGTGACCTTTTCTTTTTAAATATAAAGTTAGTGTTTTCTAACTAAAAAATAAAATATAAGGGTAGGAAGTGGCTCGAATGTCTAAAAAGATATTGGTTATTCAGGGAAATCCGGTCGTTGGCAGTTATGGAGAAGCGCTGGCTCAATCCTATGTAAAAGGAGCGGAGGCTGCGGGGGCTGAGGTGCGTTTATTGCAGTTGTCCGCGTTGGACTTTAATCCTAATCTATTAGGTGGATATCGTAATAAATTGCCGCTGGAACCGGATTTAATCAAAGCTCAGGAATCCATTAAGTGGGCAGAGCATCTCGTTTTCGTCTTTCCGATCTGGTGGGGGAGCTTGCCTGCATTAATGAAAGGATTCATTGACCGTACCATTATGCCGGGGTTTGCGTTCAAGTATCAAAAAGGAAAGCCTATGCCTGACAAGCTCCTAAAAGGCAGAACGGCCCGCCTCATTACTACGATGGACGGACCGGGCTGGTACTACCGATTTTTCCAGGGACAGCCCGGGCATCGGATGATGAAGGATTCCACGCTGCATCTATGCGGTGTCAAACCGGTGCGTTCTACTACAATTGATCTCATGAATAAGAAAACAGATCAACAGCGCAACGATTGGCTGAGCAAGGTCGAGCAGCTAGGACGTAGCATGAGTTAAGTTTTCATGATGAAGGGATCAGCTTCTGATCTTGGAACTGGGCGAACAGATCGAGAAATACGGTTTCGCTGTCGGCAACTTCGTGAAAACCAAATTGTTTTATTTTTGTCGTATCCGTGATCACATCATATTTTTGTACCATAGCATCCCAGGTTTCCTTGAAACAAAGCTGGAGAACACGGTTGTGGACCTCTTTAACCGTGAGATGATTGGTTTTAGCAGTGATCCCCGAAAGACAGCGTCGCTCGTGTACAAAGCGATTGCCAGCCTTTCTGTGCGATTAGATCGTATTCAGATGTTTCATACCGACCGAGGAAAGGAGTTTGATAACCAGCGGATCTCCGATGTTTTAGAAACATTTGGCGTCACTCGTTCACTAAGCGCAAAAGGCTGTCCTTACGATAATGCTGTCGCTGAGGCCACCTTTAACATCTTCAAAATGGAGTTTGTGAACCAGGCTCATTTTCAATCGGAGGAGCAGCTTGATGTCGAGCTGCGCGACTATGTCCACTGGTTAATCATCACCGCATTCGCGGAACACTCGGGTACCTCATGCCTGTAGAAGCCAGAAAAATGCCCTCTTAATTGATGAGAGGGCTATTTGTTATGTATGAATTTATAGAATTCGACTTAATTAGATAAAACTTCCTAATGAAAAGGAAAGTTTTATAATTTATACTATTCTTGTTACTAATCAACATTCTATGTGTGAAACTATAATAAAATTGGAATTTTAAGAGGAATACCGATGAATACCAGAGAATGTATGAATTATAGCTCTCTGGGGGCGATCTTGTGAGTAATTCTGTTAAAAGATATTTCTATACATCCGGTCCCACTGTACTCGTGGATCGGCTTTGTCGTGAAATTGGGTTCGAATCGTTCATCAATAAGCTACTTCCTTGGGCTGCTCTATATTGTAATATTTATAAAACTTTACCTCGAACTGTATAAATACCGAAAATAAAAACAGGTGTACAATATACCATACTTATTTAATGTATTTTTTGTGAAATTATTCACGTATTTCAAATGAAATAAGGTGAGAATGAGAGGAGATGGTTTTCTTGATAAAGAGCAAGTATTATTTACGTTATGAACTAGAAGAGGAATCACTAGTTATCAATACCTTAACAGGCTCGGTTGACTACTTCTCGGAAGAAATGATTAAACTATTTGACAAGTTAGAGTCCGTTGAATACAGTGATTTATCAGGTGAAGAGCAAGAGTTCATTCATCATCTCAAACAAAGAGGATATGTTTTTTCTTCTAAAGAAGAAGAGAAACGCTTAAAGCAGGCAATGAAGTTTGCAACAAGTCTGGATGTCATGCAATACATTATCTGTCCTACTTATGCCTGTAATTTTAGATGTTCGTACTGCTTTGAAGATCATGCTATTCATGAGAAAGCTTCGATTATGTCAGATGAGCAACTGGAAGGTGTATGGAATGCGATTCAACATTTTCATCAAGAAAGTGGTCTTACGAAAGGACACCTTCACTTGTTTGGCGGAGAACCACTTCTCCCTATGACACAGAAGATTATCAAAAAAATCTGTGACAAAGCTGTAGAATGGGATTTTCGTATTGGCTGTAATACGAACGGTTTCCATATTGGTTCATTTGTCGATACTTTAGCAAGTTATGGGGACCGAATCAGTATAGCAGTAACTATTGATGGACCTGAGGACATAAATAACCAACGCCGCATTTTGGCTGGCGGTCAAGGAACGTTTCAACAAATCGTCCGTGCGATTGGAGAAGCTCTTGCCAAGGAACTGCGTATTGTAGTCCGTGTTAATATTGATCAATCTAATATTTCACGAGTAGGCGAACTTGTGGAGTATTTTAGAGGGAATAAGTATCTTGACTATGAGAATTTTGGAATACATTTTGCTCCTATCACCGATCATACTTGCCAGAGTACGGGAGAAAACCTAATGCAGGGAGTAGCCATTATTAAGCTACTTCGCCGTGATATTCCTGATTTTGATGAGCTTGTTGCTTCAAGAAAACTTATGATCGGGCCTGACATGTGGCGTTTTATGCAGCCATTGGTTCAATTAGACCCTGAGTTGAAGGGGCACGCACAACCATTTTTCCCACAGACGGTATTCTGTGAATCTGTGCAGGGAAAACAAATTGCTTTTGGCCCAGATAGTCACATCTATGCTTGTACTGATCTTGTCGGTCGACCAGAATTCAAAATCGGAGATTACTTTCCAAAAATGAATTTAAATGATTGGAAGTGGCGAAAGTGGAATGAGTTCAACTCACTTACAATCTCCCAATGTAAAAGTTGCTCTTCTGCACCAATTTGTGGTGGAGGCTGTGCAGCGGAGGCATTAGTTACTTTTGGAAATCTTGAGCAACCTCATTGTACATACGCGGATAATAAAGTGTTTGAATATCTTGATACTATTCGTAATGATCTTGTTGCTCAAGGGGGTACATCCAAATGATATCTAGCACATATAATTCATTCTATAAACTATCGAATGGTGATTATGTTCTCATTAATTCCTTGAGTGGAGCGATTGATACAATAGGTGTGGAAGTGAAGCAATTCCTAGACCGTATTCGAAAAGGTGATGTGTCTTCACGAAATAAGGATTATGAACCGCTGTATCAATTCCTTGAAAAAAGAGGGTACATTTACGAAAATCGTGATTCCGAGTGGGCAAAGTTACTTGAAATACGAGACCACGTTTATCGGTTGCAAGATACCTCTGTTGCAGGGATTACTTTTAATGTATGTACAACTTATATGTGTAACTTGCGATGTCCGTACTGCTATCAAGGACATGAAATCCACGAAAAATCACATGCACTCACAATGACGGAAATAGACAAAATGTTTAAGGCAGTTGATGGAATCCTTGCAATGGAAAAAGAAAAAGGTCGCTATCAAAATGCAACACATCGTATGATGCTCTATGGAGGAGAACCTCTGTTGCCTACAACTCGCGAAACAGTGAAGGAAGTTGTAAGGAGAGCTGTCGATGAGTACGGTTTTAGAATATATGCCATTACTAACGGGACTTTTCTACATGACTATCTCGATTTCTTCGAACAGTATAAAGAAGAATGGGATTATTTCCAAATCTCTGTAGATGGACCTAAGTCGATTCATGATCAGAGAAGGATTACAGCTGGCGGTCAAGGAACGTTTGATAGAATAGTTCGCAACATTGATATGGCATTAGAGCGCGGCTTTCGAATCGCATTGCGCACAAATATCAACAAGGATAATGTTGATCATCTAGAAGAGTTAGTCTCTTTTGTTGAGCAAAAGGGCTGGCACGAGCACCCATTATTTTTCTGGCAGATCTCCCCCGTTACTGACCACTATGGCGACAATTTACCTAACCACTTACCTGAACATAAACTACTAGTGGCTCTTTACGAGAAGTTCGGCGATTTGGAAGAGTTTCTGGACAAGTACAGCGTCCAGCTTGGTACAGATTTGAGTATGAGGACTTCAAGAATTCGTCAGGCCATTACCTCCAAAGACTGGGTTATGAACAACCCTAGCGATAGTTGTACTTCTACACCTAACACACTTCCAATTTTTAAAGAATGTAGCGCAAGAGAGCATCGTTTCTATGCCTTCGGTGCAGAAGGAGCGATTTACGCCTGCCCAGAATCTGTAGGATGTTCGGAGTTTGCCATTGGGGCATTTTATCCAGAGTTTGTGATTAATCCCATCAAACATAACATGTGGGATAAGGATATAACAGATTCTGAACAATGCGGCACGTGTAGTGTTTCTCTGTTCTGTGGCGGCGGGTGTGCCTACTCAAATTTGATGCGCAATGGGTCTATAACTGAACCGTACTGTAACTACTCTCATCCAACCATTTCAACCTATGTGAAGCGGAATGAAGACATCTTTTTACAGGTGCAACATAAATAAATTTCAAATCCCGTTCATGTGAATAGAAACTTTAGTGAAAGGAGGTGAGAAATATGTCATTTAAAATTCATTCTGTTAATGAAAATGCGAAGCTTTGGACTGAATTGGCAGACGAAATGGAAGTTTTAGAAAATCGCGATGAAATGTCTATTATCAATGCAGGATCTTGTTGTTTCCAACCTTGGACTTGTTGCATCAAAGTTAACTAATACTTATTCGGCGATAAACCCAATTTATAATTTTGGAATAATTTACAAACAGAGGATAAGATTCGTCTGCTTGTGAACAGGAATTTAGGTGTCTATGATATTTGGGTTGTACTTCTGCAACGCCACATTTTTAGAGGCTTAAATTGTTGTGAAAATCAGGAACTGATTTCGGTGTTGGCACTTATTCAACGAAGAAACTCCACTTTCATGTGGAGTTTCTATCCTGCTTTGGGGTGAAAATGTGGATAGGAAAATTAGCAATCCTCATTTATTTCCATATACAGTCAGTCCCATGGATATCTGGGACAAGGGAAGTCACTATATTGTTTCTTTTGAGACAGGGCTGCAATTAAAAGTTACAGAGAGATTACTCAACATATTCTCCTGTATGAATGGAAATCTCTCATACGAAGAGATAAAAGAGCAGTTAAAACAGAAATACGATCTATATATCGAAATAGAAGAGTTATGCTATTTTGTTGAGAATTTATTAATTCCTCACGGTGTACTCGCTGGTTATGCCAAAAAGTCTGAACATAACTCAGCTATTTTATTTCGAACGCCACTTATGACAGGAGAGCGTTTTGAAAAAATAGCGAAGCCTTTTCATTGGTTATTTCAAAAACCTTGGTCCATCCTCACGCTATTTGGGATGGGATTTTGTTTGCTTTTGAACTTTTACCAAGTACAAACAGCAGATATGATGGGGGCATTTGGAACTTTTAGTGGAGTTGGAATGTCACTCATACTTCTTCTCTTATCTATTGTATTCCATGAGTTTGGGCATGTGGTGGCAGCATACCGATATGGTATTCGTCCACGTGATATTGGGATAGGATTATATATGTTGGTGCCTGTGATGTTTGTAGATCTAAGTGAAGCGTGGAAATTACCCCGTAAGCAGAGGGTTGTAATAGATTTTGCAGGTATATACTTCCAGTTAATAATGATATCCGGTCTTGCCATTTGGTATAGTTTGGCAGCGGAACGAGACATACTGATTGCTAACCAATTAATTTTATATTCTGTCGTTTTAAACCTAAACCCTATCCTACGTTATGATGGTTTTTGGGCATTGAATGATGCAATTGGTATTTATAATGTTCATACAAGAGCCTTTGCCTTACTTAAAACGGGAATAAAGGGATATCTACTGCGTCATCAGGAGTCGAGGGGTGCTTTTCACAAGAGCATAAGAATGATGGAGAAAAAACTTCGTTCTGTCCTACTTTTCACTCTATATCCTTATGGCAACAGCAGTGATCTCATATATTTTGTATACGATGATCCATACGTTATTAGCAGTACGTCCGTTGACTTTGGAAAGTACGAAAGGATTATGGATGCTTGCGTTGGTGATCCTCGTACAACTAGTTTTGAACATGAGCTATCGCCTTATACAAAAGAAGAAACAGATAAAACAAATAAAACAAATGATGAAGGAGGGATAATCTTTGTCTCAAGTAATTGTTGAAGTAAGAAATATCCGAAAAGAGTATCAAACAGAGTCAGGTACCTTACAAGTTTTAAAAGGGGTCAACACAGACATTCGTAAAGGTGAGGTTGTCAGTATTATGGGACCAAGCGGAAGTGGAAAGTCTACTTTGCTTGGTATTTTAGGAACCTTGGATACACCAACTTCTGGTCAATTAATGATTGATGGTGATGAGGTTACTGGTTTGACCGAGAGCCAACTTACCGAGTATCGCGCAAAAAAGATTGGCTTTGTCTTTCAGGCTTACAATTTGATCTCCACCATGACTGCCAAAGAAAATGTAATGCTCTCCTTGATGTCTGCAAAAGGAAAAAGTAATTTCAAAATGGAACAAAAAGCGCTTGAACTGCTAGATATGGTAGAAATGAAAGAGCGTTGTAATCATCTGCCGAGTCAACTGTCGGGCGGACAACAACAAAGGGTAGCCATTGTCAGAGCTCTTGCCAATCATCCATCTATCATCATTGCCGATGAGCCAACGGGGAACCTTGATTCGACGACCGGCAAACTCATTCTTGATCTTATATGTAGCCTCCGAGAAAAGGTAGGCACAACATTTGTCATAGCAACACATGATCCAAACGTTGCCGAAGTTTCAGATCGGGTACTGCACATTTTAGATGGGCAAATCCAAGAAAATTAAGTAAAGGTTGTGAAGTTTCCATGTTGTGGCTATCTTCTTTTCGGAGTTTATCTCGAAATAAGTTAAGAACTTTTTTTACGATGACAAGTATAGCCATAGGAGTTGCGAGTTTTTTCTGTATGTCTATGCTTTCTGAGCTTGTACCGCAGGCAGTACATGAATCCTCCAAGAAAGTTTTAGGGGGAGATATCCAAATTCAAGCTTATATGAAGCCTACTACTCTGACAGATTTGGAAAAAGTGATACCTGATCACGCAAGAAAAAACATGACGATTGGGTATGTCACAAACACGATGATCAGATCAGACCACAAAATAACGAGTGCTTTTGTAAAAGGGATTGATCCCAAACAGTATCCTCTCTATGGAGAAGATATGCTTCCGGGTGTTCGCTCGTTACACGAAAACGAGGTCTTGATCACAAAAAATCTCGCCAATCGCTTACAAGTGCAAGAAGGGGATAACATCTCGCTTCCGAATAAACAGGGCGAGCTTACTACTTTTCAAATTCGTGGATTGGTAGAAAAGATCCAAGAGTCATATGGAGATTCTATGATTTTTGGCATGATCTATATGGGTTACAATCCGTTGATACATTTGCAAAACTTAACACCAGGTATCACAAATGAAGCGTGGGTCACTCTTACGAACAACGAAGAAATCGGTCAGATACGAAAAAATACAACTGCAGCCATCGAAGGAAGTAATGTATTGGATTCAGCCGACAAAGAGAAAAAGATGCTGACCGACGTCCGCTCTTTGTTACTGTTTTTGCGTGTGTTCAGTCTTATTACACTTGCTATAGCCGGTATGACTACCTTTAATACAATGACGATTATGATGTCTACTCGTATCAGAGAAGTAGCCGTGATGAAAGCCATTGGTCTCAAAAATAGCTTCATCATGTACAGTTTCGCTGTCGAGGCATTTTTAATCGGGCTACTTGGAACCATTGGAGGAATTCTGGTTGGAGAAATTGCTAGTGTGTGGTTTTCTTCCTATATGGGTGCTGTTCTTGTCTTGCCTCTTCATTGGGAATTTAGTTGGCAAGCGATTGTCTCCACTTTGCCAGTAGGTATTTTAGTAACTATTATTGCAGCTTGGATGCCGTTACGTAGCGTATCACATATGTCTCCTTTACAGTTACTTCGTGGAACAGAGCCTATAGGTGAGGGGAAATTACCTTTTTTTAAAAAGCTGCAGATCCTTTTCTTTGCAAGTGTAGTGGTTGGTTTCTATTTGCAGGATGTCATGTTTGATTCAGTTGGTTCTTTTCAAATATCTAATTTGCTTCTCGCTTCATTAACGTCCATGGTGATCTTATTGTTGATGATTGGACTAATCAATGTGACTTCTTGGATCTTTGGATTACTCTTTCGGCTTTTGGGGAGAGGAAAATCACTTTTCTCTCAACCTATCTATTTAGCTTTACATAACTTATCGATGGGATACAAAAGGAATGGTCTATTATCAGTAACATTGACTGTTGGTGTGCTATCTGTCGTTCTAAGTCATGTACTTACAGATAATCTTATCCAAGTGATTCAAATGCAAATGGAAGTCCAATCCAAAGGAAATGTGTTGCTCACTTCCTCTGCGAGTGACGTAAAAGTAGTTGAGAATTTACTGAGCACAACTGACGGAATCATCTCCTATAAAAAAGGATATAAACAAGAAACACAGTTGTTACGGATAAACGATCAAAGTGCGATTGAGAAACTGAAAAGTCTAGGGCGAATCAGTAAAGTGTTCGAAAATATGAAATTTTCTACAGAAGCTGTGGACTTACAAGAAAAAAACCATTCGTATAAAATCTCCTCGGGTCGTGACTTTACTCCGGAAGACAACGGTGCTCTACACGCCTTGTTAATTGAAGACTTCCAAACAGAATTGGGAGTAAAAGAAGGGGATACTCTTAAAGTTAACTTGGACCATAAAACGATGAATGTAAAAGTCATTGGCTTTTTCGAATCCAATTTATTTAAGACAGCAGAGATACGTCTTCCTGAACAAACCATGCAGAAGTACGGTCAACCAACGCGTGTTTCTTACTATGTAGACGCAAATGCAGGTAAGATACAGAATATCTTGGATTTGCTCAACCAAAAGCTGCCTGAATCTGCAATGGCTTATTCCATCAAGCAAACCGTGGCATAGAGTTTACAAAATGTCGTAGATACATTTAGCAACTTTTTTTCTATCGTCTCTTTACTTGCATTTTTAACTTCTGGATTAATGATTGGAAATCAAGTGGTGATCTCGCTTTTACAACAAAAACGAGATGTTGCCATTATGAAAACCGTAGGTGTCTCTACAAGAAAACTGATTTTATCTATTTTAACTGAAAAAGCGATTCTTTCTTTTGTAGCAGGTGTCGTAGCAACTGGTTTAGCATTGATTTTCTCTTTCGTCATACTGCTTTCCGTGTTCCATGTATCGCTCATGTTAATGAATGTCTATTGGGTAGTCATCGGCATTGGGATGTCGATGCTTGTAACCTTGCTCGTTTCCTTATTGGCATCTTTGCAGTCTTTGGCGGCGAAACCAATTGAAATGCTACGTTAGGAGAGTGGTTTTATGTCAAAAGCTCCTTCTCAGATCCCGACAAATCAAACACCTAATCGTCTAACAGGTTGGGTTCAGCCCTTCACCTTGCTGGTTCTATTTATTTATATCGCCGCACTGGTTGTAATGGGTGTTTTCACAGATGAATGGATATCTCATCCTATATACGCTATTGGCGTAATTTTACCCGGTGTTGTAGTGTTTGTTTGGTTACGGGCTTATCAACTTGAAACGACATCCGTACAGATATCGAATGAAGAAGCAAAAGTGAGCCTCATCTGGTATGTGATCGTATTGATCATCTACAGTGTTGTTTTGGGCAACGAGGATTTACGCGTTCTAATTAATGAGGAAACAAACTGGATAACATTGGTCATTGTACCGCTTATTTTGATTCAGTCAGCGCGAGGGAAGCAAGGTGGAACGTTTAGAGAGTTACTGAGTTCGGTGGGATTAACGCGTCAGGGATTGGGAAAAACGATAACGCTTGCTGGTGTTACATGCCTTTTGCTTATACCCATTATTCTCTATTCCCTTAGCGAAGAACAACTTTCCAAAGTGATGACTGTTTTCCAGAAACCTGATCAAGCAGTCCTCTTTTATCCATTAAGCTTAGTAATGGCTTTTCTCCTTCCTGGCTTTACAGAGGAAGTAATGTTTCGAGGCATTCTGCAATCTCGATTATCAAGCTTCACAAGGTCTGAGGCGAGCGGCTTATTCTTAGCTTCTCTACTGTTTGCTCTCTATCATGTACCGTATGCCTACTTCCTTACTTCATGGGCTACGCACGGAAACCTAACTTGGTCACTCTCCACAGTTTTGACAGAGCAGTTTATCACAGGATTATTGATGGGCTTGATCTGGATGCGTACAAAAAATCTAGCAGGGCCCATGATCGTTCATGCTTTTATGGATAGCTTTATTATTCTTGCTAGTTTTGTGAAATAGGAAGTGAGAGTTAAGACTGTTCGTATGATTTACGAGGCTCCAAGGCGAAAAATGAGAATAAAAATTATTCCTTTTGTTAGGTGGCTACCAGTGAAGGGAAGCTGCAAAATGTACAGCTTCATTTGCTATATGAACAAGTCCATCACCATTAAACACATTATAAAGACACCCCAAACTATACCGTTACAAAGCTGGGATTCAAGCGTTGGTGTGAGCAGGGAGATAAAATCGACCATTCCGCTGGCCTGAGCACTCTGAAAACGATGTGTAATCGGGAAAAAGAAATCGTGAACTACTCATCGTTGCTGATGGACAAGCGCTGCGGTAGAAGGTCGTCACCATTGTATAGATTCTTTCAGTGGCCCCACTACTTTACAGGGATAGAAAAATTAGAAATCATTGGTACTTTATTTGAACAGAATAATGTATACTTATCTAGTAACAAAATATCCGAAAAGGAGAAGTGAACCATGAATCGTTTAATGTTAATGGTGGCAGTTGCAGGGGCAGCGTTATTCTCAGTAGTGGGTACTCAAAGTGCTAGTGCACAAGAAGTAAGTCAACTTGGCGTATCTGATTTTACGAGACAACCAGATCATAATCTTGAATTAGCTGGTGTTGTGAAACATCCTGAGAAAACGATACCCGCCGGCAGTAAAGTGACTTTAGTAAGAGGCTATGGCTATTCTTATGGAGTAACCTCTTATGGTGGCAGTTGGAGAGTGAGTTCCCCCAGTGGAATTCTCGAGAATTATTCTGCTGGAAAAGCAGTTGTTTATGTTTACGATAAGAAGGGCAAGTTGATTGAGACCTATTCTTTCAAAGCAGTTTAACAATGCTGATCGTTTGAACTCTTCGGTTCACTCTTCTAAACAAGCTGGTGGACTGTTTTTTACAGTCCGCGCCAGCTTGTTTTCCATGCTGATCATGGGACGAAAGTAAATGTAATTCGCCAGAACAAACACAAATACTCGGTATCAGCCATGTGCGACGTACTGAAACTCCCTAGAAGCACCTATTATTATGAAGAGCGCAATGTCGAGGCTACATCGGAGGATGAGCTTTCCTCTAGGATTGTGGACATTTTTCAAAGCAGCCGCCAAAACTACGGTACGCGTAAGATTAAAAAAGAGTTGCACCAGCAAGGCTTTACGGTATCCAGGCGGAGAGTTGGACGAATCATGAAGGAATTCGGGCTGGTTTACCGCGCTCTGGCTTTAATCAAGGGCAATTTGAATGACATCCAGCTCTTTCATACCGACCGAGGAAATGAGTTCAAGAACAAACTCATTGATGAGGCACTGGATACTTTTCAGATTGAGCGCCCCTTGAGCATGAAAGAATGCCCCTAAGACAATGCCGTTGCGGAAGCCACTTTTAAAACTTTCAAAACGGAGTTTGTGAAGAAACGTCATAGTTTAGCTGAGCTTACCACAGAATTATATGACTACGTGCACTGGTTTAACCATATTCGGATTCATGGATCTCTGGATTACTTGAGTCGGGCTGTATTCAAACAGAGACACCACAAAAAAGCTGTTTAGTATAGTCATCTGCTATCTTGATTTTGTCTTTGAAGAACCTTTTTGAGTGATATATTTATCTGTCTCAATGAAATTCAAACATTTTACATTTATATTTTTTAATGGAATTTCATTTACGGCTGTAACGAGAGCAAGGCTATCGTCAAACCCCAAAAAATTTTAAATTTAGTTTTCATAACAATCACTTCTCACTTTAGCGGAGCAAAAAGGCTGCCGGATGCAGCCCAGTTTGTTGCACAATCAGTCTCCGTTTGGTGCAATACTCATCTATTAAAAAAAAGTTGAGTCATCTTTCGATGCACACCTTTATTTTGATTAAGAATTATTGTCCAATTAGTTCTAAGATTTGTGTGTAAGCATTCCTATAATGATTGGGGTTAGGATCTTCTCCTATTACTTTGGGTACGTCAAAGTCAGACAGCGTGAAATGGTGTTTGGGTTGAACTTCATGCCTTGCTAAGCAACTCTTGCAACAGGACAAGGGACAGCCATCAATTGCAATGATGTCACGTCCCGATTTTGCTGTTCTGACAAGTGGCTTGACATCACCACCAACACCAGCAATGCAAGACATTTCAGCGACTTTTTCTCGATCCATTTTTATAGCGATCATGTTAGCGGTTTGTGCTGCGGAGGAACATCCAGAACATGAATAGACAAGAGGTAAATCAGTTCTTTTCATCTTTGTACACTTCCCTGTTTTTTCTTTGTAATCAATCACGGTATTTTTTTGTTTTAGATGAAACAAAATTATTTTTTTCTGTATCTTAACCTAAACTTACAGACTGAACTGTGATAATGGTCACGACAACATTCTCTCAAATTTCTTCCTGCCTCCTAGCTGTCGAGGAGCCCGAAAATCATATGTCCCTTCATTTATTGGGCCGCGTAATGGATATTTGAACAAAATATCTAGAAGAGAGAATGCACAAGTTCTATTATCCTCTCACAGCCCTTCAATTATTAAGAGAGTTCAATCAGAAGAAATATTCCATTTTAGAATAGATGAACCTGAATTTCGAAAGCCCGTAACAGTAAGGAATCGAGAGACTCAGCATTCGGAAAATCTGTAAGAATAAGGGGTGATTTGCAGGGGGAATATTCAAAAATGGATTTCCAGCATACAACTTCCCCCACCCCAGAAGACCGGGCATCTGAATTTCGATGTTAGATTTTGGAAGTATTCATTCTAGATGGGCAATGCGGAATTCCATCCGTTTCCAGATGTGGCGGTTTGTGAATGTCTTCGCCAGTTTGAGAACGGTGGTTCGACTGTGACTCACCAGCGTTGCTGCACAGTGGATGAATTTCAGACGAAACCTTGCAATGGTATAGCCCCTATGAACCGGTTCGCAGCAATCTCGTTTGAAGCGCTCGTAGAGGTTATAGGCCAGTAATTTGACGAGCAGGTCGATTTCATTCGCTTCAAAAGAGCCGGTGACGATTTTGTCGATGGAAAATCCGCGTTTGGCTTCCTTGATGTAGTTCTCCATACAACAGCGTTGGTTATAAAAGCGCCACAAATCGATGGATTCCCAATCCAGGTTCGTGACGATGGCCTCGTACTCCCAGTCGGTATCCAGCAGGAGACAAGCTTGGTCATCATCAACGACTTTTGCCTTGCGGATCACGGCGACCCGCCGAGGCTTTTTCCAAGACGTGGCTTGGTACCCAAGAGCGATGCCTTCCATGATCCAGTCTTCGTCCACGTAACGTTTCCAGTACCGGCAAGCGGCCACTTCTGTTGCCAAGCGCTTTGTCCATTTCATTTTGCCCACGTATCCAACCTTCCGCCCCTCCCACATGGAATAGAAGTCTTCGCCGCCAAAACCTTTGTCAAACCGGGAATAGAGAACCTGGTGCAGACCGAAGAGGTTAAAGGTCTCTTCCAGAAAAGGGACAGCCTCGGTGGAGGAGTGAACATTTCCTGCGCGGAGCACGGCATTCAGGCAAAGGCGGGATTGTCCCTCAAAAGCGAGCAAGGGGTGGTAGCTTTTTCGCCCCGGTTTATGGGCATTCATGCCTTTTGCTGCTTTGGCCTGATGGCCATAGACCGTCTCCACCGTCGAATCCAAATCGAGAATGAGCTTGGAAGGCAGACAAGGCCGGATCACTTCGAGGTTCACTTGCCGGAGTTCTATTTGAACATGAGGATTGGCATTCCCCAGCCGATCCAGTTCTTTGTAGAGAAGGGAGTGGTGTGGACAGCGTCCTCCAAGAAACCGCTGAAGGAGAGAGTCCTTTTGCCATCGGCGAAAGTGAAAAAGACGCTCACAGCCGAGAACCCAGCCGACAATGAGATATAGCAGAATGCGATGCACGGGGAACAAGGCATTGTGTGCTTTGCCTCCGGCTAAGATTTGCAGCACCTGGCTCAGTTTAATTTTTTCGAGATAATCGAGGAAGATCTTGCTTCCTCCGATGCTTGTGGACTGATCCAGTGAAAATTCGGTCTTGATTTTATGGATGGGTGTGGTAGACTTCACCTAAAAGGTGCTCCTCTCTTTGGGTGATTTTGTTCTCGCAAACACCATTCTACCAAAGATTTGAGCCCTTTTTTTTGTTCTTTAATAGAAGGTTACTTTCGAAATTTAGGTTAAAATATATCGGCAAACATAATCACATCTTTGGAAGAGTCCCGCTTATCCCCTGTCCAGCCAATACAGAGAGGAAAAGCGGCTTTCATGATGTGATTTCTTTATTTGATGCTTATAACACGCTGAATTCCGATTTGGTCAATGAAATTGCAGATCATCGCAACGCCTATCTGGTGATTGAGAATGCCAAGTTGGAAGCCGACGATTTATTGAATATGAAGAAGATGGGCATTATTCAGGTTCCGGCTGGAGGAAAGGTGAGCTGGCTTACGAAGGAGATTAACGATTCTTTTGTGAAAAACGAGTTGGATAACATTGAACGCAAAATCTTCGATATGATGGATCAGGTGAACTTCAATGAAAACTGGGCAGCAATACCTCCTCCTTAGCGCTCAGAGACAAGCTGCTGAATCTGGAGAATCGAGTGGCAATGCGTGAAGCGTTAATGGAAAAGGCGATCAAGCAACGACTACGCAATTTCTTCACCTACCTGCACATTAAAGAAGGCGTTCAATATGATTACCGTGATATTGCCGTAAAATTTACTCGTAACTTACCGACAGATTTGGTGGGGATGGCTGATGTGATCGTTAAATTGCAGCAAGTCGTATCTCAGGAAACGTTGCTCACGTTGCTTCCGTTTGTTGAGAATCCGAAGCTGGAATTCAATAAATTTCATTCGGAGCAGCAACGATTAGTTGGTACGGATAAGGAGGTATCAGCTGCAGAATAAAAATAGTATCAAGCGGTTAGTTAAGAATAATTGTGCATGCTATCTTGGAGCAAAGCATGGTATCCCAAACTATTGCTGTTTACAAGATGGCCCATGTGTATTTTTCGCTCAAGATGATGATCTGCCCCGTTGTATATATTTTGAAAATAGGGTTTTGCCAATGGACGAGAAGCTGGATCAAGAATATAAGTCTAAACGTAATGTAGAGACTGAGCCTAAGACAGCAAAGCCGAGGGTGAACTGTACACGTTGTGGAGGAATATTTTCGGCAAATTCGAATCGGCAGAAATATTGTGAGAAATGTAGAGGTAAGGCGAGAAAAGAAAATATCAGGATACGTGTTCGGAAGTTCAGACAAAAAGACGGCTCGATGTAACGCTTTAGGGGTTAAAAAAGTCATATAAACTAAGGGTTAAAAACAACCCAAAATGAGGAGCTGGTATGTTTGTACCTATTTCTCGTTTTTACGTTTTCTAAAGCGTTACATCATTGTACTGAGCATGATATTCAATATGATACAGGTTCAGCATACATATACGTTTCTGAAGTTTAGGCAAACAATAGGCTTGATGTAACGCTTTAGGCTGTCAAAAATCCAAATAAAATAAGGATGAAAAATACCCAAAAGTGGGGAGCGGGTGTGTAGATCCTTTTGTTAGAAAAAAATGGTTAGACCAAGGAGGTGGAACGCCATTAAGCTAACGAAGTCTTTGGCAGTGTCCGAGAAGGAATACAACTCCGAGTATGAAGAAATATGGAGGAAAAATTCTTATGAGCCAATCTTGATATTTGAAAAAAGAAAAATATAGGAATTATGATACGACAAAAAAGTATTGACACAAAAGTAATTAGCGACCATACTATATATATGAGCAAGGATAATAAAGTAACAAAGGATATTGACGCTATTCCCTCGCTTGTACAATCCAAGCGTCAGATTGATCGCTATAACCTGGACCTAGACGCACAGGCTATACTCGTCGCGTCTAGGCTAATGGAAGCCGGAGCCAAGCTTGGACATGCCGCAGAGATTCATTTCTCCAGATTCGGTTTATCAACAGGGCGATATCGTTTATTGGCAGACCTTGAAGATAACGAAGGAGAAGAGTTGCCCTCGCAATTAGCGGAGCATCTAGGTGTGACACGTGCTACAGTGACTGGTCTTATCGATACTCTTGAGCGAGATGGCCTAGTATCCCGGCGATCAAGTGCAGACGATGGACGTCAAAAAGCGGTCATATTGACAGAGCAAGGAGCGAAGAAGCTCTGTGAAATGGCTCCTGAGCATTTCGCTCGGCTGGAAGCCATGGTGGGCTTACTCAATATCGAGGAGCGCAGTGTATTTCTCGACCTGTTAGGCCGAGTTACAAAAGGCATCTCAGCACTTACGGACGAACCAAGCAAACCAAAGTAACACATCAGTAATGAGTAGAACGGGCTAGTGAAGCTAGCCCATTTTCACTCTTATATAGTTAGGATCCTAATTATATATCACTGAAAGCAAGCGCTGAACGATTAAAAAGAAAAAAGGAGCAACTAAATGAACAAGACAGAATACCCCAATCAGACGGATGGTGTTTACGAAATCAAATCTGCTGGTTCTGGCGCAAAGACTTTTGTACTGTGGCGTGAAGTTGTAATGGCCTATGCGTCTCCTGCCATTATGGCAGGTATCGGGGGATTGGTCACTGCCGACAAGGGGCTTCAAATAGGGGCCTTGACCACCATTGGTGGAGCCTCGGCTTTCTTGGCTTTGATGCTCGGCCTTTGGCTGCGCGGCAGAGGAGTACATAACCGACGGTGGATCATTGGCGCACCTCACTTGGTTGTGGTTGGGATGTTCGCGTTGATGGGAGCAACATTTGGGCTATTCGCCGCATGGGCGACATCTGGTTTACTAGAAATTATGATTCCGAGCAATCACTTGGCCTGGGTCAGTCGTGTCTGGATCGACTTCCCGTTGTCTGGATTCATAGCAAGCACGATAGTGACATGGCGGTGGCGTCTTGCCGTCACAACAAATTTTTCATCCAAAAGGAGAAGATAAAATGATAGTTATTATTGGAGCAACAGGTACGATAGGCAGTATGCTTTTAGAACGTTTGATTGATCTTGGCGTACCCGCCAGAGCGCTGAGCAGAGAGCCTGAGAAGTTGCGTGATCAGATTGGAGAAAAAGGCCGGTCGACTATCGAGGTCGCATCGGCTGATGCTTCCGACCCCGAATCGCTGCGTCGCGCGTTTACAGGAGCTAGCCAACTCTTCCTTGCCATGTCCAACAGTCCAATACAAATCGAATTGGAAACTTCGATCATTCAGATTGCCGCCGAAGCTGGAATCAAACACATCGTAAAAATATCCAGTCCTGCCTTTGAGCAGAGCTCTCCAGTGGCAGTGGCGGGCTGGCATCAAGAAATCGAGAAAACGCTGAGCGAATCGGGTCTCACCCACACCGTGCTGCGCCCTTATGCGTTCATGCAAAACTTATTGCGCCTTGCATCAACGATCACAACCCAAAATGTTTTCTTCGGCGCCATGGGCGATTCAGCCTGTAACTTCATTGACTGTCGTGATATCGCAGATGTCGCCGCAGAAGTTCTGACCAACCGCGAGGTGTCAGGCCAGATATATACGCTTACCGGTTCTGAGATCTTTAGCTATCCACAGATTGCGAGTCAACTATCAGCTCTGCTTAATCGGCCGATAAGCTACATCAACATGGAGCCTCAAGTACTACTCCGTAATCTAATCGAGCATGGGAATATGCCTCCTTGGCTCGCGAACCACGTTGTGGAAATTCAAACCATGTCTACACTGGTACCTGAAAGTCCTAATGACACTGTGAAGCGCTTGCTCGGCAGAGAGCCACGCACGTTAAACGCCTTTCTGCATGAGTGTGTAGATCATTTCCGGTAGAGGCGAGTCTACCTATTTTGAAATAAGTGTCGTTGGCAGCATCTTGCTCTGATATTATTTAAGCCATTGTACCGGAGAACGATAGTTCGAAAAAAACAACGGCAATGATACAACCGTCTCTAGTTCCAACTTCTTCAACGGCGTATGATTTACTAATTGATTTAGGCGTACTATTGGATGAGAACAATGTACCGGAAAGCGAGCGTTTTGTGGTAGTTCCTGCATGGTACTATGGCTTGCTTTTAAAGGATGCTCGTTTCACGAAAGACCCGAATGTTATCCGCACAGGCTATGTCGGAGATATTGATAGCATGACCGTTTATAAATCCAACAATGCGCCAAATACAGGAGGAGCCAAGTATAAAATCATCGCTTGTCATAAGAGTAACATTTCTTTTGCGGGTCAAGTGGATTCGGTGGAAGCGTTCAGACCAGAGAAGCAATTTTCAGATGCGGTGAAAGGGTTGCAGGTATTCGGTGCTAAATGTATCAAGCCTGAAGCTCTCGCTGTACTCACGGTCAATAAGTCTTAATTGAAAGTGATGATATGAGAGCACATTATAATAGAAGAAATTGTTCAGGGTATCTGTTTTGGATACCCTATTTTTCATTTTTGGAGGATGATAAGATGTGGTTTTTGAATCAAGGAACAGGCTGCACATGGGAAGTCACGGATCAGGAGTTGGTGCTGCGTTTACAGAATAGTGGGCAATATGAGCAAGTGGAGGAACCACAATAAAATAAGACTGAGCAAGAAGTAGCCCAAACGAAAGCTCAAGTTGTCAAGAATATGAAGCGTACCGAGAAGGCACAGGTAAAGGAAGAACAGGAGCCAGCACATGAGTGAGCTAATGGATTTGATGAAACGATTATTGGGTATGGAGCCAACAGATATATCTAAAGACGATATCCTGATCCACTACTTAAATATTAACAGCCACTTTAGTAAGCGATCCTAACATTGCCATAGAAAAGACCATTAGCCTTAAAAATTTATTCTAAGCTTTATATCTATTGGCTTGCCTTAGAGGTGAGCCATTTTTATTTCAAAGGAGCACATACATATGCAAACAAAATCTATCGACTACTTGCTCAGTCTAAGCCTATTGAAGCAATTGAGATCACAACAGTTGATAACAGAAGAAGAGTTTATAGCGATTGACCAGCTTAATAAAAAATCTTTCAAGTAGCTATAACATGGGCAGAAATGGACTTGATGATGTGCCGCAAGCATTATACCATGTGACCGTATAAAGAAGATATCGAAGGGAGAAACACCTATGGCACAAGCCGCAACCGCAAAAAAAGTCGTGATCGTTCCCGTGAAAACGTTGGACATCGTAGAGGGAATTCAGCCCATCCAGAAAAAGAAAGTCGCTGCCTATTGTCGGGTCAGTACCGATTCTGAGGAGCAAAAGGAGAGCTATACCAATCAGGTCAATCATTATACCCAATATATTCAAAACAACTTGGAATGGGAAATGGCTGATATTTACGCCGATGAAGGGATCACCGGAACCAGTACCCAAAATAGAACACATTTTAATCGGATGATACAGGATGCCCGAAATGGTAAACTGGATCTCATACTGGTCAAGTCGATTTCGAGATTTGCTAGGAATACACTGGATTTATTGAAATATGTACGGGAACTTAAAAGTCTCGGAGTGGCTGTATTCTTTGAACGAGAGAACATTAATACACTCGATACCACAGGCGAAGTATTACTGACTATCCTGAGTTCCCTTGCCCAAGATGAGAGTCGGAATATCTCTGAAAACAGCCGATGGGGAATACTGCGTGGCTTCCAGAACGGAAAAGTCTTCTGCAATACGACTCGCTTCCTTGGCTATGATAAAGATGAACATGGTGAATTGGTCATTAATGAGAAGGAAGCAGAGATTGTACGGCGTATATACGAGGAGTATCTGGATGGCAAAAGCTATCAGGCGATTGCTAGAGGATTGATGCGAGATCACATTAAAACAGTTACGGGTGGCGATACGTGGTGGGATTCCTCCATTACCTTAATTCTGACCAATGAGAAATATTACGGAGCTTTGCTTCAGCAAAAGACGGTAACGGTAGATTTTCTAACCCACAAACGAATCAGGAATAAAGGACAGGAGCAGCAATATTTAATTGAAGATAACCATGAACCGATTGTATCCAAAGAAATATTTGAGGCGGTGCAAAAAGAGAAGGTAAGACGTGCCAAGCTGAAAGGAAATGTCATGGGGGAGAGTAAAAGATACTCTAGTAAATATGCACTAAGCAGTAAAGTATATTGCGGATGCTGTGGAGCTATTTTCAAACGCCGAACCTGGAACAGCAATAATCCATCCAAAAAAGTGGTATGGCAATGCAAAACATATGTCAATGAAGGTAGGGCAGCATGTGATGCCAAATCGGTTGATGAACAAGTTTTATATTCCGCGTTTGTACGATTGTTTAACCGGATGTATGAGAACAAGAAAAGATGGATTAAAACGCTGAAAGCCAATATTGAATCAGTGCTTTCCAGCAAAATAGGGCAAGAACCGCTATTGGACATTGAAGGAAAGATGCAACAATTGAAATCCGACTTGAAGGAATTAGTGAATCTTAAGCTGCGGAATCAGATTGATGAGATTATATATGATGAAGAAACGAACAGACTTCCCGGCGAGCTCAATGAGCTAAGACAACAGATGCTGATATTAGAGGAGGAAGAGGATCAGAAGGAGAAAATCAAGGAACGTGTCGATGAGGTTATTCAAATCCTAAGCTCACGGCAAGATATACTGGAACAATTTGATGATAACCTATTTAATGCGTTGGTGGAGAAGATCACGATTCTCTCACCAGCGCATTTTGTTTTTACCTTGAAAAGTGGAATGAGCATAGATGAAATATTGGACTGATAAAAGATAGCTAACGAGTAGCTGTTGTTTGCATGACGGGAAGGATCAATCGAATCCCGTCTTTAACTCCTTCCATATAGATGGATTGTTTGTCTTGGCTTAACTGATAGCCTATGGCTTCTTCCCATTCGGATAACAGACGTTGGATATCCTCGTTTTGGTTGGTTTTGAATTGATCCATTTGAGTGAATAGATTGTTGTCCTCTGATGAACATGAAGCCTGTTGTTCACTGGCAAGTTCTAATTGATAAAATCGTTGGCGTAATGCTTCTTGAAACCATTCTGGCCAATCTGGCATAGCGTATTTTCCCCCCCGTGGTTTGAGTGTGTGTATGTTAACTCTGATGGGGAGGGATGGCAAGTCATTTGTTTTGTGTGGAGGGATGTTGAATTATCTTTAAAAATATATTTTTCATTAAGAGAATTTTGGGTTATATGTAGATTTAAATATTGATAAAAATAACCTATTCAAGTAATATAAGGATAACAAAAACAAGTCAATTATGGTGGTATCTGACCATAATCAACCTGTTCAATGTAACGCTATTACGTTATTTAGGGTATAAAATTCAAGCATTACTGTACGTACAAACAAAATGACGAAATCTTTATACGGGTATTACATCGGTTATATGTGTTATTGGTTGAATGATGGATTCATCCGGGACTGGGTAGCCCCACAGATTGATGCATATTTACATCTTAGTTTGACAATTCTTTTTCAATGTAAGGACGGTCAAGTAGACTAAGTAGACTTGGGGTTAAATATTTCGTCTGATACTGGTCTAAAGCGTTATTGACAATTAGCTGACCATTCTCAATTCTAAGCAACTGAGCTGAGCCATCTTCTAGAAATAATAGATTTCCATCAATATGTCTTATAAGCCTTCCCATAATTTTAAACAGAAGCTCTAGTCCTTGATAAAATGTATTACTAAATAATTGAATTCTGATACAAATATTTACATCTAAGTTATAATGATTTCTAACAAAAGCGATATCAGAAATATCTTCAATTTCAAGAGCCAATGAAAATAGCTCCGACCCAATAACTATTTCCTCATCGTTACAACTCAATGATGCCTTCTTGTTCGCATACTCAGTCGTAAATCTTTCCAGCATCTCACCTAATGAATTATTACCTACATAAGATAGTAAAAACAATTCATAATCCATTCACTTCTATCCCCCAAATACTCGTGTAATTTCCCCATCTTTCACAATAAATAGTTCTTTTAAGTTCTTTAAATCACCGTTTGGATTTGCTTTTCTTAAAATCCCTTGAATAATTTCGGCGACTTTTTCAGAAGGGAACTGATCTAAATTTAGAACTATTCTTTCTGTTTGTGTTTTAGTCTTTTTTGTTGCGTTTCTAAGAATATTATCTACATTTGTTTCTATTGTTGGTGCATAACAGTCAAATACCTTACCTTCAATTAAGAAATCTGGATTTGACGACTCTTTTACTCCGTATCCATTACCACCGTTTACTTCATCTAGCATTTCAATGTCATATCCTTGATCTGCCATTAGATCGGCTGTTTCACTCTCTTTCTTAATACCGTGTGAATCACCTTTTGTGTAGTTTCCTTTAGGTTTTCCACCTTTAGGTAAAGAAGGTTCTGTTAGATTAACATTTCCTGTCCCCTCAGTTTTAGGCGGTTTCTCCTTTGGATTGCCTGGTTTTGAAGATGTAGTTTCACTCGTTCCCTTACCAGAGGACTTAGGAGTCCCCTGTTTGCCCTCATCTTTGATCATTTGCCAGAGTTCAGCAGAGCTTCTTCCGGTGTTGGACGCCCCACTGTAGGCAACCTTTCCTCCATGAACCATAAAACCAGCGGATGCTGCTGCTGCCAGTACGCCTACAGGAGTTAATACGCCTGCAGAAGTCGCAACCACAACCACAGAAGCGCCTGCTCCTCCCGCCCCAGCGATTGCTTCCCCAGCACCAAATAAAGTACTGACCACGTTTCCTACAACCTCGCCTACCTTGCCAGCTGTCGGGTGCTTGGGATTATAATCACGTTGCTTATATAAACCCATCGACATGTTAACCTTAATGGTTTCACTGGCTCCCTGAGTAGCATCCCATGCCGTTTCACGGATAACCCGGCCTTCTTCTAACTGTAGTTGTGCGTTCAGTATATAAGCATCACCCATCGTCTTTGATGCTCGGTTCCACCATGACTGAGATTCCTCTTCTTGCTTTGGCTTTGCTTGTTGAGCCATATAGCTGTCATAATTTGCTCTCCAGCGTTGTCTAAGATCTACCGGAATCTGCTGATACGCATGAACCATGGCATTAGACTCTTTCAGTAGGCTTTGAACCAGCTCTAATGGGCCACCGGAATGTGCTATATGACGCGCACTCGTATACACTTTCCCCAAAATCCACTTGCTATAGTAGGCTTGTCTCGCTTGCTCATGCTCATACTGATTAATCAATCCTTGGAGTGCTAGACCAGCCAAGTGTTTGAGCGGATGAATGCCGTCCCCCTTACTGCCTCCAACGGTAGGGGTTCCTTTGCTCCGAACAGGGATCGCTGCGGTTGCTCTCAGAATCACACCTCCTGCAGGTCCACTTAGCGCTCCTGCAACAACGCCAGCCACTTTTCCCATCACTGGAATGGAACCTAATAGCTTGGATACTGTCCCCATCAAGGCATTCGCCTGTTGAAGCGCTGCTGGAGTCGTGATTTTTGCTTTGGGAGTAGGGGCTTGGCTGCTCTTGGCTGCTGATTGAGCTGCTTCATATGCTTTGATACTCATTAATGGTGGTTCAGGCACAGGAGGGAGATCCATCACAAAAACAGGAGCTTTCACTGTCCCTTCCTGATAAATCACTGGAGCTTTGGTATCCGTCTCACCATCGAGCACCATGCTACTTTCTCCGCCTTTTAGATACAGCGCCGTTCCAGCCTTGAGCGAAAGTTCCTCACCTGCATCGAGCTTCACATGACCACCCTGAATCTGTACATCCCCCGGACTGTGGATGGTGATGCCTGTATCCTCGTGCAGTGTAATGGAAAATCCATCCGAGGTAGAAAGGGTCAGTTCTTGCTCAGACATGTCTACGCCGCTACCTTGCACATGTTGCCACGCCTTCACATTTGGCTGTCCATTCGCGTGGCGTTGTTGTCGCAGCGAATCCGTCACATAGGCATCTTGTTCGCGATTTGTAGGCAGATACAGTTCGACCTGTTCCCCGATTTCAGGCATATCGTACCAGCCACTATGCTCTTCAGCGACATAACGGGTGGCCACGGGAAACCAGCAGGCTTTGGCAGGATCTTGCTTCGGGTCGATGTCCAGTTGAAGCTGTACGAAATCCTGCTGTACCTTGAGCACTGTTCCTGTCAGCGAAATTCCGGTGGCCTGATCGTTTTCATACCGGGCATAGCGAATATTCTGTTCCGCTTGGAGATCGTAACGGGTACGCAGTAAGCCATCCTCTAACCGTGTCACTGCCCGAACGACGACCAACTCTTTGCCTTGTCCAATGGATAACGTAATCAGGTCACCCAGCGCATAGTATTGCAGGCTTTCAATCATATAGGTGACATACGAGCCAGCACGTTGTTCTCCGGGCTTTTCCGCATCCAGCTCATGAAACGTTTTTCGTACCCTGTAAAATACATCTCGTTCCACTTTATGCTGCTTGCCTTCTGGCATCCCAAAAAAGACCTTGGGCGAAGCTGCGGTTACCTCTGGCACAAGTACGGAGCCAAAGCGAGAAGCGAGACGTTTTAAGAACGCCCAATCGGTCTCTTCATATTGTAAAACAAAAGTGTCCAATTTGGCATAGTTCGTGACGGTATCAATGGCATCTCCGTACTGATATTTTCGAACCAGTGCAGTGACCAGATCATCATAGGTACGATGAATATCTTGATAGGAGCGTATTTTCACCTTGATATCCATCTGGTACGAATGGGATGCAGCCTCTAGTTCAAACGTATACACGCCTCGTACACAATGTACAGACATACTCGTAACGATCCCGTGAAACAGTATTCTTAGCGATTGTCCCTGATCATCCAACTGACGAATCACAATCGGCTCCTGCTCCATATTTTGTCCGATGCATGCGGCTCCCTGTTCTTCGGAGAGCAACCCACGGATATGTAAAAAGGTATGATCATTAATGGCACGTGTTATTTGAAGGTATTCAATGTGTAGTGACTGAAAAGGACCATACAAGCGCAGGCTTTCATAGCCGATTCCATCTGACAAAGCGCTCAAGTGAGTTCATGACTCCTTTCTAGATGTGATTATTATTTCTAACTATTGCATGTCGTTTTTAATTCGGGTCAAGACACGGATGGGTGCAACGTTGGGTCAAGACCGATATGTATCACAGGGTGTGTTTGGTACAAAAACACTCTTAATCGGATACAGGTGTCCCAAGTAAGCATTCATTCAAGGTACAAAAGGGCAAGAGGAGATATTTATTAAGCAACCCAACATATGTATTTATCGGTTAAAGGAGAGATTTAGTTTACAGAATGACCCATTGGTTGGGGTATTTACTATGTGTATTTTGGAGGCAGGTGATATGGGAGGGGAGTGTAGGAAAGAAAAAAGTATATAATAGGTGATTAGAGGGAGTATATCCTTTCCATCGTCTCGACACACGTTGAATGCTTCGTGAGGATTGAAAAGCTGAAAGATTGATGAATAAAGGGATGCAGGCGATTCGCAAAGCTAATCATTTAGTGCGATCCTTGAGAAGATAAAAAAGATTTTTATAAAATATTGAGGTTTAATGAAAGATGAGGGTTCATGTTATGCCAAAAAACGATAATATGCTGGCAATTCTATGGATGCTGAATTCGGGCGTAAAAATGACTGCAAAACAAATATCCGAAAAGTTAGAAATAAATATAAGGACAGTTTATCGGTATATTGATGCACTGTGTGCCAGTGGAGTGCCTATAATATCCGACACAGGTCATAATGGCGGGTATAGCTTGCTGAATAATTTTATCAGAGCACCTCTGCTATTTGATATTGAGGAAAAAAAGGCACTCCTTCATGCTGCTGTTTTTGCAAAAGAAGCCGGATACCCTTTGAGTGAGGCATTAGGCAATGCGACATCAAAATTGAAAATGTATTCGAATCAGGAGCAGGAAAGTATACTTAGTCGTCATTTAGCCGGATTTGAAGTTATAAACCGCATGGGAGACCCTTCTCTTCAGCCGGTATTGGCGGAATTGGAGCAGGCTGTAGCAAATGAATTCTCTGTAGAAATGGATTATCGCACAAGCCATGAAGAACAACCCAAGAATAGGGTGATAGACCCCTATGGAATGGTTTACTGGAACAATAAATGGTATACTGTTGCATTTTGCCACCTAAGGAATGAGATCCGCAGCTTTCGGGCAGATCGAATTCTACAAATCAAGCGTACTCAAATCATATTTAAGCGTCCCGAAGCTTTTTCGGCCCGTGGATTTTTTATGCAAAATCTGTTACCTGATTTGGTGGGCAAGGACGGGTTAATTTCTTTAATTATCGGAGGCAGGTCAGAGGCATTGGATGACTTATGCCTGCATTGGTTTTTGGGGCATCATCTGAAAGAGCGGACATCAAATCAAGCAATCTTTTTACTTGAGGAAAAATCAATTCATATATATGTCCCTTATTTTCTCCTACCCTACGGGAAATCCATTCAAGTAATCGAACCACAGAGTTTGAAGGAAAAACTTGTTGCTGTTGCGTCGGAGTTAATGGAATATTATCAACTTTAATAGCTTCACTGACAGCAGATGTCAGTGAAGCTATTTTATAATGATGATAATCATTGATTACCGATGGATGGTTGGTATCGCTTGATGAATTGTAAAATAAGGAGAACTTGCGAATGAATAATACGGTATATCTTTATGTGTTTGACACAATGGCAGACTGGGAAATAGGTTACTTAACTGCCGAACTGAACTCGGGGAGATATTATAAAAAGGGGCTGGCCCCATCAAAAATAGTTACCGTGGGAATTGAAAAGACTCCTGTAACTACAATGGGCGGATTGAAAATACTGCCTGACATCAAACTGGATGAGTGCAGCATTGAAAGCACGGATACATTGATTTTACCCGGTGGAGATACATGGACAGAAACAATTCACCAACCCATCTTAAAAATCGTTGAGAGGTGTTTAAAGGAAGGTGTATTGGTTGCAGCGATTTGTGGTGCTACAATGGGACTTGCCCAGACAGGATTGCTGAATTCACGTTGGCATACAAGCAATGATCTGGAATACCTTAAAATGGTCTGTCCTACTTACGCGGGCGAAAAGTATTACAAAATGGAGTCTGTTGTAACTGATGGAAAACTGATCACTGCATCTGGAATAGCTCCGTTGGAATTTTCTGTGCACGTCTTGAAAGCTCTGGGTGTGTTTTCTTCAAAAACATTAGATGCCTGGTATAGTCTTAATAAGACTCATGAATCTAAATATTTCTATGAGTTGATGAATTCAATCCAATGAAGGTATAAGCATAAAATTGATATGTTACGATCATTTAAAGGAGGAGTAAAAATGACTGAAAGCAGAGAGTATATGGGAGTGTCAGGTAAATATACAAAGAATGGAACACCCAACGGCTGTACATCTATTACCCCATTTATAACAGTGAAGAATCCTTCTGAGGCCATAGAGTTCTATAAAACCGTTTTCAATGCAAGGGTTAAAAATATTATTGAATATCCTGATGGAAATGGGGATAAAATAATTGCTCATGCGGAATTAGATTTTGGAAATGGTTTTTTGCAGCTGGGAGCAGCGAATCCGGCATATAAATTGGTCTTGCCGCCAGATGAAGACAATGCGTGTTATTCTTTAGGGATTTACGTAATGAATGTTGATCAGGTACTTGAAAATGCGGTAGCAAGAGGAGCAAAAGTAAGGGAACCGGTTGTAAGCTTTGTTTCAGGTGATCGATTCGCAAGTATATTGGATCCTTTTGGAGTAAGATGGTCTATTATGACTAGGATTGAGGATTTGTCAGAAGAAGAAAGTAGTCGGAGGGTTGCTGAATGGGCCAAAAGCTTTAGTGGAGAATAAATGCAATAACTGTCTTAATAAAAAGTGTTAAAAGTGACAGTTTGCTGAGATGATGTAATAGAAACGCTGGTGCCAAATCGTTGGCGAAAATAGAAACTTCAAAATTTGAGGTTGAAAAAGTAATCTTTCGAAAATATACCGTGTCGCCAAGGAACTACGAGCTTCATACGGCATCATTATCACCACCACAAGGCATGTGGATGGTAGTAATATATAGGAACAAAAAAGCATTGATATGCAATAGATGGAAATAAATTCTAATATATGCCCACACTCAAGAAGTTGTACGAGGGTTGAGTGCGGGCATATATTATTTTTATTCAAAAGGCACGCAGAGCGTATACCCCAGAGGTTTGCAAACACTTCGTAAAAAGAGCGGCTTTTATTATGAGGGATGTCCTGTAGCTACTCATTCACTACAATCAGCAAAAAGCCCATACCATAGAATTCAACCGCCAAGTAAGCCTGTTGTTCTGCTCCGCAGGTGCATGACAGCAGCCCATCCTTTTGCATTGACGCAGGCTGTCGAAGTCAGTACGATTTCGAAAAAACACTTTGACGAATGACCACACTTATAGGATTCGGTGCGGTCAGCCCAATATAGGTATATTTTCCCTATGGGGATTGCAAATCTAAAACAAATGGTGAAGCTCATAGAAAATAAGCAGCCGATCCACGGTTGAGGATGAACTGCTTATTTTCGCTTCTCTACATCTGTTTTCCAGTTCAGATTGCTTATTTAAAGAGCTATACCAATCAGGTCAATCATTATACAAAGTACATTCAAAGCAACTTGGAATGGGAAATGGCTGATATCTATGCTGATGAAGGGATCACTGGAACCAGTACCAAAAATAGAACACATTTTAATCGGATGATACAGGATGCTCGAAACGGTAAACTGGATCTGATTCTGCAACACGAATCGTTTCCTCGGCTACGATAAGGATGAACATGGTGAATTGGTGATTAACGAGTCGGAAGCAGAGATTGTACGCAGTATATACGAGGAGTATTTAGACGGGAAAAGCTATCAGGCGATAGCCAGAGGTTTGATGCGAGATCACATTAAAACAGTCACGAGTGGCGATACCTGGTGGGATTCCTCCATTACCTTAATTCTGCCCAATGAGAAATATTACGGAGCCTTGCTTCAGCAAAAGACGGTGACTGTAGGTTTTCTAACCCATAAATGAATAAGGAATAAAGGACAGGAGCAGCAATATTTAATTGAGGACAACCATGAACCCATTGTTTCCAAGGAAATATTCGAAGCGGTGCAAAAGGAAAAGGAACGGAGAGCCAAGCTAAAAGGTAATGTCATGGGGGATGGTAAAAGATACTCCAGTAAATACGCACTCAGTAGCAAAGTATATTGTGGATGCTGCGGAGCTATTTTTAAGCGCCGAACCTGGAACAGCAATAATCCATCTAAAAAAGTGGTGTGGCAATGCAAAACGTATGTCAATGAAGGTAAAGCAGCCTGTGATGCCAAATCGGTCGATGAACAAGTTTTACATTATGCGTTTGTACGATTGTTCAACCGGATGTATGAGAACAAGAAAAGATGGATTAAAACGCTGAAAGCCAATATTGAATCGGTGCTTTCCAGCAAAATAGGGCAAGAACCGCTATTGGATATCGAAGGACAGATTCAACAATTGAAATCAGACTTGAAGGAATTAGTGAATCTTAAGCTACGGAATCAGATTGATGAGGCCGTATATGATGAAGAAACAAACAGGCTTCCAAGTGAACTCAACGAGCTACGACAACAGAAGCTGACACTGGAGCAGGAGCATGAGCAGCAAGCGAAAATCAAGGAGCGTGTAGATGAGATTATTCAACTTTTAAACTCGCGGCAAGATATACTGGAACAATTTGATGATAACCTATTCAATGCGTTGGTGGAGAAGATAACCGTTCTCTCACCAGCGCATTTTGTTTTTACCTTGAAAAGTGGAATGGACATAGATGAAATATTGGACTAAAAAATCATAGGCTAACACTATCAGTAGGCTAACGAGTAACTGTGGAGTGCATGACGGGAAGAATTAATCGAATCCCGTCTTTAACTCCTTCCATATAGATAGATTGTTTGTCCTGACTTAGCTGATAACCTATAGCTTCTTCCCATTCGGATAACAAGCGTTGGATATCCTCGTTATGGTTGATTTTAAATCGATCCATTTGAGCGAATAGATTTTTGTTCTCTGTTGAATATGAAGCCTGTTGTTCACTGGCTAGTTCTAATTGATAAAAACGTTGGCGTAATGCCTCCTGAAACCAATCTGGCCAATTTGACATATTATGATTCCCCTCCCGTGGTTGAAGTGTGTGTATGTTAACTCTGATAGGGAGGGATGGCAAGTTATTGTTTTTGAAGAAGATAGAAATGTGTTTCATACTTCTTACATAGATTGTACGACCACAAAAATAAGTCCAATAAAAAACAAAATACTCCCGCCTTGACTTCTTGGGCGTAAGAATTTTTATTTTGGTAAAGTGTAAATAACATCAAATGGATTTTTATCTTCAAAAAACTCGGTGTAAAGTTTTACAGTTTCATTTGAATTCAAGTTCGTATTATATCGTAATATGCCCCCTAATTTCACTAATACGTCAGCTTCCCTAGAAGTTACTATTTTCTTTTGTACTATATTTTCTGTGTTTTTTGGAGTTACCCACGCCCAATCATTCACAGCCGCTTCGGTAAATGGATACCCAAAAGTTAACGAACTGATATGAGCATATTTTGAACACAGAGGATGAACAATTAATAAAAAGGCTGCAATTATTCCTGAACGATATCTTATTCTTTGTGCTATTTGAACCTCTTGAGCAAATGATCCTAGGTAATGAGGGATTTCTCCCCAATTAGAACGCCCCATTGAAACTAGTATTTCAACGGCAAATTTATTATTTAATTTATTGGCCAATTGTAAGAATATCTGATTGTTTGTAGAGCCGGAGGCAGTAAATGCACCTAAACATCTTGCAGCTTCCTGAACGTTAGTCGCACCTTCTGATATAAGTTTCACATATTCGTCCAGTATCGTATCGTCGCTAATGAATTCTGGAGATTCCACAATTGTTTCGATTAAAAGCGCCTTTGTACTCTGTTCTTTAACCAGAGGAATCATACTAACAAGTTGAGCAAAGTAGTCACCTTCTAATTCTTCTAAATTGCAATCATTCTTTAATAACTTCAGAGCAGTTACTATAACACTATCATCTTCATCTAAAGTAGCGTTTGTTATTAGCTGCATAATTTTTTCAACCATACATTTCTTCCTCTCACGTTCAGATTAAGAATCATCTTAATATTTAGCTATATTCTTTTGGTCGGCTAGCCTAAAAATGATTTACTTACTTTATAACTCGTCCTCATATTTCAATGATTCTGAATAATTTTCCAGTCTATAACGCCATTTTCCTCTTTATAAAGTAGTCTCATTTTATTAGATGCTCCTGTATTCCCCTCCATGAGATCTAAACTATTCCAACCATCGTCACGGGGATGATCTCTAAATTCCGATAATCTTTTCGCAGCATCTGCATTCCCATTCTTACGAGCTGCAAGATCATCAAGGTGTTGATTGGCTATTTTCTTTTCTTCTTTAGTAAGATGTCTACGTTCTGGTTTCTGCGTTTTCTTTAATAGTCTTTCATCTAGTGAAATCTTTTCGTTAAGTGCATCTCTTGGATTTTTCATGTTGGCATGTTTAATACCTAACAATTTTTCTGGAGAAGGATTATCTGTTGCTTGAGTATTGGGCGGTTTCTCGTTAGGTTTGCTCGGCTTAGGAGGCGTAGGTCCATGTTTGCCCTCATCTTTAATCATTTTCCAAAGTTCAGCAGAATCTCCTCCTGCATTCGACGTCCCATGATAGGACATCACACCTCCATGATAAATCATACCGGCAGATGCAACATTCACCAACACACCAGCCGGAGACAATACGACCGTTCCATCAAGGAGAAAGCCACCAATCTCTCCCCCCGTACCAATCATCATCTCTCCAACTCCAGCTATAGTGCTGTACACATCTCCTATCACTTCACCTGTTTTACCTGCAATCGGGTGTTTTGGGTTGTAGTCAATATGATGTTTACCATGTGATACACTTCTTAAACCAGCTTGGTATGCTCCTTGAGTAGCATCCCATGCTATTTCACTGCTAATCCGGGTTCCTTCTAACTGTAGTTCTGCGTTTAGTAATTCAGCCTCCCCTTGCTTCTCTAATCCTCGTTTCCACCATGACTGCTGAGATTCCTCTTCTTGCTTTGGCTTTGCTTGTTGAGCCATATAGCTGTCATAATTTGCTCTCCAGCGTTGTCTAAGATCTACCGGAACTTGCTGATACGCATGAGCCATGGCATTAGACTCTTTCAACAAGTTCTTAACCAGCTCCAGTGGGCCACCGGAATCCGCCACATGACGCGCACTCGTGTACACTTTCCCTAGTATCCACTTGCTATAGTAGGCTTGTCTCGCTTGCTCATGCTCGTATTGACTAATCAACCCTTGCATTGCTAAACCAGCCAAGTATTTCAACGGATGAACTTCGCTTCTCTTGCTACTACCTCCAACAGTAGGCGTTCCTTTGCTCCGAACGGGGATCGCTGCGGTTACTTGTAAAATAGTTGCTGCTACTTTACCTGCTGGCCCACCCACCGTATTCAACATCACATTGGCCACGTTCCCCACTACCGGAATGGAGCCTAATAGTTTGGATACCGTGCCCATCATGGCATTGGCCTGCTGAAGCGCTGCTGGAGTCGTAATTTTTGCTTTAGGAGTAGGGGGTTGGCTGCTCTTGGCTGCTGATTGAGCTGCTTCATATGCTTTGATACTCATTAATGGTGGTTCAGGCACAGGAGGGAGATCCATCACAAAAACGGGAGCTTTCACTGTCCCTTCCTGATAAATCACTGGAGCTTTGGTATCCGTCTCACCATCGAGCACCATGCTACTTTCTCCGCCTTTTAGATACAGCGCCGTTCCAGCCTTGAGCGAAAGTTCCTCACCTGCATCGAGCTTCACATGACCACCCTGAATCTGTACATCCCCCGGACTGTGGATGGTGATGCCCGTATCCTCGTGCAGTGTAATGGAAAATCCATCCGAGGTAGAAAGGGTCAGTTCTTGCTCAGACATGTCTACGCCGCTACCTTGCACATGTTGCCAAACCTTCACATTCGGCTGTCCATTTGCGTGGCGTTGTTGTCGCAGCGAATCCGTTACATAGGCATCCTGTTCGCGGTGTGTAGGCAGATATAACTCGACTTGTTCCCCGATCTCAGGCATATCGTACCAGCCACTATGTTCTTCGGCTACATATCGAGTCGCTACCGGAAACCAACAGGCTTTGGCAGGATCTTGCTTCGGGTCGATGTCCAGTTGAAGCTGTACGAAATCCTGCTGTACCTTGAGCACTGTTCCTGTCAGCGAAATTCCGGTGGCCTGATCGTTTTCATACCGGGCATAGCGAATATTCTGTTCCGCTTGGAGATCGTAACGGGTACGCAGTAAGCCATCCTCTAACCGTGTCACTGCCCGAACGACGACCAACTCTTTGCCTTGTCCAATGGATAACGTAATCAGGTCACCCAGCGCATAGTATTGCAGGCTTTCAATCATATAGGTGACATACGAGCTAGCACGTTGTTCTCCCGGTTTTTCCGCATCCAGTTCATGAAACGTTTTCCGCACCCGATAAAATACATCCCGTTCCACTTTATGCTGCTTACCTTCTGGCATCCCAAAAAAGACCTTGGGCGAAGCTGCGGTTACCTCTGGCACAAGTACGGAGCCAAAGCGAGAAGCGAGACGTTTTAAGAACGCCCAATCGGTCTCTTCATATTGTAAAACAAAAGTGTCCAATTTGGCATAGTTCGTGACGGTATCAATGGCATCTCCGTACTGATACTTCCGCACCATCGTAGTGACCAGATCATCATAAGTACGGTGAATATCTTGATAGGAGCGTCTTTTCAGCTTGATATCCATTTGATAGGAATGGGAAGCGGCCTCCAGTTCAAAGGTGTATACTCCCCGTGTGCAATTCACAGACATTTGCGTAACGATTCCGTGAAACAGTATTCTTAGCGATTGTCCCTGATCATCCAACTGACGAATCACAATCGGCTCTTGCTCCATATTTTGACTAATACAATTCGCTCTCTGTTCTTCGGAGAGCATGCCACTGATGTGTAAATAGGCATGATCATTAATGGTACGTGTGATTTGAAGTTGTTCGATGTGTTGTGGCTGAAAGGGACCATACAAGCGCAGGCTTTCATACCCGATCCCATCTGATAATAGGCTCAAGTGAGTTCATGACTCCTTTCTAGATGTGACGATTATTTCCAAGTAAAGTATGTCATTTTTAATTCGCTTCTGATTATAGAAGACACGGATGGGTGCAACGTGGGGTCAAGACCGATATGTATCACAGGGTGTGTTTGGTACAAAAGCACTCTTAATCGGATACAGGTGTCCCAAGTAAGCACTCATTCAAGGTACAAAATAGCAATAGGAGATACTTATTAAGTAACCCATCATATGTATTTATCGGTTAAAAGAGAGAGTTAGTTTACAGGATGATCCATTCGTTGGGGGATTTACTATGTGCATTTTTGGAAGTAGGTGATATGGGAGGGAAATGTAGAGTGGAAAAAAGCATATAATAGGTGGTAAGAGGGAGTATATCCTTTCCATCGTCTCGACACATGTGGAGTGTGTGGTAGTAATATATCGAGATAAGAAGCATTGATGAACGAGGGTTTAAGAGTAATTTGAATATGTTCCTGCGTTCAAAAAATAGCATTAGGATTGAGTGCTGGGACATATTTTATTTACATACATATGATGCTAGACTAAAAAGTGGACACCGAGAATCGAGAATGCGAGAATAAAATCAAATACATTCGAGGTGCGTCCCTATGAGTAAAAACTACGACAAGGCTCTTAAAGTTCAAACCGTTCAAATGATTCAAGAAGAAGGTAAACCTGTCTCTCCAGTGGCGAGAGAATGGGGCATCTCCGCGAACACGCTGTATCGTTGGGTAGCTGAACATAACCAAGATGGAAACAGGCTTTCCCTGGCAGTGGGAACCTGAAGCCAGCGGATCAAGCCACAAGAGAACTCCACAAACGCATTCGTGATCTGGAAGAGGAGAACGATATTCTAAAAAAGGCGATGCACTACTTTGCCAAAGACCGACGCTGATCTATATGATCACCGCTTCCAGTGTCGTGTTGCAAAGATGTGTGCGGTGTTTAGTGTTTCACGAAGCGGCTATTACAGATGGGTACAAACTCGAACGATTCATAAAGAACGACAACAACTACGGGAAAAGCTCTTACAACGTATCCGCCGGATCTTCTTGGATTCAAGCCGTTTGTAGGGCAGCCGGAAGATTCATAAAGCTTGGGTTCAGGAAGGAGTTGTCGTGTCGGAAAAAACGGTCGTGCGAATCATGAAGGAGCTTGGTTTAACGTCCAGAACCGTGAAAAAATACAAAGCAACTACGAACTCCAAACACCAACTGCCTGTTCATGAGAACCTTTTAAACCAGCCGTTTGTTGCTGAGGCTCCAAACGAGGTGTGGATGACGGATATTACGTATATTCCCACCGATGAAGGCTGGCTTTATTTGGCGAGCGTGATGGACTTGTACAGCCACAAAATCGTAGGATTCCACATGGATTCTCGGATGACTAAAGAGTTAGTCATTCAGGCCCTTGACCAAGCCTATCGTTTCCAACGACCGGGCAAAGGGGTTCTGCATCTTCGGATCGAGGGAGCCCATACGCATCTCACGAGTATCAGCTAAGCTGGTTAAGTACCACATGAAAGGCAGCATGAGCCGCAAGGGGAAATGTTATGACAACGCCTGTATCGAATCCTTTCACAGCGTTCTAAAGAAGGAACTGATTTAATTAGACCACTACAAAACCCGTCGTGAGGCAAAGAAGCAGATTTTCGAATATATTACATGCTTTTATAATGGAAAACGAATTCACTCTTCCCTAGGTTATGTATCTCCAAATCAGTATGAACGATTGTACTGAAAACCCGCTTGAAGTTCTCGACGTGGGGTGTCCATTCTATTGACAGTAGTCCAAGTTTCTACGATGAAAATTCGGATCATATCAAGTTAGTAGTGCAAGACATTTTAAAAAATTGGCGTAATCGTTCTAATAAAGGAAAATATAAACCTTTGTTTACAACTCACGTGGGTGGTGGTAAAGCAAGTACGCCAATGGCAATGATGTATTTTAATGAGTTTCAACGTGTCAACGAAGAAAATAAGAAGAATGGCGGACAATGGTTAAAAGTTGCGGTAACATTTAGTCAAAACACTTCAAACAATGACGGTATGCTTGCCGCCAATCAAGGTTTGTACCCATGCCATTACAGCTTATAATGCTGAATTTGGTACATCTTTTGGAATGGATGGTGTGGCGGTGCTGGTTAAGAATTTTATGACCCATGCGCTTCAGAAAACAGATTAAATGAATGTAAGATACAGAGTGATTCAAATAAACTGCCTCATCTTTCAAATAAGAAAGCCTGACAGCCGCAAATACTGGTAGTAGGCTTTGAGAACATAGGGGGATATATGTCCTGGAGCAAATTGAAGCAACATCTGGAGAGTTTCCTCTGTCCTGCGTTATATGGAAGAGTTGAATACCGGGCAACCAGCTACCGGTATTTACCTGATAAATCTGGAATTTGTTATATCGCTGTAGATAAAAAGAACGTACTCAATATGAGTGATACAACGAGCTCAATCAGATGGTATCAGTCGGATCAGGAAATGAAGAGTGATCCCAATATCCAAGTTCCTATCAACGATGAAGAAATTGAAGCGATCAGAAAAGATACCAAGGGAATCATTCCGGAGGATCGTCTAAAAGTAATTGCAAGAAGTAGAAAAATATCAGAATATGCAAAGGATATTTTGTCAGCACAGGCTTCATTAAGTAAATCCAATTTTATCGTTGTCGCTAATCAGTTTTTATCTATTTCTATAGAGGAAAGCTTAGAGAGTAATGATATCTTATTGAATATTCTAGCTTTAGTGGACAGACGAGTTGGAAAAAAGCGAATATTAAACATGACCGAGAAGATGAAGTTAAAGCATCCAATTGTGCAGTATTTTTATGAACTACGGCGTAGTACGTTATGAAAATAAATAACTTTCATTGAAAGAGTATTCAAGACTAGTCAACAGTATCGGTTCTGGACTTTCACATACGTCAAATCACTGACGACGAAGCGTTTAGCTTCCGTTTGCTCGAACTCCCGCTTCAGAATATTCGCCGTCGTCGCATCGTTACATGCCGTTTTATGGGGCTTATATTGTGCCACCGTGTAGGTGGAAACGAGCCCCTGTTCTTTCATGATGCGGCCAATGCGGCGTCTGGAGACGATGAACCCGCGCTTGTGGAGCTTCACTTTGATCTTGCGTGTGGCGTAGGCTTTTCGATTCTTGTGAAAGATTCTCCTGATGAGCGATTGTCCTTCTCTTTGAAGGAACCCGTCGCCTGAGCTTGTTTGCTCCAACGGTCTAAAGCTGAGGCTGTGAGGTCATATTCCTCCACAATCGCTGCTCTGGTTTTTCCATTTTCATAAATTTGTACCATTTGCTTCTTGAATAATGAAGCAAACCCAAGCATAGAGCGGAGGAGACGGAATCGTTCTGAAGAAGCGGAGCGTTCGCCTTTGAACTCGGATTTTTACCGTTAAAATATAATTACAAAAATCTGGAGGCAACAGCGATCGGAAGAATGATCCGTTTATCTAATGGCCTCACATCCACGTACTCTCTCAGTCCAACCAGTCATCAAGTTACTCAGATAACCCGACATGACCCTTCACAGTCAACTCGGGTTTTATCATTTTCCCTCCCTAATTCCCGCTTCATATATCTTCACGCCCCATCCAACACCGCCACCCGGATAGTTACACCCACTCCCAACATCATGTATAGTAAAGTTATGGGAAATAAATATGAAATAAATATGAACCCGCATATTATCTTGAACGTTTAACCGTACAATAAGAAACATTGCAAAAACGAGGAGGAACGTGATGATACATCCAACACAGATTCAGGATATGCTGCAAGCCGCGCTGGAGACGGGCGGAGATTTTGCAGAGGTGTTCGTCGAGGATCGTACCAATGGACAACTGGGCATGACCGGGGGAGTCGTGGATACGGCGCTGTCAGGCCGGGATTTCGGGATTGGCATTCGGATCATGAAGAAGCATTTTTCGGTGTACGCCTACACCAGTGATATGAGCGAACAAAGCCTGATTCGACTGGCCAAATCGGCCGCCAAGGCCATTCGCGGTGGTGGAGCGCCAGGTACACATGCAATTACACTCCATCCCCACGCCATCCCTAATCACCATCCCATTGCCATCATTCCCGACGGATCACAGAAACACGCCAAGATCGACATGATGAGACGTGCGCATGAGGCGGCAAGCCAATACGATCCTTCCATCTTGCAAACCTCCATTGGCATTAGCAACTCAATCCAGAACGTACTGATCGCCAATAGCAACGGGCTACTGGTGGAGGATACCCGTACGTATACACGGATGAGAATAAGTGCGATTGCGACCGATGGGGAGCATAGACAATCCGGTTTTCGCGGGCCCGGAGCTTATGCGGGGACTGAATTTCTGGAGAGCCTGAATATCGAAGAAAATGCGAGAGACGCGGCTCGTATTGCTACAACCATGGTAAAAGCGGGATATGCGCCTAGCGGCAGACTGCCTGTCGTGATTGAGAACGGCTTCGGGGGCGTTCTTTTTCACGAGGCGTGTGGACACGGGCTGGAATCTACGGCAGTGGCGCATGGAACGTCCGTGTTTGCAGGCAAAATCGGACAGCAGGTGGCTTCGCCGCTCGTCACGGCTGTGGATGATGGAACGATTCGGAATGCCTGGGGCTCGCTCAATATCGATGATGAAGGAGCGCCGACACAGCGCAACGTACTGATCGAGAACGGTATTCTAAAAGGATATCTAATCGACCGAATGGGCTCGCGTCAAATGGGTGTACCTGCAACGGGATCAGGACGAAGACAATCCTATAAATTCGCGCCTGCATCGCGCATGAACAATACGTTTATTGCGAACGGGGATTCGACCCGTGAAGAAATCATTGCAAATACGGAGTACGGGATCTATGCCAAGTCGCTGGGTGGCGGTTCGGTGAATACTTCGACGAGCGAGTTTAATTTTGCGGTCGAAGAGGCGTATATGATTCGCAACGGTAAAATTGCTGAGCCGGTCAAAGGTGCAACGCTGATCGGAAAAGGGATTGAAACGCTCCAGAATATTGATAGGGTCGGCAATAATCTGGATCATGGGCAGGGAATGTGCGGCTCGGTCAGCGGAAGCCTTCCGGTCAACTGCGGACAGCCGACGATTCGAGTGTCCGAAATGACCGTCGGCGGACGGAAGGGGGAATAGGCCATGAATATTCAGCAATTTCAGGAAGCGTTGTTCACGAAAGGTCGGGAAATCGGCTACGCAGATATGGAAATCTACTATGTAAATGGACGTTCTATCTCGGTAAAGGTACTGAAGGGAGAAATTGATCAGTACACGATTGTTGAAAATGGCGGGCTTTCCTTCCGGGGCGTTATTAACGGGAAAATGGGCTATGCCTCTACGGAGAAGCTGGAGCCGGACGTGATCGACTTTTTATTGGAAGAAGCACGCAGCAACGCGGACATTTTGGAGAGCGAGGAACAGGATGAACTATTCGAAGGCTCTGCAAGCTACCCTGAGCAGCCTGCCTATGCTGCCGCATTAGCTGACACGGCTCCTGAAATTCTCATGGAGGCTGCGCTAGAAATGGAGCGTACAGCGCTTGCCGCAGATCCACGGATTGTGATGGCCAGACATTGCTCGGTCAACATTCGTGAAAATGAAGTCCTGATTGTCAACACGAAAGGGCTGCACTGTCATCGCCGCAAAAGTCTGGCTACCGCTTATGTATACGTCATTGCGACAGAACATAATGAGACGGTTACCGGGGGCTGGCATGATTATTCCCTGCGAAGTGTGGAAGAAATTAATATTACGGATGTGGCGCATAAAGCCGTAAAAGAGGCTGTTTCCAAGCTGGGTGCGCACACGATTCAATCCGACAATTACCCGGTGATTTTCCGTCATGATGCAGCGGCGCAGTTGTTGGCCGCGTATACGACGGTGTTTTCAGCAGAGTCGGTGGATAAAGGCTTTTCAAGATTGGCTGGAAAATGGGGTCAAAAGGTGGCAAGCGCCAACGTCACACTGGTCGATGATCCGCTTATGGAGAACGTTCCGGCAGGCAGTATGTTTGATGCCGAAGGCAGCGCGACGCGCCGTAACGAAATCATAAAGGACGGAGAACTGCGGACGTACTTCCATAACCGCAAGACAGCCCGCAAGGCTGGGGTGCAAAGCACCTCCAACGCTTCCAAGAGCGGCTATAACGGTAAAATCGGGGTGTCGTATCATAATCTATATGTGGCACCCGGCTCCTCTACGTTGGAGGACATGATTCGCAAGACGGATCGTGGCTTGATGATTGTGGAGCTGCAAGGACTGCATGCAGGTACGAATACGGCTTCCGGTAATTTTTCGCTGGCTTGTCTGGGGTACTGGATTGAGCAGGGGCAAGTGGTCAGAGCTGTGAATCAGATTACGGTATCTGGTAATTTTTTTGACGTGTTGCAGCAGATTGAAGAGGTTGGTAACGATTTGCGTTTTACAGGGAGCTGCACTTCACCATCTCTCAAGCTGGCTTCACTCTCCATTTCAGGGTCATAACGACTGGAGCGTTCTCCATCTTTCCAGACCTTCGGCTTGTTTCTGGCGTTCCATTTGCCTGTGGATTACAGATGCTTGATGTAGCGGGGTATGGTAAAGTAGGAGAAAGCCTTTAAAATATGAAAAAAAGACTTGGTTACAGCAACGCGACAGAGTATTATAGACAATAATATATTCGAAAAAAAGGTTTCGAATTGAATTTTTATTGGGGGATGGATATGAGATATATAAGCACTAGAGGTCGAGTAGAAGCCAAGGGATTTATTGATACCGTGCTCATGGGGTTAGCTAACGATGGGGGCCTGATGGTACCGGAGCAGATTCCAACTGTGTCGGCAGCTACGCTGGAGCAATGGGCAACATTGAGCTACAGAGAGCTGCTGCTAGAAGTTTTTGCGCTGTATATCAATGATGAAATTCCTTGTGAGGATTTGGAGCAACTGGTGGAGCGCAGTTATGCGAGCTTCCGTCAGCCAGAAGTCACGCCAGTGAAGAAGATCAACGATTCTCTATATATTTTGGAGCTGTTCCATGGTCCAACGTTTGCGTTCAAGGATGTAGCGCTGCAATTTATGGGTGAATTTTATTCCTACGTGTCCAAGAAGCAGAATGAGATCATTCATATTTTGGGCGCAACCTCGGGCGATACCGGGGCGGCAGCGATTCAGGGGGTACGTGGCAAGGAAGGTATTAAAATCTGTATTTTGCATCCACACCAAAAGGTGAGCAAGGTACAAGAGCTGCAAATGACGACTGTTGACGATGAAAATGTATTGAATCTGTCCGTGAAAGGGAACTTTGACGATTGTCAGAAAGTCATTAAGGACCTGTTTGCCGATCTGGATTTCAAAGGTAAACATCATCTGCGGGCGATTAACTCGATTAACTTTGTGCGTATTTTGGCGCAAACCGTGTATTACTTCTATGCTTATTTCCGGGCACAGGAGACTGCGGGTACGAAAAAAATCAATATCAGCGTGCCATCCGGCAACTTTGGCAATATTTTTTCCGGCTTTCTCGCGAAGAAAATGGGCCTGCCGATTCATAAGCTGATCATTGCGACGAATGAAAATAATATTTTGGAGCGCTTCGTGAAGACTGGTGAATACAAGCCAGGCGACTTCAAAAGTACGTATAGTCCTTCCATGGACATTCAGGTGGCGAGCAATTTTGAAAGATACCTGTACTACTTCCTTGGAGAAGATGCAGCGAAGGTATCTGATTACATGAACACTCTCAAAACCGAGGGACGGATTGTGATCAGTGCAGAGGATTTGAAACGGGTACAGCAGGATTTTGAAGCCCTGGGCGCTTCGAACGAAAAGTGTCTGGAACTGATTAGCAAATACAAAGCCGAATATGACTATTTGCTGGACCCTCATACGGCTTGCGGTCTTGCTGCGTATGAGGCGTATAATGGCGAGGGAGAAGTATGTGTGACCTTTGCAACAGCGCATCCGGCTAAATTCGACGAAGCGATCCGTCTGGTGAACATTAAGCAGGAGTTCCCGGCGCAGATTGAACAATTGTTCTCGAAATCGCAGCATCAGCAGGTGGTAGAGTATGACGAAGCGAAAATTGTGCGTCAGCTTGAAGCCTTCTATGTGTAGAAGATCATCCCGATCACGACGAGTTATACCATCATAGAATATAAAAAAAGAGGCTACGCCCTGTGGAGGCCACTGAAAAACATGGTTCTCACAGATAGCTGAAAGAGAATCCATGAAAAAGACGACATTCATTCCTTTGTTTTTGAATGAGATGTCGTCTTTTTTTGCTTCCTCATGTCTACGAGTCTCCTCTTTTTAGCTCATCAACTTCAAGATCCGCTTCAGATTCACCGCGAAAATCGCCATCGCTCCTTGTATTTCCATGCCAATCAGACCCGAGGAGGATGCCACATCATACCCGTTGTCTGTGCTTGAGTTCACTGTTCTTGCTTCAATTTTGTATCGCTCTTTGGCCTTGGTCTTAAAGGCCTCACTCTCCTGAAATACGGCTTGAGCCAGATGTTCGTCGCTTTTTATACTTACAGAATACGTCTTGCTTTTTGCCCCGTCCTTGTAGAAGCCTTCCCGAAGAAGGCATCGCTTGCATGTTTCTACGTCAAAGTAATAGGTGTCGGTTTGGTTTTCTCCTTGGCCCTTTTTCCCCTGCCGCGCCCGGCGAGTTGCTAGATGACCCGCCTTGCACACATACATCCCTGCATCTTTATTGAACTCAAATTCGTCTTCCTTCTTTCGATTTCCCTGAGTAATTAAAGGATGTAGTTTTACGACCAGTTGGATGTTTTCTTGCGCACTGTAGGCGAGGTTATCTTTTTCTGAATAGGCTGCATCTCCAATCACCGTCTTCACTTTCATTCCTACCGCCTTACTTTTTTCAATCAAGGTTTGGAGTTGCTTGCCGTCGTGTTTTTCCCCGGTGGTAATGGTTGCCGCTGTTATGATTCGCTCTTCACTCATAGCAATGTGGGTTTTGTAACCAAAAAACGAGAAGTCCACACTTTTGTGACCGATTTTGGCATCGGGATCCGCAGACGTTTGCAGATGCTCCACATCGTCGGTGACGGTTTCTTTCAATAAATTCAACGGTTCTGTCACCTTCGGCAGTCCGGTAAATCGCCCATCCTGTTCAATCACAGCGACCAGTTGCTGGCTATACTGGATTTCATCTTCTAGGACATCCGTGGCGGGTTTGGCGGGAAACTTACTTTTCATGGATTCATCCAGCGTGTAGATGGCCTTTCTCAGACGCTTGGAACGTTCCCGTAGCACGGCTTGCGGTGTTTTTTGAGTGTAGCGGGCTTGGGTATGAGTTGCGTCCACAATGATAGATTTGCTGCGAATGACGCCTTTTTCGATGGCGATTTCCACCGTTTTGCCGATGAGCAGATCTAACAACTTCATCCCTTTGAGCCGTAATTTGCAAAACTTGGTGAGTAGACTGGGATCAATGACAGCTTCTTCTGGAGCCATATGCAGAGCCAAGAAGCCCTTAAAAAGTTGTCTGATTTACTGTTGACAATCCAGAAGAAAGCATCATTACTAACAAAATAGTAATAGATCCAAGAGACAGCGGGATGATTGATCATCAGGAATGACTAACTAAACTAACATGATGGTTCAACTGAACACAAAAAGAGATGCCCCTGATAAATTTAAGGATCATCTCTTTTTAGATAAAACAATTGAACACAAAAAAACACTATGATATAATCGATAGCGTTATTGACAAATCATATAAACAAATAAAAAATATTATTCCTATTTTTATAGTACATCTATAACTTTGATTTGTCAATGTTTTTTTATCCCCCCCCAAAAAAAACAGAAGGGATGGTGGAATGTGCGATCAGGCTGTCTACACCCTCAAGCGGTTTTGAGAAGAAGTACGCGGCGACTTACTTTGGCGGTGAATAGGCATGACGATGATTGTTCGCTTTTTTCTCTATATTAATGGTTAGGAGAGATGTTGAATGAATTCACTGGTTCTCGATTTTCAAGAAATGGATAATACTCAGCTTTTGCTTGTTGGTGGAAAAGGGCTGCACATAGGGGCATTAACCAAAATAGAAGGAATACAAGTGCCAGAAGGTTTTTGTGTTACAACAGTGGGATATCAAAAAGCCATCGAACAAAACGAAATGGTTCATGCTTTGTTGGGTCGTCTAACTACGCTTAAAGTAGAGGATCGAGAACAAATTGGTGAAATCAGCAAGAAGATTCGACAGGCCATTATGGAAGTAGCCATTCCTTCCGATGTTGTGAAAGCAATTGCTTACTATTTCTCCCAGTGTGGTGATGAATATGCTTATGCCGTCCGTTCTAGTGCGACTGCTGAGGATCTGCCGCATGCTTCTTTTGCTGGTCAACAAGACACTTATTTAAATATTATCGGCAAAGAATCCATCTTGGAGCATATCCGCAAATGCTGGGCTTCTTTATTTACGGAGCGCGCGGTAATTTACCGAATGCAGAATGGATTTGATCACAGCCAAGTTTATTTATCTGTTATCGTTCAAAGGATGGTGTTCCCACAGGCTTCAGGGATTTTATTTACCGCTGATCCCATCAATTGCAACCGAAAGCTGCTCTCCATCGATGCCAGTTTCGGACTTGGAGAAGCGCTGGTCTCCGGCTTGGTATCTGCCGATTGTTATCAAGTACAGGATGGGGTAATCGTCAGCAAGAGGATAGAAACCAAAAGAATGGCTATTTATGGACGAAAAGAAGGCGGAACAGAGACCAAGCAGCTCAATCCTGATCAGCAAGAGATGCAAGCCCTTACGGATCAACAAATTTTACAACTGGAACGCATTGGAAGACAGATCGAAGAACATTTCGGCTGCCCCCAAGACATCGAATGGTGTTTGGCTGACGATACATTTTATATTGTCCAGAGCCGGCCAATCACCACTTTATATCCCATTCCTGAAGCAAATGATCAGGAGAATCACGTGTATGTATCTGTCGGCCATCAGCAAATGATGACTGATCCTATTAAACCACTGGGGATATCTGTTTGGATGTTAACAGGTGCCACATCCATGTTTAAAACTGGTGGTGGAAGGCTGTTTGTGGATATCACGATGAGCCTGGCTTCACCGGATGGCAGGCAAAATTTGTTGGATGTTTTAGGGCACTCCGATCCGCTTATAAAAGACGCGCTTACTACCATCATAGAGCGGGGAGATTTTATAAAATTGGACCCAAATGACAAAAGCGAACCTGGACCCGTTAAAAGCCATAAGGGTATGTCGTCTGCGAATATTATGGAAGAATCAGGAAATGACCCAGCAATTGTTGCTGATTTGATTAAGAGTAGTGAGACATCGTTATCAGCGTTAAAACATAACATCCAAACGAAATCGGGATTGGATATATTTGGTTGTATCCTGGAAGATATGCAGCAACGGAGGCAGCGTGCGTCAGATACGAAAAATTTGAGTGTGATTATGGCCGCCTTCCATGCTTCAGCATGGATCAATGAAAAAATGAATGACTGGTTAGGTGAAAAAAACGCAGCAGACACACTTTCCTTATCTGTACCTAATAACGTCACTTCAGAAATGGGTATGGAGCTACTGAATGTTGCAGATGTGATTCGTCCCTATCCGGAAATAATTGAGTACCTCCAACAGGTAAAAGATGATAACTTTTTGGATGAACTGGTTCAATTCGAAGGCGGCCAGCAAGTGTGTGATGCTATTGCTGCTTTTCTCGACAAATATGGAATGCGATGTGCCGGGGAGATCGATATTACAAGAACACGCTGGAGTGAAAAACCAAGTGTACTGGTACCCATGATCCTCAGTAACATCAAAAACCTTGAGCTTGGCGCCAGCAAACGAAAATTTGAGCAAGGGCGACAGGAAGCTTTGAAAAAAGAACAGGACTTATTAGCCCGATTGAAACAATTACCGGGTGGTGAACAAAAAGCCGAAGAGACAAAACAAATGATCAACCTGATCCGGAATTTCATCGGTTATCGTGAATATCCGAAATACGACATTGTTAGTCGCTACTTTATTTATAAACAGGCTTTACTAAAGGAGGCGGAACGACTCGTACAAACCAACGTTCTTCATGAAAAAGAAGATATTTACTATCTCGCTTTTGAAGAAATGCAGGAAACCATACGCACAAATAAACTGGATTACCAGGTCATCGACAAACGAAAAGATGAGTACAGGTTATATGAAAAACTGACTCCGCCACGTGTTATCACATCTGATGGCGAAATCATTACGGGTCAGTACAAACGAGAAAATATCCCCGCCGAAGCTATTGTAGGTCTCGCTGTTTCATCGGGCGTTGTAGAGGGGCGGGCACGTGTGATCTTGAATATAGAAGGGGCTGATCTGGAAGATGGCGATATACTAGTCACCGCCTTTACTGATCCCAGCTGGACTCCATTGTTTTTATCCATAAAAGGCTTGGTTACGGAGGTGGGCGGACTGATGACCCATGGAGCAGTTATCGCACGTGAATATGGCTTGCCAGCCATTGTGGGAGTGGAGAATGCGACCAAACTGATAAAAGATGGGCAACGAATTCGCGTGCATGGAACAGATGGGTATATCGAATTATTATGATGGATAAATAAGGAATTTTGATTATGAGCAGCGGCGGTGAATCAACAAAATCAGTGACATTTTTCCTGTACAGGACTGTGATAAGCAAAATACAAATACACTTAAAAGCAGAATCCTAAAATGCATCTTTCCCACAAAGTTTCCTCTTCTCCATGCACGTAATTCACTTCAACTTTACTCCGTGGCATAGAGCAATAATCATAGATTTGACTGTTTCGCCAAGGGATATTATCTTCTGAATCTGGTACCGATATAGGATGTAGACCAACGAACTCTTCTGATGTAAGAACCATCATTATAGTCTTGTCGATCTTGTATCTGACCCATGCCGTCGTCCATAAATCCTCATTAAAATCAGGCCAAACACCATCCCAATAAAGGACATGTTAGCTATGGACAGATACAGCGTTTTGCCCGCCAAAGGCGTCGTACCCCGATGCAATGAAAAAGGCCAGCCCGATCAGTTTGGAATTCCCCCCCTCCCAGATCACGAATATATTCACCAGAAACGTGTCATTCATACGGGCCGGAACGGAACAGCCAAACACGAGCAGAAGAACAAGAGAGTTTTTTTGTTACTTAGAAAATTTTGAGGCTGTGAAGCGTTTTCGGATCGCTCTAATTTAAGATATATTTTCATTTTGTTCACATTATTGTACCAAGTAGAGTAAGGTATATATACCCTATTATCGTGAAAAAAGCCAGTGAATCAAGGGGTTTTGATTTAAGAGTAAGACAAGGAATGATACATGCATAGAGATATTTGATGAATGGACCAAAATTTTTTTATGAGCAAATTGAATGTATTTTCATAAAAAATCATGTATAGTTAACTAAATTTTATGAACACATAAAATCCCACTCTTAAGAACACGGAATGAATCCGTTTCGTTCTCTAATAGAGGAGCCAAATATAAAGGAGTGTTTAGAAAAGTGACCATTATCCGTTCAGAGCAGAGTCAACAGGCAGCAGCCGAATATGTGCAGTCCGTTTTTGAGAAGGTTATCGCTCGCAATCCTCATGAGAATGAATTTCATCAGGCCGTCAAGGAAATATTGGATTCGCTGGTTCCGGTACTGGCTAAGCATCCCAAGTATATGCAGCAGGGGCTTCTGGAACGGCTTGTGGAGCCGGAACGGGTCATTACCTTCCGTGTACCTTGGGTAGACGACGCGGGAAACGTACAGGTCAATCGTGGCTTCCGGGTGCAATTTAATAGTGCAATCGGTCCTTACAAAGGCGGAATCCGTTTTCATCCGTCTGTGTATCTGGGAATCGTCAAATTTTTGGGCTTTGAGCAAATCTTCAAAAACTCCCTGACAGGTCTTCCGATTGGCGGCGGCAAAGGCGGCTCCGATTTTGATCCCAAAGGGAAATCAGATAACGAAGTTATGCGCTTTACACAAAGCTTCATGACTGAGTTGTATAAATACATTGGTTCGGATACCGATGTTCCAGCAGGGGATATTGGTGTAGGCGGGCGCGAGATCGGTTACATGTTCGGGCAGTACAAACGGATTTGCGGGGGACATGAAGGCGGCGTCCTCACAGGTAAAGGGATTCATTACGGAGGTAGTCTCACGCGTACGGAAGCGACTGGATACGGTTGCGTATATTTTGTAAATGAAATGCTGTACGCTCAAGGCTCGTCCTTTGAGGGGAAACGCGTTGTCGTGTCAGGTTCGGGTAACGTATCCATTTATGCGATTGAAAAAGCACAGCAGCTCGGCGCTACCGTCGTTGCCTGTAGTGACTCGAATGGCTACATCTATGATCCGGACGGCATTGATCTGAATCTGGTGAAGCAGCTTAAAGAAGTCAATCGTCTGCGCATTAGCGAGTATACCCAAGAGCGTCCGGGCGCAATATATACAGAGGGCTGTTTCGGTATCTGGTCGATTCCATGCGATATCGCACTGCCATGTGCCACACAGAACGAAATTGACGAGCATGCAGCACAATTGCTGGTAAGCAATGGAGTAAAAGCTGTGGGTGAAGGTGCGAATATGCCATCCACGCTACAGGCCATTGAAGTATTTTTGGGCAATGGGGTTCTGTTTGGGCCAGCTAAAGCGGCAAATGCAGGCGGGGTTGCGGTTTCTGCGCTGGAAATGTCACAGAACAGCATGCGCCTGTCATGGACCTTCGAGGAAGTGGACGCCAAGCTGCATGATATTATGAAGAACATCTATGCGAATAGCGTGAAGGCGGCTGAGGAATACGGCGTGCCTGGGAATCTGGTTGTAGGGGCGAACATCGCTGGATTTGTCCGTGTGGCAGACGCGATGCTATCTCACGGCATCATTTAACGAGATGGCTACAACTTTACGGACGGAGAGAGCAAGAGAAGCTGAACAGCGTTGTCTGTAAGGCTCTCCTGATCTGCTATCGTATGAGTGTAATGTATGAGTTATCACATAAGCAAGTTATACAAGAAGAAGCTGAGTGCCCCTTGCGGGGGTGCTCAGCTTTTATTAGATAAGAGTCACTTTATTTTTCACAGAGGCTTGATTTATTTTCAAAGAGGATGTATATTGATTGATAGATCAATCTTTGATATATCAATAATTGATGGATCAAAGGTTGGATCGTCAAGCCCAGTGACATGCTTAAGGGAGGAGAGATTGCTATCACCCAGACACCCGAGGCTGACTATATTTTTGACATGCTGTTGCTATTGAACAAGCAGATTAGCTCCAAGTTTGAGCGTTGTGCAGGAATCAGCGCATCCAGATTACAGTTGTTGTGCAAGTTGTATCAGGTGGATGAGATTAGCCAGACCTTGCTGCAAAAGGAGGTTGGTATCGACGGGGCAGCCGTGACCCGCCATTTGAAGCAGCTTGAAGCGATAGCGATGGTTACACGACGAACCAAGCCGGAGGACAACAGAGTTACGCTGGTTAGCCTGACCGATTATGGGCGTGAACGTATTGTTACTTTTAAACAGGAGCGCTCACAGTTTGTGACCCAGTTGCTCCAAAGTTTCGACGAGACCCAGCGGCACCAGCTAGCCGATCTGCTGCAAGTTATGAATGGTCATATGTCCGATATGGATTGACCCCAATTATATTACACCCCTAGGGGAAATAAGGAGGAATTTACATGCCAGTAATTACTATTGAAGCAGGCAAATTAAATAAAGAACAAAAAAGATCGTTGGTCACTGAACTTACCACATCAGCTTCAACCATAATGAATGTACCCGAGTCGGCTTTTATTGTTTTGATTAAGGAAAGCGAAAGAGAAAACATTGGTTTCGGAGGAAAATTATTATCTGATCGCTAATGTCAGAAGATGAAGTGGGTTCATTCATTTTTAAGGTAAGGAGCCATTTCTGTAATGAATTAAAACTCGGAAAGGATTGCGTGTTCTCCGCTACTGTTTCGGGCCGTGATGCTCATGGTGGCGAAGAATGCGGAGTTTAAGGCACTGCACCCATACTTTACCCAACGAAGTCAGAATCCACTGAAGAAAAAGCAATCGATTGTAGCGTTATGCGGGAAGCTGATTCGCGTTCTTCACACGCTCGGCACCAAGCAAATTCGGTACGATGCAAACGACGTTTTAGAGCCAGTACGTGAGGCCCAGTTACAGAAGTTAAGAAAAATCGGATTCATGTTTCATCGGACGGGAATAAGCAGAGACAAAGGAAGCACGGAGCAGCCGTAGGAATCATTTCCATAAAGGCAACGACCCCGCGTGATATGGGAGGATAAGCTGTCAAGAGTCAGGAGTGGATATCCCAGGTTCGATCATAGAAGTCGACCCATAGATTGGGAAAAATGTCCCAACCTCTATTCCTGCCACCGACTCTTCCTGAAAATAGTGATATCCCTTACATGACTTCTCCAGTGCTCGATATGTCAATGGCTGAAAACCGAAGAACGAGTGATAAAACATGAGAAAATATTAATTTATAGTGGGAGAGATTTAAATGAGTCATACAAATACATCCAATATTGTCAAAACAAATGATTTTAAAGAAATTGCACTGGGCCGCCGTTCTGTCAAAGTATACGATCCGTCCGTAAAAATTAGCCGCGAAGAAATGACAGAGATTCTGACTGAAGCAACACGTGCTCCATCGTCCATTAACCTGCAACCTTGGCGTTTTCTTGTGATTGACAGCCCGGAAGGTAAAGCAACCTTGGCACCGCTTGCCAGCTTTAATCAACGTCAAGTCGAGACATCTTCGGCAGTGATTGCCGTGTTCGGGGATTTGAACAACTTTGATAATTTCGAGCAAATTTTCGGAGAAGCTGTAGAATTGGGCTATATGCCAAAAGACATTAAAGAAATGCAACAGGAGAAAGTAGGAGCTCATTTTGCAGCGCTTGATCCTGTTATAAACAAAGAAACTGTTCTGATCGACGGTGGTCTGGTATCCATGCAGTTGATGCTGGTGGCACGCGCTCACGGTTACGATACGAATGCAATCGGTGGATACGACAAGAGCGGAATTGCTGAAGCCTTTGGTCTTGAAAAAGATCGCTATGTACCTGTGATGCTCATTTCCATAGGTAAAGGAATTAACAATGGCCATCCATCGACTCGTCTGCCGATTGACCAAATCGCACAGTGGAAATAATAGAAACGAATTAATACCTGTATGAATCAATTTCATAAATGATAAGTCAACGAAATGTGTACTACTATAGACAAACTAAACCATTTTGATTGTTATGTACTCTTTATTAAAGCTACTCAGGGTATTATGAAATTGATTCACCTGTATACGATATAAAAAAACAGGCGGACAAAGGAACAATCCTTTGCTTCGCCTGTTTTTGTGCTGCTGGAATGCAATAAAACTTATTTTAATCCTATGATCATCGAGTTCTCGTATTAACTTTCCGACACATCGGCAGGGTCAACAGGGTCAGGCATAGGGCTGTAAAGTCGCTTGGGCCATGTAATTCGGTGGGTAGTATGGCTAAGCTCCTCATAAAATAACGGCCCCTTTCTGAACAGGCGTATAACCAGATGAAAAAAGAACCATCCGTTGATGACCAACAGCATCAGGCTGATCAGAACACTCGCCCATGGAGGGACTTGGGGCCAAAGTACGGGTCCACCCAGTACGTAATTAATGCCAAAATAAAACCAGTACAAGAGGCTGTAGCGCTTTAGCAGCTCCCACAGGGAAATATGTTTTCCTGCCCCCGCAAGATATATCCGCACCAGCCATTTACCTGGGGTACGTCCATTCGTCAGGTAAGGTATCAGCATGAAGTATACTCCACTGGTTACCCAGAAGGCGGCGGGCACACGGAGATATTCCATAACACCGAGCAGACCTGTCCAGAAGATGGAATCCACGAAAAAGGCTACACCCCGTCTGGTATAGGACACTCGCTTGGTTGTGATGTCCAAATGCTTGTCCAGATGCTCCAGACGCGGGAGGAAACGCGAAAACCATTCGCCCAAAAGAAAGCCAAGCATACCGCCCAATGTATTTGCCATCAGATCGTCTACATCGAACACACGATACGCATGGTCAAAAAATCCGTACAGTCCTGATAGCTGCGTCACCTCAAAGAAGAGAGAAAGGCCCAAGGACAGGATCAGACACCGTCCCCACCGTGCACGGAAATAATAACGTAAGAACATACCGAAAGGCACGGTCATAAGAACGTTAAAAACCACCTGGAGAAAAGCGCGTTCCTTCAGCAAATGCAGATAGCTGGAGGGTCGGGAGGGGGAGACAGAAGTCTCTCTTATAATGTCGTGAATGAACTGCAAGGGCATTAGCTGCAATGCGCCTCCGGTTAACGCCGTATTATGACGCGATGCCGGAAGCGGTAGAATCACCAAAAAGAAGGCGTTCATCAAGTATAAAAGCAACAGGTAAAGCAGCAATGCCCTCGTTTTATGGATATAACCATGCCTGCGGTACTGTACGATTAAAAAAGGTAGCGTAAACAGCAATGCGGCAAAAGGAAAGGCAAGAAAAGCGTAAGAAACAGGAAACAGATACGATTGAATCATGAGCTGCTTACGTCTGCTTTCTCCGGAACTTCACTAAAGACCAGATGATCAGGAACGCCATGAAAGCCACGCATACGCTGATACTGATCCGATTTTGCGGATCGAGCAAGAACAGGAACGCAATCACCCACAGGCATCCGACTGTTATCGCTGTGATATAAGGAAATCCCCATATTTTGAAGCTTGGCTCCACCGGATAAGATTTGCGCAGCTTCAACTGGGACAGGCAAATACAGCTCCAGACGAGCAAAACGACAAAGCCCGGTACTGCCATCAGAATACGGAACAGTCCGTCCTGAGCGATATAAGCGACCATCGAACCGACAATCAGGATCACGGCGCACAATTTGAGGCTATTCACAGGAACCCCATTCGAGGATACCCGGGCAAGTGATTTAGGACCTTCCCCATTGACTGCCAGCGAATGCAGCATACGTGTAGCCCCGTAAATCCCCGAGTTGGCGGCAGACAGTACGGCAGTAATCAAAATGAAGTTCATGACATGGGCTGAGCCCTGAAGTCCTGCCGAAGACAGCACCTGTACGAACGGGCTGGTATTCGCATCCAGCTGATTCCAGGGAATCAAGCCGCAAATGATGAGAATCGGCAGCGTATAGAACAACACAACACGAAAAATAAAGCTTTTAACCACCTTGGGTAGCACCTTTTCCGGATTTTCAGTCTCTGTTAAGGTCAGACCAATCAACTCGGACCCTCCGTAGGAAAAGGTAACCACCAGCAGCGCCGAGAAAATAGCCAGCCAGCCATTGGGGAGAAATCCGCCGTGCTGCGCGTAATTGCTCAGATAAGGCGGGGTTTCACTTGGGATAATGCCGAACAGGATACACCCACCCAATGCAATAAAGATGATAATCATGGCAATTTTAATACCCGCAAGCCAAAATTCCAGTTCCCCTAAACCGCCGACACTCAGCATGTTGACCGCAATAATAAAGGCCGCACTTGCTAAACTGAGTACCCATAAGGGAACACCCGGTAACCAGTATTGCAGGAAGCTTCCCGCTGCGATGACCTCAATGACACAGACGGCCAGCCACATGAAGCAATACAACCAGCCGATGATGAAAGAAAGCCTTTCTCCAAAAGCTTTGCGAATAAAATCCTTCATATTCATGTTGGGGTAGACGGTAGCCATCTCGGCAATAGCGCCCATGACGACCAGGAGCAGAAGCCCCGCGAAGGCATAGGATAAAATGACTCCAGGCCCCGCCAAGCTGATCGTTTCGGTACTTCCTTTAAAAATACCGGTTCCGATGACTCCACCCATAGCCATAAAGGTAATATGTCTAGGGAGTAGCTTTTTGTGCAAAGTTGCTTCATTTGATTTCAATCCAAAATCCTCCTTCATTAAGTCTATAGCTTCAGCATAGCCCAAATAGATTTGCTTCAATTAGATTTATACTACATGAAAATATCAAATTAGGAAATGAAAGAAATTGATTTGGCAAGGTATCAGCCATCTTTAATTCTACTATGACTAATAAAAATATAGGAGCAACCAAGCCGCTCCAATTTTTTGCTCAAGAACATGAAAATAACTATAAAAAACGGGTTTTTGAAAGAGAGAGGTTTATTTTCTGTAAAAAAATGGGGGAAACACTGAAGAGAAGCGTTTAGTTTAGAGGTAGAATGATGGCGTTGACGATTGCTTTGTCTACGGTCATTATGCCTTTTATTGCTCTGCTTGGCGGATATTTAAGTTTCGCATTGCGGCGAGAAACTAGCTCCGTAATATTCTCTTAGCTCGTACTTGTTTGAGCTATCCTGGGAACTCGTTCAGTAGACGGTCGTATAATTCGGTGTCTGTCACGGAGTCGATGTCACCCAAGGCAAAGAAATCTGCATTATCCCCTACGCGGCCGCGCAGATCATCCATTAAGCATAGTCCCTGGAGAAACTGGTGAAATTGGACCGTGCTCAATTACTTCGTCGAGCTTAATACGTTTGGTAACCAGTTTGTCCGCTGATTTTGGTAGATTCGATAGCTTGAGTCAGTACGGGAGGTACTCTATAATATCAATATAGAGACTTTATTTTTGAAAGTCAGAAAACGATTCCGACCGTGAAAGGATTTTGGGCGTGCCAGATCAAAAAAAAGTAACCATAGAGGATGTAGCCAAGCGAGCAGGGGTCGGTATTGCGACTGTCTCCAGAGCTATTAACGATAGTGAGGGCATCAGCCCAAGAACGAAAGCATTGATTTTGCAAGTGATTGAAGAAATGGGTTTTACGCCCAATACCTCGGCTCAGAGCCTGAAGGTTCGCCAGACACGACAAATCGCACTGGCCGTACCGGATATCCGTAATGCAATTATTCCCGAGATCGCTTGGTCCGTGGAACAGGCCGCCAAGCAGCATGGCTACCGTGTCGTGCAAATTAATACCGCCGGGAACGCCAGAATGGAGCTTGAAACGGTGCGGGAGGTCAAGAAGCTGCATGTGGACGGACTCATTATTATGCCGCTGGCGTACCCTAAAATGCTGGTGGATCTGATCAACAAAGCCAGCGTTCCCGTATCCATCATAAACTATGGCAAAAAGCTGGGCGAAGACGTCAAAGCCGATATCGTCAGTCTGGCCCGACAAGAGGGGCGGCTTGTGATGGAGCATTTGCTTAAAATAGGGAGAACGAGAATTGCTTATGCAGGTGCTGCAAAGGACAAGATCGAGGAAAGATACTTCGCCTATGAGCAATCTCTCCAGCATGTGGACACTTCGCTTGTTTATTTTGGCGATGATTTCTCCTTTGAGACGGGATTGCGTGCAGCCGATTATTTTTACAGCTTGAAACACATGCCGGATGCCATTTATGCGGTTAACGATATGGTAGCGATAGGAATCGTGAATCGTTTTAGAGATTTGGGTGTGAAGGTGCCGGAAGAGGTTGCGGTAGTCGGCATTGATAACAATTTATGGGCTACGGTAACGACGCCGCAGATCAGCTCTGTTTCCATTATGGGAGAAGAGGTGGCACGATTGGCTGCGGAGCTGCTGCTCAAGCGGATTCAGGAGCAGACACCGGGCGATTACGAGCGTGTGCAATTTGAGCCTCGTTTAATCGTCAGGGAATCGAGCGTGTCTGTGATTCGCAAGCCTACGGTTGGGCGTGACTGAGCAGAGGGAGTTTTACTGGGACAGCAACATTTTTATAGCGCTCGATGAACGGGTATGAGTAAGGTGAACTGCTGTTTGAGAATGGGTGTTTGAAGCTATAGTTTTTTTGAAACCAGGAGATTAGGGCATGACACAAAGTAGAGCATCGCGTATACTCTCAGTTATCGGGAAACGAAGGCAGTAAAGAAGGAAATCCGACAATGGCAGGCAGGGCAACAGCTTACTGCGGCGGAGGAGGAGGTCAAATGTTTGAATGAGCGCCACCATGGGCACAGAATTTTAAAGGTGTAGGCTGCATCTCGATCAGAGAGGCGGCTTTTTTATGCTGTTTTTACATCCTCTCATACTTGTTCAAATTGTTGGCTGATCCTGTTCCATACGCAGTCGCTTAATATCACGGATCGGAGGCAGGCTGAACCGACATCTGCCGCATCTGCTGATTCGGATAACAACAGGCGTCGGGCTTCTTGCAGTCGTAATTGTTTTAGATATTGCAACGGGCTCATAGCGGTAACCTCTTTAAAATAACGATGCAGCGACGACGCACTCATATTAGCCAGTTTGGTCAATTTCTCAATTCGCAAAGGCTTATCATAATCCTGCTTAATCTGTTGGATGAATTCTGCAATCCGGTTTGAATGGCTGCTGGTCATGACCAGTTGTTTTAAGGATTCCTCATGGTTACCCTGCTTACATACAAGCCTCGTTTGGAATCAAACATTGGGTTTGTGTAGAAAGCAGTATATTAAGATGCTCTGCTTTTCGATTTTGCACTTCATTTTCATATTAAGGGGGTTTGTAGGATTAGACAAATCACAAAGGAGTGGACATAGCCATGGAAAGCAACAAATTGGAGAAAGGCTCGCACGCATCGCCGCATCCCTATATTGGTATGTGGGTACCCCAGGATGGGCATTCTTGGCTACAGGCGTCGAACTGTACAATCATAGGAATGGAGTCTCGGAAATAACGTATGAAAGGTGGAATAACCCGACAATCGCGTCAGGTTGTTTTAAATGAATGAAGCCCAGAGTCTGGTCAGACAACTACGGTGCTGGGCCAACCGTGAGGAATGAGCAGGGGCAACGGATGGACGATTTCTTTCATAAAATCTAACGGTATTCCGTATTCCCAGCCGGCTTCTGCTACTTCGTTAGGCCAACGGGTTCGTTGCAGCCTTTCTTTCAAATCCTGTATATCCTGACTTCCAATATTCAAAGTGGAAGGTTGAAGGTCTATTCATATCCTCCTCAGATGCTGTTTGCGGTTGCCTCCCTATGTACTTATGTGAGTGCTACTTAAACATGATACAGGCTGCTAACAATTAGAGAGAAAGCCTTTTGAATCGAATCTATCAGGATTTGAACTTCCTTGCTATACGCCTCTTATTTTTTTGAAGCCAAATCCATCTTTCGATAAAGTTTTGTTCTTTTCTTTCCTGAAGTATGTCCTTCATACCCTTGATGAGAAATTCGGATCTGCGTTTGTCATTTCTGCTAATTTCGCGCAGTTCCTCAATAAATTTAGTGTCCATGTCCGCATCTCCGTTAGTTCAGGATTATACAATGTGATAAGTTATATTATAAAGAACGTACGTTCCTTTTTCAAGTCTATTCGGTGTTTATGTAATCATAGAACGATTTTACGAAATGGTAATTACTGGCCCAAACCAATTTTTCCAGTAAACATAAGCTAGAGTAGAAAAGGAGGAATTACAACATGATCGGCAGATACGGGAGATTTAGGTATTTTCGACTTGATGAACATTTACAAGGCTGTTTCAGGAGCTTGCAAGTTTCGGGCTTCCGGGGCAGTTTTTCTATTTGTACACGCGACTTACATACTCGAATGATGAGAGGAACTGTATGCGAGAATGGGGGGAGTGGTTTTGATAATAGCAGATCGGGGACGGCTGTTTGGCGTAAGGTTTTATAGTACACTGAGGACATACGAATTACATAAACCGCTAGCAGTCATCGCCAACTAAATTTTCATGAAAATAGATAAAGGAGGGCATACGATATGCCCTCCTTATTAAGTAAGTAGTATATTGTGATTTACTTCATTTCCCAATTAGTTACTTTGATCACGGCTGCATCTGCGTTCTTAAGATCCGTTTCGCCAGAAGCTAAGAGAGAACTCCATTGTTTGACACGATTCTTACCATTAGGAGGCTGGTTATAATCGTTGGTATCGACAATCAATGTACGCTTAGCATAGAAGCTAGTCATGAATGTCTTCTCATTCGTACTACTGCCTGAACGTGAGAGGATTCCTTCAAGACTACCTGAATCACCAGTAGCGCCTTGATTGAGTGCTGTGTCGACAAATGATCCAATCGTCAGAGCAGTATTAAATCCACGTTTCTGCGCTTGCTGTACACTATATTTGATATAGGTGTCATAGAACGTACGCCACATGGCTTCTCTCCAAGCTTCATTGTTTTGGAGAGCCTTGATCTTCTTCTTAATTACACTATCGCTATCGCTGAGCTTTAGAATCGAACCACTCATTTTCCCCTTCAGACCAGCACGTGTTAATCCACCTGCAATGGAAGGGCTGCTAGCTCCACTAGCAGCATCAAAAGCTTTGAATAAGTCCGGACCATCAGGTCCCGTATCATTTGAACCGCCTGTCGTTGCTCCAAAGATACCAATGGTGTATCCTCGATTATCGCCGATATCTTCAGCATAGCCATAGAATTCGGTCCATCTTAAAGAATCTTGCTCTGGTTTGTTTACTAGCTTCATAATATTATCCCATTGCTCACCGTCGAGTCCTGTATTAGCCTTTAGAAACTGAAGTGTTGAAGGTGAGAAATTAGCATCATGATCAATAGCTGTAGCCGCTGCTTGGCTAGTAGCTTCTTCGCTGGTAAGGGATAATGACTCTATACTTGCTTCATTTGAATTGTCGAATCCCTCCTTTAAATCGATCGTTTTCTGTACCGGAGTTCCGTTCTCTTCAGCAAAAGCCTTAGCAGGCGAAGGGCCGAACAAGCTAGAGAATGAAGCGATTACAGTAAAGCTTAGCAAGATCATAAAGAACTTTGTTTTATTGGAAGCGGGCTTATTACTTGTGTTATACATATAATTCCTCCTAGAATAATTTAATCATGAAAATTGTACGTATTTACCAATAACATAAGCGCGTTAACTTTCGATTTAAATAAAATATGAGGTAAATAGAATGTATTTACGCGATAATATTCCTCCTTTCATAAGCACATAGTTTCAGCGCTTATACTTTTAGGCTAAAAGAAATGTTGCTTATAGAAAAAATGATTCTGTGTCAGCAGCAACACTGAATACACTTTTAACCCTTAGCGTAGATTTGCTTCTAACTCGAGTCGATTTAGCAACAGTATACGTAAGAAGCATATGATTGAACAGAGCTTAAATAACCATTTTATTTCAAATTTTGTGATTTATTACTGGATAAATGGACCTATTTGGTCCGTTTTTTCCAATTTAAAGTTAGATTTGTAGGGTGCATAAAAAACAGAAAGAACGCTTTTCCGCCCCGCTCGACTTCAACCAATACACGCCAACTGAATTCATTGAAAGCGTGGAATTTGACGCGAGAGTTCTTGGTCCCAACGGGAATGATTAGATGACCTTTTTCAATAAAATCCAGAATAACACCAGCCTTTTGCTTGAGTAATTCTCATAAGATGCTACGCATCCTCCGAAGACAGAACGCCGAATTATGTTCAATTTGCTTGATTTTCTGTTCGAGAATTTGCGGGAAAATGGATTCTCCGAGTTCTATCATTTCAGCAGACATTTCTTTAATTGACATATCCATATTTTTCCTATATAATTTATAATGTAATCGCTATACAAAATGGACAGGGGGTTATTTTATGAATTTGAAAAGGGTCTCATTTCTTTCTCTAGTCCTTACCGGGAGTATGATTGCTACATCATTATCTTCAAGCGCTTTTGCAGCAGAAAGCAAGATTCTGGAGGTTAACAAAACCAAGACTGCGGTTCAGCTAATTTCAAATGTTGTTTATGATCAGCCCGCACTGGCCATGAGCAGCCATAGTCTGTTGCGGATGGATATTTTAAAACCGGACAGCAAAGGGCCACTTCCGACAGTCGTATTTGTAACCGGTGGCGGATTTGTCAGCGCGAATAAAGACAGCTACTTGCAGCAAAGAATGGCACTTTCTGAAGCTGGATACATAGTAGCCAGTATTGAGTACCGGGTAGTTCCAGATGTTACATTTCCGGCTCCGCTGGAGGATGTAAAGTCTGCGATTCGTTTTTTACGCGCGAATGCGGATAGATATGGAGTGGATAAGGAACATATCGCGGTCATGGGTGAATCCGCCGGAGGTTACCTTGCCGCGATGACGGGTACAACCAATGGATTGAAAGAGTTTGATAAGGGGGACCATCTGGATCAAAGCAGCAGCGTACAAGCGGCTATTGATATCTATGGTCTGTCGGATTTAACAAAGGTAGGGGAAGGATTCTCGCAAGAGGTGCAGGAGAAGCACAAGTCTCCTTCAGCTACAGAAGCGCTTTGGGTGAATGGAACGGCTGTATTTGGTCGTGGCGGCTCTATACTGGATCATCCGGAAGCAGCAGCGGCCGCCAATCCGATCAGTTATGTTACAAAGGATGATCCTCCATTTTTAATCATGCATGGGGATCAAGACACTCTGGTTTCACCCAACCAAACAGAAATATTGCATAATGCGCTGGTAGAAAAAGGAGTTGACTCCACACGATACGTGGTGAAAGGTGCAGCTCATGGGGGCGACTACTGGCTTCAACCCGAGGTCACGCAGGTTATGATCGACTTTTTGAATAAGCATTTTAAAAAGTAAATAGATTCCCACAGACCATGCTGAGCAGCTAATAGAGCTACAAGATACTTCGCATTTATATGTATGAGGATGAGCTTTAGAAAGGACAGGATATTCGATCATGGCTGAAATCAATCGACCTTCCTGGTCAATCACTATAAAGAAAGGCTGGTATTGCGGATTATGCTGGAGTAAGTCCCTTTTATCTGGACCGAATCTTTAAACAGGAAACCTCAGAAACCCCGCGTACCTATCTGGAAAAAATAAGAGTGGATAAAGCAGCTTATCCTTAAAAGCACGGAGCGTACCAACTTGAGATTTGCTATGAGACGGGCTTTCAAAGCCCTTCGAATTTGGACTGCCAACAGTAAATCAGACAACTTTATTAAGGGCTGCAGCTTTGTACTGAACTGGCGTCGCCGCGGCATTGTCGTAGGGACAGCCTTTCATACTTAGGGAACGGCCAATGTCAAAGGTCTCTAACAGATCGTCCATGGTCTGGTTCTTAAATTCGCTTCCACGATCCGTATGAAACCACTGAATGTCGCTCAAATCGCCCTCTACCGTGGCAAAGGCACGGGAAATCAGAGCAGCGTCTTCGTTGTCTTTATGATCAGCGCGGCTTGCTTTAAAATATCATTCTCCATCTCCATTTTTCTTCATAATCGGTTCTAAGCGCCGATTTTAATTCCGTGGAACAATTCAAAAAACGGCCGCTGTTCGCATCGTTTGCGACAGGGCCGTTTTTTATTTTTCGTACGCTAGCTTCAAATTGCTCGGGTTTTCATTTTTTGAGAGGCTGTGAAGTAGTATGACCCCTCCAAAGAACAGATTGGGTAGCAATTCGAAGCTACTTGAAGAAAACAAAACCACTCAAAACTATTAACATCTGGAAACTGATGCGAACAGCGGAACTTTTTTATGATTGTTCCACAAAAGAAATGGGACTTTGGGCGAAACAGCAACTGCGGGCCTTTATTAAGGAAAATAATTTGGTTACGGCGCAAGATGCGCAAAATGCGCTGAAGAACCTGTTTGCCGAGACGATCCAGAAGATGCTGGAGGCGGAAATGGAAACGCTCTGGGCTACGAGAAGCACGATGTGAAGGCCAAGGAGACGCCAAACAGCCGGAATGGCAAAAGCAAGAAAACTGTGGTCAGCGAGTACGGCGAACATGAGATCTCCGTGCCACGCGACCGCCTCGGCGAGTTTGAGCCACTCGTGGTGAAGAAGCTCATTGTTCAGCGAAGCGACTCAGAAGCCCATTCGGTATCAGGTGAGGATCGGTTCACAGCAACCATCGACTCTCTAAGCCCTCATGATCTGATACTTACTTGTTCTTCTTCCACATCGTTCATCCGCATTCTTTGACAACCATCACTTAATAACGGCTTGCATGCACTATTCTTGCCAAACACTCATAGGGTCCCATGGCTTGATCTGATTGCCATATTTTCCGGTCAAAAAAGCTTTCATGTCTTCCAGCTTAGCAGGCACCTCGTTCCAAATTGGAAGGGGTGGTAACCCTCGTTTGCTTTTCAATAGGATATCCACTGTAACATACAAGCGTTCTGGCTGAATCCAATGAAGAAAGCGGGAAATATCAATTTGCTTGGTCAGGGACAAGGAATCAATTTCGCCATTGTAATGCTTGTTGAACTCGCTGATCAGATTCAGGAGGTAGTCTCTCTGCTCCTTCACGAAGTCCAGGCCGCAGATGGCGCCATGTCCTGGAACAACGATTTCGGGTTTAATTTCATCAATAATGCGATCAAGCACTTTAACCCAATTGAGGGTTCCCTCTTCGCTGTATGCCGTACAACCGTTAAACACGACATCGCCGGCGAACAGCACTTTTTCTTTTGGCATCCACAGCAGCAAGTCACTGTCAGAGTGGGCCGGAGCTACGTTGTAAATCATAACTTCCGTATCTCCAAGACGGATGTTGATATCGTCCTTTATTTCAATATTCGGGAGCACCCATTCTACGCCTTCCAGATCGAATCCTTCAAATTCCGCTGCAAAAAACCGCTCGCCCGAAGTCGATTCCGGAGAATCCTTTCCTCTTCTAATGACGCTGTCCATCCAGGCGATATTTTCGGTGAGGCGCTCTCTGGACGCTTCCTTGTGCATAATAATGCAAGCATCTTCAAACACTTTGTTTCCCCAGGCATGGTCGCTGTTATAGTGCGAGTTCACCACATATGCGGGAGAGCCGCCGTTGCTTACTTCCATAAAAGCCTTCCGCATTTCCCGTGCATGGAACAAATCGAAGAACGTGTCATACACCAGCCCTTCACCCTTGTTGATGAACCCGGCATTGGCCCAACTGATCCCGCGATACGGCAAAATACCGGCAAAGACGCCATCTGCGACTTCAAAAAATTTAACGCGAGGTTTTTGTATAATACGTCCATACTTCATAAAAATTCTCCTTTGTGTATATGTTTTTGGGGTAAGGCATACTGACTATGTCTTTATTATAGAGAATGGAAAATAAAATACAAGCAAGTACTTGCATGCACTTGTTCTACGCTTTATGATAGTAACAGAACAACATCACACTACATGGATGGAGGAGCTGCAACATGAAGCTAGTAACCTTTCAAACCAAGACATCCCAGGAACCTTTGTTTGGGCTTGTAATTAACGAGAAATTTGTCGTGTCTTTTTGCCGCAATCATGAAAAAGCAGGGAACATTCATTGACAGTCTTGAAAGTATAGACAGCTATCTTCATTATTTGCCGACAAGTTATGATGCCGCTAAGGAATTGATGCAATATGCTGTCGAACAGTCGCATCAATTCAATGAAAATGAAATCTGCTCGATTGCAGCGGTAAAACTGCTGCCGCCGGTTTCGAATCCGGCTGCGCTTATCGATTTCGGGCTGACGCCAAGACATCTGAGAAATGCTGGCGTAAATCTGTTGCAAAGAGAATATACAGGGCCGGAAAGAGGAGAGCTTAAACGAAAAATTGCTGAAAAATTCCAGAAAGATCCCAGAAAGATCCCAGAAAGATCCGAATAAAGTAACTTTCAGTTATTACAAGTGTAACCATAATGCATTAATTGGCGATGGGGATACGATTCATTGGCCTTCGTACTCTTCCTACCTGGATATCGAGCCGGAGCTGGCCTTTGTTGCAGGGAAGGGGAACTGCATTGCAGGTTATGTTATTTTTAACGACAGTACTGTCCGCGATGTGCAGTGGCTGGATTTCCAGGCGCTGATCGGACCGACGCGCTGCAAAGATTTTGATCGCAGCAAAGGAATAGGACCATTTCTGGTTACGCCGGATGAAATCGACAACCCGCTGGTACTGGATGTGGATGTACGCATCGGGGAGAGACTGCACTGGAAGGGAAGCACATCCGAGTATTCTGCACACCCTGCAAAAGTGATGGAGGAGGTTCTCAAAGTTTTCACGCTGCTCCCGGGCACGATTATAGGAATGGGGACGATACCGGATTGCTGCGCAATCGAGACCGAACAATGGCTGTTGCCCTCTGACCGAATCCAGATTACATTTGATAAATTAGGCACGCTCACGCAATTGGTGCCTGATCATGTCAAGATTACGGAACCAAGCCGCTGGGAAAAAAGAAGCGATTTGCCTTAAATAAACGTTTATGAAAATGATGAACCCCGACCCTGCTGCATATGCAAAACTTGTAGTAGAATAGGTTTAACTTATGCAAAAGGAGAAATACAATGCAAACATCAGACAGAATCATTGAAGCCGCGACACGGCTCATCAAAAAGAAGGGCTATCGGGGAGTAAGCACCAAAGCCATTGCAACGGAAGCTAAAGTCAATGAATCTACGATTTTCCGGCAATTTGGAAGCAAGCAAGGCATATTGGAAGCCATCATTGAAAGACATTCAGATATCCCGCAATTTGAGAAGCTGTTAAAAGAGGACGCGACCGATAATCCGGAAGTCGATCTGCTGAATGTAAGTCAGCAGTACCGTTTGTTTTTCCATAAAAATGCGGACATCATTTTGATTGGCATCCGCGACAAAGGAATGCTACCGGAATTGGACAGAGTGCTGGCCGATCCGCCGGTGAAGCTGCACTCCTTGCTGGTTGAATATTTTGAACGCCTGCAGAAGAAAAAAGTTATAGCCAGACAGGATGAGCGTCTTGCCGCCATGTCTTTTCTCTCGATGTGCTATGGATTTCAGATGAGCGAGCTGATTCACCGGCAATATCAGTCCCAACTCGTCACCGAGGAAGAGTTCTACAAGCACAGTGTCTCATTGTTTGTTAAAGGAATTTTGTCTCAGTCATAAGCTTTGTTGATTTATGTAATGATAGCATTTTTGCATAGTCTTTCCACGAAAAAGGTTCATTTACGGAGCGCCTTGTCGTACTGCCCAATTACAGTAGCTGCGGGGATTGTAATTTTAATAAGCTCATGTCTAAAGAATGTCAATGAGGATTTGAATGTACTGAATCTTGCTATATTTCATAAAATGCTCGAAGCTGTTCAGAACTGTGATGCTCAAAGTGGTGCACGTCAATTGGAGAAGCGTTGGAAGGGTGTGTTCCCTTCCAGCAAAAACGAACGGGACGAAGTTATGGAGGTATGGGGGTATGCCGGGCTGCTGGTCCCACAGGAAACACCTCGTAGACGTCGGAACGGGAATCATGATTTTAGTTCAGTAGCAGCTCGGCAAGGAGATGACGGATGCTCGCAGGAGGCGCTGGACTATTTCTTCGGCACGTTTTTATAGTGAAAGTGAATAACTACGCCACATCTTGATTATGACGTCTCCTCAAACAACAGACGTTCTTCTTCCCGGCTATGAATGGCATTGACAACCAGGAGCGCGTGGAACTGCTGAAGAACTTGAGGCGTAAGCCCTTCTTCACGGATCCCGGCTTTGAGCTCTTTTACAATGATTCGGAGCAGATCATGATCCCGTGTAAGTTTGACGACGGCTTCCTGCAGCTCCGGTTTTTTCTCGACTTTTTCCTGATAGAATCCTTCCTCTTCTGCATCAGCATGGCTGAGAATGCGCGTTTCCCAATATTCGATCAAGTGCTCGGCGGCCTGGCGCGCCACATTGAATTCTTTTGCTCTGAGTAATTCCTCTACTTCTCTCGTCTTATCTAGAGCGCCGGATAGCCCGCCTTGATGAATGGCATGATGAGCATGCAGTTGACGCAAAGATGGTCCTCCCATATCGATTCATCCTTTCTGTGTTCCCTTTTTTTTAGTACAGTATAGCATAGGAAAAAAGCGTTGTTTTTCCGGTTAGGCTATTCCCCCCTATGAAAAAGGGAACTCCCTGATTGGTTCAATTTCATGTAATACTTAGAATGAAGTTAGAGCATAAAATTCAATCTTGGGGGAATGGATGATGAGTCGATTAACCGAAATAACAAATATAAAAGAGATTGTGAAAAAAGGATCAAGGTTTTGAATGGGATGAGTAGATACATACCCAATCAACATGGAGCTTGGGCAATGCTCATTCTTCCATTTTTATTCGGTCTAGTGGCTTCTCGAGGGGAACTCATTCATATACCACTATTTGTGTGCTGGTTTTTTATCTACTTATTCAGTTTTCCTGTTCTCCAATGGATCAAAACAGGCAATAGTGAAAGATACCGTAAACCCGTCGTTGTATACGGAGCGATATTGCTGCCTTTTTTAGTTTCTCTTGTATGGTTTGAGCCTGCGTTGATCTGGTATGGAGTTCTGCTACTGCTTTTTTTTATGGCTAATATTTATTTTGCAAAAACGAAAAATGAACGTGCTTTACTAAATGACATTGTTGCAATTCTGCTCTTTTGTTCTTTTATATACCCCGTTATTTATATGGGGGGAGGAGAGGATTGGAGAGTAGCAACAGAGCTATTCTTGCTTTTGGTGTCCTACTTTATAGGCACTGCTCTTTATGTTAAAACGATCATTCGTGAACGAAAAAATATACATTATTATTATGCTTCCATCGTATATCATGTGGTGATTATCTTGTTTGCCGCTTGGTTAAAGTTCCCCCTGTTTCTTCCTTTTTTTATTTTGTTGGTACGGGCCATATGGCTTCCTAAACTCGGATTACAGGCAAAACAAGTTGGCATGGCGGAAATTGGATTTTCAATGATGCTCTATGTATTTGTGCTGTTTTTATACTTCTAAAAAGGAGAGACATCAATGATATCTTTGAAAACGCCGCGTGATTATCATACAGACCCGTTTATAGTCATCTGGGAGGTGACACGAGCTTGTGCTTTAAAGTGCCTTCATTGTAGAGCGGAAGCTCAGTACAAACCTGATCCTCGCCAACTGACATTAGAAGAGGGTAAGAAACTGATGGATCAAATCGCTGAAATGAATCATCCGTTGGTTGTATTCACAGGCGGAGATCCTTTAATGCGTCCTGATCTGTTTGAACTGGCTCAATATGCAATTGAAGAGAAAAATCTGTCGGTTTCAATGACCCCCAGTGCCACCCCTAAAGTGACACGAACGGCGGTAGAAAAAGCAAAGCAAGTTGGGTTATCGCGGTGGGCGTTTAGTCTGGACGGTTCATGTGCAGACATTCACGATCATTTTCGGGGTACAGCGGGTTCTTACGATACGACCATGCGAGGAATTAGTTATTTAAAGGAACTGAACATCCCTATTCAAGTGAACACTACGGTGTCCAGGTACAATCTTCATGATCTGGAGCAAATTGCAGAAAGGGTAAAGGAAATGCAGGCCGTATTATGGAGTTTATTTTTTCTTGTTCCAACCGGACGTGGCATGGAGAAAGATATGATTACTCCTGATGAGCATGAAGCCGTAATGAAATGGTTGTATCACATACAGCAACAGATGCCGTACGGCGTGAAGGCTACAGAAGCTCCTCACTACCGGAGGGTTGTACTGCAGGAAAAGAACAAAGCAGGTGAGAGCAGTGTAGCAGACGGACAAAAGAGGGCGGATGTTTTAGGACGTGCTCCTAAAGGCGTAAATGACGGAGATGGATTTGTTTTTATTAGTCATATCGGCGAAGTATACCCGAGCGGTTTCCTGCCTCTTATGTGCGGGAATGTACGAGAGGATAGCCTGGCAGATATTTATCGCAACTCTCCGATCATGATGAATCTTAGAGATAAGTCCCTACTTAAAGGTAAATGTGGAGTCTGTGAATTCAAGGCCGTCTGTGGGGGCTCTAGAGCAAGGGCTTTTGCAATAACAGGAGACTATTTGGAGAGTGACCCTTATTGTGCTTATATACCCGGGGTTGGAGAGGAAAAGTATTTACATGAAAAAAAGTTCTAAAAAAGTCGTTATTCTCGGTGGAGGAATAAGCGGTTTAAGTGCTGCCTTTTATGTGAAAAAGCTGGCTGAGGATAGGCAAATTGAAGTGGAGATTACACTGGTGGAGAAAAGTGAACGTCTAGGAGGAAAGCTGCAAACCGTTCGCCAAAACGATTTTATGATCGAAAAAGGACCGGATGCTTTTTTGGCCAGAAAGACGGCCATATTGGATCTGACCGCGGAGTTGGGACTGGAGGCAGAACTGGTATCGACAAACCCGAAAGCCAAATCTGCTTGCATTTTGCATAAGGGCAAACTTCACACGATGCCAATGGGCTTCATTTTGGGCATTCCAACAAAGCTCACCCCCTTCATTCGGACCGGACTAATTTCTCCGCTGGGAAAAGCACGGGCTGCTCTGGATTTAATCATTCCAGCGAAGAAAGGCGATGCGGACGAATCGCTAGGTGATTTTATCAAACGGCGTCTTGGCAAAGAAGTTCTCGATCAGATTACTGAACCGCTTCTGTCTGGAATTTACGCTGGGGACACACATTCCCTGAGCCTGATGTCAACCTTCCCTCAATTTAAACTCATGGAACAAAAGCACGGGAGTCTGATTAAGGGGATGTCTAAAGGGGCGGGAAGAAAGTCGGTAGTACAAGACAAACTGCCGGATATCGCTAAGAAAAGTATGTTTCTTTCTTATCGGCTAGGATTATCTACGATTGTGGAGCGACTAAGGGAAAGGCTGGATACCGTACGTTTTGTTATGGGGCAAGGTGTAGTTGAAGTAAGGAAAGAAAGCAGTTATCAGGTCATTTTAGAAGATGGACAAAAAATAGAGGCGGATGCTGTGATCTGCGCTGTTCCAGCTTTTGAGGCGGCTACATTATTCTCTGGTGTTGCAAGCGCTAGCTGGTTAAACAAGATTAACTATGTTTCCGTAGCCAATATTGCCCTTGCTTATAAAAATACAGATCTTAAACTTGCTTTTGAGGGAACAGGATTCCTGGTTCCCCGCAAAGAAGGCAAAATGATTACGGCATGTACATGGTCTTCGACAAAGTGGAGCCACACTGCTCCTGAAGGATATACCCTCTTACGGACTTATATCGGACATGCAGGCGCACAGGAGTGGGTTCAAATGACAGACGATGAACTTGTGGATGCGGCGCGCAAAGACCTGAAAGATTTAATGGGGCTCGAAGCTAAACCAGAACTGACCGAAGTCAGTCGGTGTAATCAATCGATGCCGCAATATCCGATTGGACACAAAGAGCATATGGCGAGGGTGAGACATGACTTCTCACAGTACTTACCAAATGTATTTCTATGCGGTGCTGGTTATGGAGGCGTTGGGATTCCGGATTGTATCGCTCAAGGCAAAGAAGCGGCTGAACAGTTGCTTTCAGATTTTTTATAATAAGGCTATTTCCTCATGTCAAAGAGGGAATGCCCTGATTGGTTCAGCTTTAAGGGGGACGTAGAATGAAAGTGAAGCATAAAACCGAAGTAAGATGGGGGAATGGATGATGAGCCAGTTAACGGAAGAAACATGGATAGCAGACATTGTGAAAGAAGTACCAAAAACAGGAGATTTGTTCCGTAAACTGCGGATTGACTTTTGCTGTGGCGGGAAGATATCGCTCCGTGAGGCAGCAGCCGACCGAGGTCTCCACGCTGGTGAACTGCTGGCGCAGGTGCATGAAGTGGAGGAAAGTCAGGCACAGCAAAAGCAAATGCAACCATCTTCACTCGAACCAAAAGAACTAATTGCCTATATCCAGGATGAGTATCATACAAAGCTTCTCGAAGAACTATCGGCGCTCACGCCGTATGTAACCAAACTAACGCGGGTTCACGGCGAACGTTATCCGCATCTAAAGCGAGTTAATGAACTTTTCACCTTGCTTAAACAGGGATTATCGGAACACATTCAAAATGAGGAAAACCTTGTGTTTCCGATGATCCAAGCGTTTTTACAGGAATCAACAGTTGAACGGGCAGATGCGATTAATCCATATTTATCCAAATTGCAAGATGAGCATCAAGCGGTGGTGGAATTACTGAAGGAACTGCGCTTGATCACAAACGGCTTTGAGCCGCTGCAGGAGGCTTGTGGTACGCACCGGCTCGTATTGAAGCGGTTAGAAAATCTGGAAGCGGACATTTTTAATCATATCCTTCTTGAAAATTGTACACTAGTCGAACGTACGAGACAGGCACAGCTAATAACGAAACCCGTCACGTAATGATGAACTAACATGGAGGAGTCAAACAAAATGCAAAAGTTTATTAAAAATGGCACTGTTTTATTTTTGGCTTTTTTCATCGTTATATTATTTTCAGGATGCGGTACAGAACAACAATCGACTATGAACGGTGGCAACAACGCACAAACTTTGGCTGCCAACCAAGCGACCCCAAAAACGGTCGAAACTGTTGAACTGACCGTATCCGCAGCGGCAAGCTTAACGGATGCACTCAATGAGATCCAGACGTCGTACGAGTCAACCAATAAAGGTGTTAGATTAAATTTCAACTTCGGCGGGTCTGGTGCGCTACAAAAGCAGATTGAGCAGGGAGCTCCATCAGATTTATTTTTGTCCGCTTCGCCTAAAAATATGAAGGCACTCGTTGATCAACAGTTGATAGATGGGAATAAACAAAAAACGTGGCTGACGAACGAATTGGTCGCGGTTATCCCTGCAGACGGGACAATGAAAATCGGTAGCATAACAGATTTAACAAAAGAAGAAGTGAAGAAAGTGGCGATCGGTATTCCTGAAAGTGTTCCTGCTGGCAGCTACGCACAGGAAGCACTGACGAACGTGAAACTTTGGGACGCGTTGCAAGCCAAACTGGTTCAGAGTAAAGATGTCAGACAAGTGCTACAGTATGTGGAGACCGGAAACGCCGATGCCGGATTCGTGTACAAGACGGATGCTTTGACTTCACAAAATTCAAAAATCGCCTTTGAGGTGGATCCCAAAACCTACTCACCTGTTGAATATCCAATCGGCATTGTTAAAGCTTCAAAACATAGCCGCGAAGCTGAAGACTTTTATGCGTACCTACAAACGCAAAAGTCTTTGGATATCATGGCTAAGTATGGATTTTCCATACCGAAGTGATCATGCAGGACCTGGATTGGAATGAATATTGGTCTCCTATCCAATTATCGTTGCAGGTTGCGCTGTTATCGAGTGTGTTGGTTATCGTAGTAAGCTTGGTTGCGGCCTGGTGGATGTCGCGATTAGGATCATTTAAAGGAAAAACGTTTGTTGAAACCGCTTTTATGCTGCCACTGGTACTCCCTCCGACAGTAGTTGGCTTTTTACTGTTAATGTTGCTCGGGCGAAAAGGTGAGTTCGGACGTTTCGTGGAACAATGGTTTGGTGAACCGATCGTATTTACGTGGTGGGCTGCGGTAATCGCGTCGGTCGTTGTAGCCTTCCCCCTGGCCTATCGAACGATGATGGTGGGATTTGCTTCTGTTGATCGGGATTTGGAAGATGCAGGACGTTCCATAGGGGCGAGCGAATGGCAGGTGTTCTGGTACATAACCTTCCCTTTAATTTTTCCTTCTTTTAAAGCCGCTTTTGTACTCGGCTTTGCCCGCGGTCTGGGTGAATTCGGTGCTACTCTGATGATTGCCGGAAATATTCCGGGTAAAACACAAACCATTCCGACGGCCATTTATGTTGCGGTGGATTCTGGTCATCTTCCTATGGCCTGGGCCTGGACATGCTCGATGATCTTCATTTCCTTTATCATGCTCCTATTAACCGGCCAAAAGAAAAATTAATCAAGGCCAAAAAGTGCGATCACAAAAACTGGTTCGCCTTCATAGAAGCTCCCATCTATTAGAGGGAGTTTTTTTTGTATCTTTTTATAGAACGAGGGATTTCCTGTAGCGCTATAGGACATTCCCTAATGGGAACAAACATGGATGAATTACATAATGAGAGTAACCGAATGAGTCTTCCTATGAATCTGCTTTAGGGTTTTTCATTCTGAAAAGGAGTGTTGGTCATCAATGAAAAAAAAATACAACCTCAACTTTTTTAAACCGATCGAAAGCTATTCCGGAAATTGGTCAATCCTTGAGGAAAAAAATAGAGAATGGGAAAACGTGTACCGTCAGCGTTGGTCTCACGACAAAGTGGTCCGGACGACGCACGGAGTCAACTGCACCGGCTCCTGTAGTTGGAAGGTTTTTGTGAAAAACGGCATCATCACCTGGGAGAATCAGCAAATTGATTATCCTTCTTGCGGCGTAGACATGCCGGAATTTGAGCCGCGTGGATGCCCGCGAGGCGCTACATTTTCCTGGTATGAATACAGCCCGTTACGAGTGAAATACCCCTATATGCGTGGTAAGTTATTGCGGCTCTGGTTAGCCGCCATTAAGGAGCATACGAATCCGGTAGACGCATGGGCGAGCATCGTGGAAGATCCAGAGAAAGCTAAGCTCTATAAATCGGCTCGTGGAAAAGGCGGTCATGTCCGTGTCGGCTGGGACGATGTCCTGCGTCTTATCTCAGCGCAGCTCATCTATACCATTCGTAAGTACGGTCCCGACCGGATCGCGGGCTTTACGCCAATCCCGGCGATGTCAATGATAAGCTACGCTTCGGGAGCCCGGTTCATTTCGCTACTCGGTGGGCAGATGTTGAGTTTTTACGACTGGTATGCAGACCTTCCGCCTGCATCTCCTCAAATTTGGGGTGAGCAGACGGACGTGCCGGAATCTTCTGACTGGTACAACGCGGGTTACCTGATCATGTGGGGATCGAATGTACCGCTTACCCGGACGCCAGACGCTCATTTTATGACGGAAGTACGTTATAAGGGGACAAAGGTCGTATCGGTGGCTCCCGACTTAGCGGAGAATGTGAAGTTCGCTGACAACTGGCTTGCACCAAATCCGGGTACAGATGCAGCTGTAGCCCAGGCTATGACGCATGTTATTCTGGATGAGTTCTACAAAGAGCGCCAAGAACCGATGTTCATTAACTATGCCAAACAATATACGGATATGCCGTTTATGATTCTGCTTGATCCACACGAAGGAGCCTGGAAAGGTGGACGTTTCCTACGAGCGAGTGACCTTGGGGATGCTTCGCAGCATGCGGACTGGAAGCCGGTCATATATGACGAAGCGGCGGGGGAATTGCTGGTCCCGAACGGTACGATGGGACAGCGCTGGGAACAGGATAAGAAATGGAACCTGATTCTGGAGCGGGAAGACGGAACAAAGGTTGAGCCTGCGCTTACTGTGGAAGGTCATGGCGAGCAATGGGAAGAAGTGGTATTCCCTTATTTCGATAACGCTGGTAATGGAACGTTCAAACGTGTAATTCCGGCCAAAAAAGTGCGCCTGGCAGATGGTTCGGAGCGTTACGTTGCAACCGTGTACGATCTGATGATGAGCCAGTACGGTGTTGCGCGCAGTGACAGCCCTCATAACGCCAAAGATTATTACGATGCAGCTTCGCATTATACCCCTGCCTGGCAGGAGAAGATCACGAGCGTGAAGGCGTCTGTTGTGGTACAGATTGCTCGGGAATTTGCTCAAAATGCTATCGATACCAAAGGACGCTCCATGATTATTATGGGTGCGGGGATCAATCACTGGTTCAATAGTGACACGATCTATCGGTCCATCTTGAACTTGGTCATGTTGACTGCTTCCCAAGGTGTAAATGGTGGAGGCTGGGCGCATTATGTTGGTCAAGAAAAGCTTCGCCCGATCGAAGGCTGGTCAACGGTTGCCTTTGCAAAAGACTGGCAAGCGTCAGCTCGGCTGCAAAATGCTACATCATTTTTCTATTTTGCAACGGAGCAGTGGCGTTATGAAGAAAGTGGAACAGACACCTTGAAGTCACCGACTGGTGGGGATGTCAGTTACCAGCACCCAGCAGACTACAACGTGCTCGCAGCGCGTTTGGGTTGGCTGCCTTCTTATCCACAGTTTAATAAAAACAGTCTGCTGTTCGCCGAAGAGGCGGCGCAATTAGGCAAAAAGTCCAACGAGGATATAATCAATCACTCTGTGGAAGAGATCAAATCACGTAAGACACGCTTCGCCGTGGAAGATCCTGGAGCAGCTGAGAACTTCCCTCGTTCGCTCTTTGTTTGGCGGTCAAACCTGATTTCCAGTTCGGCGAAGGGACAAGAGTATTTCATGAAACATTTACTCGGAGCATCCGATGCCCTGCTTGCCCGGCCGAACGAGGAGCAGAAACCGGAGGAAATTATCTGGCGGGAAGATGTGGAAGGAAAGCTTGATCTGATGGTTGCACTTGATTTCCGGATGACGACAACCCCATTGTACGCGGACATCGTGCTTCCGGCGGCAACCTGGTATGAAAAAACAGACTTGTCGTCAACAGACATGCATCCTTTTGTACATCCGTTTAATCCGGCGGTTAATCCACTGTGGGAATCCCGCGCGGACTGGGATATTTACCGCCAGCTTTCCGAAGTCTTTTCTGATATGGCGAAAGAATACCTACCGGGAATATATAAAGACCTTGTGACCGCGCCGCTCTCACACGACAGTATGGGCGAAATTTCGCAGCCGATGGGTCTTGTAAAGGATTGGACAAAGGGTGAGATTGAAGCGACTCCGGGTAAAACCATGCCGAATTTCAGCATCATCGAACGTGACTATACTAAAATTCACGATAAATTTATCTCACTCGGTCCGAATTTGATTACCGGCAAAGCAGGTGCACATGGCGTCAGCTTCTCCGTAGCAGACGAATATGAGGAAATGAAAAAGTTAAACGGAGTTTATTATGACGAGTCCATTAAAGACGGGCTGCCGAAAATTCAGACAGCTCGACAAGTGGCCAATGCAATTCTTCACCTTTCATCCGCGACCAATGGACGGGTCTCACAAAAAGCTTATGAGCGGGCAGAAGAGCTTCACGGAGTGGAACTCAAAGATATCTCGGCCGATCGGGCAGCGGAAAAGATCACTTTCCAAAGTATCACGGCACAGCCGCGTGAAGTTATACCGACACCGGTATTCACTGGATCGAACAAGAAGGGACGCCGTTATTCACCATTTACAACGAATATTGAACGTCTTGTTCCGTTTCGTACTTTGACAGGAAGACAGCATTTCTATATTGATCATGAGATTTTCCAACAGTTTGGGGAATCATTGCCGATCTACAAACCGACTCTGCCGCCGATGGTGTTCGGCCCTCGCGATCGGGAAATAAAGGGCGGACAAGATTCACTCGTGCTCCGTTATCTGACACCGCACGGTAAATGGAATATTCACTCCACCTACCAGGACAACCAGCACATGCTTACACTGTTTCGCGGAGGTCCTACCGTGTGGATCAACAACGAAGACGCAGAGGCGCACGGTCTTGCCGACAATGACTGGGTAGAGGTATACAACCGTAACGGCGTCGTAACCGCTCGGACCGTTGTCAGCCACCGGATGCCAAGAGGAACGATGTTCATGTACCATGCTCAGGATAAGCACATTCAAGTGCCGGGCTCCGAAATTACGGATACACGTGGCGGTAGTCATAACGCACCAACAAGAATTCATCTAAAACCAACTCAGATGGTCGGCGGATACGCTCAGCTTAGTTATGGATTCAACTATTATGGTCCGATCGGCAACCAGCGTGATGTGTACGTAGCGGTACGTAAAATGAAGGAGGTTAACTGGCTTGAAGATTAAAGCTCAAATTGCCATGGTCATGAACCTGGATAAATGTATCGGCTGCCATACGTGCAGCGTGACATGCAAAACAACCTGGACGAACCGCAAAGGTGCGGAATATATGTGGTTCAACAATGTGGAAACCAAACCGGGTATCGGTTATCCGAAGCGATGGGAAGACCAGGAACTTTATAAAGGTGGCTGGAAGCTCCGCAAAGGGAAACTGGAACTGAAGTCAGGCAATAAACTGTCCAAGATAGCGCTGGGTAAGATTTTTTACAATCCAGACATGCCGGAAATGAAAGATTATTATGAGCCCTGGACTTACAATTACGAGCATTTGACCAACGCCGGCGAGCAGAAGCATTCACCTGTGGCACGCGCGCATTCTGCGGTAACGGGTGAAAAAATGGATTTGGAATGGGGTCCAAACTGGGAAGACGACCTGGCGGGTGCGCATGTAACCGGTCCGCTTGATCCCAATATTCAGAAAATCGAAGAAGAGATTAAATTTAACTTTGAGAAGTCGTTCATGGTTTATCTCCCACGGCTCTGCGAACATTGTCTAAATCCGAGCTGTGTCGCATCATGTCCTTCGGGCGCCATGTACAAACGGGACGAGGACGGAATCGTGCTCGTGGATCAGGAAGCATGCCGCGGCTGGCGGTATTGCATGACGGGCTGTCCATACAAAAAGGTGTACTTCAACTGGCAGACGAACAAAGCGGAAAAATGTACCTTCTGTTTCCCTCGTGTGGAAGCCGGTCTGCCGACGGTCTGTTCCGAGACATGTACAGGACGAATTCGTTACCTCGGCGTTCTGCTGTATGACGCAGATCGGGTACTTGAGGCCGCTTCTACGCAGGATGAGAAAGACCTTTATAAAGCGCAGTGTGACTTGTTTATGGATCCAAACGATCCAGCAGTGATTGCCCAGGCGAAAAAAGACGGCATCTCGGAGGACTGGATTGAAGCAGCGCAGAACTCGCCGGTATACAAGCTTGCTATTGAGTACAAGCTGGCATTCCCGCTCCATCCGGAATATCGCACGCTGCCGATGGTATGGTATGTGCCACCGCTTAGTCCGATTATGAATTACTTTGAAGGGAAAGACTCAATCGAGAATCCGGACATGATCTTTCCGGCCATCGAAGAAATGCGCACCCCAATTCAGTACCTTGCCAATATGCTGACGGCGGGCGACACGCAGACGGTGAAGGAATCCCTGCAACGGATGGCTATGATGCGCTCCTATATGCGTGCCCAGTCCACAGGACAACCTTTCGATGAAAGCCGTCTTGAGCGTATCGGCATGACACCGTTGCAGACCGAGCAGATGTACCGGCTTCTTGCGATTGCCAAGTACGAAGATCGTTTCGTCATTCCGACGTCGCATAAAGAAGGATATTCGAATCCGTACCGGGCTCAAGGATCTGCAGGTTACGGCGACACCATGGGAAACATGGGTGCAGGCTCTGGCTGTGACGGTTGTAGTCTGGCAAGTTCAATGGGGATGGAAGAGCCTTCGAAAACAGGTAAAGAAATGTATGAAGAAAACTTCTACGGGGGTATTTGGCGTGATTAATGTAGCGAAGCTGTATGAATGCAAGCCGTCATTCGGGTTTTTCGCCCAGCAACTCATGTACCCGGAAAAGCTGGATTTTCATCCGGCTTTTCTGGAAGCATCGTTTGATCCGGACCATCCGGCATATTCGTATGCAAACACCTACTGGTCTCTTATGCAAGAGTTCAGTATGGAAGAGATTCAGGAAATGTATACGGAAACCTTTGATTTTCAAAAAAATTGTGCACTATATATGACTTACTTTAAATTCGAAGATGCAAAAGAACGGGGACAAATGTTGGTCAAGTTAAAGGTGCTATATGAGATGTACGGTCTTGAAATGCCAGATGGAGAGCTGCCAGATTATCTTCCGCTCATGTGTGAATTTCTGTATGCCGCCGAATGGGCGCAAGATCCGAAGACGACAGAAAACTTCCGCATGCCAATCGCGATCCTGGAAGACGGCACATATCATTTGCTTAAAGCGCTGGAAAAAATGGAAAGCCCGTATTTTCATCTGGTGAAGGGACTGCGCGAAACACTTAAAGCTTGCGTAGAACAGGAGGCAGCCACGCTATGACGATGTTAGAGCAGTTTTTGTGGGTCATTTTCCCTTATATGTGTGTGGTCATCTTTATTGTAGGGCATATTTTCCGCTACAGAAACGACCAGTTCAATTGGACAGCAAAATCAAGTGAGTTTATTGAAAAAAAACAATTGATGATTGGAAGTCTCTTATTCCACCTGGGCATTATCCCGGTTATTATGGGTCATGTATCCGGTCTGGGCATACCAAAAACCTGGATGCATGCACTGGGTGTAAACGATCATCTGTATCATATTGGAGCAGTATATATTGGAGGCGTATTTGGAGCCGTAACGTTCCTCGGTATGTTGATTCTCACCTTTCGCCGTTTTACAATACGAAATGTACGACGTTTAAGCTCAGCTTCTGATCTGATTGTAAACATCATGCTTTTTGCCCTTGTATGCATGGGGATGTTTGCGACTCTTGTAACGAATGCAGTACAGCCTGAATTTGATTATAGGGAAACCATCTCAATCTGGTTCCGCGGTTTATTCATATTCCGTGTCGACCCGTCACTGATGAGAGACGTACCGTTGTCTTTCAAGCTTCATGTATTTATGGGCTTTGCCATTTTTGCTTTCTGGCCGTTCACCCGGCTTGTTCATGTGTGGAGTGTTCCATTGAATTATGTGCGTAGAAGTTATATTCTGTACAGAAGACATAAATCGAATTAGGAAAGCGGGCGTTGCCTTCTTTCCTAATTGTATTAGGAGAGAGTGATGAATAATAGGATGGATTATCAAAGGGAGCTTGAGCGAATTCGCGAGCATTTCGGTTATGATTTCATGGCACTTGCTCTTGTTGAACCGGCCGAATATCAATACGTAATTAAGTGGAAAAATGCGGCCGGGAATTTAAATGATCGCTTTAAACGGATTGTGCTGCAATCCGGAAAGGGCATAGCAGGAGTCGTGTTTAAAACCGGGAAATCCATTTTCATTCCATCTGTTTATGAATATGTGGGGGCAGACAACCTGTTTAACTATCCTATTGTTCAATCCGAGAGGCTCCAGAGTCTCGGGGCTGTACCCCTGTGGAATGATGCTCGCGTCGCGGGTGTACTACTTGGTGGATTTCGTGAAGAACAGCTGATGACCGAAGCCATGATGCGTGATTTAGAAGCCTTGGCGCATAGGGGAATTGGAGAGTTGAACGGGAAGGAAGTGATATGAATTGACATTGTCTGTAGGGACCGACTCTTTGAGCACGATAATGGTGAAGTTGTTTGAGAACAGTACGGAAGCCATTTTCTTTTTTGATAGGCAAGGGAAAGCCCTGGCCATGAACCCGGCAGCTGAGGAGATTGTCGGGGATGACGTCCTCATTCAGCTCTATGAAGGGAAAGACAGAGCTTTATGCGGAACATGCAGGGGCTATACAAGCGACACGGAGCCACGCACCTGTCTTGACTGTTATTTTAATATGTCCGGCTCCAAGGATTTCGCATCTTTCCAGGTCTATCTGGAAACGAAGAGCAACGGAATTGTTCCCTATGCCGCTTCTTTTCATACGATTGATTCCGAAAATGGAACCCGGGTGTTTATGTTGAGAGATTTGACCACGCAATTTCAGACGCAAGAAAAATTGTATCAAAACAAAATGATGAAGCATGTCATAGAAGCGCAGGAAAACGAACGTAAGCGGCTTTCGAGGGAACTGCACGACAGCGTCGCGCAGGAACTGATGAGCGCGGTTGTCGAATTACGGGTGTTAAAATACATGACGAATGATGAGCAACTCATCAAAAACATGAAGCAGACCGAAGCATCCATGACGCGATTACTGGATGATATTCGTAACTTGTCTGTGGAACTCCGTCCCGCTACACTTGACGATTTTGGGCTTGAAGCGGCATTCCGTTCCCACTTCAAGCGGATCGAGCAAAGCTTTGGTCTAGTGGTTGAGTTCGTGTCCGATCTCCCCCAAAAGCGGTATGGAAGCGAAAAGGAAACTGTCATTTACCGGGTCTGTCAGGAGGCTGTTCTCAATGCCTTGAAGTATGCCCAGGTGGACACGGTTAAAGTTTCCTTGTCTGAGCATGATCATGCTCTTCGTCTGACTGTAGAGGACGATGGGATTGGCTTTGATAAGGGGAGCAAGCCTATTGGAACAGGTCTCGGTTTATTTGGTATGCAGGAGCGAGCAGAGTTGGTAGGCGGAAGTTTTGGCGTCCTTTCAAATATTGGTCAAGGAACCAAAGTCTTTTTACAAATTCCGATTGGACATGAGGAGGAATAGAGACTTGATCAAAATTGTGTTAGCGGATGACCATGCGATTGTACGAAGCGGATTTTCCATGATTTTGAACTTCCAATCGGATATGGAGGTTGTTGGAACGGCTGCAGACGGAATTGAAGCGTATACGATGGTGGCTAAATATCGTCCGGATATTCTAATCATGGACCTCAGCATGCCTCCAGGCGAAAGTGGATTGATCGCTACAGGCAAGATTAAAGAGGACCACCCTGATACTAAAATTCTGATTCTGACCATGCATGACGATGAAGAATATCTTTTTCATATTTTGAAGAATGGTGCTTCAGGATATGTTTTGAAAAATGCGCCAGATGAGGAGCTATTGCTTGCCATACGTACCATTCATGGGGGAGGAACCTATATTCACCCTAAAATGGCCACTTCTCTCGTTCGTGAGTTCATCAAGAAAGATACGACATCACAAACGGAAGATCCGTATGAAATCTTGTCAAAGAGGGAGTTGGAGATTCTGCCTCTGGTCGCAAAAGGTTACGGTAACAAGGAAGTTGCCGAAAAGCTGTTCATCTCTGTCAAGACCGTGGAAGCAAACAAAGCGAAAATCATGGAGAAGTTGAATTTAAGAAGCCGGCCTGAACTGGTCCAATATGCATTAAAGAAAAAAATGCTGGATTTTTAGCCGATGAATGGGGGAAATCCGCGTGCCGGAAAATAAGAAAATGCGCTTTTCCAAACCCGCCATGCGTATTCTTGAAAATGAGCATCAATATCTAACATATCTGATGGATAAATGGCATGCCATTGTACTGTGGTTTGAGCAGCACAGAATACTAGATTTGGAAGAAGGCCGCAAGCAACTGGAAAAGCTGAGAATGCAGATTATTGATTTTAGGGTACCCCTCAAGAAGCATACCGAAAAGGAAGAAGAACACTTCTTTACTCTACTAGGAACCTACATTGGTTTTGAACAGGGACCGCTCGTCGGTATACAGGAGGAGCACCGTGAAATAGAAGGCTATATCGGTCATTTTCTTTATCAGACGGAGGGCGACTTGAGTTTGCTATCGCTTGACGAGATCCAGGAAGCGGCCAAGAACGCGGGAGAGGCCTTTGAAGTGCTGACTGTACATTTTATAAAAGAGGAAACTGTACTTTTTCCTATGGCAGAGCAACAGATCAATCGGAATGATCTAACCAAGTTAGGTGACAAATTAAATACGCTTATCTCTTGAACAGACCAAGCCGCTTCATAGAGAAGCGGTTTTTTATATTTTCAGGGAGTCCCCTGCCAGGTAAAGGGGACTCCCCTATATTCGAACAGATCGGCTAGCGGCTACAATGGGGACAGAAAATTTAAAACAATAATTCGTCAGAAAAAACGTTGAAAAGGTGAGTTAAATGATTAGAAAAATGCAGTTGCCGTTACAAACATTGAACTTGATTCTTGGATTCATGGTATGGGTTATCATTTCTTCGCTTATGCCGTTCATTACGGAGGATATTGCTATTCCACCCGGAAAATTGGCCATAGTCACAGCGATTCCGGTCGTGCTTGGATCGATTCTGCGCATTCCGCTTGGTTATTATGCCAACATCTTCGGAGCAAGAATCGTTTTTCTCATTAGCTTTATTTTACTTTTGTTTCCCGTCTACTATATCAGTGAAGCTTCTACGATGATGGATTTAATTATCGGTGGCTTGTTCCTTGGGATTGGAGGAGCTGTGTTCTCGGTTGGTGTGACTTCGCTGCCGAAGTATTATTCAAAGGAAAAGCATGGATTTGTAAATGGAATGTATGGCATAGGAAATTTGGGAACAGCCGTCACTACCTTCTCGGCCCCTATTGTGGCTACTCAAATTGGCTGGGCCCCTACAGTGAAGCTGTATCTCATTCTGCTGCTTGTTTTTATCGTTGTGAATTTCTTCTTAGGGGACCGTCATGAAGCTAAAGTAAAGACACCCATTATGGAGCAAATTAAAGGAGTTTACAAAAATGAAAAACTTTGGTTTTTCTCGCTCTTTTATTTTATCACATTTGGTTCATTTGTAGCATTCACGGTATACTTGCCGAACTTCCTGGTTTCGAATTTTGAGCTGCCTAAAGTGGATGCAGGGATGCGTACAGCAGGCTTCATAGCAATTGCTACTTTCTTTCGTCCCATTGGTGGCTGGCTGGCAGATCGGTTTCAGCCTCTGTTCCTGCTGGTAGGGACGTTCTCAGTTTATACGGTCGCTGCGATTCTTTTAGCTTTTTCGCCAGCGATCACCCTTTATACAGTAGGCTGCTTGGCGATCGCTGTATGTGCTGGAGTGGGGAACGGCGTCATTTTCAAGCTAGTCCCATTTTATTTTAATAAACAAGCAGGTATAGTTAACGGAATTGTATCCATGATGGGCGGTCTCGGTGGCTTTTTCCCTCCGATCTTGTTGTCGACGATTCATGCCGTTACTGGCCATTATTCCATTGGATTCATGCTACTCTCCCAAGTGGCGCTGGCTAGCCTGATCCTCGTCATATGGCTGTATTATCAAGGGACACAATCTAATGAATGAGCGTTATTCCAGACAAATCTTATTTAGACCTATTGGTGGCGAAGGGCAGCGTAATCTATCCGCTGCTGTCGTCACCATTATTGGTTGCGGGGCACTGGGTTCCGCCATTGCCGAAACACTGGTAAGAGCGGGCGTTGGGGAGCTTCATCTTGTTGACAGGGATTATGTAGAGATGTCGAATCTGCAACGTCAGCAGCTGTTTACGGAGCAGGACGCCGCGGAAATGCAGCCTAAGGTCATGGCAGCCGAAAAGAGGCTGAAAGCCATACGAGAAGACGTGCGGTTGTACACATATCTCGATAATTTGGATGCCGAGCTTGTTCAAGAACTTGCGAGCAAAAGCATATTGCTGATGGATGCTACGGACAATTTTGAAACTCGTCTGCTTATCAACGATGCTGCACTGAAGGCAGGAATTCCATGGATTTATGGAGCCTGTGTTGGAAGCACAGGCGTTGTTTTTCCATTCGTGCCGAGCGAGTCAGCTTGTTTACGCTGCCTTCTGCCATCGCTGCCTGCGATCAATCAGACCTGCGATACGGCTGGAATCATCTCGCCTGCAGTCCAGGTGACAGCCGCCCTCCAATGTGCAGAAGCCATGAAGTGGCTGAGCGGCAGTCGTGATAAGATGCGCCGCAAGGTTCATCTATTTGATCTATGGGAGAACACGCAGATGGACATAGGGATTTCCCGCATCCGTAACCAAGATTGCCCAACCTGTGGAGAACACCCTACGTTTCCTACACTGACAGCATCACGTCGCTCGGCGTATGCGGCTCTGTGCGGACGGAACGTGGTACAGGTTCTTCCAGACCCACATCGTCCGATCACGCTCGATGATGCGGAGAAAATGGGCAGGCTTATAGCAGATAGTGTAAAAAGAACTCCTTATTTCGTTGAATTTTATGCTTTTAAGCATCGAATGATTTTATTCAAAAACGGAAGGCTTCTCATACACGGTGTCCGGAGTGTTGCCAACGGTCAAAAACTATATCATCAGCTGTTCGGTTAAACGAGAAATGTAGATACAAGAAATAAAAATATTTTAATAGAGTTTTCATGGGAGAATAGCTTGCCGGGTGGCTGAAAGGCGGAAAAGATGAGTGTATTTGAAATCGTGACGGAGCCCATTGTCCCGCAGGTTTATGCGGATTATGTCCTAAGGCCGGAAGCAGGAGCGGTGACCGTGTTTACAGGGCACGTACGGGAGTGGACCCAAGGTGTACGGACCTTATATCTCGCTTATGAGGCCTACGTGCCAATGGCTAAGAAAAAACTCGCGGAGATTGGCCACGAAATCGAGCAGAAATGGGAAGGGACACGAGTGGCAATCGCGCACCGGATTGGCGAGCTTCAAATCGGTGATATTGCCGTTGTCATCGCCGTTTCTTCACCGCACCGCTCGGATGCGTATGAGGCGAATGAATACGCGATCGAACGAATCAAAGAAATGGTTCCGATCTGGAAACAAGAAATTTGGGAAGACGGAACACAGTGGATTGGATACCAAAAGAAAAAGCCGGGGGAGAAGTCATGATTAAGTTGTACTATTTTGCGGGATTCCGTGAGGTGACGGGAATAGCTGAAGAAATGGCGGATTTGGTGGGTCGAACTGTTGGCGACTTATACGGTTGGATAGCAGAAAGATATCCAGATCTACCGATCAATTCTGTACGAATTGCAGTAAACGAGGAATATGCGTTGCTTACGGATGTGCTACAGGATGGAGATGTCGCAGCTTTTATTCCGCCCGTCAGCGGCGGTTAAAGATAACGATCCAGACAACTAGAAAAGGAGGTGGCCACATGAGTTCACATCCACTGAAAGACCAATTGAGACGGCCGATCCGCGATTTACGTATATCTGTTACGGACCGCTGCAATTTTCGCTGTTCCTACTGCATGCCTAAAGAAATTTTCGGTGATGATTTTGCCTTTCTTCCCAAAAGTGAATGTCTGTCATTCGAAGAGATTTATCGGCTGGCGAAGCTTTTTGTAAGCGTAGGGGTAAAAAAAATCCGACTAACGGGCGGCGAACCATTAATGCGCCGAAACCTACCTGACCTTGTCTCCAAAATCCTGTCCATTAACGGAGTAGAAGATGTCGGCTTGACCACAAATGGTTTGCTACTAGGGCAACAGGCACAACGCCTCTATGACGCGGGGTTACGACGGCTGAATGTCAGTGTGGACGCTCTGGATCCTGAACTGTTTGGACGGATGAATGGACGGGGCATTAAGCCCGCTTTTATTTTGAAGCAGATCGATTATGCCAAAACAATTGGCTTTGAAATTAAGGTCAATATGGTGGTACAAAAAGGTCTAAATGATTCCGAAATTTTGCCGATGGCTGCTTATTTTAAAGAACAGGGAATTACCCTTCGGTTTATTGAGTTTATGGATGCAGGGAACAGCATAGGATGGAGCTTCAAGAAAGTTTTAACAAAAAAAGAAATTTATGAGCGTCTAAAAAATACTTACGAGCTGGAGCCAGTGGAGCGCGACTATTTTGGAGAAGTGGCAGAGCGCTATCGCTATAAAGACAGTGCGGCACAGGTTGGCTTTATTACCTCGGTTTCCGAATCGTTTTGTTCGTCCTGTACACGCGCTCGCTTATCGTCTGATGGCAAGTTTTATACGTGCTTGTTTGCTTCAGGTGGATTTGATTTACGCCAGATGCTTCGTAACGGAGCGAATGACCAGGAACTACTCGCCGTGATTACTGAGGTATGGGAGCGACGTACTGACCGGTATTCCGATGAACGTACTGAACAGACAGCAAAGAATAGAAAAAAAATCGACATGTCTTACATTGGCGGTTAACGCTTATGGACAGACACTACACGAAAAAAGAAAGCGCAAACATTTTTGTTGGCAAAACTTAAATTCGGTATTATTATGATCTTGGGATTGTTACTGAAAAGGCAAAACCCGGGACATGGAATTAGATTTCCATGTCCCGGGTTTTGCCTTTTGCGATATACTGCACGATATGAATATCTAGTCCAGATATGGTGCAGAGAGGTGAGTGATGTAAAGCCTTGCAAGTGCTGAACACAAGGTGATAACGTCGACCAACGAAATGGCAGCCCAGATTGATGTCATAGGACGTGGTTAACCTACTAAACTCGTCTACAAAAAGAAATATCAGATCGGTTTGGATGCACTCAAGATCATTCAGAGAAATTTAAATTATAGTTAGAGGAGTCCCTACAGAATATGTTTCGTTATGACATCATTGAATATGGAAAAAACATATTACATGGTTATTGGTATCGAGGGGTAACGTCCTTGCCCGTCGCATTTTAGCTGAGGGAAAGAATTTATTGATGGGCATGGATATATAAGCAGCACTGGAAAAGATTAAATGCTTACAAGGCCAATTCGTCAATTTCATTATGGGCAGTCATGATCTATATGATTTTCCAGGTTCTTTTCGACTGTACCCTACACCATTGCGAAGGATTATTGGGGCAAGGATGGAGATCACTTGGTGTAGGTATGTGAAGTGCAGGATTTTTTATAAGAAATGGAGTGAAAACCGCCTGTTGCTCAATTCTTGACCTGTATAGCAGATGAATGTGAGCATATGGTGACATAAAGAGTTCATCCTGTCCATCCTGATGTGCACTCCTTTATAATAGTAAAAAAAGGGACAAGGAGATGAACTCAAGATGAAAAAAATAACCTTGATAGCTACGGGGGTAGTTGCGGTTGCCATAGGGACATATCTGATTGCAGGAAATGCCCAGCGAGAAGAAGCCGATACCCAAGGAGCGTCAAATATCAAGCAATTGGTGCATGATTTCAGTACAAGAAAGGCAACGGCCCAGTCCGCTTCCATCACTTCCAGTCAGTTGAGTGTATCGGAGGATGGTACCACAACCAAGACCTACAATCTGCCTGATCACGAGTTTTTTGTTTCGATAGCGCCATATATGAAACAGACCCACCCTTGTGCAACCCATAGCCTGACTGGTTGTCAAGGCGAAATGAAGGATGAAGAGTTCAGTGTAACGATTCACGATTCTGATGGAAATTCAGTCATGAATAAAACCTCAATAAAATCCCAGACCAATGGATTTATTGATCTATGGCTGCCGCGTGACAAAACCTATAGCGTTACGGTGGAGCATGAGGGGAAAACTGCAAAATCCAAAATCTCCACGTTTGAAAACGACGATACCTGTATGACCACGATGCAATTGGGTTAACGCAATAAATTCAAATCTATATCCGGGTTCCTGTGTGGAGGAAAGGGACTAGGAATGCTTACAAAGCTTTTAACATTCGAAAAATATAACGACACCAGGCACCAACTACCCCGTGGAAGGAGTACCTGGGTCAGCGCTGCATTGAAGCTGGATCTGATCATTTCCAATACGGATGGAAATGCAGCTATCTATGATCAACTGAGAGCCACTGCACCGACAGTCGAATATAGTCTGAATAGCGGTAACGGCTACGATCATGACAAAATGGTAGAGATTCTCAACAACATCGCGGTCGCTCTGGGAAAAGAAGACAAAGCGAAGCAGATGCTGAAGGAGTTGGACCAGCATTATGCGGAAGCCAAAGAAAAGCCTGCCGCTGCCGGTAAAGCGGATTTGCTGTACATTCTGACACAGGCATTCACTTATCAAAATGCGGCCAGTCTGCGCATGTTTACGGATAACTCAGTCGTCGCGGGAACACTGGCGAAGATCGGGCTGGTTAACGATTGGAAGCCGGACAAGCTTGAACAGTATGGTTTTTCAACCGTAGGCATTGAAGCGTTGTCTGCCGTTCAGGACAGCAACTTCATCTATATTGTGCAACCGAACGATGATGTTTTCGGAGCAGCGCTGAAAAATAATTCGGTTGGAACGGCCTGAATTTTATCAAAGAAAAACGTACCTATGTACTGGGCGGGCAGTAAGACATGGATGTTTGGCGGCTCTATCTCGTCGAAATCGCTGGTTGACCGGGTTGTTGCGGCAATTACGCAATGAGGTCGACCATAGTATTCCGACCGGTTTAGAATCGGCATAGCCTCTAAAACCGCAGCACGAAAAGCCCGCGTCTCCCGCGGGCTTTTCGCTGTATTCTCTTACTCACTCCTCGCCAGCTCAACCAGTCGCTCTCATCTCTCTGGGTAGTACCTTACATTACTAAACCCAGCTTCATTCATGGCCAATAGATTAGGACAGGTGGATACACCCGATTCACCCGATTCACACTAGACGATAATTGGTTGTTCTTTCTCTATTTCTGCAAAATGTGTTTGTAATACTTCTTCATCGGCATAGCGTTCTTTCTCAGCGTGACGCACGTCTTGTCAGAAATAATTCACTGCGCCCGGAATAGGTCCTGCTTGAGTGTCGATCAGTTCTTCTAATCCAAGATAACGTTTATGTTCACGAGAATCGATAACACAAGAAGAGGAGATTGCTCTTGCTCAATCGTTGAGTCATTATTTGTATAAGCTTGAGACACTTGGCGAATTTCTTCTACATCTGCAAGTAATTCAGGCTGTGCAGCAGCAGAACGGCGCGCTGACCTCCCCGGTACGTAAACGGCTGCGGCGGAATCATTTTCATGGATGAATCTCTCCGATCCTGGAAATTTAGAAACGCTATATTCCTCATTATACATTACCCTGCCAGGCGGCCGGAAAAGAAAGCGCGAAAGTTGAGCAGAGAGCGGTTTATCCGTTAGAATGAAGGCGGTAACTACTTGCTTTAAAGAGGATGACATGGTGACTACCGTACTCGGAAGGTTCAAGGTGATCGGTTATCTGGAAGGGGTCTCATTCCTGCTGCTGCTTCTGGTCGTGATGCCGTTCAAGTACATGGCCGGGATCGACCAGGCTGTCTCGATTGTGGAGATGGCGCACGGCGTGCTGTTTGTGCTCTATATCCTGGCCGCCCTGCACGCATTTAGCGAGCTGAGATGGGGGGGCAAAAAGCTCCTGTTGGCGCTCGGAGCTTCCGTTCTGCCGGTTGGAACCTTTGTGTTCAAATCGTATCTCAAAAAGGAAATCCGGGCGGGCCTTGCGGCTCTTCTTTTGTTTCTGCGGGGAGGAGGGGGAGTTCCAAAAGGATACCTACTAAACCTGAAGCCGGGGTATCGGTTGGAGAAGGTGGCGGCGATGCTATGGGATGATGTGGCGGAGGAACTGGACAAGTAAAGGTAAGGCAGTTTATGATAATGAAAATTGGACTTAACGGATCAACCATTTGCTTCGAAAGAATCGGGGCCTTAAGATGAATCTCCATCTTAAGGCCCTTTTTTGTGCAAAATTCGATTTCCAATTTTTTGAACGGCTGATATACTAAGGAGGTAAGCAAGATGAAGATTAACCTGCTTTATCGGGATGAAAAAACGATCGGCGTACGGTTGGAGCGATACGGAGTCGAGGAGCGAGAAGGGATTCGGTCCATACCAGGCAGGAAATGGGTTCCGGACGAAAAAATCTGGACGATTCCGTACAGCATCGCGGCTGTAGAAAGCCTGTTGGAAGCGTATCAGAGCTGCGAGTTCGAGTGCGACGAGCGCTTAAATAAAGAGCTGCCGTACATCCTGGAATGGCTGGATCGGCGGGGTGCGCAGGTCAATGCGGTTCTCTTTTCTTCGGAACGAGGTGAATGGAATCCGGATCGGCGGAAAGAATTGCGCGATGCATTGGTGGCAAGGGGTTACAGCAGCAAGACGATTAAAGCTTACATATCGCAAACGGAACGCTTTTTCGCCGATTTGCAAGGGACCGAAGTAAGTATAAATGATGCGGCGGTGCAAAAATATGCGCTGGCGCTGCTCGAAAAAGGCCTTTCGCACGCTTATGTTAACCAAGCGATTAGCGCGCTAAAATTTTACTTTCACCATGTGCTGAAGCAGCCCAAATCCGCCGCCTATGTTCGTCCGAAAAAGGAGAGTAAACTGCCGAATGTGCTGTCCCTGAATGAGGTCATGCGTCTGTTGAAAGTAGTGAAAAATCCAAAGCATCGGGCTATTCTGTACCTGACGTATACATCCGGGCTGCGGGTAAGCGAAGTGGTGAGGTTGCGTCCCGAAGACTGCGACCGGGAACGGAAAGTGCTGAAAGTCCGTCAGGGAAAGGGCAGGAAGGATAGGCAAACGCTGCTCTCCGAAGCGGCTTTTGCGGTGGTCGAGCAGTACATAGGGGCGGAGCAGCCAGAAGACTGGCTGTTTCCAGGGCAGAGAGAAGGCCGCCACCTGACGGAACGTTCAGCGCAGAAAGTGTTTGAAAAAGCGCTGGCCGAAGCGGGCATTCGCAAACAGGTGAGTATCCATTCGTTAAGGCATTCCTTTGCGACCCACTTGCTGGAGAATGGGATCGATCTTCGCTATATTCAGGAACTACTGGGGCATCAGAGTGTGCGAACGACGGAGCGGTATACACATGTGAGCAGGCGGGACATTGGGCGGATTCAAAGTCCGTTGGATCGGATGGGCGGGCTGGAGGATTGAAACGCAGAAAGTGCGGGAATAAGGAGAAAAGTGCAGGATTCACGAAGTTCGTGAATATGACGAAAAGAGCATTTTTTCGGAAGTTCGTAAATAAGACGTTAGGTGAAATTCCTGCAAAGCCTAAAAATGAAAGGAGAATTTAATGAAGGTAAAACTCGACCTCATAGATATTGAAAGCAAAGCTTTAAGTTGGTTATGTATAAAGCCAATGTTGTTAGCTGTTCGGGGGAAGGACTCCTCAGCCAAGTCCGAAATGTATAACCAATTAAACGAAGGACAAAAGGGACTTTACTTATTTTATTCTTTTCATAACCACACCAAGACTTTGGAGGAATTTTATTGGTTTTCTGCTTACAACATAAATGAACTAAAATCCTGGAATGGAATAAAAAAAGGATTACATTATTTTGAAGATGTTGCCCTACCCAAATTATTAGACGATATAGAGATCCTCATTGTAGAACGAAATAAACTGAAAAAAGCAGTAAGTCCAACAGATTTAGAAAACGACAAAGAGTTAATGAATGATGTGAAAAGTCTGTATGAACAATACATTAAATACTCAGAAACTTCAATAAATAGAATGAATGACTGGATTAAAGCGAATAGAACAGAATTCATTAAAACTGATTTGTGAGTATTTCAGGATGGCAGGAACCTCACCTAACATTATATTCACGCATTGGGCATACACCCTCGGTCCGGCAGAGGGATTTCAGGGAAGCAGAGGCAGCCGGACACACCTGGCATTTACCAGGCGTCGTAAATACGGGAACGTTATACGACAATCTCTAAAAAGCACAAAAGAGAGAGAAGAAAAACGCTAATATAATGTTATGTTAATTAAGTCATTGAAAATAGAAGATATAGAATGGAGGGGTTAATATTAAAAACTTTAGCATCGAAAGATACCACAATTTGAAATATACTTTTAAGAAGTGTTTATTGCGTTTTCGTTCTAAACGTAAGCTTAAATTTTTTTTCTATTTCTTATTAATACTATTGGGTGCTGTATTCATTTATGCCCTTAATAATAACCTTATTAAATTGGAACCTTTAAATTTGTTTTTGCAAAAAGATTTAATACCTTTTATCAATCGAGTTTTTCAAGAGTTGATAATACCACTTCCAATTAATCCATGGATTACGTTACTTATAGGTGCTGCTGGGGGTCAAGCTATCAATCATACAATTATTCAGCAACGAGAGAAAAAAAAGGAATGGCGAGATTCAAAAAACAAATTCTATTGGCCTCTGTATGTTGCCATTACTCAAATGTTTGAAACCTCTACAGCGTATCGACCAGATACATTAAAAAAGCATATAAGTCGTCTGGATCAGAATAAAGCAATATTCGAAATATTAGATAAAAATATAGAGTATGCTAATGCGGATATCTTAGTTTCTTACTACGAACTAAAAAGGATTCAGCTGTATGAAGATGTTTCTGATGATGGTTGGAGAGAAGAGTTAAAATTATTTTTCAAAGTTTTAAAGTACTTTTATATTTATAGTTTGGAGAAAAAAGAGATAAGATTAGATGACACATTTTTCAAATCTAGGATTCTTCTTTTTGGAATGTGGCAACTAGCCTCGGCTTTAGAGTTAGACGATATAGATGGGGCTATGGGATTGAATCATTTAATAGATAAAGATAAACTATCAGTTTTGTATGAGATAAATAATTTAGAAAAGGCTTTGAATTACCCAAAAGACAAACAGAAAAAGTTCTTAGTTAAATTACTAAAAGAGACTGTGATAGATCTTCATTTTGAAGACGTTTACTCTCGTTATTTCACTCCAGGTGAACCTTGGGATAATCCTAGTGAAATCTATTTGATTGGCTTACGACGTGAGATTATAGAAGGAGTAGCAGACGAAAGTATGCCTATTTATCATCGAGAATCTTTGAGACTAGAGTTATTGGAAAAGATATATAATGATTTGTTTTATACGCGAGAAGACCAACATATTTATACGCAAAATAAATATGATAATTTATTTTTGGAGAAAAAAGAGGCTTATGAGTATTTAAAAGACAAAAAGTATATAGAGTTAATACGAGAAGAATCCATAGAACAGGAGGAACCTATAATAAAAGTTAAGCTTACAGCTGCTGGGATGGAAAAAGTAGAAGAACTACACCATGAATTGTTCGAGTCTAAATAACAATGAAAAAAGGCTTGTCTGGAAGAAGAATTCCTGGATAAGCTATTTTAAATAGTAGCTCATATGAAGACAAGATAAATTGAAATACTTTTTGGAAGTAGTTCAAGATGTGAGATCGTCGTATAACATAATATTCACGCTACGGACATACGTCCTTGGTCCGGCATTCGCCGGACACCCAGCATACGCTAGGTCGGAATACAAGAATGTTATACGACAGAATCAAAATGAAAAAGAGCCAGAAGGCTCTCAGTCTAAAGATATATGTAATTCGTTATGCAGGTGAAGAGCGTCCTTAAAACCTTGCAAATAAATTTCACGTTCTAAAATAGCTTGAACAGAAAGCTCAGCATCGTCGTAAAGGAATAGGGTCTTCTGTATATTCTCCGGTACTCCTTCATGTAACTGCTTAAAGTAGAGATTCCGTTCGGATGAGAACTGGTTGTAGCTGGAGTTGTTTTTGATAAGCTCGCCATATAAAGATTCAATTCGAGTATGAATCAGTGAATCAAGTAAGAGTTCTAAAGAATTATGCATTTTGAACACCATCCAATGTATTTTATTTTATGAATAAAAATTCAACTTATTAAATATAATTTTATCATATTAAATAATTAAGTCAATACATGTTGAAGATGTTTTTGATAAAGAAAATATACTTTCATATAATTAAAGAAAAATTCACTTGATGTGTGAAAGGAATATCAGATGATTAGTTATAAACCATTTCAAAAATTATTGATCGACAGGGAGATTAAGAAGCAGGATTTATTGAAAATGACAGGTATTTCGTCTGCTACAATGGCGAAACTCAATACAAACGAATATGTGTCATTAGAAGTGATTGATAAATTATGTGCTGCTTTAGGTTGTCAGCCAGGAGATTTATTGGAACATATAGCAGAACAATGAAAGCTTAGAATCAAGAATGGATGCTGGTTAATCGAAGAAGTGATTCCATCGTATAACATAATATTCAAGCAGCGGCTCCTTTGGAGCCTTGGTCTGCGGGAAGGATTTCGGAGAGGCATTTCAGCAGACAACCCCTGACGGGGTTCATGAATACAGGAACGTTATAGGAAATACGAAAAATATAGAGGAGAGTGATGCAAGATGCATTCAAATAAATATTTCACTAAAGAATTATTGAAAGAAGCTAACAATGCTGCAATAAGAGAAAAAAGAAATCAGGCTATTAAAGAAGAAGTCATAGAAGGTTTAGATGATGAAATGCTTTTTCCTATCTGTGATTATTTTTACCATGCTAAGAATGAATTACGTGTAATGGTTGTCCTTGACTATCATGGGAGATGGGGACTTTTGGATATGTCAATGCTAAGATATGATTCTTTACCTACCTCAGTGTTTAATGATGACGGGAGCGTTACTTTGGAGGATGAGGATTCATATAATGAAAGAAGACCGTATCCTAATGCTAGAGAATGGCAAGAATCAATTGTTTTAAAACCTGTAAGGAGACAAAAGTCATTTAGAGATGAAGTTTTAAAAGCGTACAACAATCAATGTGCTATTTGTAGCATAAGTAACTCTAAAATTTTGCGGGCTGCTCATATATGGCCTGTCTCAGATGGTGGTACAGAAGAAATTCAGAACGGAGTATGTTTGTGTGTCACTCATGAGGTTGCGTATGATGCAGGTTTATTCTTTATTACATCCGAGGGAAAGATTGTATTAAATACAGAAGATGATTTGAAAATAGAATATCAAAGTATCCGATATCCAGATAATAAAGAAGATCATCCTTCCATGTATAATTTTATTAAGAGGGAAGAGTTTTTTAATAATTGATTGAATTTGAGTTATCTCGAGGAAGTTATTGTACTTCCTATAACATAATATTCAAGCTTCGGGTTGTCACCCTCGGTCCGGCAGAAGTGGTGGGCAGGGGAGTGGAAACAGCCGGACAACCTCCGTTGGAGGTTCGTGAATACAGAAACGTTATAGGAAATTGCTAAACCACAAAATAAAAAGGAGGACATATGCCTAAGTTACTAATGGACATAGTTCAGATATCTGCAAACGTTGCGATTGTATTAACTTTTATAATTACAATTTATATTTTCAGAGAAAACATTTCTTCTAGAAAAACTTCAATCAGACCTTTGTTAATGCCAGGTAGGGTTAATCAATTTTTCAATGATGATAATTTGTTTGCTGGAAATTACGAATATCCTATGACTGACGATGTTGGAACAACTGCTTTGGTTCATTTTGGAATAAAAAATGCGGGAAAGGGATCTGCAAAAAACGTAAGAGTGCTGAATTTTATAAGCGAAGAAAATGAACCTATTGAATTTAGAGTAGGGAATAATGCAATAAGTATACCTGAAGGTGAACACATACCTTTTGTAATTAGAATTGCAAGGGAAGATCCTACTGATTATTACTTTATTACGTATAGTACAACGATTTCTTACGAAGATATTTTTGGAAAGGAATTTTATTTAAGTGTAAGAGTATGGGTTCAAGAAAATAGCGTAATAGTAATTGAATACAATGATGCTCAAATACCACAATGGAAAGAATTCATTACTGTAGTATCAAGAGAAGTTGAATTAAATGGATTTTTCGAAATGAGACAATTGGAAAAAAATCTCAAGGATAATCAAAAGTAACATCCTATAACATAATATTCACGCTGCGGACATTCGTCCTTGGTCCGACATCCGTCGGACACTCAGCATACGCTGGGTCGTGAATACAGGAACGTTATACGACAGAATCAAATGAAAAGAGAGCCGTTTCGGCTCTCAACTAGAAGTTATATTTAATTCATTATGTAATTGAAGAGCATCCTTAAAACCTTGCAAGTAGATTTCACGTTCTAGGATTGTTTGAACTGAAAGGTCTGCATCATCGTAAAGAAATAGAGTTTTATGCATATCCTGAGGTAAAAGCTCATGTAACTGTTTGAAGTAAAGATTCCGATCGGATGAGAATTGATTATAGATGGAGTTGTTTTTGAGAAGGTCGCTATATAAAGCTTCAATTCGATTACGAATCAACGAATCAAGTAAGACTTCTAAAGAATTGTGCATAATTGATCACCGTCCGTTATGTTTTATTTTGCGAACAAAAATTCAACTTGTTGAATATTATTTTATCATAATAAAATTCATAGTCAAGACATATCAAAGATATTTTTGATTAAGGAAATATACTTTCATATAATTAAAGAAAAATTCAATTCGGATATGAAGGGATACCAGATGATAAGTTATAAACCATTTCAAAAATTATTGATCGACAGGGAAATTAAGAAGCAGGATTTACTAAAAATGACGGGGATTTCATCGGCAACGATGGCAAAGCTCAATACGAATGAGTATGTATCGTTAGAAGTAATCGATAAATTATGTACGGCATTGGGATGCCAGCCTGGCGATCTATTGGAGCATATAGCTGATCAATGACAGATTAGTGTCGGTAATCATGATATATAGGTATATTACTTTATGGTGATTGTTACAATAAATATATTTAGTATAGGAGCATAAGTGTATGTCGAAGAATACTCAAACTATTTTAGAGCAAATAATTTCTGAAGAACACTCGAATCATAATGAATTTGTAAAAAAAGATGATTTTTTTGAGTTTTTTGCTTCTTCTTGCCGCTTGAAAAAATATGAATTGAATACAGAAGAAATTGAGTTTGGATTGACTGGTGAAGGTAACGATGGAGGGGCAGATTCAATTTATACATTTGTAAATGGCGATCTAATTAAAGAGGATGATGAAGATATAAAGGAGAGGTATAAAAAGAATGTAGAGATTGAGCTTTTTATTTTCCAAGCTAAAAACACAACTTCCTTTAATGAAACACCAATATTGAAATTTGGAAAGTTAAGCGAAAACTTGCTTGACTTGGATTTTAATGAATCAGAATTTGTATCTAGGTATACAGACAAAATAATTAGCTCCTTTGATTTGTTTAGGAAAACATATATTTCTCTTATTACTAAAAAGCCTTCTCTTACTATTAGATATGTATATGTTTCTAAAGGAATTGAGATACATCCAAATGTTAGAGTTCAGTCTGAGGAACTAGAGGAAAAATTAAGGAGAATGTTCTCTACAGCGGATGTATGCTTCGAGTTTTTAGGTGCTCAGGAACTTGTAGATTTGAGCCAAGAACGTGTTAACGATATATATAAACTAAAAACAGTTGAAAATCCAATGACCCATCAAGATCAAAAGGTGTATATAGCATTGGTTAAATTATCAGATTTTTATAATTTTATAACGGATAAAGAAAGTGGAAAGTTAATAAAGCATATATTCGAATCTAATGTGAGAGATTACCAAGGTAAATCCAGTGTTAACAATGAAATATATAATACTCTTCAGACTGATAATAGAAGCGAGTTCTGGTGGTTAAACAATGGGATTACCATCTTATCTGGCGCTGCATATACATCTTCTGGAAGGGAAATAACAATTGAATCGCCTGAAATAGTAAATGGACTTCAAACTTCAAATGAAATTTATAAGTATTTCATTCAGAATCCCGAGAAAATAGGGAATGAGACACGCAGTGTTCTTGTAAAGATTATTGTACCAGAAGATGATGAAAGTAGAGATAAAATTATCAAAGCAACTAATAGTCAAACAACGATTCCAAAATCTTCACTTAGAACTACAGACTTGATACACAGACAAATTGAAGAATTCTTCAAGCGCAAAGGTTTATACTATGATCGTAGAAAAAACTTTTACAAAAATGAGGGAAAAAAATCAAGGGAGATAGTATCTGTTGCATTTCTATCGCAATGCTTAATGTCAGTATTTCTGCAAAAACCTGACTATGCACGTGCGAGACCTTCGACACTTCTTGAGTCAGATGATGAATATAATAAATTATTTAATCCAGAAACTGATTTGGAGTCGTATTATATTGTTGCACATGTGGGAAAAAAAATTGAAATTGCTTTAAAGGAAAGCGGATCTTACAGTGTCCCCGAAGTGAACAATATTCGTTTTTATGTGCTGTACTCACTTTTTGCACTCAAGTTACAAAATCAATATCCTTCAGCCAAGAAAATAGTTCGAATTAAGCTTGAAGACATTCAAAATGAGGAGATCCTTGAAAAAGCAAAAGTAATCTACAGGATGTTCCTTAGTTTTGGTGGGACAGATAAAATTGCTAAAAGTCAACAATTTAGAAATGTAGTTATGAAAGAAATAGATGAAATTATTAATAACAAACTTGTAAAAGTTTAATGCTTGTTCTTTGCTCTATACGAATAAAACTATTACACAATATAGCCTGTTAAAGTTATCAGTTACATTCAATTTTAATCGCTACGGGTTCAATTCCCCGCAGCTTGCTGCGGGGAGTTTCATTTTGTTATGCAGGTACCAGGGTAACGAGGAATAGTTAGCAAAGCAATTCCATCGTATAACATAATATTCAAGCTGCGGCTCCGTTGGAGCCTTGGTCTGCTAGAAGGATTCCGATGAGGCAATTTCGGCAGACAACCCCTTTGGGGTTCATGAATACAGGAACGTTATAGGAAATTGCAAAACCCGAAAATACAAGAGGAGGATATATGTCTAAATTACTAATGGATATAATTCAGGTATCTGCAAATATTGCGATTGTATTAACTTTTATAATTACAATTTATATTTTCAGAGAAAACATCTCTTCCCGAAAAACCTCAATTAGACCTTTGTTGATGCCAGGTAGGGTTAATCAATTTTTTAATGATGATAATTTGTTTGCTGGAAATTACGAATATCCACTGACTGATGATGTAGGAACAACCGCGTTAGTTCATTTTGGAATAAAGAATGCAGGAAAAGGAGTTGCGAAAAATGTAAACGTGCTTAACTTTAGAAGTGAAGAAGAAGAACCTATTGAATTTAGAGTGGGGAACAATTCAATTAGTATACCTGAGGGTGAACATGTACCATTTGTAATTAGAATTGCGAGGAAAGATCCTACTGATTATTTCTTCATTACATACAGTACAACGGTTTCTTACGAAGATATTTTCGGGAAAAAATTCTATATAAGTATAAGACTATGGGTTCAAGAAAGTGGCGTAATAGTCATTGAATACAATGATACTCAAATACCACAATGGAAAGAATTTATGACTGTTGTATCAAGAGAAGTTGAGTTAAATGGATTTTTTGAAATGAGGCAATTAGAAGAACGTATCAATGATAATAAAAGAGAGTAAATAAGAACAAGCAACATCCTATAACATAATATTCACGCTTCGGCTCCTTTGGAGCCTTGGTCTGCGGAATGGATTTCGGAGAGGCATTTCGGCAGACAACCCCTTTGGGGTTCGTGAATACAGGAACGTTAGGTGAAATACCATAAATAATTTGGAGGTCAAAATCAAGATGCTGAAACTAAAAGAAGAGTCTCTAAATTGGTCTTTGAAGCACATTAATAAATACGGGGATTCTTATGTTTTTCCAAAACTTTTTGAATTTGAAGCAATTAATGAGAATTGGGATGATGTGAAAAAACATCTATTAACAATTGATGTTTATTCTAATGGAGTTAGGCCATATAGAACTACTATTACGCCAAAGAGCAGTGTCGGCTTTAGAATATGTACTCAATTAGACCCCTTGGATTCAATAGTATATAACGCATTAATTTATGAAATATACGAAGAAATAGAAAACAAAAGAATACCATCTGCGCATGATGTTGTGTATTCATTCAGGTTAAATCCTGAAAGTGATGGAATCCTGTTTGATCCTGAGTATAATTGGAAGAAATTTGAAGATAAGACGAGAGAATTGTTGGAATCAGAAGAATATTCGTATGTGGTAATGACAGATATTACGGACTTTTATCCAAGTATATATTTACATAACATTGAAACTCATTTGCGCGAATGTGTAAGGTTAAGTGGAAAGAATGCTCATGCTGAGACTTTAATTAATATAATTAAGGCTATGCACATCAGTCAGACTCATAAAGGACTTCCAATTGGTCCTCAGTTTAGTCGCCCAATAGCTGAGCTTATACTAAATGAGATAGATCTAATACTTATTGAAAATGATATTATGTTTATCAGATATGTCGATGATTATCGACTTTTCTGTAAATCTGAAAATGATGCCTACAAGTCTTTAGCATTCTTGGCACAAAAGTTGTATGATATTTTGAACTTAAAATTAAATGAACAAAAAACTAAAATTTTGACAACTGAAAGCTTTATTTCTAAACATCTTTATTTATATAAGGAAAGAGAAAAAGATAGGATAATTGAAGAGTTCTATGAATTATTAGATAAGCTGGGGTTTAGCAGAGATTTCTATGGAGAGATTGATCTTTCCTCATTAGAAAAAGAAGAAATAGAAAAACTTCATGAGTTAAATATATTTGAATTACTACAAGAAGAACTCAGTAAAGATGACTGTGATATAGGCTTTGCTAAATTTCTAATCGGAAATTTAGCGCGTTTTGATAATACTGAAGTAGCAGAATTGATATTGACAGAAGAAAATATGAGAAAGTTGTTTCCTAGTATTAAGACTATTATTAATCATCTTGAACTAGTTAGATCTTATAGTGAAGAACAAAAGCACGAAATAGGAAGTAGAGTTTTGAGACTGCTTCAAAGTAGTTTTATGAGTGAGTTGGAATTTAATAGATCTTGGCTATTGCATCTATTTTCTAACAATGATGAATGGAACAATAAACAATTGTTTTCAGAGTTAATAAAGAAATATGATGATAACTTCACAGTGAGAGAGCTAATCCTGAATTTAGGAAGATCAAAAAATCATAGATATTTTAGAGAAAACAAATTTAGTATTATTTCTGATCCTTGGGTTAGGAGAGCTTTTCTAGTAGCAATTAGTTGCTTACCAAAGGATGAACGAAATCCTTACTATAAATCAAGAAGTTTAACTCAAAGAGATCTATTGGAGCAAGTAGTAGAGAAATGGGCGCAGAAAAACTCTTTTTAGAATGTCTAGGAAGCATGGTACTTCACCTAACATAATATTCAAGCTGCGGCTCCTCACGGAGCCTTGGTCTGCTGGATCGATTCCAAGGAAGTAGATTCAGCAGACACATCCGACTTCATCGGACGTCGTGAATACAGGAACGTTAGGCGAAAGTATTCAAAAGGTCAAGGTGATATGAAATGGAACTAGTAATAAATTCGATTAACAACGAAAAGTTATCTATTTTAAAATTTGAGAGTCTCTCAACTACAGAAAAGGAAATTGTAAAAAGAAATTTAGTGTGCTTAGAGTGTAGGGTTCAAGCCTTTTATAGAAGAAAAACTAAGGATGGTAAACAAGCTTGCTTTTTTGCTAAACATGTAAGTGGTTGTAAGCAGGGAATGAGCAATCCTAGCAATGTCGATAATGCAATTAAAGAAGAAGTTAACAAAGTAAATGTCACATATAACGAGTTAATCCTGAGCTTAGACCAAAGCAATGATCCGTATGAGAAAAGAAATGAAGGTTTGATTTCAGTTGAAGCTGGGCAAAAAAAGAAATTCTCGATCATATACAATTGATCCTTCAAAAAATAAGTCCTGTAAAATTACATTGAAAAAACTATTAAAGTATGCGATTCATAATCTTTTAGATGATATTGATATCCCAATAATTTTTGAAGGTAAAACATACAAAGATCCTTTTGATTTAATTATAGATTTTAAAAGTGCAGATCATTCACTCAAAGGAGAAAAAAGAATATTTTGGGGCGAAGTTAATTCAATCTCATCGAATAAACAATTTTTAAACTGTGGCGCATGGGATGGAAAAGGATATGAATTTTCTGTTTTATTAAGCGAGAGCATCTCTAATAGTTCCAAATTGAAAAAGATACTCTGGAATAAAGGCGTTTATTGTATTTTTATAGCAACATTATACTTTAATAAAAATGATAAGCCTTATATTCGGTTGAATGATATTAACTTAATGACTTTAGAAACTAAACAATAATTCAAGAACGAATACCATCGCCTAACATAATATTCACGCTGCGGACTTTCGTCCTAGGTCCGGCATTCGCCGGACACCCAGCATGTGCTGGGTCGTGAATACAGAAACGTTATACGAAATTGCTGAAAATACAAGGGGGACAACATGGAGAGCGAGATGAATAATACAGTTTCTTCTGACGTAGAAACTGAAAATGTTAAGAATAATGAAAATACAGTTTTATTCGAACTAACTTATATCAATTCAAGAATAGCTAAGCTAAATCACGAGAAAATATCTGATAAGCAAACAGTTACTGCCTTAAGAGCGTTATTTGCCATAATCACCTTGATTGGGTTTTTGATCATTATAAAAGTAATTGATACTTACTTGTATATCGGTATCATTATTACTGCTTTTGGAGGATTTATCTTCTTAGCAAGTTTCACAGATGCGAAACAAAGTAAAATCAAAGCTGAAATAGAAAGCTTGAATATGCAAAAAAAATTACTTGAAAATAGTTCCGGTAATAATACTAATAGATATTTTGATAGCTTAGTAAGCATAAATTTAAGAAATCTTGAGGAATACTATGATTTGGTGAAAATCAGTAATAAAAAATCTTTTAATGCATCATTAACCATGAGCACTTTTGGAGTTTTAATTATATCTGGGGGCCTTATTGTCTCTTACTTTATGGATGAATTTAAAGACATATCTTATATTGCTACTGCTGCTGGCCTGTTAGTAGAAATTATATCGGGGCTAATGTTCTATCTCTACAGTAAAACCGTACTACAACTTAAGGGATACCACGATAGCTTAATTGATGTTCAAAATGTTCTACTTTCTTTTAAGTTAATAGAAGATACACAAAATGAACAAATTAAGTCAGAAGTGATGAAACAAATGATTGAGAATCTTATAAAAAGAAAATAACGTTTGAGATTTCGATGATGAGAGCAATATCGTATAACATAATATTCACGCATCGGGCATACGCCCTCGGTCCGGCAGAGGGATTTCAGGGAAGCAAGGGCAGCCGGACACACCCAGCATTCGCTGGGTGTCGTGAATACGAGAACGTTATAGGAAATATCCGCAAAAAATTCAAGAAAGGAAGATTTCGATGGAAATTCAAGAAATCAATCAAAAATTAATAGAAACTAGAGCCGAATTACTAAGAATTCTTAATGGACTGAGTGGAGATCAATTAAACAAACGGAAGGACCCACACAGTTGGAGTATTGGTCAGGTATGTCATCACTTAAGTAAGACAGAAGAATTATATGTCCTAGCAATAAAGAAAGGGTTAAAGAGCAATGAAGATTCATTTATAGAGAATAAATCATTAGAATTTCTACTAGGGTCTGTACGCAAACCTATTTAAGCCATAAACGAATAGAAAGCAGCGTTAAAAAAGCCATGAACATGTTCGCTGTTTTTTCATAGCGAGTAGCCAGGCGTCGATAGTTTTTTACTTTGTTGAAAAAGCATTCGACTAAGTGTCGTTCTTTATACGTCTCTGAATCTAGCGGACGCTTCACCCGCCGATTGCGTTTGCATGGGATCACCGGAGTAATGGCTCGGCTTTGCAAAAGCTCCAAAATGGCATTAGTATCGTAGGCGCGATCCGCTAACACTTCTCTTGGGCATACGTCCAGTTCATGAAGAAGGCGATAGCCCGTGACCGAATCGTGGTCTTGTCCTGGCGTCAATTCGAAACGCAGCGGATAGCCAAGCGCATCCACCATCGCATGAATTTTGGTGGTTAATCCTCCGCGCGAACGTCCGATGGCTTGCCGATCCTGCCCCCTTTTGCGCCCGCTCCATGCTGATGGACGCGGACGATGGTGGCATCAATCATCACTTGCTCCCAATCGGGTTCGATGGCGACATGCTCCAAGATTTCATTCCAAATATTCGCTTTTTGCAACCGCCAGAAAAAACTATAGGCGGAAGACCAAGGACCATACGTACTCGGTAAATCTCGCCATGGCGCTCCCGTTCGAGCAACCCATAGCACGGCATTCAGCATCTGACGCCGATCTTTGGGCGGACGTCCTCCTTGTTTTTTTCGGGCCGGGGGCAGCAGGGGTTCAAGGATATTCCATTCTTCATCTGTTAACTCATATCTTCGTCTCATATTCCTTATTTTACTAGATTTTTACGAGTTGTACAGTTTGCATACAGGCCCTAGAGGAAAAGAAAAATAAAATAATTAATGAAATGCAAAAACAGATTGATAGTGCATATGAAAGAAATCAACTAAACTCTTTGAATACATTTCAAAAATTTGTTTTATTATTCGTACAAGTAATAGATATATATGCCGGGATGTTTGGATATCTCACAGGTAAGAAAACTGTTAAAAGTACACCAACGTGGGCCATCGAAGCCTTGAAAATAGATGATTGGGAAGATGTTGAACGAATTGAACATGATGTGATGAAAAAAATAGAAGAGGATAGATTTCTTAAAAGAGCATTTTTAATAAATAAAGATAAGCTAAAAAGAATTATAGATAAAATAAATTTGCAAAGTGAGTTAGGAAGTTCAAACGAATTAAACAAAGGATTTACTTTAGCTGCTGGAGAAACGTTAACATTCCCTTTTAGTTTCATGGCGCCCCACTTATTAAAATCAAAAGTTGGCGAAATGCAATTTAAAACAAGTTACAAAGAGTCTGAAAATGGTACTGCTATTAATAGTTCTATAACTCAAAAAATAAAAATATATCCGTCTGCATTTGCTGTACCTACAGGAAGTATGCTTGAATCAATTTGTGGGTATCTTATTAAACTTAGTTTAATATCAACAATAGTCTTACTCAAATCAATTGGAGTTCAATGTCAGGAGGTATACTATTAGGACTGTTAGTTGCATTAGTAACAGCTAGGAAATCTAATACTACCAAAGCAATTACCGTTGAGGATTTTTTAGGTGGTTTTATTATAGGATCACTAACAGGATTGTTCAGTGAAAATTTCCTTGATAAATTAAAAATCTTAATTCAGTAACTCGAAGAAGACGCCAACATCTTGTAACATAATATTCACGCTGCGGGCATACGCCCTGGGTCCGGCAGAAGGATTTCGGAGAAGCCGGACACACCTGGCATTCGCTAGGCGTCGTGAATACAGAAACGTTATATGAAATCGACGATATTATTTAAGAGGTAAACACAATGAAGATAATAAAAAATAAAGAAGAACTTGAAGGCACTTGTTATATTGAAATTTTGCCAGGTAGATACCTTGGTCAATGTTGGAATGATACTTCAATCTTTTTGACCGAAGAAGTATTTGGTTTTATAGAGAAATCAATTGAAAGTGAATATCCTACTTATGATCACTATGCTTTTAATGAGATTCAAAAGGAAGTTTGGTGGAGGATCCTAGGGAGATTAGAAAGAGTAATAAATCTTCTTGAAGGACACCACAAAATGAATACACTTAAAGAGCATATTGGCTTTTTCTTTGGATGTAGTAAAGATGAGTTTATAAAAGACTATGAAAATAATATTGAAAAACTGAGAGAATTAATTAACGAATTTCAAACATGGATTAAAGAGCAATTGAAATCCCAAAATTATATTTCAGTATTAGGCATCTAGCTAATTCGAGGAAGTCGTCGATTACACATAACATCTTATTTACGCTGCGAAGCCTGGCGACTTCTTGGTCCAGCCGAGGAATTTTCGATGGAGTGGATCTAGGCGGACAACCCTGCGATCCTAACCGCGTCGCGGCCGCCCCCGTTGGGGCTTAAGGTTCTCGGGTTCGTGAATACAGAAACGTTATATAATAGAAATAAAAAGCAATATGGATCAAGAAAAGAATGTAGAAGAAAGCAGATAAGAACGCTTGTGCGCAGATGTAAATGCAGGTAAAATATAGATACAATTGAATCTTGGGTGGGTATGGTTTCCCTTCGAAAGGAGGTGAAACCATGGAAGTGAAAGATGCGATGACCCTTATGCTATTATTCGGAACAACATTCATTCTTGCACTTTTAACATACATCAATAACAACAAGAGAAAGTAAAAACCCACCCCAAGGTTGACCGCCAAAGGTGGGTTTTTATTCCGAGAGCTTTAAGAAGGGATAAACCATCCAAGCCAATTGTACTGACCAAGTGTTGACGCACTTGGTCTTTCTTTAAGAATATGATAACACATGAGAAAAGATGAATCAAAGCTAAAATAAATAATTGAAGTGAAAAAGGACAGGTTAGTAAGCAATCTCGAAGAAGCATATCCATCATATAACATAATATTCAAGCAGCGGCCCCTGACGGCGTCTGGGTCTGCGAGATGGATTTCCGGGAGGTATTTAAGCAGACAACCCCTTCGGGGGTCATGAATACAGGAACGTTATTCGCAACCCTGCAAAATCTTATGAAAACATGCAATATAGAATAAAGGTGGACGTAGATATTAAATAAGGAGTTAATTATATGATCATTAAAATGTCACATACAAATAGTAAGGATTATAACAAGCCTAATGAGGGCTTAATTGTTTATGGGAGAATTGTGCCAAAATACGAGAACGATATTTGGACATATACCGAAGAGCTTTTTTCTGATCATTATAATAAACAATATGACAATGAAGATATCGACATAAGCTATATCGATGACAAAAACAAAGCTGTTTATTTTTATTATGACGATGTTAACTGTATTGGACAGATCAGGCTTCGTTCTTATTGGAATGGCTATGCTTTTATAGAAGATATTGCAGTTGCAAAAAAATGGAGAAAAAAGGGTGTTGGAACAGCGTTATTACACAAAGCAATCGAGTGGGCAAGGCAGCATAACTTCATTGGTCTTATGCTTGAAACGCAGGATGTTAATGTTTCTGCATGCCGTTTTTATGCTAAAAACAATTTTGTTATCGGTGCAGTCGATAATATGCTATATTCTAAATTTCCGACAGCAAATGAAAAAGCAATATTTTGGTATTTCAAATTTTGTGGATACTAGAAATGTAAAACTCAAAATGTCGGGCCAAGAGGTGGATTTAAATATCTAAGTTTTGAGTATACAGATTCAAATGGGATAGGGATTCAATATTCAAATGGGTTCAAACAGGAATCCCAAAGAATAATCGAATATTTTAAAGAGATGGATTATTCAATTGAAGAGAGATTGTGGAAGTAAGTTCAGGATTATTCAGGATGCGGCTAACGGCAGATAACATAATATTCATGCATCGGGCATTCGCCCTCGGTCCGGAATTGAGGGATTTCGGGGAAGCAGTATCAGCCGGACACCTCGGCATTCGCCGGGTTCATGAATACAGAAACGTTATATGCAACCTGAAAGGCAGGGAAAACATAGAGGAAGAACAAATGTGTAAGCGCCGGGTGCCATTTCGGCGCTTTTTGTTTAAGGCAAAGGGAAAAAGACATTTAAGAAATAGGAGAGAAGAAAGGTTAAAACCAGAGGATCAACAAGCCCAAGATTCGGTCTAGGAAACAGGAAGCACGAAGACACTTCGGGCAAGGCAAATGGAGAAAAAGAAAGGATAGAAAAGAGATTTTAAAAAAAGAACAAAAGATAGGAAAACATAGAGAAGTGCTAAAAAAGAGGTTGTGAAAAGACAGAGAGAAAGCATAAAATTAAGGAAGGAAAAGATCGAATAAGATTAAGAGAATCTGGAAAGATACAGGCAGCATATAACATAATATTCACGCATCGGGCATACGCCCTCGGTCCGGCAGGGGGATTTCAGGGAAGAAGAGGCAGCCGGACACACCTGGCATTCGCCAAGCGTCGTGAATACGGGAACGTTATAAGAAATTGGTGCAAAAAATAGGTGACGATTAAAAAATTAATGGTTATTTAAAGGAGTTCTTAAATATGCCTATACCAGAGTTTACAAAGCAAGGAAATTTACCAACTGGTATTATTAGATGTAATGGATGCGAATTTATTGAGAGATTTTGTAGCAATGATTATCGAGAATCTTATAAAAAAGCTATAACTGATATATTGGATTTTTCAGTTGAAACAGGCGCGGGGTGTCTTTTTTTTGGAGGGTCTTTTATTACGGAAACTTCTTCACCTCATGATATTGATTGCTTGATTTTATATGCAAAGGATGAATACATACCGCCAAGAGGAGAAAGATTGAAAATAGGAAATATTAAATTAGATGTTATGTTTGCTTCATTGGAGCATAAGTATATTGCTGATTCTTATGTTTATTTATTTTCTAAAAATAGGTACGGGGCTGATGTAGGTGTAATTCAAATTGATTTATATGATGAAAATAATGAATGGGAGATAGTACATCCTGGTTTTAATGAATATGAGATAATTAAAAGAGCATATATAAATAGGCATATAGAGGAACTAAATGAACATAAAGGTGTCTTAGTTACTATTCATGGATTGCTTAGTCATGCCGAATGGAATAAAGATGTTGCACCAATTTCAAGTAGTCAAGGCTGGATTTTTGCTCCATATATCTATAATTATCAAACTCCAAAAATATTGTTTAATTCAAATAAAAGAAAGGAAATAGTGAACAATTTCCGAGAATGGATTTATGATCTAAGAAAAAGATTTGATGAACCAATTTCGATTATTGCACATTCTTTTGGTACATACATTTTAGCTGCTTACCTGGAGGGTTTTGAAAAACCACCTGTTAGTTTTAATTGTGTTATCCTTACTGGTTCCATCATTAATACTAATTTTAATTGGAATAAACATTTACTCTCTAATGTATCGAGGGTACTGAATGAAATTGCCCCCAATGATCAATGGGTTAAATTTATGCCAAATACAGACTATAAAAAATTAGCCGGGCTAGATATTTTATTTGGTAAATCAGGAGTTATTGGTTTTTTTAATAAATTTAACTCACTTATTATAGAAAGTACAAATGATATTTTTGATCATAATAATGTTATCAAGAGGGATATTATCGAAACAAAATGGATGCCTTTCTTGGATGCTAACCAATATGCTTATAGAACTGATCTATTTGAATTGATGAAATATAAAAGAGAACTCGAAGACGGCACCAACATCTTATAACATAATATTCAAGCTATGGATCCTTACGGAACCTTGGTCTGCTAGATGGATTTCGGGAAGCTACTTCAGCAGACACATCCGACATTCGTCGGACGTCTTGGATAAGAAAGCGTTAGGTGAAATTCAATTGCAACCAATTTTGTTGGAGGGATATTCATGGGTGAATTATTTAAAAGAAATCCAGATATTAAAAAGAATGCATTTCCGAATTGGAGAAGAAGCAACTATTCCAGTTGGGAGTTTAAAGTTTATTCAGAGATGTACAAAAAGAGTGGAGATTTATTGATAGATTCTGTTGGTGATAACATTACTAACAAGGCTGATGAAGTAATCATTCCAAGCATTTTCTTATACCGCCATGCAACTGAGTTGATACTAAAGGCTATTCTTTTAACCCACTATTTAATGGACAAAAGTATGACAAGAAAGAAAATTCAAGAAAAACTGAAGGGACATAGTTTACAGACTTTATGGAATAAAACAGAGAACATACTTCAGGAATACTTAAGTGAGGCTATTAAGAAAAATAGAACACCAATAATAATAATGAAAAATGCTATTGAAGATTTAGAGCGTATTGATTCATCTTCTATGATGTTTAGATACCCATTTGATAATGAATATAAAGAGGCACAACTTATAGGTAACAAAGAGCATAATTACGGTATTGATTATGAACATCTTAAACTAAGCTTTAGTGAGGTATACAATTATTTTGAAGGCTGCTTCCATACTATTTATAACAAGTATGAAAACTTAGAAACAGTACCTATTTTGTGAGTGTAAGCAATGAGGAAGTGAACAATCACCTAACATAATATTCAAGCTGCGGCTCTTATGGAGCCTTGGTCTGCGAGCTGGATTTCGGGGAGGGATTTCAGCAGACAACCCCTTTGGGGTTCATGAATACAGAAACGTTATCAGAAAGATCAGCAATTCTATTTTAAACATTGAAGGAGCACTATATGACGACTATAGCACTGATAAGGCATGGTAGCACCAGTTGGAATAAAGAAGGACGAGCACAGGGTAACTCTGATATTTCGCTGGATCAGGATGGGATTAATCAAGCAAAACTTTTAGCAACGAGATTAAGATCAGAAGATTGGAATCATATTTATTCAAGTACTTTAGCAAGAGCAAAGCAAACTGCTCTTATTGTAGGGAGTGCTATCGGAGTAGATATTCGCCTTGATGATCGTCTTCGGGAAAGGTCCGGAGGATTGATTGAAGGTACTACTGAAGAGGAACGAATAGAAAAGTGGGGAACAGGTTGGAGAGAATTAGATCTTGGACTTGAGCCAATTGAGATAGTCCAAAAGAGAGGTGAAGAATTTTTAGAAGAAATAATGATGAAGCACCAAGGTGAAAAGGTGTTGGTGGTTTCTCATGGTGCCTTAATTCAATTTAACTTTATCAATTTAGTTCCTGATTTTCCTACAAAACATTTTGGCAATACATCAATAACTATTTTAAAGAAAATAGATAATCAATGGACATGTGAACTGCATAACTGTACAAAACATCTTGAGGGTAATATCAAAGAAGGCTGATCCATCTGATAACACCATATTCAAGCTTCGGGGCATTCGCCCCTCGGTCCGGCAGAAGTTAGAAGTATATTCGGGGATGGATTTTCAGTAGCGAGGAAGCGGAATCAGCCGGACACATCCAATCGACTAAGTGCGCTGACGCGCACCTGGCAGCTTCGCTGCCTTAAGTCGATAGGACGTCGTGAATACGGGAACGTTATCGGAAAGATATGCAATTTTAAAAACCATTGAGGAGATGTTTCAATGAAGATAATTAGCGGAGTTGTTGATGCAACTGCAACTGCATATTTTTTGTCGTACAAATGTTTAATGAATAAACACTTAGAAGAGTGTGAATATAATAGCGATTATTTTTCAGCTTATTTTGTCCCTGCAATTACTACAGCAGCATTTTCATGTGAGCTTGCTCTAAAGAGTATTTGTCAATCTCTCAATGGAAAAGCACCAAAAGGTCATGATCTATATAAACTTTTTAAGACGCTTGATGAATCTACTCGAAAAGATATTATGAATCGAACGATTAATGCGTACAATCTTAAATCTGAAATTCTTAAAGTAGACGATCGAATTGATGAGAATAATTTTAACAATTTATTAACTTACCACAAAGATTCTTTCACTATATGGAGATATTTTTATGAAGGTAGTCCGAGTATAGATTTAGATTTTATTGAGGCATTAATGTTCTGTTTGAATAAGATAGAGGACGATTATTCAAGTTACATCATTAACCAGTTATCGATAAGGGCAAAAAAGATTATTAAGACAATCTAGAGTTTATTCAGGAAGGCATATCCATCCGATAACAAAGTGTTCACGCATCGGCGGACAAGCCGCCTTGGTCCCGGAAGAGAAGTCGGAGAAGTGGTTGCCGGGACACATCCATTGACCCAACCGCATCACGGCTGGACGAGATCGTGCTAGCCGCACGACTCAGGCTGCTTAGGGTGAATGGACGTCGTGAACACAGAAACGTTAGACGAAATTATTTCAATTTTTAGGAGATTACATGACATAATTCAATTTTATTCAATATTGGACAATGAATTTTGATTCATTTCAAAAATATAAAACATTATTAGAATACGTCAATGATGAAGATGCGTTAAGAATCCATACAAATAAGTTTGGGTATAGGGTGGATGATAATGGAGAGTTATTTAAGATACCTCTTGATGACGAAACAAGGGGGGATTGGCATTCTTTTACTAAGAATGATCTAAGTTCAATGATAAATTTTATGAATAATCAATTAATAGTTTATATGGCAACAATTATCGAAGCATCGATCTCTGATTTTTTTAAGTGTTTATTTCAGAAAGAACCTAACAGATTATTGTTGTTACGGGATAACCCTAATTTAGGATTTTCTCTTCAAGACTTTCTGAAGCATGAATCTAAACAAAGCTACATATCAGAACTTTCAAACAGAGCAGCCAATTTTTACAGCTCCGGACATATTAGAAATGTGACTAAAAAAATCCGTGAAGTTTCTGGATTGGTTTTAGAAGAGGAAGTTCTCAAAATACTTACTGAAGTTTCACTACTTCGTAATGAAATTGTTCATGAAGGTAAAAATCATGAAATAGATTTAGAGAAATTAGACAATTTTTCGAATGTAATCGAAGAATTTTTAAGAGCAATAGGAAAAAAATTATCGGAACTAGGAATTGAAATTATAGATCCTGCTGATTTTTTAGGATTATTTTATTTTTGAGGGGAAGTTCGAAGATGTTGAAATAACTTCGCCTAACATAATATTCAAGCAGCGACTCCTCACGGAGCCTTGGTCTGCTGGATAAATTTCGTGGAAGCAGATTCAGCAGACAACCCCTTCGGGGTTCGTGAATACAGGAACGTTATATGTAATTGAGGCAAAACTGACTATAAAAAATATGGAGGAATTGCAGTTATGGGAATTTCAGTATTTTTAAGCTATCCAAGACCATATCTAAAAAGACAAGAAGAATTTATTAATCTAGTCATAAAGTATTTAGAAGATAGAGGTTTCACACCTAGGACATTGGGAATAACGGATTATGATATGAATGCACCCCTAACGGCTATACGTAGGCTAATGCTTGAATCAAATGGTCTTATAACAATTTCATTTAGAAGAGCGCTTATAGAGAAAGGAACAGGAAAACCTAGTAGCGATATTGGCCAGTCAGAATATGATCTATCAAATAAATGGACGACAAGTCCCTATTGTCATATAGAACCAGCTATGGCCTTTCAAATTGGATTACCAATATTGATACTTAGAGAATCTGGAGTAATAGATGATGGTGTGTTGGAGAGAGGAGTGACTGGGTTGTATCTGCCAGAATTTGATCTTGATAAAATGCCCAACATTTACCTTGAATCAAGTGAATGGAGACAGATTATGGGACAGTGGGAAGGGAATGTACGTAAAGTGCTTGAAAATAAAGGATGCCCTCCTAAACTATATTAATATTTGAGCATTTCCATGAGGGCTCTCAACTACATATAACATAATATTCAAGCAGCGGCTCCTTTGGAGCCTTGGTCTGCGAGAAGGATTTCAGGGAAGCATTTCAGCAGACAACCCCTTCGGGTTCATGAATACAGGAACGTTATCAGAAATACTCAAAACTGGAATAAAGAAAGAAGGTCAATAATATAAAAATAAACGAATTGATACCACGAGATAAATACGATTTTGAAAGAGTAGAGCAACTAAAGAAAAAACCAATGGAGAAATTAAAACCTATCTTACCAGGACTACTGGAATGGCTACAAGATGGAAACTGGCCGATTGCTCAACCGATAGAAAATGTATTGTTGAATTTCGAAGAAGAATTGATACCCTACATTAGGGAAATATTCAGTACGAATGATGGATGTTGGAAATACTTTTTATTACATGGATTAATAAGAAAACTGCCCGATCCATTATACATTGAAAGAGTTGAAAGCTGATCTAAATAGAATGCTTAATGCGCCCACAGAAGATGAAAAACAAGAAGAATTAGATGACATACTAATAGAATTACTTGAGAGAGTTGGTAGCTAACTCGAGAAGACGAGTACATCTGATAACATATTATTCAAGCAGCGGCTCCTGACGGAGCCTTGGTCTGCGAGATGGATTTCGGAGAGGCATTTCAGCAGGCAACCCCTTCGGGGTTCATGAATACAAGAACGTTATCTGGAACAACCGAAATCATAGACACTTAAGTAATGAGGTGAACACCTTTGGATGGACACCAGATAATGTTACAACTAATTTTATTCTTTCATTTATTGCTGCTTACTTTATTTCAGATAAATTAACTAAACCTAATAAATGACTAATTGGTAAACACCTGAGCAGCGAACAAAATTTATATTAGAGGAGGTCACAGGATGAACAAGCATAGTGTTTATGAAACAAACAGCTTCTATTGGGATACAAAAGGAAATGACTTTTTAGGAGCAATCGTGCTTCCTTTTTATGGATCATTTGTCTCAGAAGAAAAATGCCAACTTTTTGGCGATGTCTCAGGAAAAAAGATGTTAGAGATAGGCTGTGGAAATGGTCAATCCTTGCAATATCAGGGGGATCGCAAAGCATCTGAACTATGGGGGGTGGATATATCAGAAAAACAAATTGAGAAGGCAAAACAACATTTGACGGCGTGTGGTCTTTCGGCAAAATTGATCTGTTCTCCCATGGAAGAAGAATGTGACATACCTGTAGATTATTTTGACTTTGTTTATTCGATTTACACCATAGGCTGGACAACCGACCTAGAAGGCACTTTTTGTCGAATTGCTTCTTATTTAAAAAAAGACTGCGTTTTTATTTTCAGTTGGTCTCATCCTATACACAAATGTGTTGTTGAAGAAAATAATAGATTTGCTTTTAACAAGTGTTATTTCGATGAATCTTGGTATTCGGTATCTCCTGATTTTTGTCAAGGCGCGCTAACCTTATCTGACCGTAAACTATCAACCTATATAAATGCGTTGGCGAAAGCAGGGTTTGTTATTGAACAAATGATTGAAGAAACCGAGAATGAAATCATACAATTGCACGATGAAAATAATGATTTCGTAAAAAGAGCGAAGATGTTTCCTGTAACCTTCGTTATCAAAGCAAGAAAACTTTAAAATTACTGAAGAAGCCCAAAATAAGTGAGTTAGTGGCTCTAAGGAGGGCTGACATCAGATAACATTATATTCACGCATCGGGCATACGCCCTCGGTCCGGCAGGAGGATTTCGGGGAAGCGGGGGCAGCCGGACACACCCAGCATTCGCTGGGCGTCGTGAATACGGGAACGTTATAAGAAATTAACGCAGACAGAAATTTAAAGAGTTTATGGGGGCTTTACATGAAAAACAAAAAACTCAAAATAGATATTGTAGCAGATGAACAGATTGTAGGCAGTACACAATACACTATTTCCGTAAATGTAACAAACATATCAGGTAAGGACATTCATCAATTAGATGTTTTTCCTACACATACGATTGGTCAACAATTAACTTCATTAAATGAAATTGAAAATGTGGAATTGTCTGAGCTAGAGGAAAAGAAAAATAAAATAATTAATGAAATGCAAAAACAGATTGATAGTGCATATGAAAGAAATCAACTAAACTCTTTGAATACATTTCAAAAATTTGTTTTATTATTCGTACAAGTAATAGATATATATGCCGGGATGTTTGGATATCTCACAGGTAAGAAAACTGTTAAAAGTACACCAACGTGGGCCATCGAAGCCTTGAAAATAGATGATTGGGAAGATGTTGAACGAATTGAACATGATGTGATGGGAAAAATAGAAGAGGATAGATTTCTTAAAAGAGCATTTTTAATAAATAAAGATAAGCTAAAAAGAATTATAGATAAAATAAATTTGCAAAGTGAGTTAGGAAGTTCAAACGAATTAAACAAAGGATTTACTTTAGCTGCTGGAGAAACGTTAACATTCCCTTTTAGTTTCAAGGCGCCCCACTTATTAAAATCAAAAGTTGGCGAAACGCAATTTAAAACAAGTTACAAAGAGTCTGAAAATGGTACTGCTATTAATAGTTCTATAACTCAAAAAATAAAAATATATCCGTCTGCATTTGCTGTACCTACAGGAAGTATGCTTGGATCAATTTGTGGGTATCTTATTAAACTTAGTTTAATATCATCCAATAGTCTTACTCAAATCAATTGGAGTTCAATGTCAGGAAGTATACTATTAGGGCTGTTAGTTGCATTAGTAACAGCTAGGAAATCTAATACTACCAAAGCAATTACCGTTGAGGATTTTTTAGGTGGTTTTATTATAGGATCACTAACAGGATTGTTCAGTAAAAATTTCCTTGATAAATTAAAAATCTTAATTCAGTAACTCGAAGAAGACGCCAACATCTTGTAACATAATATTCACGCTGCGGGCATACGCCCTGGGTCCGGCATGCGCCGGACACCCAACATACGTTGGGTCGTGAATACAGGAACGTTAAGTGAAATTTTTATTGAAAGCCATAAGATTAAATAAATGATATAATACTACCAAAAACGCTTGGAGGGATTAAGGTGAAGTGGCAAGAAGTACAACAAATCTTTCCGAATCAATTTGTGAAGTTCGAAATTCTTCATTCTGAAGAGAAAGATAATCAAGAATTCATAGATGATGTTGCTGTAATTGGCCCCGTGAGTGATGAAGAAGCGACAAAAGAATTATTGAATAGCAAAGATAAGACCTTGATTTATCATACTTCTAAGGATCGGGTTATTGTGAAAGTTCGGAAGAATGTTGGTCTAAGGAGATATCTATAGATGAAAATTGAATATAGAGATGGATTGTTATTTACGGAAATAACGATTCATTATAATGGACAGAAGAAAGTAATAAATAATGTAGTTACTGATACGGGAGCAAGTCATACGTTGATTTCACAGGACGAAGTAGATGATATTGGAATTCGAGTTGGCTTAGAAGATGATATTATAACAAGTTATGGAATTGGAGGTAAAGAACACGCGTTTACCAAAACGATAGAAGGGATACAGGTAGGAGAATATATCTTAAGGGATACCCAATAGACTTTACTTCATTTAGATTTCATAATATTAACGGATTATTAGGGTTAGATATATTAATAAAGGGCAAATTCAATGTTGATCTAGAGCACTTTGAACTCCTACGTTAATGAAGCTGGAAGTTTTTAGTGGGTGTTTCAGGGAAGGATAGAACTTCACTTAACATCATATTCAAGCTGCGGCTCTTAACGGAGCCTTTGGTCTGCGGGAAGGATTTCGAAGAAGAATTTCAGCAGACAACCCCTTCGGGGTTCATGAATACAGAAACGTTAGGTGAAATTATAGCTAATGGATATAAAATAAGAGGGGGCATTATCTCATGATAAGAAAAAGTTGTGTTTTATTAATATGTATTGTATTAATGCTATCTGTAATGTTGATAGGATGTAAAAGAGCTGAATCCAATGCAATTGGTGGAACTCCAAGTCTACAAAATAAATCTATTAACCAAACTCCTTCTGATGGATCGACTGAAATAGCAAACCCCAGTCCTGAAGTGATTTCAAGTGCTGATCTTGATGTGATCTACAATGGTTTAACTCTGAATAATAAAACTCCGTTGGAAGATCTAACATCAAAATTACATATTCCAATTGGTGAAACAAATGAGAATATTAGAATTAGGGCAGCGGGTGAAGTTAATGGAATGTCTTTTGATTGGTATCAAGTTTCCTACCCCGATAAGGAAAATGAAGAATTGAGATTCGACTACTTATATAATGCAACCCTTAAATCAGGCCGTATTGTTTCAATAAATCTGATTAATGTGCCAACAAAACGAGGCATTTTTGTTGGCGATACTATTGAAAAAATTAAATTTACTTACGGTAAAGATGTTGCCGAAGAGCCTCAAACTCAAACAATAAGTGATATTAGTTTTATGGTAGATAATTATGAACTTACATTCACTATATTGAAAAACACAGGGAAAATATCAGGAATTTATATTGATTTTGATACGAACAAAGCAATGGAAGAATCAGATATTCCCAATTTAGAGGATCGTGCCTGTTAATGAAGAAATCAAAGATTGTAAGGAACTCAAAGTTGGCAATAATTCCACCTAACACCGTATTCACGCTTTGGGGCATTCGCCCCTCGGTCCGGCAGAAGTTAGAAGTATTTTCGGGGATAGATTTTCAGTAGCGAGGAAGCGGAATCAGCCGGACACATCCAATCGACTAAGTGCGCTGACGCGCACCCGGCAGCTTCGCTGCCTTAAGTCGATAGGACGTCGTGAATACCCGAACGTTAGGTGAAATCGACTAATGATAAGGAGACATAAATAATGAGTATTTCTTCGAAGACTAGAAAAATGCTTTGGGGACGTGCAGCAAACAGGTGTGCTTTATGTCGAATGGAGTTGGTCATGGATGAAACTGAAACTGATGATGAGTCAGTGATTGGAGACGAATGTCACATTGTAGCAAGAGAAACCGATGGGGCGCGTGGAGAATCGATACTTAATTCAGATGAGAGAGACCGATATAGGAATTTGATTTTATTATGTAAAATACATCATAAAGTTATTGATGATCAGCCAGGAGGTTACACCGTTGAACACTTAAACAAAATTAAAGAGACACATGAACAATGGGTGAAAGATTCATTAAGTATTGATAATCAGAAACAACGAGATGAAGAGATTTATATGACTTTTATTGATAAATGGTCTGATTTATGCGATTTAAATAATTGGGAAGCATGGACATCATGGTTAATCGGAGCAGGAGGTAGCTCTATATCAATTGAAATGGAAGCTAAATTACAAGGAGTTAAGACATATTTATTTTCTCGTATCTGGCCTACTGTATACCCAGATTTAAAAGAATCTTTCGAAAACTTTCTTGAAATACTGAACGACTTTTTATCTGTTTTTCATAAGTATAGCGAAGAGAGAAATGACCACTATTACACTGAAAGGTTTTATAGCACTAAAGAGCACACCGAAGAAAAATATAATGATTTGCTCAATAAATATAAATTCCATGTAAGTTTAGTTCAAGATTTGATTGTTGAATTGACGAGAGCTGGGAATTATATATGCGATATGATTAGAAGATTCCTTACGCCGTCTTATCGTATGGAAGCAGGTTTTCTAATTGTACAGTCCGGTCCTCATATTGATATGAATTTCAGAATGCATCGCCCACAGTATAGAGAAGAAGAAAAAACAAAGAAGCCTTATCCAGGTCTTAATGAATTTAAAAAAATTAGAGATACAAGAGATATTAGCTTTGGTCCTGGAATTAACACAGAAAAGACTCATCATTTTTAGAAAATGATTAAGTATACTTTGTAGAGGTTTCGACTACACCTAACATAATATTCACGCTGCGGACATTCGTCCTTGTTCCGGCAGTCGCCGGACACCCAGTATAGGCTGGGTCGTGAATACTAGAACGTTATCTAAAAGATCTGCCCCAGAGAGAGTGAAAGTATTACATTCGCAACGTCCTGTTGCTCGAAGAAATTATACAGATTCATGGGTGGTGTTTTATGAATTCAGGATTTCATGGGAATATATTCGCAGTAATAATAGCAGTGGAAAATTATCAATTTAGAATCAAGACAGTTGATTATGCGAGGAATGATGCAATAGCATTTCAACAATGGCTTATAAATAATCTTAAAGTACCTCAAGAAAATATTAAGCTTTGGCTTGATGTTGATGCGACAAAATCCGCGCTTAATGAAGAACTTCAATATGAGATATCAAATCTTACTGAAAGTGATCGATTTATTTTCTATTATGCTGGTCATGGATTTTATGATGGAGGATATAACAAAATAACAACGTGGGACACTCACCCCAATAATATACAAGAAACTACTGTTTCACTAAACCGAATATTAATGGAGCCACTAAGAAACTCAAGATGTAATCAATGTTTGATATTTATAGATGCATGTGCGAGTTATATTGGTGAGCAATTAGTTAGCAGAGATTTTATTGCTGATATGAATACCAAAGAGTTTAGCGATTTTGTGCGATCAAGCAATTATAGAGCTATGTTTCTGTCATGTTCACGTGGAGAGAAATCGTACGGTAGTCCAGAACTAGGACATGGAATATGGACACATTTTCTGATAAAGGCACTAAATGGAGAAGCCCCCGAAGCAGTTGAACATGAACGATTTATTACTAGCACATCATTGCAGAATTATTTAAGCAAAATAGTTCCGGATTATATTAAATCTAGTACAGACATAAGAGGAACTCAAAAACCATGGGCCGAAGTCTCTAGCTCAAATACATTTATTATTTTTGAAGTTTCAGGAGCTAATTCTGAAGGAAGTAATAATTATATTGATTTTATATTTATTCCTGAAAGACTTATTATTGATTTTGAAAATGACTTGATAATTGCTCATCTTAGAGGTCTCGAGAATGATGGAAGACATTTTCCAATGTATGATTATGAAGGATTGAAAGAAATAGATGTAGAGGCGTATTGTATAAGGATTAGTAAGGTTAAGAATGAAATAAGAAAGATATTAGAAGAAATTATGGATTTTCTAATGGAGTACGAGTGGGAGGAAGAAGTTATATTTGAGAGAAGTGATGATAAATTCAACCTTAGTGCATTTCTTTACGAAGATGACAAAACGAGAGAAATAACTGTTTCTCTGGGGCTATCCTTGAAAATTTCAGGCCTACACCCAATGGGTGATACAATATTTGATTCTGAATTCGACGTTGCTAATGATGAACTTAAAATATATACAGATTCTAGTGATTACAATTTAGAGGAAGTAGAGATTCAAGAAATCTTTTCGGATTGCTGGGATGGAATTAGAAGATATTTTTTGCTTGAAAAGGAAATTGAAAAAGAATTATTAAATGAAATTGACGAGTAAATAGATATTCAGTTGAAATATATTATAACATTAGTAATTAAATGTGGGTCAACGTCCTGTCTTAATTCGGAGATGTGGGGCAAATTCATCAGATAACAACATATTCACGCTGTGGCTCCTGGCGGAGCCTTGATCTGCCCGAGGCATTTCGAGGAAGTGAAGTCAGGCAGATAACCCTGCGAACCTAAGTGCAAGCGGACCCGGCCGGTCAAGCCGGCCTTAAGGTCCTCGGGTTCGAGAATACAAGAACGTTATGTGAAATTAGGGCTTAAAATGAAATGATAGCTCATGGTATATTTTTCTATATAGTTAATATCTTAAAGCTAATAAATTTTAGTAGAGAACAAGGAGAAGAGAGATGTTTGGAACTATAATAATGGACGCGTATCATCGTAACGAGATGCATTAAATAGCAGAGGCTCTTGATGATTTATGCTCACCAAATGATAGTTATGGTTGGGCATCTTCTGGTATATATTGCTATTGGAACTACTATACACAAGAATTATACTATATCGGTTTAACTGTAGATTTAACTGAACGTTTTAAACAACATAATGGATTAATTCCTGTAGATTCTTCTATATGACTTGCGGGCTCTTCATGATTTCATCCATAAACTGCCCTACACGCAGACGGATTTCGGCAACGGTGGAATAGAACACCATTGTTGATGACACTGGATTTAAGCCATTCCAGAGTCCTTCCACGATGTTCAGTTGAGGACTGTAAGGCGGCAGAAACACGAATCCAAGCCGATTTTTTTTGTTCGTCCCCAAAAGGTTGTAGCAGCTTCGCATGATGAATTCGGGCGTTATCTAATACGATGACGATATTCCCTCAGGGTATACCTCAAGAACTTTCTGAAGACATGCTAAAAAGGTCTCGGCGGTATATTGTTCGTCTTCTTGCCAAACGATCTGCCCTGTCGCATAGTCTACCGTAGCCAGCAACTTGACACCACGGTGCTTGCCCGTCGTTTGGATGATTCGCTGTTTGCCTCGGAGAAACCAGGTTTTCTGAATCGCTTGGTAGTCTCGAATCATCGATTCATCTTCAAACAGCAGATGATCGATTTCGTCATTCAACAATCTTTTTTTAAATCGGGAAACGTCGTTTCGGTAAACGGGCGTTGCTACTCATGATCTACCGTTGCGAGGGTATAGGTCGGTTTGGTGTAGCTGAGTCCTAAGTGTTCCATCACTTTGGAGATGCCACGAAGCGAGTAGCGGTGGCCCCATTCTCGCTCCACATACGTGGCGATGAGCTCAAGGGTCCAGTTGTAGTTGGCCGTGAAGCCGACCTCGTGGGGCACCGAATAGGCCACCGTTTGTTTCAACCGATCCTGCTGTTCCTTCGTCAACCGAGAGGGGGCACCCGGAGAGTGCTTGAGCTGCAAGGCAGCCCGCCCGCCGTTTTTGTACGTATGAATGTAATGGCTCAAGGTCATTCGATTTCGATTCAGAATGTCAGCGATCACCGTCATGGATGTACCTTTCAAATGCAAATAGATGGCTTGATAACGTTCATACATTCGGCGTTCTTTAGCTTGTTTCATGACTTCTACTACTTTTTCCAGTTCATTCTGCTTATTCATGACGTTCCCCACTTGTCCGATTTTTTGATCTGTTTCATATTCGACAAATGGTTCATTTTCCCTGCAACGTTTGCTATGAACTTTAATTCAATCTATATAGACAATTTTTTTGTGGTGTCTCTGCTTGTACTTGTGTGGTCACTTTAGCCATTACAAAAACTGCACCTCCAATGTTAGATGGTGTCTAACAATTGGGGTGCAGTTCAGAGCTATAGTTGCTTAGGCAGTTTAATTGCTTTTAGAACCTGTGTATCCGTTGAGAATGTTTATTTCTCCCCGGTAGCCACCGGATTTTCCTCATAGCTAATCCAATCGCTCCAGCTCCCCGGATAGAGTCTCACATTACTAAATCCTGCCTCATTCAAGGCCAGCACATTCGGGCAGGCGGATACGCCTGAGCCGCAATATACGATGATCTCAGCGTTCTGATCGAGGTCTGAGAAATGCTGTTTCAACTGCTCTGTGCTTTTAAATGTACCCTTTTCGTCCAAGACCTCTTTCCAGAAGAAATTCACCGCACCTGGGATATGTCCCGCTGCTTGATCTATGGGCTCTTCCAGTCCCAGGTAGCGCGGTCGCTCTCTGGAGTCGATCAATATAGGTGAAAAACCGATATGGGAGCCAGCGGGAAACGAACCTTCGGAAATACGGTGTACTTCTTCCATACTTGTGAGCATTTGTGGCTGAAGGTTCGCTGCAAAGGTCGAGGGAATGCGAATCGGCTGGTCTGCCGTGACTGGGAACTTCGCTTCTTTCCAAGCGCTGTAGCCTTCATCCAGCACATACACCTGCTCATGACCCAAATAGCGCAGCAGCCACCAGAAGCGGGAAGCCATCATGCCGCCTTGATCGTCGTAGGCGATGATGCGTGAAGAGGCGTTGATTCCGGCGCGACTCAGGCGCGCAGCAAATGTGTCAGCATCCGGTAAAGGATGCCGTCCGCCATGTTTACTCAGAGGAGCCGTGAGGTCTTCCTCCAGGTCGAAGTGAACAGCCCCCGGAATATGATCCTCATTAAATTGAGCCCGCCCCGCTCCGGCTTGTCCGAGCAGAGAACGGCAGTCTGCGATGATGATATCTGGCTCATATAGTCGAGCTAACAGCCAGCGTTTGGATACGATGGATTTCATAAGGGATTCCGCCTTTCCTTTTTATCATTGAGATCATTTAATTGAGTACCGTTCATGAAAATGGGGTAAATAAGTGAGGAGCCCGTCTTAAGGGGAAGCTCACTGGCAGGCAATTCACTTTGGTGGACAACTTGCTTCTTGAAATCCGTTCCGTACCGGATAAAAATCCATACCCCGAACAGGATGAAGAATCCTGCACCAAATTGTAAGGCAGAGCGCGGTTTGTGCCTGTACGGAAAAACAAAAAAAGAATCGAGCATGACAAGGATCGGCTCCAATGTCATAATAACGGTAGAACTTGTGAAAGCTTCGTCCAGTTACGGAGTAAGAATAGTGCGTGTACGCTTCCTTCCATCGATATCTCGAAAATTAGGTTTAGTACAGCCCATTATACCGTACCTGACATCCGCGTGGAATTATGATTTTTCTAAAATCCTGAGAATATAAAAAGCGGGAGCAGGAGGAAGGATTATAAGTATGAAGCTGCGTAGAACTTTTGCCGCACAAACTCGTCTATTATAGTGGAGGTGGATTTTATGAAAAAAAGCAACACATTTTCAATCATACTGTTAACTGTAGTAGCAGCGCTGGCTCTGTCAGGCTGTGGAACGAAACCGCAAACCAATAATACTGCACCTCAAGGGGCAGACCAACCGCAAACGCAACAGCCACAAGTGAAATCGGAGCCGATCGCCGAGCCGGAGGCCAAAAAGGGAACAGGTGTGTACAACGGAGCTGCTGACCCGCACACGGTTGAAATTGAAACCAATGGTGAAGCCCGATCTTTCCAGCTGGGTGACGGACTAGACACGGTGGTAGCCGGACTTAAGGAAGGCGATTCGGTCGCATTTGAATACAACGAAAAAGCAGTGGAAGGCGACGCGACTGCCAAGCAACTGATTTTGACGAAAATTGAAAAAATAGAAGCTGGCGGCACGCAAAACGGCAGCTCCAGTCAGGCAGTAGGCGGTGAACGCTCGAAAACGAAAGTTTTTGAGCTTGGCCTTGAAGGGAAAAAGGAAAAGCAGACAGCTACATTGGCAAAAGGAGAGGGATATTCACTGTATGTGTTTGACCCTATGTCCCTGTTTCCTGATCAAAACCGCGTAGCCTTGGCTGTAGATGATAACTATTACGCTGAAATTACGAAGCTGCCTTCCGATTTTAATCTGGACGAGCTTCAAAAGAAAGGCGAAAAGGATCTGTCTTCTATCGGTAAAGCGGTGAAAGTAGACAAAGCCAAAGTGCCTCAAGCGCTAACCAGCAGCCGTCTGTTCCTGCAAGCGAGCGGCTCGAAGGGTACACGTCAATATATTGTAGTGGAAAATAAAACAGGCGGCTTCATCGTGAAGGTAAGCATTCCTCAAGGCAAGCCTGCCGAAGGATTCGAATCCTTCATTTATACATCGCTGGACAGCCTGCAAGCCAACAAGTAACTCGAATCCGTAATTGCGGGACCTGTACTTTTGTGCTATAAAAGATGAGAGAATAAGATTATTCCGGCTTGCGAAGTCGTATGAAGCGATGAAGGAGTTGTTCGATTTACTATGTCCATCGAAATGAACACACAAGAAGTCATCAACGTGATTAAAAACAGCAAGAAAAAAACACCTGTTAAAGTATATGTAAAAGGGGCTTTGGCTTCCGCATCATTCGGTGAGAATGTTCAAGCTTTTATTTCCGGAGACAGCGGCGTTGTATTTGGCGATTGGGCCGACATCAAGCCTGTTCTGGACAGTGTTAATGCTAACGAAGAAGACTATGTGGTGGAAAACGACCGCCGCAATTCCGCAGTGCCTATGCTCGATCTGAAAGGCATCAATGCCCGCATCGAGCCAGGCGCGTATATTCGCGATATGGTTGGTATCGGTAATAACGCAGTCATTATGATGGGTGCAGTCATTAACATCGGTGTCACTATTGGTGAAGGCACAATGATTGATATGAATGCTGTACTTGGCGGCCGTGTTAAAGTAGGTAACATGTGTCACATCGGTGCAGGCGTGGTCCTTGCCGGTGTTATTGAACCTCCTTCTGCACAGCCTGTTGTGGTAGAAGACGATGTATTGATCGGTGCGAACTCGGTCGTGTTGGAAGGCGTACGAATTGGTAAAGGTGCAGTTGTTGCAGCCGGAGCTGTCGTAACCGAAGATGTACCTGAATACTCCGTAGTGGCGGGTACACCTGCACGTGTGATCAAACAGGTTGACGATAAGACCAAATCTAAAACTGAGATTTTGAAAGAACTGCGCGTTCTGTAAGACTGAAAAAAGAGTTTTTAAATGCACAAAAGGTGAACGATTCCTTGTCAGTGGCATGATGCATTGACAGCACAATTTAGGGACGAAGCACAACGGACAAGGCTCGGCGGCTGCGCCGGGCTTTTGTCCTTTTGTTCTTTTGTCTGATAAACCTGATAAGTTAGGAAAAGGAGGCGGATCAGCGGAATGAGCATGGTCGATTATCGTTCTTTTGTTCAAATACGAAGGGATTTGCATCAAATCCCCGAGCCTGGTTTTGAGGAATTTAAAACGCAGCAATATCTGCTGAATTATTTGGCAACGCTCCCTCAGAAGCATCTGGACATTCGTACATGGCGTACTGGCGTACTGGTGTTGATTCATGGGACGGCTCCTGCGCGCCGTTATGGATATCGCTGCGATATGGATGGCTTGCCAATTGTGGAAGAGACGGGCTATGATTTCCGTTCGACCCATCCCGGCTACATGCACGCTTGTGGTCATGATTTACATATGACGATTGGATTGGGAATTGTTTCTCACTTTGCAAACCACCCGATCAAGGATGACCTGGTCGTACTGTTTCAGCCTGCCGAGGAAGGACCGGGCGGAGCGTTGCCGATGCGGGATAGCGCCGAGCTAGCAGACTGGATGCCAGATGAAATCGTCGCCCTGCATGTTGCACCGGAATATCCGGTGGGCACGATTGCGACTCGCCCTGGTATTTTGTTTGCGAACACATCAGAGCTGTTTATCAATCTAAAGGGTACAGGTGGACATGCGGCATATCCACACAAAGCGAATGACATGGTGGTGGCGGCCTGCCAGTTGGTCGGACAAATGCAAACGGTTGTGGCCCGTAATGTGAACCCGTTGGATTCAGCGGTCATTACGATTGGCAAGATCAGCGGCGGTACCAAGCAGAATATTATTGCTGAAACAGCCCGTTTGGAGGGCACCATTCGCACGTTATCCGCCGACACGATGACACTGGTCAAATCTCGGATTGAAGCGCTGGTGCGTGGGATGGAAGCTGGATTCGAATGCCAGGCAAAGATTGATTATGGCTCGAATTATTTACAAGTGTTCAATGAAGCCAAGGTGACAGAGGAATTTATGAACTGGGTCCGTGAACGGCAGGATGTACAGCTCATTGAATGTGCAGAAGCGATGACCGGAGAGGACTTCGGATATTTTCTGGAACGAATTCCGGGGCTGATGTTCTGGCTTGGCGTCGATACGCCTTATGGCCTGCACCATGCCAAGCTGGAGCCTGCCGAGGAAGCCATTGGTGTGGCGATTCGTGTGCTGACAGACTATTTTACATGGAAATCTCAAGGTTAAATGATACGGTCTGAAATAAATATATTTAATGTAGTGAATGAAATGGAATGAAGTCGAATGTTGAGGGAGGGTGTTATGGGAAAGCAAACCATCATCCGATTCGAACGGGTGACCAAGCAATATGACAACGATCCACCGGTGCTGGCTGATGTCAGCTTTGAGATTGAACGCGGCAAATTCTATACGCTGCTGGGTCCCTCCGGCTGCGGTAAAACGACGATTTTGCGTATGATTGCGGGTTTTGCAGAGCCGACGGAAGGCTCGATTTATTTGAATGACAAGCTGATTAATCGTGTTCCAGCCAATGAACGACAGGTCAATACCGTTTTTCAGGACTATGCCTTATTTCCACATCTGAATGTGTTTGAAAATGTGGCTTTTGGTCTGCGAATCAAAAAGATGAACAACAAGGCCATTCAGGAGAAGGTTGCACAGGCATTGTCCTTTGTCAATCTAGAGGGCTACGACGAACGGGAAATTTCTGAAATGTCCGGGGGGCAACGCCAGCGTGTCGCCATTGCACGGGCCATCGTCAATGAGCCAGACGTTTTGCTGCTGGATGAGCCGCTATCTGCACTGGATTTAAAGCTGCGGACAGAAATGCAGTACATTTTGCGTGAAATGCAGCAGCGTCTTGGGATCACCTTTATTTTCGTTACGCATGATCAGGAGGAAGCGCTGGCGATGTCGGACGAAATTTTTGTTATGAACAAAGGGAAGATTGAGCAGAGCGGTACGCCGAATGATATTTATGATGAGCCGATCAATCGGTTTGTTGCGGATTTCATCGGCGAATCCAACATTGTCCCAGGACGCATGATTGAGGATTATCAGGTGGAGTTTAACGGTCGGCAGTTTGAATGTGTTGATGGAGGATTGCGCTCGAACGAACCGATTGAAATTGTCATTCGCCCCGAGGATTTGGAGATTACAACCGTAACAGAGGGCAAACTGCGAGTAAAGGTGGATACCCAGCTATTTCGCGGTGTTCACTATGAAATTAGCTGCTATGACGATTCTGGTCAGGAGTGGCTGGTGCATTCTACCAAGAAAGCGGAGCTGGGTAGTGAAATCGGCCTCCATTTTGACCCGGAAGCGATCCATGTGATGCGGTTCGGGGAAACAGAGGAAGAATTTGATCGGCGTCTGGAGGCCTATGAAGAGGTGGAGCAGCATGTCCGGTAATACGAGAGCAGCGTATCTGCTGCCTTACTATTTATGGATTGTGCTGTTTGTGGCAGCCCCGGTCGTGCTTGTATTTTACTATTCGCTATTTGATGTAGACGGTCATTTCACGTTCAATAACTATGTCCAATTTCTGACCCCTGTCTATTTGAGCATGACGCTTAGCTCGTTTTGGTATGCGTTGTTGATTACGATATTTTCGCTGTTCGTGGCTTATCCGGCGGCGTATTTGCTGACCCGAACCAAGCATAAGCAGCTGTGGCTGTTGCTCATTATTTTGCCGACATGGATTAACTTGCTGCTTAAAACGTATGCTTTTATCGGGATTTTTGGTGCTTATGGTCCGGTGAATGCTGTGTTGGACTTGGTCGGATGGGGTGGTCAGCAATTATTGTTTACCAGTTCCAGCTTTGTGTTTGTATCGGTTTATATTTTTGTGCCGTTTATGATTTTGCCCATCTACAACGCGCTGGAAGGGCTGAACCCTTCACTGCTGGACGCCGCGCGTGATCTGGGCGCTTCCAAGTGGACGACGTTTCGCCGGGTCATTTTCCCATTAACGCTATCTGGTGTGCGATCCGGGTGTATGGCGGTATTCATCCCGGCGCTGTCGCTGTTTATGATTACCCGTCTGATTGCGGGCAACCGTGTTATTACACTGGGAACGGCGATTGAGCAGCATTTTCTGGTCACACAGGATTGGGGTATGGGCTCTACGGTTGCGGTGTTCCTGATTTTGGCGATGGCGATCCTTATGCTGATGACCTCGGGAACGAAACGGAGGGTGCGGCATGGCAAATAAGAACCGATTCGGGAATATTTATTTGGTGCTCGTTTTTCTTGTGTTGTATGCACCTATTTTGTACTTGATGTATTATTCGTTCAATAGTGGCGGGACGATGCACCAATTTGAAGGCTTTACGCTCCAATACTACAAAGAGGTGTTTGCCGACACCCGTTTGATCATTATTGTCATTAACACCTTGGTTATTGCGTTATTGTCGTCTGCGCTGGCCACGATGATTGGCATCATGGGAGCGCTGGCTATTCACCAGATGCAGAACCGTCGGGTCAAAAATACGTTGCTGTCGCTCAACAATGTGCTGATCGTGAACCCGGACGTCATTATTGGCGCATCCTTCCTCATTTTGTTCACGATGGTGGGGATCAAGCTGGGCTTTTACTCGGTGTTGTTGTCCCATATTGCATTTAGTGTGCCGATTGCAGTCATTATGATTTTGCCGCGCCTTCAGGAAATGAGTCCATCTCTGGTGGATGCGGCCCGGGATTTGGGTGCCAGCCGGATGGATGTGCTAACCAAGGTCATTTTACCTTTTATCAAGCCGGGGATTTACGCGGGCTTCTTTATGGCGTTAACGTACTCGCTGGACGATTTTGCGGTGACCTTTTTTGTGACAGGCAGCGGCTATTCGACCTTATCGGTGGAAATTTACTCGCGTGCCCGCCAAGGGGTTTCCCTGTCCATTAATGCGCTGTCCACGCTCATTTTCCTGTTTACCGTGCTGTTGGTCGTGGGTTACTACTTTATTATGCGTAAGGCGAATCGGAATGGGAAAAAGGAGCCTGCGGCGGAAATGGGGGTACCTAGATGAAGTCGCTTGTGCGCGTGTTTCTGTCGATTTTTATCGTCTCGTTCAGTCTGATGGGGGTGGCGGCATGGCTCAATTCCAGTCAAGGCTATTCCGGTGGCAATACGCTGACGGTCTACAACTGGGGAGACTATATCGACCCTGATCTGCTGGTAAGGTTCCAGAAGGAGACGGGGATTACCGTCATTTATCAGACATTTGACTCCAATGAGGCGATGCTGACGAAAATTGAGCAGGGAGGAACATCGTTTGATGTAGCGGTTCCTTCGGAGTATGCTCTGGCTAAAATGAAGCAGGAGCACCTGTTGCTCCCGCTGGATCACAGCAAGCTGCCGAATTTGAAGCATGTGGATGCTCATTTTCTGAACCTTTCGTTTGACCCGAGAAACCAATACTCTGTGCCGTATTTTTGGGGTACGGTTGGCATTGTGTTCAACCCGGAGCTAACGAAAGGCATTGATTTTCATAGCTGGGATGGTCTGTGGAATCCGAAGCTGCGTAACAATCTCCTGCTGGTCGATGGTGCGAGGGAAGTCGTGGGTATGTCGCTGAACAGCCTCCACTATTCCTTGAACGATACGAATGAGGCGCATTTGCAGCAGGCTTTAACGAAGCTGGAGAAATTAGCGCCCAATGTGAAGGCCGTTGTCGGTGACGAGATTAAAATGCTGCTGGCAAACGAGGAAGCTGCTGCCGGGGTTGTGTGGTCCGGCGATGCGTCCGAAATCATGGATGAGAACGACAAGCTGGATTACATCGTGCCGGATGAAGGCTCCAACCTGTGGTTTGATAACATGGTTATTCCGAAAACCGCTACCCATGTGGACGCGGCCCATAAATTTATTAATTTTATGATGCAGCCCGATGTAGCCGCCCAAAATGCCGAGTTTGTAGGTTACTCCACGCCTAATGCGGATGGAAAGAAGCTGTTGCCCAAAGATATATCCGGTGATGAGCGCTTCTATCCTCCATCTGAGATTACCGATAAGCTAGAGGTCTACGACAACCTGGGCAAGCGGATGCTGGCTCATTACAATGAATTGTTCCTGCAATTCAAAATGCATTTAAAATAAGAGAGTGATAGGGGCGCGTGCGTGGATTCAGGTTTGAGCTTTAAAGGCCGCTACGGTGGTGGATGGTGCTTACCATCGCTGTTAAATTCCGATTTTTTTGATTTGAAATATAAAGGTGAAAATCGAAATTTAAAGGCGACCGCTTCGCTTGTCCAGCACCATTCCGCCTCCTCCGCTGCGTTGTGCTTAAAGCTAACACGAATGAATCCCACGCCGATGTTGAGAGAATATAAAACAGGCTCTTGAATCACCTGTACGGGTGATTCAAGAGCCTGTTTTATATTCTCTCACCGTGCAAAGCGGTGAGAGGGGCACTTCTTTTCCCTGCGCCCCACATACTTAAAGAGATTTGAGGGACTTTAAGGCGGGTAGTAGCGAAGCGGGCCATTTGAATCTGAAGAAGCGATAGCGTTCGCCTTTGCAGGGGGATTCTTACCACTAAATGTCTTATACAATCCAAGAATCCCCCTGCAACAGCGATCGGAAGATCAAATGGACCGCGAAGCGCTTCCTCCCACCTTAACGCCCCACAATCCCTTTAACAAACATCTCTATTTTATCCAATCCCTGCTCCAGCACATCCTGTCCGTAAGCATAGGACAACCGAATGTATCCTTCGCCATAGGAGGAAAAGGCATCTCCGGGCACGACAGCCACCCCATGCTCTTCCAGCAGCTTCAGGGTGAAATCCATTGAGCTTAAGCCAAAATGGGCGATAGAAGGAAATAGATAAAAGGCCCCCTCGGGTTTTTCGAGTGGAATGCCCATGTCTGTCAGCCTTCCATGCACATAATCACGGCGCTTGCGGTATTCCTCGCGCATCGGAAGTGCATCGTCGATACCGACGGTCAAGGCTTCCAGCGCAGCATATTGGCTGATCGAGCTGGCACAGGTCACGTTGTACTGATGAACTTTGACCATGTGCTGTGTGATTTCAGCAGGTGCAAGCGTAAAACCAATACGCCAGCCCGTCATGGAGTGCGATTTGGATAGGCCGTTGATGACGATGGTGCGTTCCCGCATGCCTGGAAGGGCAGCAATAGACACGTGTGACGCATCGTAAATCAGTTCGCTGTATATTTCATCTGAAATGATAAACAGATCGCGGTCTCTCAGTAAATCTGCCACAGATTCCAACTCTTCACGGCTCATGACTCGTCCGGTTGGGTTCGAAGGGTATCCGAGGATGACGGCTTTCGTCCGTTCGGTCAAATAAGGCTCCAGTACCTCGGCGGTCAGCTTAAAGCCGCTGTTGCGGGTGTCAGCCAGCACGGGCACGCCACCTGACAAGCGAATCAATGGCTCGTATCCGGGGTAGATGGGCACAGGCAAAATGACTTCGTCACCGGGTGACAAAATCGTACGCAAGGCAATATCCAGCGCTTCGCTGGCTCCGTTCGTTACGATAACCTCATTCTGTCCACGGTAATTCAGTCCGTATTTATGGGATACAAACGCCGCTGCCGCTTCTCTCAGTTCGGGCAGTCCCGGATTTGGCGTATAGGAGGTGCGTCCTTCGTTAATCGCCTGGTGGGCAGCTTCCATAATATGCGGAGGGGTAGGGAAATCCGGCTGTCCAATTGTTAAGGACAGGGTTCCTGGCAATGCGGCAACTTTATTGGCAATCTTGCGAATGCCGCTGATTTGAATGTTTTTAACCTGATCGTTAAGCAAATGCTCCATAGCGTGTGTGCCACCTTTTTCTGTATTAGAATAAGTTTACAATAATTTGATCTCATGATGCTACGGCGGGAAGCCTTCGTTTTACATCATTCAGGTACTGGTTTGATTATTTTATGGTATATTTAAACATAGAATATATATTGTAAGCGTGATCATATCCAAAATTGGGGGGAGTGAGTCTTTTGATGAAACAAGAGTACATAGCGGTAACGTTACTCGAGAAATTAAAAAGGTTCGGGATCGCATGGCTCAGTGTGGCGCTGGTGCTGTCGGGTGGAGGTCCCGGGTTACTGTCCGATGGAAAAGCTTCAGCAGAACCTGCATCTTTAGTAGAGACGGAGGTGCAATCATCACCTACGTCTGTGGGGACAAGTGTATATGCAGATGTCTATGTGCCGGGTAAGCTCCGTATCCATGATATACAGGGAGCGACTCATCGTTCACTTTATGAGGGGCGAAAGGTAAAGGATGTCGAAGGAATGGTGACGATGGTGAAAGGAAGCAGCTTCTTTATCCAGGAGGCGGACGATAAGGTGGATCAGGATGACAAAACATCCGAGGCCATTTTAGTGTACAAGCCTGGCAGCGGTGTGCAGGTTGGGGATGAGGTACGGGTCAGCGGCTTTGTGAAGGAATATACAGAAAGAACCTATGCCAGCAAGCCAGTCGATCTGACGACCACAGAAATTGTAGCTTCTTCGGCTTCGGTGATCGCCAAGGATCGTCCACTGCCGACTCCGATTTTGCTTGGAAAAGAGGGACGTGTCATGCCGACATCTGTTGTGGATAATGACGGAATGATGGTGTTTGATCCGCAGGAGGATGGTTTGGACTTTTTCGAAAGTCTGGAGGCCATGCGCGTAGAGTTGAAGGATGCACGTGTAATCGGTCCATATGGTTATGAAATTCCGGTCAGGATTGATAACGGAACGAACACAGGCGAGGTATTGACCGAAGCAGGTGGATTGATGCTGACTGAAGCAAGTCTGAATCCGCAGCGGATTTTGATCGACGCCAAGCCTGCGGTTCCGTTGAAAACAGGAGATCGTTTTGCGAGTCCCATCACGGGAGTTGTGAGCTATAGCTTTAGTAATTTCAAGCTGTTGCCTGAGCGTCTGCCGGATATTGTGTCAGGGGGTCTCCAGCCAGCCAGCACACGTCTGGTACAGGATGATCGTAAGCTGACGGTCGCTTCCTTTAACGTGGAAAATTTCGATCCCGGTGATGGAAAACGGATTGACCAGCTCGGACAGGCTATCGCCGCGAATTTGAATCACCCGGATATCGTAGGACTGTTGGAGGTTCAGGACAATAACGGCGAGAAGAATGACGGCACCACAGATGCTTCCGAAAGCTTTCGGGTGCTGATTGAGGCGATTCGTGCTCATGGAGGGCCGGAGTATGCTTTTACAGATATAGCTCCTGAAAATAATAAGGATGGCGGCGCTCCCGGCGGCAATATTCGGGTCGGATTTCTCTACAATCCGCAACGTGTCATGCTGACGGACAAGCCGAAGGGAGATTCGGTTACATCTGTGACCTATGGAGAGCAGGGGCTTTCTCTCAATCCCGGTCGTATTGATCCGCTGAATGCGTCATTTAAATACTCACGCAAGCCGTTGGCCGCTGAATTTGAGTTTGAAGGTCAGCAGGTGATTGTAATCGCGAACCATTTTAATTCCAAAGGGGGTGATCAGGCGCCATTCGGAGGGATTCAGCCACCCGTACGAAGCAGCGAAATACAGCGGGCGAAGATTGCAACGATTGTGAATGGTTTTGTGAAGTCCGTGTTGGCAGTAAAACCTCAGGCCAATATTGTGGTACTAGGGGATTTGAATGATTTTCAATTTTCGGAAACGCTCGCTCGGGTACGGGGACAGGAATTGACGAATCTGGTAGATAAGCTGGATGAGAAGGAACGGTATTCGTATATTTATGGGGGAAATTCGCAAACACTGGATCATCTACTGGTCAGTCCGTCCATAAGTGAATCATCCGTGCTGGATATTGTTCATATCAATGCAGACTTTAGCGCGGCGGACGGGCGGGTAAGTGATCATGATCCATTGGTTGCTCAAATTGGCTTGCCACGCCAAACAGTGGAACCGCCGACAGATGGCGGGAGTGGTCGGAATAAACATGATGATCAGCAGGAGAGTAATGGCAGCAACAACACCGGCGGTAACGCGAGTGGAACGACGAATAACGGACAGGGTGAGATTGCGAATAGCGGGCAGAATGGTAACGGTTCGTCAGGCGCTAATGTTGTACAAGCCAAGTCCATAGTGACAGAGCAAAACGGGCTGAAAAGAGCAGTTGCACAAATACCAGCTACAGACATACAAAATGCGATTCGGAACGGGGCGAAAGGTACGCTCGTCATCCGTGCAGGAGAGCAAGCGGATGCTAAGCTATTCGAAGTGAGTCTAAACGGAGATGCTTTGGGTGCCGTCTTGAACGACTGTATTCATACTCTGCGAGTGGAAACGCCACAGGGTGGCTATGAAGTAGCAACAAGTCGATTGTCTGTTCAAAAGCTGGCTGACACCTGGCAGGTGCCTGTACAACAGATTTCCCTGAGCTTTACGGTTACGTCGAACAAAGAATTGTCTAATCGTACAGATATACCGGCAGGGCGCAAGCTGGTGCAGGCTGTGGATGTTGTGGCGGAGTTAAGAAGCGAAGATGGGCGCAAGCAACTGTTGGCAGGTAGCGATAATTCCGGTAAAGGGTATGAACGTTATTTGCTACGTGTTCCCGCAACGGTAGATATGGGCCAACTTGCTGTAGTGAGGGCATCCACCAACCAAGCCGGACAGTTGTCCTATCATCCGGTTCCCTTTATCGCTTCTGGCGAGGAACTAACTGTGTATGGACGTTCGGGTGGAACCTATGTCGTGCTGGATGGCGGAGAAGCTAATGTAAGCGGATCGTTTGGCGATATTTCCGGTCATTGGGCGCAGAAGGACATTTCACGCTTGGCAACTCGTCTGATTGTGGTAGGGGCAAATCAATCAGCATCCACCGCTAATGAGACTGGTGAGATAAGCTTATCGAACGTACGCTTTGAGCCGAATGGCCAGATACAACGCTCGGAACTGGCTGCGATGCTGGTTCGTACGCTTGGACTGGAGCATTCAGATCGCACGGTGACGGGCTTTGACGATGTACAATCGGAATCGAGGTATGCGGATTCTGTGCGTACCGCAGCCTCTGCTGGACTGATCAACGGCTATGCGGACGGAAGCTTCAGACCTGATACTCCGGTATCGAGGGAGGAGCTGGCTGTGATTGTAGAGCGGACTCTGCGCTTCGCCGGGATTGCGGAAGATACAGCGGCAGGAAGTGCCTCAGCGTCATTATCGGATGCACAAGCCATTTCTACATGGGCAGCTCCTGCTGTCAATACTCTGTCTGGCTTGGGCATTATGAAGGGAGACGGGAAAGGCCGTTTTGCCCCGGCTGTATCTGTGACGAGAGCAGAAACAGCGGCTGTATTATCTCGAACTCTGGATAAGTTGAATTGGGAACAGTAGGCACTACATCCGTACCTGAGCCGTTGCTGAGTATTTGGCGAATAACTGTGTTATATGCAGGTGATAATAGCTTGTTATACGATTTAACATGCTTCTTTTGCTATTCGACTGGAAAAGTAAGGGAATGGGAACGTATAATGAAATGGAGACCGTCTAAAGGTTCTCTTTATGTCAATTCGGCTGGTCCGGATTGAAGATCATAGTATATATGGCGGAGGTCAAAGAATATGAGGCTGGAGCATGATTTTCTAGGTACCAAGGAAGTGCCGTCAGACGCCTATTACGGTGTACAAACACTGAGGGCAAAAGAAAATTTTCCAATTACCGGCCAACGGCTGCATCCTGAGTTGATTAAAGCCATGGCCATAGTCAAAAAGGCAGCAGCAACGGTAAACATGGAGCTGACCCGCTTGCATCGTCCTAAGGCGGAGGCCATTATTCAAGCAGCTGACGAGGTTATTCAAGGACAGTTGCACGACCATTTCATCGTCGATCCGATTCAGGGCGGCGCAGGCACATCCATTAATATGAATACAAATGAAGTGATTGCGAACCGGGCGCTGGAACTGATCGGCAAGCAGCGTGGAGATTATCAGGAGATTAGTCCCAACAACCATGTCAACATGGCGCAATCGACAAACGATGCTTTTCCTACGGCTGTCCATCTGGCTGTTCTAAGTATGATTGATAAGCTGTTGGCCACCATGAGTGAGCTTCAGGAGGCATTTTCCCGTAAGGCGAAAGAGTTTGACAGTGTGATTAAAATGGGCCGAACCCACTTACAGGATGCAGTACCGATCCGGCTAGGACAGGAGTTTCAGGCTTATGCGCTTGTGCTGGGCCGTGATATCGGACGTGTCCGTGCCACGAAGCAGCATTTGCTGGCGGTCAACATGGGCGCAACTGCGGTAGGCACCGGCTTGAACGCAGATCGCCGTTATATTCAGCGTGTCGCCAAGGTGCTGGCGGAAGTAAGTGGTTTCCCTGTAGAGGCTGACGAAAATCTCGTCGATGCCACTCAAAACACAGATGCCTATACGGAAGTGTCTGCCGCATTAAAAATTTGCATGATGAACATGTCCAAGGTGGCAAATGATATTCGCCTGATGGCCTCGGGGCCGCGTGCTGGTCTCGGGGAGCTGAGTCTGCCCGCCCGTCAGCCGGGTTCATCCATTATGCCGGGTAAAGTAAATCCGGTAATGTGTGAGGTCATCAACCAGATTGCTTTTCAGGTGATTGGGAATGATCATACGATCTGTCTCGCTTCCGAGTCGGGTCAGCTAGAATTGAATGTGATGGAGCCTGTTCTTGTCTACAATCTACTGCAATCGCTGGAAATTATGAAGCAGGGCTTTCATGTCTTCCGTATTCATTGTGTGGACGGAATTGAAGCGAACGTGGAGCGGTGTCGTGAATATGTCGAAAACAGCGTAGGCATTATAACCGCGCTCAATCCCCACCTCGGATATGAGGTCGTATCACGCATCGCCCGTGAGGCGATTACAACTGGTAAATCGGTACGCGAGTTGTGTCTGTTATATAATGTACTGACTGAGGAAGAACTGGACATTATTTTGGACCCGTATCAAATGACTCAGCCGGGCATTGCCGGAGAGTCCCTGCTGAATCGGGAATAATATTGCGGGGTTTAGAATATAGGCAGTTTTGAGGAAAAATGAAGACAGCCCCGTCGAATCCGGCGGGGCTGTCCTTGTGTAACACGGTGTCAGCGTGAGATGTGAAATGCCCTGCTAAGGAATACACCACTGCACGCCTATTGTAGAAAAGAGGAAGAGGAATGCTGCTGGAGCAATTATTAGCATATAAGGAATTAGGAATAGGATTCATTGTACTGCTACTGTTACTTGTACTCATCATCAGAGGACTGGTACGTCGGCGCAGAAATCGGATTTTACGTGATCTGGACCCGCGAAAAATCGGAATTCAGGATATAGACCGCATGGAGGATGGCTCGGAATTTGAGCTTTATCTGCAACGGTTTTTATCTGCGCTTGGCTACAAGGACATCTACAAAACGACCAGTAGCCGGGATTTTGGAGCGGATCTGGTGTTTACAGACCGTGAAGGTGTCAGAGTTGTGATTCAGGCCAAGCGATATGCTGTGCAAAACCCGGTCGGTTTGGGCGCGGTACAGGAAATTTACACCTCCATGCGCTATTATGCGGCTGACAAGTCTGTCGTCATCACTTCCGGACGCTACACGGAATCCTGTAAAACACTCGCTGCTGTCAACGGAGTTAAACTATTGGATCGCAACGATCTGGTGGATATGATTGACCTGTTCAAGACTAAACGTCGTGAGGAGGTCATGTACCTAATAGAAAGTAAAGACGATGTGATTGCCTCCAAATGGAGCAAGAGCAAATGATAAAAGGGACTGAACTACCGGGCAACGAGATGAAAGCCTGGTAGTCAGTCCCTTTTATGTTTAAACATAATGCATGTACTTATGGAGAACTGAAAATATTACCTTATTATACTTTTTCTATTATAATAAGTTTACAGGAAATCTTATGAAAAAAAATGTCTTTATAACCGATATAAAGATGTTGGGAATTTACAAATTATGAGAGGTGATATGTCATGAAGAAACGGGTTCAGTTATTAACATTGAGGTGGGTTCCCCTTGTCACTATTTTTGCCTTACTGCTGGGTGGATGTGGACAGCCAGTAGCACAAACTAAGGCGCAACCCATTAAAGTAGGAATTGTGCTGTCAGATATCGGTCTTGGTGACCAATCTTACAGCGACGCGACTTTTCGGGGGTTGGTCAAGGCACGGGACGAGGGGGAAATCGTTTTTGAATATCGGGAAATTTCCGAGACCAAGACATATGATGCTGCTTTTGAACAGCTTGTTCAAGAAAAATCTGATTTGATTATCGGGTTAGGGTACATGGTGAAAGAAAGTTTGGAAACCGCTGCGAAAAAATATCCGGATCGCAAATTTGTAATTGTAGATGAAAAATCCAATTTACCGAATGTGGCTTCCATTAATTTTAAAGAAGAAGAGGGCAGCTTTTTGGCAGGGGTCGTTGCAGGAATGACGAGCCGTACCGATCAGGTAGGCTTTATCGGGGGAGTGGAGTCTCCGCTGTTAAAAAAGTTTGAGGCCGGATATCGGGAAGGGGTTCGCTCCGTTAAGCCTGATGCACAGGTTACTGCTAAGTATGCGGGAGATTTCGGCAAGCCGGAGTTGGGTACGGAGATTGCACGCGATATGATAGATCAGGATCGAATTGATGTGATTTATGCGGCGGCAGGCCTTACGGGCGTGGGTGCACTACAGGAGGCGCAGAAGCAGCAAAAGTTCGCAATTGGGGTCGACAGCGACCAGTTTTTCATTGCGGAAAAAGCAGTAGTGACCTCCATGATTAAAAATGTGGATGTCGCCATTTACACGGCAGTCAAAAGCTTTGCAGATCATCAAAGAAAATTTACGGACCAAAATATGGTGTTCGGTCTTGCGAAAGAAGGCATCGGTTTGGCGCCTATACGTGTTTTGACATTGAACCCGGATCAGCAAAAGCTGCTGGATGAATTGAAGGAACAGGTTAAGTCCGGCAGTCTTACTGTGCCCACCCAATAAATTTTCGTAAACGGAGGATGATCCCTGATGAAACTGCAAGGCAAACTGGTGCTTAACGCGATGGTTTCCCTGATCGCATGCCTGGCTTTAGTAGCCTATATTATTTTTGAATTGATCCGTATCAACTCACAAAGCAGTAGTCTCGTTCCAGCCATGCTGAATGTACAGCAGCTCAATGCTTATTTGATTCAGTCAGGACAGGCGCTGCAAAACTACTCTTCTTCCATGACAGAGGGCAACAAGACGGATGTGCAAAATCAGCTGGGGCAGGCGGAAAAAACGATTACTTTGCTTTCGCAAGGCATGATGCAGACCGAAGCGCAGCAAAAGCGTCTGAATACTGTTAAAACAAAATTCAGCGAATTGAAGACCGCGACGGAAAAAGCGATGAGCACCGGAAGCAGCCCTGAATGCAAACGTAATGCGATGCGTGTACAGGGTATCCAGAACGATGTGTTCATGCTGGATATTCTAACGAAAGCGCTTTATGACGAATACACAGAGGAATTGACCCAAAGTATCCAATGTACTTGGCAATTGGCCTTGGCAGGCGCTGTTCTGCTTCTGGTGGCAGTCGGGCTATATAATGCATATACATCCAGGCAGCTTGCCCTCAGAACTCACAAGTTGACGAATGCCGCGAAGCAAATTGCCGATGGGAATTTGACGGTGCAGCTCGCGCAAACAAAGGGACGTGATGAGCTGGACGAGCTTAACGAATCGTTCCGGGTCATGATCAGGAACTTGCGTAACATTGTGCTCTCTATTGACCAAGCGGGGAATCGTGTCGATCTGATGGCTCGGGATATTGACCAGCATAACGAGGCGATGAAGGAAATCGTGACGCAAGTTAGCACCTCAACAGAGGGACTGGCGATGGGTAGTCAAAAAATTGCCGAGGATCTGTCGACCACCGTTGGCGTTGTGGATGAGATGCAGCAGAAGTTTGAAGCGAATTTGTTGGGAACCACGCAGTCGTTCACATATAGCGAAGACGCATTGCTAGTCATTGAGCAAGGTACGCGTGTGATGAGTGATCAGCTGCGCATCGTTGCAGAAAATCGTTCAGCGATGTCCGAAGTGGAGCAGGCGGTCAAGGAACTGGAGGCTAATGCAGCCGAGATTACAACTATGACCGGTTATGTATCCGAGATTGCCAGCCAGACGTCGCTGCTGTCCTTGAATGCTTCAATTGAGGCTGCGCGTGCGGGTGAGGCTGGAAAAGGCTTTACTGTCGTAGCCAACGAAGTCAAAAAGCTGGCGAATCAGTCGGAGTCGGCGATAGAGCAAATTTATACCGCTGTCGAGGGCATTACGCAGGCTATGAACAAGGTGAAGACCTCTGTGGAGCAAAGTCAGGAGCTGTTCCGTGAGCAGGAGAAGGCAACTTCGTCTACCGGGGAATCGTTCACTGAGATTAGCGGCAAAGTACAGCAAGTTGCTAGCCAAGTCAGCAAGCTGTCGACGGATATGAATGTATCTCGGGAACTGAGCGTACAGGTACAGCAAGCTATTGAGAACATCAGCGCGATTACCCAGCAATCTGCCGCAGGAAGTGAAGAGATTACCGCCTCCACGGTGGAGCAGAAGCGTTCCTTTGAGGAATCGGCTGAGAAGGTGAAAGAGCTTCGTCAGATTCGTAAGGAGATGCAACGGGAGCTGGATCGTTTTCAGGTGGAAAAAACGGGCTAAGCAACACGAAACCAACACATCTTTTTACTAAATGATGAATATAGGATAAACCCAAAGAAGAAGCCTTACCCATGAAGGGAGGCGTCTTCTTTTTTATTAAAAGTGTCTAATTCTTGACCATCATAGTAATCTTTCATCGTTCTTTGTAGAGCTAATAGGAAGGGAATTCCACGTCTTACGTCAAATAGATTTAGGGAGTATATGTTAGCCCAAAGAGACAGGCAGCACCGTATACGATGACTTGACTGGTTTGCGAGTGAAAAAAGCATGTGCATTAATGCGCGAAACGCATCTGAAAATCGCAGAGATTGCTGATCAGGTCGGCTACCGGAATGAGAACGACTTTAACTGTGTATTTCGGAAACATAAACAGCTAGGTACCTGGGTAATTTAGGTAAATAAGCAGATGTTCCAATGGATATGCAGATTCGTCAAAAGGTTGGCATTTTGGGGATTTGGAAGATAAATTCGAAGATTAAGCGATAGCTGTAGCCCCCCGCGTTGTGGTACATTGACTTCATGTAAACGCAAATATCATGACCGAAAACGTCTGGGGATGAATACGGGTGCGTGACTGGCCTAGTTCATTTTTCGGAAAAGAGGAAGCGTAATGAAGAACAAGCCATGGCAAAAATATGTGCTGGTTGCGGCAGGAGTGGCTTTTCTTTCTGCCTTGAGTATCAGTAAATATGTGGATCAACACGCTTTGCGTGACCACGGTGGTGCATTTCCTATGAAGCCCATCACGCTCGTCGTTCCTTATGCGGCGGGCGGCGGTACGGATATCACGGCAAGAGCATTGGCGAAAGCCGCCGAAAAGCATCTCGGTCAGCCGATCATCGTCGTTAATCGGACGGGTGGAGGCGGTTCGGTCGGGCTGATGGAAGGGGGTGAGGCGCAGGCGGACGGTTATACTGTAACGTATCTGGTTGCGGAGCTGACCACACTGCCACATCTGGGACTGCTGCCCCTCACCTATGAGCGCTTTAAACCGCTGGTCCAAACCCATATGGACCCTTCTGCCATCACGGTTAGAGCGGATGCGCCCTGGACGACGGCCGAAGCATTTTTGGAGGACGCTCATGCTCATCCCGGCAAGCAGAAAATAGGCAATGCAGGCACGGGGAGCATCTGGCACCTCGCTGCTGCGATGCTGGAGCAAAAAAGCGGAGTCCGCTTTACCCATATCCCCTATGAGGGAGAAGGGTCAGCCGTTTCAGCGTTGATGAGCGGCTTCGTGGATGCTGTGCCGGTCAGTCCTACGAAAGTGAAAAAGTATGTGGACCAAGGGGACCTGCGCATACTGGCGATACAGGCAGACACTGTTTCGGAAGCGTTTCCAAGTGTGCCGACGTTACAGCAGGCTACTGGGCTGAGTATACATTTTATCGGGACTTGGAGAGGGCTGGCTGTGCCCAAGGATACGCCGGATGAGATTGCTCAAATCCTAGCGGACGCACTGATCAAGGGGACGAAAGATGAGGAATTCAGGGAAGAAATGCGTAGGCATGGATTGGGGCTGCGTGTTAAGGATGCAGAAGCATTCGCACGGCAGTTGAAGGAGAGCCATGACACTTTCGCAAGGTTGATTCCCGAACTTGGCTTAAGCCGCAAGTAACACGGACTTGTTTTTGCGCTGGCAAAGACGAAAGAGTTGAATGAAGTTATGAAAATCAAGCATAGCATGGATAAAATTCCGGGTGGCATTATGTTAGAGCCGCTGTTTATTGGGGCGTTGTGTTTTTTTTGTATGTTGTTCTAAAGTGCTTCTGCAAACATACATATGTAAGCAGAGGAGCGTGATGGAATTGGAAAACAAGGTACGTCGCTACTTTTATATGGTTTTTCAATTTTCGTTGTGTTGGCTTCCTGTCATGGGTTCACGTTGTACTGGTTGCTATTCCATAAGGAAACAAACAGCAACGCAGTCCTTCGTGTTTGTCTGCTGGTGATCCTGCTGTTTTCGGTCATTAGCTTTACGCTAGTTTTTATCAATTATGGTATTTGGCTGTTGCAATTTTTGACGGAGAGACGAGGTAGGGAAGTTCGATTGTAGGGGAAGTATCAAAGGAACATGAAAAGAGCTGACTCCCGTTTGCGGTGGGTCAGCTCTCTTGTACTGTTGTTACCCTTGGCCGTTAAGCACTTGCCAAAGCTCCTTGACCGTGTCCTCATTCATTTCCGTTGTTGTGGCAAGTCCCTGATCAAAGTCTCCACATAAGGTCAACAATGCTCCAGCAATAGCTGAAAGCATTCCTGATCGTCCACCTCCACGCTATATTCAGCTACTTATCGGATAACCCTTTTCCCATCCCTTTGAGAAAATGAATGCCAAAACCCATCGCCCGGTTTACATCCGGATCATTCATAGCCTTCATGAGATCGCGCAGGCGTGTTTTTTTGTTCTGTTTTAAATGATCTTCGGCTTCGTTCAAGCCTGTAGTGACGCTGCCCACCAGCTTTTTCATCAGTTCAGGGTCTATCTCGGATAACATGCCGGCTGCTCCCATCAGATTGTTGATGATGTTTGTCACAGGCTTGCGCGTCGCTTGTCCTACAGCGATCTTGGCAATGCTTTCTTTGGCTTTCAGCATAGACTGAGCCGCTTCGAGAAGACCGCTATCGTGCAGCTCACGTACAATTTCGAGCGTCTTCTGCAATGCCGCCCCGTTGTCTGCCAGATCAGCAGTAAGCTGATCCAGCGATTGTTTTTGTCGTTCTTCTTCTGTCAACACACGCTTCCGTACGATTGAAATAGGCTTAGCCATGAGTCCGACCTCCTTATTTTTGATCCACCAGATCGACGTAACCGGGACGATTCCATTTCCGCTCCACTTCAACCCCATTTTGCGGATGACGCTGTTTATAGCGCGGGTTGATACGTGGCAGCGGATTTTGACCATCTACCTCCAAAACTTGCATCCGTACCTTGCTTTGTTTGTAAGCTGGTGTGTTGGTGATTACATCGAATGCTCCGCCAGTTAACAGGTTCACGGCGCTGTCATGGCTGCTGGAGTGCATAGGTACGTAGATATCGGTTCCATGCATCCGGTCGGTGACGAGAACACGCAGCTTCACGGCACCATATGGCGATTCCAGACGAACCAGCGATCCGTCCTTGACTCCGCGTTCCTCCGCCAATTCCGGCGATACTTCCACAAATACACTTGGAAGCTTGAGCTGGATCCCCGGCGATTTGGTCGTCAGATTTCCTTCATGGAATTGTTCGAGCAGTCGGCCGTTGTTTAAGGTAAGATCGAACTCAGCCGGGTATTGTTTAGGAGGTACATATTCGAAAAGACCGAGACGTGCCTTTTTATCCGGGAAGTTAAAGCCATTGGTGTGCAGAAGTGGTGTGTTGCTGCCATCCGGCGATCCCCAGTGGAAGCTGTTCCAGCCTTCCAATACGTCATAATTACATTGGGAGAAAAATGGAGTGAGTGACGCCATTTCCTCAAAAATTTCGCTCGGATGGCTGTAGTTCCAATCAAATCCCATCTGCTTCGCAAATTGGCTGAAAATCCACCAGTCCGGTTTGCTATCTCCTACAGGTTTGAGCGCCTCATATAACCGCTGCACACGACGTTCGGTGTTCGTAAAAGTTCCATCTTTTTCGAGCGAAGGTACGGCTGGCAAAATGACATCCGCGAATTCGGCTGTTTTGCTCAGGAATACATCCTGAACGACGAGGAAATCCAAATTCGCCAGCATTTCCTGTGTATGGTTGGAGTCTGCATCCACCCACGCCATTTCTTCTCCGGCGATATACATCGCTTTCAGCTCACCTGTTTCAATGGCCTCCAGCATTTGAATATTGTCCAGTCCGCGTTGGCCTGGAATGTGTACCCCGTAGGCCGCTTCGAACTTGGCACGAATGTCATCGTTGGTGACAGGCTGATAGCCAGGGAAAATATCCGGCATCGTGCCCATATCAGCAGCGCCTTGAACATTGTTATGTCCGCGAAGCGGATACGCGCCTGCACCTGGACGCATAAAGTTTCCGGTCACCAGCAACAGGTTGGCAATCGCAATAGAGGTGTAGGAGCCTGCGATGTTTTGCGTTACACCCATGCCCCAGCAAATGACAGTGCCGTCGGCTTCATGGACCATAGTCGCTACCTCAATCAGCGTCTCTTTGGAAATGCCCGTCTCTTGCTCTGCAAATTCCAATGTAAAGTTCTCCAGCAACTTCAAATATTCGGGATAAAAGTTTACGTGTTCTTCAATGAATGTTGCGTCATGCCAGTTTTGTTCAATGATGTACTTGGTTACAGCGGATAACCATACATAATCTGTCCCTTGCTTCGGACGAATGAATAAGTCCGCACGATCCGCCATTTCATGTTTGCGCAGGTCGACCGCGATCAGCTTTTGACCGTGAAGCTTATGCGCACGTTTAATACGGGTAGCCAGCACCGGATGTCCTTCTCCCGGCGCACAGCCGACCAGCATGACCAGACCTGCTTTGGCAATGTCTTTAATCGTACCGCTGTCGCCGCCAATGCCTCCGGTGTGTTGCAGCCCCCATGAGGCAGGGGATTGGCAATACCGCGAACAGTTATCGACGTTATTCGTTTGGAATACCTGACGCGCCAACTTTTGCATCAGATAATTTTCTTCATTCGTAAATTTGGACGAGGAAATAAAGCCGAGCGCCTCGCCGCCGTGTGTTTCTTTAATAGCACCCATTTTGCTGGCCATCAGGCTTAGTGCCTCTTCCCAGGTCGCTTCCACAAATTCGTCACCTTGACGAATTAAAGGGCTGGTCAAACGCTGATCACTGTTCACAAAATCCCAGCCGAATTTTCCTTTAACGCATGTTGAGATGCCGTTCACAGGTCCTTCAGAGGTAGGCTGTATCTTCAAAATTTTGCGCCCTTTGGTCCAAACCTCAAAGCTGCAACCTACGCCGCAAAAGGTGCAAATGGTTTTGGTTTTTTTCGTACGGGTTTCACGCATGGCTGCTTCTGCTTCGGAAATGGCAAAAATACCGCTATAGCCCGGCTCCACTTCCTTAATTAAATCTACCATCGGATTTAACAAATCCTTCTCTATGCTGCTCATGAAGCCTGCTTCACCCAGCATGGATTTCTCCATCAAGGCGTTACAAGGACAGACCGTTACACACTGACCGCAGCTGACGCACGAGGAATCGTTAATTGCAGCACCATCATCCCAAATGACGCGAGGGCGTTCTGCTCCCCAGTCGAGAGACAGGGTTTCGTTGACCTGAAGGTTTTGACATACCTCTACGCACTGACCGCAGGCAATACACTGATTCGGATCATAGCGGTAAAACGGATGGGACATATCGACTTCCGTCGGATCAACCTTGGGCTGATATGGATATTTTTGATGTTCAATTTCCATAAGCTCTGCCGTATTATGCAAGGAGCAATTACCATTGTTGTTATCACACACGGTGCAGTAGAGGAGGTGATTTTCCAACAACCGATCCATTGCTTCGGTTTGGGCCTCTTTGGCGCGGTCCGAGTTTAATTGAATATTCATTCCGTCCGCAGCGAGCGTCGAGCAGGAGCGAACGAGCTTGCCGTTGACTTCCACGATACAGGTATCACAGGTGCGGATCGGATCGACCTCGGGAACATAACATAGTTGAGGATGGGCGATGTTGTTTTCGTTAATGACTTCAAGAATCGTTGCGCTGTCTTTTGTTTTCAGTTCCTGTCCGTTTAATGTAATTTTGATTGTACTCTCAATCACGGTTCGGGCTCCTTTCAAATTTGAAATTTAAAAATTAGAAATAAAAAAACTCCACCATAAGCACAAGTGCTCGTGATGAAGCACTTGTGTTTATGGTGGAGTAGTGACCAGGCTCTAGGTCCTGGAGGCCAATCCGCCATATGCGTATGTATTAATAACAAACGGTACACACCGCCTGTATATCAATAACTTGAATATGTCATTTTCTGCATGTATCCAGTGTAACTATAGCGTAAAATTTAAGATTGTTCAACGGTACATTATTAAAACTTTAATTGATAATGATTATCGTATGAGAAATCGAAAAAGCATTGACAAACGTTCGAGGATTGCTAACAATAGAGGAATATAATCTATTGCAGAGCATTCGTGAATGGAGTGTGCGTGGGGAATCGCGTATACTTTATTTGTCGCAGCGCTTGTTAGTTTGATTTTTCTATATCACATGATGTGAGGATTCGTAGAATCCTGATGTAGATAAATTAACCGGCATTTAGCAGATTCTTCGATGTTCAAAGACGAAGGATTTGTTGTGATGTCGGTTTTTTGGTTCAGTATAAAATGAAATGAAGACGTATTGAGGTGAACGGGATGGCGAACCGGAGCGATGATCAATGGAATCGCCCGTTACGAGATTTGAGAATATCCGTCATAGACCGGTGTAATTTTCGGTGCCGGTATTGTATGCCGGAAGAAATCTTTGGCCATAACTATCCGTTTTTGCCAAAAGAAAAAGTATTGACCTTTGAGGAAATCATTCGACTTTCCCGAATTTTTGTCTCTCTAGGAGTTACCAAGCTGCGCATTACGGGCGGTGAGCCGTTGTTGAGAAAGGACCTGTCCTTGCTCATTCATTCGTTAACTCAACTCAAAGGAGTTGAAGATATTGCTATGACGACGAACGGCGTATTTCTTCCTAAATATGCAGTAGCGCTTCGAGAATCAGGATTGAAGAGAGTGACGGTCAGTCTGGATTCGCTCGATGATGTTCGCTTCCGCCGGATGAACGGAGGAAGAAGCAGCGTGCAATCCGTGCTGGATGGTATTGATGCGGCAGCACAAGTAGGGATGCAGGTAAAAATAAATATGGTCGTGCAAAAGGGCTTCAACGATCAGGATATTGTGCCCATGGCCGACTATTTTCAAAAGAAAAAACATATTTTGCGGTTTGTTGAGTTTATGGATGTGGGCAACACCAATGGCTGGAAATTGGATCAGGTCGTTTCCAAGCAGCAGATCATTGAAACCATTCATAAGCAAATGCCGCTGGAGCCTGTCCCACCCCAATATAAAGGTGAGGTGGCGACGCGTTACAGGTATCAGGACAGAGAAGGAGAAATCGGCATTATTTCGTCCGTTACGGACGCTTTCTGCTCCACATGTACACGGGCGAGAATTTCTGCCGAAGGTTCCTTGTACACGTGTCTGTTTGCCTCACAGGGGTACGAGCTTCGCGCGATGCTGCGTTCCGAACAGTCCGATGATGAGGTTAGAGCTTACATTGAGCGTGTTTGGAGAGGACGTACCGACCGCTATTCAGAGGAACGGCTGAATCATACACAACAAGCATCGTCTAAAATTGAAATGTCACACATCGGCGGGTGAACCGAAGAGCCAGCCTATCAGAAACAAGGGAGTGGAGCACATGGAAAAGCCGGCTGAGGTAAAACGCGAGATTTTGCGTTATCGCGACGGTCAAATCGAGCGTTTTGAGGACACTGTGGTGACGGAGCATCCGGTGACAATCAAAATCAATCAGCAGGAATTTGCCACCATGGTTTGTACACCGGAGTATGTGGAGGATATGGCAGTAGGCTTTTTGGCCTCTGAAGGCGTCATTCAACGGTACGATGATATCGAAGATATTTGGGTTCAGGAAAAAGAAGGTTTTGTTCATATCAAAACCCGCCGGATGAATGAGTTTTATCAAAACTTTCACTCCAAACGGTACATTACCTCCTGCTGCGGGAAAAGCAGACAGGGCTTCTACTTTATGAACGATGCCAAAGTGGCAAAAAGGATGAACGACACCCATGTCACGCTGTCTTTTGACGATTGCTTCCGCTTGATGAATTTGATGCGAAATTCGGCACTTACATTTCAGGAGACCGGGGGCGTTCATAATGCCGCGCTGTGCGACAAAGACCGAATCATCCTGTCGAGAATGGATATTGGCCGTCACAATGCGCTGGATAAAATCTATGGATATTGCCTCAAGCATGGTATTGTATTACAAGATAAAATCATTGTATTCAGTGGGCGAATTTCGTCTGAAATTTTGTTGAAGGTCGCCAAGATTGGATGTGAAGTGGTGTTGTCCAAGTCGGCTCCGACAGAGCTTGCGCTTGAATTGGCTGAGGATTTGGGCATTACTACGGTAGGCTTTATACGAACTCATTCTCTGAATGTGTATACGCATCCCCAGCGGATTGAGGAACTGGTTGAATCTAAAATGTAATGTGAAAATCCTCAATGTACATGATGCACCACTGCGCAGGCGGATGGTGCTTCCCATCGCTGTTGCCCCCGAATTTCCTGAATGAAATCAAAAAGGTAGGAATCAGGGGGCAGTATATGCTTACGATACGAGCTTTCCGGAGGACAGTTTTCAGGCGTCCACTATCGCTTGTCCAGCACCATTCCGCCTACTCCGTTTTCCATGTACATTTTTTTAATTCAGTTTATATAGTTTTTCTTCGTGTATATATGGACAAGCCATGGAAACTGAAAAGAGGTGAACATTTTAAGTGAAATATCATATTCAAGTATTTGCCGGTCTTGCGGAGCAGATGGGAGGGCCGATCATCACAGTACCCACCGATCAGGAAACGATGACCATTGCCGCGTTAAAAGACCTGCTATCCGAGCGCTTCCCTGAAGTAGCTGCGCAGTTGCGGGGCTCTTTTGTTGCCAGAAACCAAGCCTATGCCGCACCGGAGGATCTGGTGAGTATATATGATGAAATTGCGATCATTCCCCCGGTTTCAGGAGGGTAAATTCGATACAGGCTAAGCGAGTTCGATAGGATAGGTGCAAAGGGGGTCAGATGTATATGCAATACCGTATTCAACTATTCGCGGGTATGGCAGAGCAGCTTGGTGAATCCGTGATTACGCTGGATTTTCCGCAGGAAACGGTGACCATTACAGATATTCGAAAAAGCTTGAATGAGCAATATCCGGAAGCGGTTTCTCAGCTGCAAGGTTCTTTTTTTACGAATAATAAAAAACTGGCTTCTCCAGAGGAACTCATCCGTCCTTCAGATACAATCACTCTTCTTCAGTCGGCACCAGGGATGGAAACGGTCGTTTCAGCGTGCGGCTTATTTGCGATCACGTACGATCCGATTGACGCTGATGAGGTGACCGCGAAGGTGCAGGACCCATCCCATGGGGCTTCCCTGACCTTTAATGGTACGACTCGGGAATATACGCAAGGTCAGCGTACCGTGTTGCTGGAATATGAGGCGTATGTCCCGATGGCGATGAACACGATGAAGCAGATTGGTGACGAGATTGCAGAGCGTTGGCCGTCTACACGTACTGCGATTACACATCGGCTTGGTACGGTGAGGATTGGAGAGACGAGCGTTATAATTGCTGTTTCTTCTGCACACCGTGATACTTGCTACGAAGCCAGCCGCCATGCGATTGAACGCTTGAAGCAAATCGTGCCGATCTGGAAAAAGGAAGTGTGGGAGGATGGCTCGGAATGGAAGGGGCATCAGCTAGGAGGTTGGAACCCTTATGGGGCGTAAAACAATGATGTCTGAAATAAAGAAGGAACAGAACATGGACGTCGATACAGAAGCGCAGACGCACGCGTCTTATGCCCGATATTCAAGGCAAGAGCTGTTTACGAAAATTGGGCCAGCAGGACAGCAAAATATCCACAGCAAGCACGTGCTTATCATTGGGGCTGGAGCACTGGGTACCGCCAATGCGGACATGCTGGTGCGAGCGGGCATCGGACGACTGACGCTGGTGGATCGCGATTATGTAGATTGGAGCAATCTGCAACGCCAACAGCTCTATGATGAAGCGGACGCTCGTGATCATATGCCAAAGGCAGTGGCAGCGCAGAAGCGATTGCAGCAAGTTAATTCAGACGTGGACATTCGTGCGCTAATTCGGGACGTATCGCTGGAAGAAATCGACGATATTGCAGCAGGTGTGGACCTCATCGTAGATGCCACGGACAATTTTGATACACGTCTGCTCATTAACGATTATGCGGTCAAGCACCAAATTCCTTGGATTTACGGGGCTTGTGTGGGTAGCTACGGGACGACCTTTACCATCGTGCCGGGGCAGACACCGTGCCTGCATTGCCTGCTTGGAACCGTACCGCTCGGCGGCGCGACCTGCGACACGGTCGGTGTGATTAGCCCGGCTGTGCAGATGGTGGCAGCCTACCAAAGCGCCGAAGCACTGAAGCTGCTCACTGGGGACGATTCAGCGCTGCAAAGCAAGCTAATTTCCTTCGATCTGTGGAACAATCAGCATCAGGCGATCCAGATCAGCGCGATGAAGAAAGCCGACTGTCCAACGTGCGGCGAGCATCCGGTATATCCTTTTTTACAATCGGAGCATCAAACCAAGTCGGCTGTTTTGTGCGGACGTGATACGGTTCAAATTCGCCCGGCCTCTGGTGCTGTGCGCGATCTGAATGAAGCGGCACGTCTATTGTCACGTCAGGGAGGAAAAGTAGAACATAATCCATATCTAGTATCCGTTATAATTGGAGCGCATCGGCTGGTTCTATTTCAGGATGGACGCGTTCTGATCCATGGCACAAAGGATATCGCCGCGGCGAGATCTATTGTTCACAAATATTTGGGCTGACCTAATAGAGTTGGACCGTTATGAGGTGTACATCGTTAACCCATTTCGGAAAATCTATAGGACAGGAGAAGAGTAAGTTGAGAATGAAATTCGGGTACATATACACGTTCGTTGGATTGTTGGCATGGGTACTGGCTGGCTGCTCGTCTCCGGCTGCTGTACAGTCAGCACAATCTGCACCAAAAACAGAGATCATCGTATCTGCCGCAGCGAGCCTCCAAGATAGTCTGAATACGCTCAAGGATCAGTATGAAAAGCAGCATACGGATATCAAACTTACCTTTAACTATGCTTCATCTGGCACATTGCAAAAACAAATTGAGCAAGGCGCACCCGCTGACGTATTTATTTCGGCAGGTATGAAGCAAATGAAGGCATTAACCGATGCTTCATTGGTGGAAAAGAATAGCGTACTGCTTCAAAATAAACTGGTCGTGGTTGTCCCACAGGATACAGTGAAGAGCACGGATAACAAAAGCATTACACTCCATGATCTGACGAGCCCATCCTTCCTGAAAGTGGCTGTCGGGGAGCCAGCTACTGTTCCTGCTGGACAGTATTCCAAAGAGGCACTGACGAAAGCCGGACTGTGGGACAAGCTGGAGCCGAAGCTGGTATTCGCCAAGGACGTAAGACAAGTATTAAACTATGTTGAAACAGGCAATGCCGATGCCGGACTGGTCTATCTGACGGATGCCAAATCATCCGATAAAGCAGTTGTTGCGCTGGAAGTACCTGAGGAACTCCATGCTCCGATCCTCTATCCAGAAGGCATTGTAAAAGCTACTAAACACAGCAAGGAAGCTGGCGAGTTTCTCGAATTTTTGCGTACCGATGAAGCGATGAGCGTATTCAATAAAGACGGATTCTCAGCTCCTACAGAAACTACAGGGAAATAGCATCCATATATAAAGGAGGGGGGTCCCGTTGGATTGGTCAGCTTTTCTTCCTCCGGTTATCGTATCCGTCAAAGTAGCCGTCGTCGCCAGCATCTTTGTATTTCTGTTAGCTACTGTGGTGGCTCGGATGATGGCGAACTGCAAGCTGCGGAGGGGAACAAGCGTGATCGAGACGGTCTTACTTCTTCCGCTTGTCTTGCCCCCCACGGTTGTCGGCTTTATTTTGCTCATCTTGCTAGGGAGGAAAGGCTGGATCGGAACAGCCTTCGAAAGCCTGTTCCAGCAGACCATTGTATTTACGTGGGGAGCTGCGGTAGTAGCTGCCGTAGTTGTTGCTTTTCCACTGGCTTACCGGACGATCAAGGCAGGCTTTGAAGCCGTTGATCCTGAGGTAGAGCAGGCTGCACGCGCACAGGGGGCCAGCGAATGGCAAGTATTTCGCTACATTACGATGCCACTTGCCTACCGCCCGCTCATATCGGGATACATTCTTGGATTTGCCCGGGGATTGGGGGAATTTGGCGCTACGCTGATGCTTGCGGGTAACATTCCCGAACAGACGCAAACCCTGTCTACGGCGATTTACACCGCGTCTGAGGCTGGGAATATGACACTCTCCTGGAGCTGGGTGGCAGTCATCATTCTGTTCTCTTTTATTATGCTTTTGCTTTCGAACCGATTGGTGAAGGATTAGTCCGTTTGGAGTATGAAACTTATGCAGTCTGCCCATGGGGCAGGCTGTGTTTTATTTTTCTCTATAATAAAAAAATAAGCTGAACTCGAAAAATACATCGGTAACTTTTAAGTTCAGCTTATACTACACAACATGTTCCAAAAATCACTTTTGTTCGATCTCTGTTTTATATGAGGGGAATCGGTTATGATAGAAATAGTTACAAGGATTTTAGTAGAATTAGGAGAGCGGTGCGATATGAGAAAGGAAACAGGTTTTAACGAGATTATTCGCAAAGTACGTAAAGAGCTATTTGGAAAAGGTCCGGAACGCATACATACAACCTTTGTAGATAACATGGCCATCACGATGCTATACGGTAATTTAACCCCGTCTGAAAAGTTTCTGGCACAAGAGGTTGCAGGGAAAGAGATGGTACATGCAGCCCGAACCAAAATGGTTCAAAAAATCTATCCCCTACAGTTCAATAAAGAACTGGAGGAGTACATGGATTCCCGACTGCTGCACCTCTTTTCGGATATTAAGGTGGAGGAAGATATAGCCATCTCTGTTTTTGTGTTTGAGGATCATATTGTTGCAAAATAGGATGAAGGGGAGACTATATATACGTAATTTCTTCTCCGATATTGATATTGGGACCATTGGCAGAGAATAAAGCATCCAACACAAAAGCCAAGAATAGCCACCAATGCCGCCATCAGCACCATCGCCGAGAACACATAAGCGACAATACTCCATTGGAACGTAAATCCTACCAGAGTCACTAGCAGAAAAGAGGCGGCAAGGAACTGATTGAATCTTTGCTGTCCCCGGTCCTCCTGCACATACGAGGAAGGGTTTTTCTTTAAAAACAGCTTGGCTATCCGCATCACCGGATTGAAGTTGAAAAGCACACCGAGCAACCCCGCAACCAGTGGAATAGCTAACACCCCATACGCTCCTGTATTCCAGGTAAAGACCACAGACAACACAATCACCCATTGATTAGCCCTGACCAACGGACGGGGAATCGAGGCTGGAACTTGACTCATATATATCAACCTTTTCACATCGGAATAAAATATTTGAGATTATTATAACGTAATGGTTGGGGAATAGATATCTGAAAAATGGTTTGTATGATCATTACTATAGACCCATACCCAAAGTCATGGTAGACTTTTGGCATATATTCGGTAAAGGGGTCAGTTTATGAAAAAGATATTTTTATGTTTATGCGTGGCAGGAGTCGTTCTATCGGGTTGTACTTCTTCCAAGAGCGTTACCACAAGTACAGAGAGTGCTACAAGTTCAAATGCATCAGGAGGCTCTGCCAGTTCATCTGTACATGAGACGGTAGCAAGTGAAAATAATGGATATAAAGGTAAAATTTCATTTCGCAACGTAGGCTGGGGGATGAGTCAAGAACAAGTAAAGGCATCTGAAGATATGAAGGTTGAGGAAGAAGATCATGAGTCGATTGGCTATTATTCCAAGATATTGGGACTGGAAAGCGGACTCATGTACTTATTTGTGGATAATCAATTGGTTCGTGCAGGTTATAAAATTATAGAGAAACATACCAATAAAAATGAGTATATTGAGAATTATAATGACTTAAAAAAGAGCCTGACGGAGAAATACGGCAAGCCTAGCAGTGATGATACCCTTTGGAAGGGAGATTTATACAAAGATACACCAAGCCAATGGGGAATGGCTGTAGCGACAGGCGAATTGCATTATCAGGCAGTATGGGAGACGGAAGACACAGAAATTTTGCTTGATTTACATGGTGATAATTTCGAACCCGCCCTGAGTCTATTGTATGACAGCAAGGAACTACAGCATTTGAGTGACCAGCAAAAGGATCAGGAATTAAAAAAGAATTTATAACAGAACAAGGTAAGAGATTTCATAGGCTTTGAGTGCGAACCCCAAGTGCACATGAAATCCCCGGAACATTCGCACCCCGCGCCAGACAAGGGATTCAGCGATTTTGGGGTGTGATTTTTAACATTTATTAGTGAGTTGAAAAGAGATTCGCGAAAAAGCGTTTACAAAGCCTTGCTGGGTAAGGCTTTGTAACGCGTACTGTCGCTCCTTATGTAGGAGCGTGGATTGAAACACGCCGGACTATTCAGAGAGTAAACCATTTACATTTGTCGCTCCTTATGTAGGAGCGTGGATTGAAACATTATTGGGAACGGGAATTACATCTCGCTCAAGAAGGTCGCTCCTTATGTAGGAGCGTGGATTGAAACTAAAAAGGTTAATAATCCGGTCGGATTTTTACGCCGTCGCTCCTTATGTAGGAGCGTGGATTGAAACCAACAGCTCCTGGCGCAATCTCTGGTAATAAGATGTCGCTCCTTATGTAGGAGCGTGGATTGAAACCAAATTGTCAATTGGCAAGGCACTTCCCCGCCATTTCGTCGCTCCTTATGTAGGAGCGTGGATTGAAACTGTAAGCACTGGCGGTGTATCTTTCAATAACGGGGTCGCTCCTTATATAGGAGCGTGGATTGAAACTTTTGAGGCTTTAGTGAACATGACACCAATGACAAGGTCGCTCCTTATGTAGGAGCGTGGATTGAAAGCATACCACACATGTAGTACAGCTATGACGTTCCTCATTTTTCTTTGAAATATAAAAAAAGGTTTGCCTTAGAACTTGGCAAGCCTTTTTTAGGTTGGTTATAAAATGCTAATAAACTCATATGAACTAACTTTTTCTATAGACGTGAAACTGTTGAACCACCGCCCTAAAAAGCTGAATACCAAAAAAGAAGCCCGTTTTAAAACAGACTCCTTAATCAATTCCTACGTTTAGCATGCACAAACCACACTATTCTGTTTCTTCAAACTGCATTAACACGGAAATGTCTTTGATCTCCAGAGCATGAGCGATCTTTTCAAGCATAAGCAAGTTTACTTCTTGTCTCCCATTTTTACAAAGCTGTGAAATTCTTGCTTGGTTAACCCCAGATTTTTCTGAAAGTTGCATTTGCGTCATATTCCGCTCTTTTAACACTTCTTTAAGCCTTATATTTAATTTTAGCAAGAAAAAGAAACCTCCTAAAAACTCATTGACATTATTCGTTTATGCGAATAATATAATGCATATACCATTTATTCGCTAATGCGAATATAATACTACAACCCAAAGGGATGTAACGAACATACCCTTAGCTTTGCTATTGCTATTTTACCAGAATTTCAATGGAGGATGATACCTATGACTGAAAAACGGAAAGCGAATGTGCAAGCGATCAAGGATATTGTACGCATGAATCAGGTGTGGGAGCAGGAAAAGGGAGAGCAAGGAGCGGCAGAGCTACACTATTATCATATTGTGGATGCACTTCATCGGAAATGGCAAACCATCGGTGTCGATGTTTCGGACGCGATTGAGGTTTTTGAAAGAGGGTATAACGATGCATGGACACGGATTATTGAATTACCCCCCTGGAACCCGAATCTAACCACGAATGATTTAATTCACCTGCTCAAAATCAGTCCCGAAGCTGTACAGCTTCGTCATGCTATGCAAATCATACTGAATACCGTTGAAAGACGCAATGCGTTCATCCGTCGGATCATGAATGTGAATGATCAGGCAATCCAGCATCTGCTGCACCTGATGAAAGACGAATACTTGCGTTATGAGCAACTCTCGAATGAAGCCTTTATGGCGATGTATGCTATGAATCCAGTCGAAGCCTTATCTGTATATTTTCTGGAATCCGTAGATGTACATATGTACTGGGAATGGTGTGATGCTGGCGGTACAGACGAACAGGCCATTCAGTATAAGCTTGAGAATCCTTTTTTGACGTTGATTCAAGCGATTGAAAGAGTAGAAGAGGAAGTGTATGCCCGTACATAAATAGTTGCTACGCTGACGACAAAATGGCTTAGGTGGGCAGTTGGATAGTCTCCTGCAAAGGATGTGAGGGCTGTGGAGGTTAAAGATGCTTTGACATTAATGATGATGTTCGGTACGCTGCTGGTTGCGCTGATCGGATTAATTGTCACCATCGTAATCGCATTGAACCAACACAACAGAAAGTAGACGGCCCACTTATAGCGAATTTCAAACCCGTTTGTTACAAATCAATGAATGGGTATAGGCCATACATCATAGAGGAGGACATATATAAGATGGATATTCAACAAAAGAAAAAAGAGTTGGAGAGAAAATATAGGGAGCATTAATCTTCAATTTTTGTTCCCGGAGCAGGACGAGTAGTTGCATTTTGTTTCTGTAAAAAAAAAATTCACGAGGGCAGTGTAGGTGAAGATACCCAGTCATTTCACACCACATTCACGAAGGAAGATATCCAGATGCTCCAGTTCGAACATACGGACTTGCTTCATGTACCTAAATGTGCCAATGGCGAGACTTTTACCTATATCGGTTTTTTCACGGGATATTATTTTTAGCATTTGAGGCGGATTCTGTCTATTTATTTTATGACAGAGAATTAAGAAAAGCGGTTATTTGCTTCGAATACTCGTAGGTATATAGAAAAAAACTCCCAAAAAGGGAGTTTTAAATCTTATTTCTTATTCAAAGTCACACCATGCTCCTTGGCAAGTGTATTGACCTGTTCGCCAAAATCTCGGAATAGCTTTCTACCCTCGCTGAGTTTGGCGTTACTTTCATTGGCTAAGCCCATATCTTGTTTTTCCAACGCATCAACCATCATAATGAAGGCTTCCTTTTGAGTACTAGCGGCCTTGATGTAGGTTTCGTGGACGGCTCTTACCTCAGGAGTTTCCGTCTTTACAGCTTCTAACTTATCAACGAATTTGGTATATTCGGGGATAACATTGTCTTTTAAAGTATTATATAATGTTAGATCATCTGTGAATTTATCTCCGGTCACGGATTCATACTTATCAGTTACTGCTTTTTCATCTTGTGCTAAGGGAAGCATTCCATCATTCACATACGTAATTAAATCTTTTTTTACCGGATCGGTAGAGCAGGCTGCCAAAATGGAAAAGCAACATAATACCAACATAAATACGCTAAGTTTTTTCATCTGTATTCCCCTTTTTATGTATGTTATGGGTAATTCGATGTGATTTGTAGTCAAAAAGAACTATCCATATCTTTTATTATATCGTATAAATAGGAGAATGGCAGGGTTTTTATGGTAAAATAGTGTCAAAACTAAGTTGATTGATCTGCTCACTAAAAATAGGGTAAAATATAGAAGCCGATTCGGTGCGAACCCCAAGCGCACATGAAAATCCCGGGTCCTTCGCACCTCGAAACTTGTCGAAAAGTATTGGATTGGCTATTTATCCTTAAAAGTCAATAGTAGATCCAAGCTTATTGAGCATCAGTTTTTACTGTAATGTGTGGAATTGATATCGTTAGGGTATGAATTACTGCATTTTCGCTGTCGCACTCTATATGAGTGCGTGGATTGAAATACCAATGAGGAATGGACAAAAATTTACGATGCTTAGTCGCACTCTATATGAGTGCGTGGATTGAAATTAACACAGGGAACTCTTTTCGTAATATCGTGACAGTCGCACTCTATATGAGTGCGTGGATTGAAATTATTGAAGGACAACGTACTCGGCTTACTAGCTACGTCGCACTCTATATGAGTGCGTGGATTGAAATATGGTCATCATTGTGAGCATCAAGCGCGGTGCTAGTCGCACTCTATATGAGTGCGTGGATTGAAATATCAAACCGATGATATGAAATTGGACACTTTTTCGAGTCGCACTCTATATGAGTGCGTGGATTGAAATTGCCTGTCTGCCCGCCGTATTTCTCAACCCGAACGTCGCACTCTATATGAGTGCGTGGATTGAAATCAAAGGAAACTTTGTGAAGTCGGTCAAGCTGGAGGTCGCACTCTATATGAGTGCGTGGATTGAAATAAGAATGGTTTGAGTACGACGACGAACCGGGATAGTCGCACTCTATATGAGTGCGTGGATTGAAATTGTTACAACGGATAGTATCACAGACGCGAGCGCAGTCGCACTCTATATGAGTGCGTGGATTGAAATATTGAACTCTATACTAAAAGGTGGAAATACCTCGTCGCACTCTATATGAGTGCGTGGATTGAAATCGCTTGCCTTCCAAAAAGCGCACATTATCAGCAGTCGCACTCTATATGAGTGCGTGGATTGAAATCATACGGCCGTCATTCCGATGTCTGTTACATCCGTCGCACTCTATATGAGTGCGTGGATTGAAATGTTACTATAACGGATTGGCTGCTGAGCACAACTGGAGTCGCACTCTATATGAGTGCGTGGATTGAAATTTCATCAGAGATACCGATATCAACCTGGCTTTCCGAGGTCGCACTCTATATGAGTGCGTGGATTGAAATTTGTAAGTGTTGATACTTGGCTAACTTGGATTCTATGTCGCACTCTATATGAGTGCGTGGATTGAAATCCCTGTAATATATTTGGACAAAACTTCATCCAAAGTCGCACTCTATATGAGTGCGTGGATTGAAATATTTCATCCTCCCATAACATAAGAAAAGCCCTTGAGTCGCACTCTATATGAGTGCGTGGATTTATTTCCAGCAGGTGTCGCACTTCATATTACAATCCGTCATATAGAAACAGGGTCACATTACATTATTCATACGGCTTAGAGTGCCTGTTACCAAATGACAGGAGGAAATCAAATGAATTTTGAGCCCCTTAGAATGCAACAAGCTGTTGTTAACTCTAGTAACTTACGGATAAATCCGACAGCAAAGCAAGTCCAATCCCCCCAGCTTTATGAAGGAAAACCCTCCGAATTCGTTGTTCAAGACTCCGTAGAGATTAGCGAAACTGGTAGGAAGCTGGCTGAAGGAGCTATTGTGTCAAAGGCTGCTAAGTATTTCGGTACAACCCAGGTCAACGATGCATTAAACCGAGTTTTAGAAAGTCAGCCAGAAGAAGTGTCCAATGCGGTGTACAGTATAATTGAATCCAATTTTATCGTCAATGGAACAGTAACAGATGAGAGCCAGCGAACCGTGCTACTGGAGATGGGAGCTTCCCAATCCAAGTATATTGCAGACCACTATATGGAAGGTGATAAGGCCAAAGAGTTTTTGGAAACCATGAACCAGATAGCTGCTATTGCTTTGACACGATCAACTGATCCAGAGACCGGAGATATTAGTTACATGATTCCAATAGACCGTCCTTTAGGTGCCCCTGAGGATTATGTCAAACTGTCCGAAGTGATGAAGCAGGCTGATCCCCCAAAATATACTGCGTTCATCAATGACATTAAAGGTGGAGGAAATGGACTAAGCCAGCTGATAGATTTTGCACAAAAGGTTCCTCAAAATCCCAGTTGGGTTGAGAAATATAAGGAGCGCACAGGAGAGATTGTGGAATTGCTAAATAACACGCGGATAGAGAACCGGTTTGACAAGGTTGATACGACTTCGGCTTCCGCATTTATGAACAGTATGCAAAATATTCTTAAGGAATCTTCCGCTATACAGGACTCTTACAGTCAGAACTTGCGCGGCTTTTTTCGGAACTTGGGCGTTCATGTTAATTAAGTCGTCAAGGCTTATGCGAGAGGAGGAATATAAGAATCTATGAATTTTAAATGATGTCGTGCTGTTTACATTACGTTTAGAACGAAGTATAATAGCTTCAAAACATACTCGTTACATTGAGGAAGCACCTCAAACTTAGGCTTAACTGCCTTCGTTTGGGGTGCTTTTTCTATTTTAGTCGAAACGAGTTTGTAAAACTCTTTGAAAATAAAATAAAGCAAGGGAGAAATGTATGTATCCAAAAAATAAGCGAAAGGTAAGGAAGTATAGCAAGTGGGTATATGGATTTTTAGCTGTAATGATCATATTAACCACGATCCCTATATTTCCGGAGAGGGTATCAGCTGCTACCCAAGAGATCATCGGTGGACCTTTTTGCCAAAATAATTTACCTGGTGGAGGCGACAGTTGGGGGACCTCGTCAGGAAATGGGGTAGGAGCAACTGAGGTCTATAGCGGCATGGGCTCGGCAAGATATAAGTGTGAAGGTGTCGTGCAGCCGACAGAACGTTTTGTTGATATTGGAAGATCCGTTAAGATATCGGATTATAAGATTTTTGTTTATATCGAAGGATCTTACCATACTGATGTATATGTATCTAATGCAGCAGCGGGTAACAGTTGGCAGCCTAATGGAACGAATTTATATACTTGGACCGATGTCACAAAATTTTATGCCAGTAGCTCTTACCAAGGGAAATGGGTAGAGATCACAGACTCTATTACGTTAAAAGAAATTCGGTATTTTAGAGCTATGGGTTCTAACCAGCAGACTAGTAATGAAATATCCAAGTTTGGCGTCCGTGTCATTCCCAAATCAGATTTGATGCCTAAACCACCCCAGATTAATGCAGGAGCTGAGGGCCAAGCAAGTACGGGGTGGACCAAAGGACCTGTAACGGTTTGGATCAATGGAGACGTGGCACCTGAAGGGCTAAAATACTATGAATACAGCCTAAATGGTGGAGCATTTCAACAGTACACAGGACCCTTTGCTGTACATGATCATGGTGTGAATACAATCTATGCCCGGACTGTAGACGTGAACAACCAGTACAGTGGTCTTTCCTCCGGAAATGTCAGGATAGACAAAATGCCACCAACGCCACCGATCATAAGTGCAACGGGGAACAGTAATGACTATACCATTTCATTGCAGCCAGGGGCGGACGATTATTCTGGGCTGGCCCATACACAATTTCGCGTGACGGGCGTTGTCAATCAAGGTTGGCAAGATTATGGTGGAGCATTCCATGTTAATCAAGATGGCAAAAGCATGATTTATGCCCGCTCCATAGACAATGTGGGTAATGTGAGCCAAGAAGTAAGCAAGGAAGTTACTATTGATAAAAAGGGACCGACTGCTCCTGCTATCCGAGCTAGCGAGGTAGGTCCAACGATCAACAATGTGAATATCGCCATTGATTCAGGAAGTGATCCTGTTAATGGGATCAAGATGACACAGTATCGTATGGGTTCAGCAGGGGAGTGGCAGACATACAATGGCGTTTTTACATTAAACGCGGAAGGAGTTTACGAACTATCAGCACGGACGATCAATAATCTGGACGTACCTAGTCCAATCGTGACTCAAACGGTCATGATTGACCGGACCAAGCCAAAGCCCCCGGAAGTTACGTTCTCCGAGGTGACGATGCCCACCCGATACATCAATAAGCCAGTACAATTTGCTATTTCGGGTGGAACGGATAGTTCAGCAGTACATTACGAATATCAAATAGGCTCTGGCCATTATGTTCCTGGTTCATCGGGAGTATTAAATAGTTCTGGCATCGTAAAAGTGACTGCTCAAGCTGTGGATGCAGCTGGAAATCGGAGTGATCCGGTGTCCGCAACATCTTACATTGATTTGGAACCCCCAACGATCCAGCTAACACCAGATTCGCGTGAATGGAAGGATACGAATATTCAGGTGGGGATACGATACGCTGACCAGCATTCGGGGATCGAACCAGCCACAATGCAGTATAAAATCACGAACAGTCCAGATGTACCCGAACATTGGGATACAGCTGCCAATACAGGAATTCAGTTTAACCTTTCAAATGAAGGTGAATGGTATGTTCATGCCAAGGTTAAAGATCAGGCGGGTAATATTTCTGAGACAGTTAGCAGAGCACTTCGTATTCAGAAGCAGCCTCAGGCAGTTATACTTTCTGCGTCATCCGTACGAAATACAGAGGTCGATCTGCATTGGACTCTGCCATCGGGCCTTGATGATGGCTACGTCTATACCATCCGAAATGTAACGACGAATGAAATTTGGGATGTTACGCATCCGACAAATTCTTTTACAGACAAAGGGCTACAGGGAGGGCAGCAATACGAATATGAAGTGCGTTCCAGTAATCACGTGGGAGGTAATGCTTATTCCAATCGGGTCCGTGTGTTAACGTTACCTGATGCTCCGGACTCTATTCGATTACGAACCATTTCTCGTAATTCAGCACAAATCATGGCTGATTTTACGCCAGTGCTTTCAGCTGATAGCTATAAGATTACAGCAACAGATGTTAGTACGGGGGAAGTCATATTTAAGGATACAGTCACACAGGATGTATATAATCCAATTACGGGGATGAAACCAGGCGAATTTTACGATGTTTCTGTATCAGCTATGAATGCCACCGGAGAAGGGGCGGCCAAGCATGTGTCTTTTTTGAGTCTGCCAGATAGCCCGAGCGGATTCCAAAATGTGACCGTGAAGGACGATGGAATCGACTTGCAATGGAATCGTGTAATCACAGCGACATACTATGCCCTGGAGCGGGACAAAGCATCTGTTTATAAGGATGTGTATACTGAATTCGCTGATCAGGGACTTCAGGCAGGAACGGAGTATGATTATTCCATTTCAGCCAAAAACGCAACCGGCTTTGGAGATTATACTCATTTGAGGGTCATCACATTACCTGATCGAGTAACTACGCTGGCGAGTGTGGAGAATGATGTATATTCTGTCGGTGTAGGTTGGCAAGATGTGCAGGGGGCTGACGGATATATCTTGAATGTGAATGATGAGCCAGATGTGCGGCTTCCTCGAGGAAGCCATGCCTATACTTTTAATGGGTTACCCGCCGGCAGGACTGCAAATATTCGAATCCGAGCCTACAATCGAAGTGGTATGGGTGGAGATACGACTATCAACGCATTAACACTACCTTCATCGGTTGTACAACTTGTTGCAGTAAATGTTCAGGAACATGATGCCACCATTGTTTGGGACCCAGTCGATGGGGCGACCCAATATAAAGTATCAATCAATGGCCAGGATTATTACAGCACTGAACCACGTGTAGTTGTATCCGGATTAGAAGGCGGAAAAAAATACGTTTTTCAGGTGAGCAGCGGTAATAATGGTGGGTTTAGTCAGCCCGTGCGGGGAGAACTGCTTACGCTTCCACCTCAAGTGCAAAACGTCAAAGTCACAGAGCTAGGGAATGGTCAGATTTTGTTGAACTGGGATGAAACCAAAAATGCTTATCAGTATGCTGTAATTCGGAAAGATACTGGTGAAATCGTGGATACCCAAAATACTAGTATTAAGCTTTCAGGTATCCAACCGGGTACGATTTACTCGTTCGGCATTCAAGCTGTAAATACAACGGGCGCAGGTGAAATGACTCCATTTACGTATCGTGCGCTACCAGGTCAAATACCAGATCATGAGCTGACATTTAAAGATGTAACAGATACCGATCTGGTTGCTGTGTGGAAAGAAGCTTCGGGTGCGGATACCTACCATGTATACCAAAATGGTCTGCTTATCGGTCATACGGTCAAGCCCCATTTTAAAGTAGACGGATTGAATAGCTCTATGGTGTATCGTATTACCGTCAAACCGGTTAACTCAAGCGGTGAAGGTAAACAGACAGAAGGCGAGGTAGAAACGCTACCGTCCCCAGAATTTGCGTTTTCGAAAACAGAAACGACCCATAGCGAGTTTATCATCCATTGGGAGTCAAAGCACAAAAATGATATTTTCGTGCTCACCAGTGAAGGACAAACAGAATTATACCGTGGTAAGGATCGAAGCTTTATTTGGAGTCAACTTAGAGAGAAACAATCGTATGTAGTTCAGCTTTGGGCCGAAAACAGCCAAGGAAAGCGTACCATTGCCAAACAAGCGAACGGTAAAACAACGGGGAGTACAGAAGCCTCAGCCTCAGGAGGTGGAGCAGGAGGTGGCGGGATCGTCAAGCCAATTCAGCCCGATGTAGAGGAGTTGACTGAGACAGCAATTATTCAAGCACCTTCCGTCGAGACGAAGCCCAATCGCTTTAGTGACATTGAGCGGGCGTTTAATAGAGATAAAATTAATGCCCTTGCCGATTTGGGGGTAGTGAAAGGTAGAACCCAAACCCTTTTTGAGCCGAGCAGACCTGTAACACGTATGGAGTTCACTTCGATGCTCGTCCGTTCCCTGAAATTACCGCTTGAAATGGATATGGCTTTAAACTTCGAAGATATCAATTCATCAGCGTGGTATGTTGATCTACTAAAAACAGCGATTAAAGATCAGGTCGCTCGTGGATTTAGTAATAAGGTATTTGCTCCAGATCGCGTTATTAACCGGGAGCAGGCGGCTAAAATGGTGAACAACGTTATCAAGGCTACGCCACAACAAGAAAGCAACATCTACTCAGATGCCTCTCAAATTGTGGAATGGGCCAGAGAAGATGTACTGGGTCTAACTGAAATTAATTTAGTACAAGGATATCCAGATGGAAGCTTCCGTGCAAAACAGGAAATCACACGCGCCGAAGCGGCTGAAATGATTTATAACATGATTCAAAAAATTCAATAAAATGAAGAGGGGCGGCATTAGCCAGCCCTTCTTTTGTTTATTTACATAAAGGACTTGATTCAGCAAGGTGGATTAAGGTTGAGCTCGGAATAGCGATCTTGAGTGGTATAGTATGCTCACATTGATTTTTATTCCGCAATAGCGGGATTTAAATTGGAATTTCTATAGGCTGGAACGCCATTGATTAAAGCGGTATAGAGTGTAAGCGATATAATAACGAAAAGAGCCCTGATTAGGGCCCTCAAGCAATTCATATGTTTGCGCTTAACACGTTTTACCCCTTCTGCTTGTAAAATTCATGGTACAGCTTCATTAATGCACGCTTTTCAATGCGGGACACATACGAACGCGAAATCCCCAGCTCTCTGGCGATTTCCCGCTGTGTACGTTCTTCTCCTCCGGCTTCTAGGCCAAATCGACCAATAACTACATCTTTTTCACGCCCATCCAAAATATCCAGGTTACGATAGATTTTACTCTTCTCTATTTTGAGCTGAACCTTATCCACAATATCGTCCGCCTCGGTGCCGAGGATATCAATTAAAGTAATTTCATTGCCTTCTTTGTCCGTCCCTATAGGATCATGGAGAGACACGTCTTTGCGTGTTTTTTTCAGTGAGCGAAGATGCATTAAAATTTCGTTTTCTATACAACGGGCCGCAAATGTTGCCAATTTGGTGCCTTTCCCGGTCTGGAAGCTTTCAATGGCCTTGATCAGACCGATGGTACCGATGGATATGAGATCCTCCAAATCTTCACCGGTGTTATCAAATTTTTTCACAATATGAGCTACTAGTCGGAGGTTGTGTTCAATTAGTGTGTTGCGGGATTGCGCATTGCCTTCGGCAAACAGCTTTAGGTGTCGGGCTTCCTCTTTCTCAGCCAATGGCTGTGGAAAGGCGTTGTTTTTCACGTAAGAGACGAGTAGCGTCAATTCCTTGATGAACAGAGCGATAGCGCTAAATAGTCCGGGCACGGATGACACCTCCTGAGGTAGTTGCGAACTTGCCGGCCTATGGTACTTACCGGGCTTGCGATCTGTTTATTGTATGTGGGCAGGTGCCTATCCGTGCCTGTACTCCGAAAACTGCTCCGTAACAATTTATGGGCATAGGAAGTAAGGGCTTCTTTATTGGATTGATCATCACAGGAGATGAAATGGTGGTGACTCGGTAAGGAACGGATTTACATGTTGAAAGGGTAACTTCCAATACATATTTGATTAATAGTTTTCGCAAACTCGTAACTTCAGTCGTGAGTTAGAAAACTTCGGATAGGGCGTGGCTTATGCCACGTTAACTTTCCGACCTATGTTTAGGTGGCTATTTAGCAATCCCTTTATTGTCAAGGTTTATATAAGAAGATAACACTGACATATGTTATTATGTAGTCAGAGGTGATGATATCCCGCATATTGGGATCGCAGAAGGCAAGCATACGCAAGGGCGCAAGAGCGTGTTATGAATTATAAGAGTAAATAACGTAGAGCGGTTTGCGGGAAATCCACACGAGCCGTTCATTGAGGGTACGGCCTACTCTATCAATATACTTAAACTACTTAAGTTGTGAAAAGCAATGGACATGAGGTGAAAGCAGATGATTTTGGTAAGTTCGTGTTTGGCGGGGATGAAGGTACGATATAACGGGACGGATAGCTTGGACGTACATATTCAGAAGTTGGTTAAGGAAAAGAAGGCTGTGACCATCTGTCCTGAGCTGTTGGGGGGCTTTATGACGCCGAGACCGCCTGCTGAAATTGTGGGCGGGACGGGGGAAGATGTACTGAACGGTACAGCCAAGGTGGTTGAGTCCTCAGGCAACGATGTCAGTGAGATGTATATTAAAGGTGCATACGAAGCTCTGAACATAGCTAAAGAGATTAACGCTACGCTCATTATTTTAAAAGAAAACAGTCCGTCCTGCGGATCAGCCGCCATCTATAACGGATCATTCGAAAACCGGAAAATAGCAGGTAACGGCGTAACCTCAGCTTTGCTGAAAAAGGAAGGCTTTAAGGTGATATCAGAAGAACAAATATCGGAAATTTTCCTGCATGAGGATATTTAGTGGGTTCGAAGATATGAGAGTTAGGATAAAATGCAGATTTTGAACTCTCACGATACTCATGAAAGAAAGACTCATGGTAAAATCAAGCGCCTTGGCAGCTTACAGGTTTACACCTACGGGCTGCCAAGGCGCTTGTTTGTGATGTGTGCATATACGCTAGATATACGTCACATTATTTAAGCTTCAGAACAAGAATCCCCAGATACTCCTTGAGGGCTGTTCCAGTAGTAGCCATGGCTCCGGCAGACGGGGATAGCTTGGCGGCATACAGTGACAGATTTTCACTTGCCAGATAGTCCGTCGGATAAGGTACAGCCTGCATGCCTGCACGCTGAAATTCCAACGCCGCACGCGGCATATGGAAGGCAGAGGTCACCAAAATGGGTTTGGTGAGCTGATGCTGCTTTAAAATTTGGGACGTATACACGGCATTTTGCTGTGTGTTCAGGGAACGGTTTTCGATCAGAATATCTTTTGCGGGAATACCGAGTCCCAGAAGCTGTCTTTGGGCAATATTCGCTTCGTTGCCACTGTCGGCAAATACCTGTCCACCGGAAAACAGAATAGGTAAGCCCGTTGCTTCATGTAACCGTGCCGCAGTGAGCAGGCGATTGGCCGCTGACCCAAGCAGATTGCCCTGTCCGTTGATGTCGGGTGTTCCCTCTGTAGCTCCGCCGCCCAGCACGACGATGACATCGCCTTGAACGGTACGAGGCTGTGAATACTGCTTTTCCAGACTGCTGATTAGCAAATCTCCGGCCAAATTGGTAGTGGAACCATACAGTAGTAATGTGACAACGAGTAGTAGGACAGCAGGTTTACGCGCACGTTTCCACAGCCAGATCACAAGCCCAACCATCACGAGGATAAACAAACCGGGAGGCAGCACGAAGCTGTATAAAAATTTGATGATATAAATCAAGTGCAGACATCCTCCTATCCTTCAATCTCTATTTTTTCTTTTTGGTTGGGTATATTGTAACATAGGCAAATGGCCGGATTCCTCTGTCTGGAGTTGTGCTTTCCAATACATATTTTTTGTTTAATAAACTTGTCCTATAGGCGTAAAATACAAATTCCAGTGATTTTTTTCATAGAGGAGCGGAAGCAGCATGGGAGAGTTAACGACAGCCAAGCGGATTACGATGATCGCGCTGCTGGTTGTATTATGGGGCATATCTTGGCCCATCTATAAAGTAGCGTTGCAGTTTACGCCTCCACTTTTGTTTGCGGGGTTTTTGGTGCCTGTGATCTCGGTGTTTGTCAGCTCCTTGCTGCTGCACGAAGCGATTACAGCTTTTCTGCTGATCGGTCTGATCTTAATCGGGCTTAGCATTTATTTGGTGAATCGCAGAGCGAGAATAGTACAGCAAGCTTGAAAATAGGATATGGTACAAGTAAGGACTCTGCTCAGGTCAGGCAGGGAACTGCACATTACCTTTCACGATATAGGCTCCGCCTGTGCCATTTTCAGCTAAAGCCGGGAGGGTATCGTTCAGCACCACACCGCGAATGTCTGTAATCCGGATTTTAAGAGGCTGGTTTCTGAAAAAAAAATATTGCAAAAGTTTGTCGACATGTTTTTAGGCCTTATTGCATGTTTTTTTGGGAATAGCTGAACTGTGCTTTTTTTCGCAGACGTCTGCTGGGTCAGGTGCTAGGATCAAAAGGATAGATATCAGAGAGCAGGAATGACTGGAAAACGATAAGCACAAAGGAGGGGGTTACGTATGGGAACGAACGTCTTTTATGTACCGCCAGTAAACTTGATGGGGATTGGATGCCTTAGAGATCTGGGACCGATGCTGCAAGAGAAAGGATTTATGAAAGCGCTTATCGTGACGGATACATGGCTGCGTCGAAATGGGATTACCGACCGGGTTATTGCTGTTTTGGAGCAGCATGGAGTTCCATATATCGTGTATGACGGAGTGCAACCTAACCCTACCTGTGACAATGTTCACAAAGGAGTTAAGGTATTTCAGGATAACGGATGTGATGTCCTCGTCTCGGTAGGCGGTGGGTCGCCTCAGGATACGGCCAAGGCCATTGGTATCCTAGTCACCAACGGAGGACATATTTCAGAATATGAAGGTGTTCACAGATCTAAACGGCCGTCCGTTCCTATTGTGGCCGTAAATACAACGGCGGGTACTTCCAGTGAAGTCACTATTAACTATGTCATTACAGATGAGAAGCGTAAGGTTAAAATGGTCATGGTTGATAAAAACAGTCTGGCTTCCATCTCCGTAAATGACCCCGAATTAATGGTGGGTAAGCCGGCTGAATTAACTGCCGCGACAGGTATGGATGCGCTTACTCACGCGATTGAGGCGCTGGTTACCCCGGGAGCTTATCCGGTCACAGATGCCACTGCCTTGGCTGCTGTCGAGCTGATATTCCGTTATTTGCCTGATGCTGTGAAGAATGGTCAAAATATTGAAGCAAGAGAAAAGCTTGTATACGCTGTTTTTCTGGGAGGGCTGGCCTTCAACAATGCGGGGTTGGGATATGTACATGCGATGGCTCATCAGCTTGGCGGTGTGTACGATCTTCCGCATGGCGTGTGTAATGCGATGCTACTGCCCTATGTGCAGGAGGCCAATGCGCAGCATGTTCCCCGTAAATTTAGACCTATTGCAAAGGCGATTGGATTTTCGGTCAGAGGGCGAACTGACGAGGAGTGTGCTGAATTTGTCGTGGATGCCATCCGTGGGCTGGCGCAGGAGGTCGGAATCCCGAAACGCCTATCTGAGTTGGGAGTAACAGATCCGGACTTGAATCTGTTAGCCGACAATGCGATGAAAGATGCGTGTGCGCACGGTAATCCATTTCAGCTGACCAAAGAGGAAGTTATCGCACTGTTCCAAAAAATACTCTAAGGCGAATTTTTGACCAGGGCTTTTGGATGATATTCTTAAAAAAGAATAAGCGAACTATTGTTCTCTTTTTGTTTGTCGTATACAATCGAATCATGCTGATTCAAATGGAGTGATGTCGAACTCTGTTGTATGCTGCAACGAAAGGATGTTTTGCACCATGATGGGAAGAGCCCATTTGATTATTGGAACCGGGGTCTCCCTGTCGGTATTAGCCCTGAACGGATACGAAGTGACTCCGGCTACCGTGGCTGCCGCCGTAGTCGGTTCACTGCTACCGGATATTGACGAGACTAACTCTATGCTTGTGAGTCGTGCATTGCCTAACCAAATGCTCAAACTCGTACAGCTTCTGATGATTGGGGCTGCGGGCTGGGTATTTTTTACCCGTATGGCTCCACCGCCCTGGAATCTTGTTCTGGCTTGGCTGATGATCAGCGCTTCCTTTATGCCTTCACGGTCGATGCGAAAGGTTATTATCTTTTTGCTTGGGGTTGGCTTAGCCTGGTATGGGGAAGCGTATACGCCGTGGAATTACATTGCCGGGTGCCTGCTGATTATCTGTACGCTCGTCCCGCACCGGGGATTGACGCATACGGTGTACGGAACGGTTGCATGGACTGCGCTGCTGTACGGTACAACCCGTCTGCACGGTGACAGCATGTGGATGGCGGGCGGCTTGGCGTATCTGCTGCATTTGTTGGCAGATTCCTTGACCCATAACGGCATCAAGCCTTTGCCACCGTTCAAATGGAAGCTGCGATTTAAGTTGATGAGTACCGGAACGCGCAAGGGGGCGCAGGTGGAGAACATCTGCATTGCCTTGACGGCTGTACTTATTATTATCGCCTTGCTTCACTATAAGCATTTGATATGAAGCTCTATTCTGTAACTCTATTAAATTAAAAACAGTCAAAACACGTTATCCGTGTTTTGACTGTTTTTAATAGATTGTATCTTTCTCACAGAACCTTAAGCTCGTTCAATAATCGTATTCAACGTCGTGCGATCCAGGTTTTGCACCAGCTTGACGATCAGCTCTTTGGCTGCATCGTAATCGTCGGTGTGAATAATGGACGAGGAAGTGTGGATGTATCGTCCGCAAATGCCGATGACGGTCGATGGCACTCCAATTCCGCTTAAATGGACCTGACCTGCATCGGTTCCACCTGTGGAGATGAAATATTGATACTTGATCTTGTGCGTTTCCGCCATATCCTGCACGTATTCCACAATCCCGCGATGTGTAATCATACCCGGATCAAATACCCGCAGCAGCGCGCCTTTACCCAAATGTCCATAAGCGTTGGGATCACCGCCCATATCGTTGGCCGCACTGCAATCCAGTGCGAAGAAAATGTCCGGCTGAATCAGATTGGCCGCTGTGCGTGCACCGCGCAGTCCCACTTCCTCCTGAACAGTAGCCCCTGCGTACAGCGTATTAGGAAGTTCGTCCTTTTCCTTATGTAATGCCTCCAGCAGCTCAATCGCCAAGCCTACACCATAGCGGTTATCCCATGCTTTAGCCATGATTTTTTTAGGATTCGCAAGTGGAGTGAATTCACAGATCGGCGCAATGGCTGTTCCAGGTACGATCCCCAGATTTTGCGCTTCCTGACGGCTGTCTACGCCGATATCCAGATACATATGCTTGATGTCCATAGGCTTGCTGCGTTGCGATTCATCCAGCAAATGAGGTGAGACAGAGCCGACTACACCGATAACTGGCCCATTTGGAGTCAGCACTTGAAGACGTTGTGACATGATGGCCTGACTCCACCAGCCTCCAATCGGCTGAAAACGAATCATTCCATTTTCCGTAATGCCGTTTACGATAAATCCGACCTCATCCAGATGGCCTGCCACCATCACACGTGGTCCGCTCTCTTTACCGCGCAGCACGCCGAAAAGGCTACCCAAACGATCTTGCACGATTTCGTCCGTATAACCGGATATCCGCTCTCTAACCCATGACCGCAGCTCTCGCTCATGCCCGGGAATGGAAGGAAACTCCGTTAAGGTTTTAAACAGTTCTAATGTTTTTGATTCCATGATGTTATACCTCACTCCTTATTAATTAACCAGTGGTCGTCATTCATCCAGTATGAATGGATTTATACGGAATGTCCACGATATCATTTTCCTGACATAACAATTCCCTATAAAGCTAATAATGATAAGGACACAATAAATCCGAACCGCCAAGTGCGGAACTTACGAACAAGGGGTGGTGAATGATGCCAACTAAATCCGGGCAAAGCGGTTTTCGTACCAATACGCCGCCGCTGTCCATAAATGAAAAGGATTATCAAAGTATTTCCAAAAAGCACGAACCATCCAGAAAAGTTTTTGCCAACTGTGTGCGGGCTTTTCTGGTTGGAGGTGGCATCTGTGTGATTGGTCAGGCGATTCAGGAAGCTTTCATGGCAGGGATGCACATTTCGGCCAAGGAGGCGGCACCGCCGACCTCATCCATGATGATCCTGCTGGCGGTTATATTGACCTGCTTCGGGGTTTACGACAAGTTTGCCCAATGGGCGGGAGCGGGAACCGCTGTACCGATTACAGGCTTTGCCAACTCGATGTGTTCGGCTGCACTGGAGCATCGTTCTGAGGGGCTGGTGCTTGGTGTAGGCGCGAATATGTTCAAGCTGGCAGGATCGGTTATCGTATTCGGGGTTGTTGCCGCATTCGTTGTGGGCGTCATCTATGCCATTCTCGGAGTGGGAGGCAACCATTTATGAGAAGACAGGGAGGACAAACCTGGAAGTTCGAATCCAGACCGCGCATCGTTGGAAGTGCAACCGTTGTTGGCCCGGATGAAGGAGAGGGGCCGTTGTCCACGGATTTTGACTATATTTATGACAATCTTGAAATTAACGAAAAAACCTGGGAAAAAGCAGAACGCAGATTGTTTGAGCACTCCACTGAGCTGGCGTTAATTAGTGCCAATTTGAACAAAGAGGAAATACAGTTTTTTATCAGTGGTGATCTGATGAATCAAATTACCAGTAGCTCCTTTTCGGCACGCAAGCTCGCGATTCCTTATTTGGGTGTTTTCGGGGCCTGCTCTACGTCGATGGAAAGTTTGGCCTTAGCCGCGCTTATTGTGGATTCAGAGGCGGGCGACTATGTGATGGCGGGTACGACCAGCCATAACTGTACGGTGGAAAGGCAGTTCCGCTACCCTACGGAATATGGATCACAGAAGCCGCCAACGGCTCAGTATACCGTCACAGGCTCTGGCGCCGTAGTGGTGGGACATGCCAAGTCAGGTACAGTGGTAGATTGCGCTACCATTGGGCGTGTAATGGATATGGGTATTAAAGACCCTTTTAACATGGGAGGGGCGATGGCTCCAGCGGCGGCGGACACCTTGTTATCTCATTTTCGAGATACGGGTCGGGACCCTGGCTATTATGACCTCATTGTAACGGGGGACTTGGCCTCGGTAGGGTTACCGATTACCAAGGAGCTGCTAAAAAAGCAAGGCATTGATATGAATCAGACCGAATTTAATGATTGTGGTTTACTGATTTACGATCTGAACAAGCAAAAGCAAGTCATTGCAGGAGGCAGTGGTTGCGGATGCTCGGCTGTTGTAACTTATGGACATCTGTTGAAGCGGATCGAAAAGGGAGAACTTCAGAAGGTACTGGTCGTGGCGACCGGAGCATTGTTATCTCCTTTGTCCGCACAACAGGGGGAAAGTATTCCCTGCATTGCACATGCTGTAGCTTTCGAAGCGGGAGGAAAAATATGATATATCTATGGGCTTTTTTAGTCGGCGGTGCCATTTGTGTCGTGGGCCAGTTGATGATGGATGTCATTAAAATGACCCCGGCACATACGATGAGCACGTTGGTGGTGGCAGGTGCGATTGCGGATGCTGTGGGCATATATGATCCGCTAATTAAATTTGCAGGAGCGGGTGCGACCATTCCAATTACAAGTTTTGGTAATTCACTGGTGCATGGCGCATTGACTGAGCTGGAAAAGGATGGATGGCTTGGTGTCATTACAGGGATCTTTAGTGTGACAAGTGCAGGGATTTCCTCGGCGATTATTTTCTCATTTTTGGCAGCCTTGGTTGTGCGTCCAAAAGGATAAACCACATAAAAGCAACGCACTATAGATTAAAACATACAATTGAACAAGCATAAAAAAATCAGCCCTTCGGATCTGTATGACCGGAGGGCTTTTTATGTACCTGCATACAAAATGCTGCCAAACTGTAGCACTGGCTCGAACATCTGAACAAGGACTCAAGTGTACTCTGTGCCCACCTTCATGTACAATAATAGGAAACATGTTGCTATCTAGGAGGTTTACAGGCTATGCCCGTGCGTCAAGACTCTGTGCAGATTGTATCTGCAATCCGTTCTAATCTGGAATCATGCATATTAGGTAAAACCTTTGAAATAAAATTACTGTTAACGGCTATGCTGGCGGGTGGGCACATTCTGATCGAGGACGTTCCGGGTACGGGAAAAACGCAAATGATCAAGGCTCTTGCCAAATCCATGCGCGGTGATTACCGCCGTGTTCAATGTAATCCTGATATTCTCCCCAGTGATATTACAGGGGTTTCCATATTTCATCCACGGGATGAGCGCTTTTATTTCCGTCCGGGTCCTGTAATGACCCATATTTTATTAGCAGACGAAATTAACCGAGCCACGACGAAAACCCAATCGGCTTTGCTGGAAGTGATGGAGGAGCGCAGTGTAACCGTGGATGGAGAAACGCATATGCTGCCTCATCCTTTTATGCTGTGTGCTACGCAAAATCCGATTGATTTTGAAGGGACTTATATGCTGCCTGAAGCGCAGCTTGATCGTTTTATGCTCAAAATCAGTCTCGGCTATCCGGATATGGAAACCGAGCGGAACATGCTGCTTCGTCATCAGGAGGGGCAGCCGGCAGATCGACTGGAGGCGGTAGCCCATATGGAACAGATTGCCGCGATCCAGGAGGAAATCAGAGAGATGTACATGGACGAGGCAGTTACGTCCTATTTACTTGATATTGTACGTGCGACCAGAGAGCATTCATCGGTACTGCTGGGAGCCAGCCCGCGGGCGGCGCTTGCTTTTGTGATGGCCACCAAGGCGTACGCTTTTCTGGAAAATCGGGATTACGTGCTTCCAGATGATGTGAAAATATTGGCGCCTTATGTGCTGGCGCATCGTTTGCTGCTTCGTCCCGAGGCGCGTCTTGACAGTTCCAACGCCCAGTCTGTGCTTCAGGCTGTCCTTCGGCAGGTGAACGTACCCGTGCGAATGGAGCGTCCGTAGGGAATGAAAATGTTCAAAAGGAAGCGCAGGCTCCTTCGGATGTCAGGCCGCATCTGGCTTCTGATGGTCACATGGGTGATATGTCTGCTATATCTGTTGTTTCAGGGTGGCAAGACGTCAGTCATGCTGTTGTCCATGATTACGCTGCTGGGTATTTATTTATGGATCGTCGGGCTGAGCGGGGTACGCCGTGTTCAGGGTTCAAGGCAGCTTTCGCAAGGCTCAGAATTCGGGGAGCTACTGCATGCGGGAGATCAGGTGCATGTAAAGCTGAGCTTGAGCCTTCCCGGCTTTCTTCCAATTCCGTATATCATTGTTCGCGAGGTACTCAAGCGTCACACAGGCGAATCCTGGTCGTTTGAGGACAGCTTAATCCCCAGCATGAAAGGAAGCGGACAGCTTGCCTTTCAGACTCCTGCGTTGGAGCGGGGAAGCTATTATTTTGCGGAAACCGAGTGTGTGAGCGAGGATATCTTCGGCCTGATGGAGCATAAAGGCAGGTTATACGCACCTAGTGAATTTCGGGTACTGCCCCGCACGGTATTCATTCCCTATTGGCAGTTGAATGATCGTCGCTCGCGGATGTCTGGGCCACAGACCGTCCAGACTCGAACACGGCGCGAAACGACGCAAATTAACGGAGTGAGGGACTATGTATATGGGGACCGTTTTTCACGTATCCATTGGAATGCGACCGCACGTACAGGCAGTTGGAAATCCAAGGAATTTGAGCATGAGACGGTTCCCAAAACGATGCTTGTACTGGACATACATACAGAACATTATGTAAATGCCGATCAGTTTGAGCTGGCCGTATCCTCAATCGCTTCATTGCTGGAATATGGCGGACGGGAGCGAATGGGAGTAGGTCTTTGTACGGCAGGGGAAACAGGTACCGTTTTTCAGCCCAGTGAGCAAATATCGGAACGGCAACGGATGATGCATCATTTGGTGGACATAGACACCACTTCCCAAGGCAGTCTTATGGCTGCTGTAGAAAGCGGTGTGCGGCAATTTCCACAAGGCTGCCATATTGTGCTGATCAGTCCGTTGAAGGGTCATCAGGCGTTGGAGCTTCTTCGCTGGGCCGATACCCGGGGGATGACCCCGTGTCACGTCTATATTGGAGAAGGCTCCAGCGAGGGACAAGCTGAAGAATGGATGAGCATGCTTCGTACAAGAGGCATTCAGGGTTATCATGTTCCGAGTCTTGAAGAGCTTCCAGCTGTGATGGGAGGAGGGACGCTATGAAGAACTGGTTACAATCGCTGAAGGGCTCTTGGACTGCGATTTTTACATTTTTATGGATTATTATTATTGCTATGCAGTGGGTAACCTTTGCTTCAGAACTGTGGCTAAAGGAGACAAGAACGCTTGTATTGGCGACGGTTACGATGCTGGCTCTGGTGAAAATTTTGCTGCAGCTTCGGCCTTGGATTGAATTTATCGTCAAAACGGCGACGTTATTTTTTATTTTGTACCGGACGCTCGTGTCCTACTCGATTATTATTCCTTTCGGGGGTTTTGCTAACCGTCTGGATCAATTTATATCGAATATGTCTCCGTATATCTGGTTTTCACTGATCGCTTGGCTTGTTATTGAGATGCTACCACTCATCGTTACGACGAAGCAGCGCATTCTGGTTTTTGTGGGTATTAATATTGCCGCGCTGGCGGTGCTTGATTCGTTCGCGCCAACCTTGCTTTGGGAAGAAGTCGCATGGATGGTCTTTGCGGGTATGGGTTGGCTGGTGACTCAGCATTTACAGTATTTCCGGCAGCATTATCCTCAAGGATGGAAGCACATTCGCCGCTATCCCTACAAAATTGCAGCGAATATTGCGGTCATTTTTGCTTTAATTATTATGGTTGGCGTGAATATGCCGGAGATAGAGCCGACCTTAACGGATCCTTATACAGCATGGACCCAGCGAAATAGCTCATCTACCGTTGGTATTAACAATGGAGCCGGGGCTATGAATCAGCGGATGAGTACGGCATCGGGCTATAGCAGGCAGGACAATCGGTTGGGCGGGGGATTTAATTTTGACTATTCTCCGGTGATGACGATCACGACCAACCAGCGAAGCTACTGGCGAGGCGAGACGAAGCGAACGTATTCTGGGACGGGCTGGAGTGATACAGGCAACGATGACCAAACGCTGAACGATGTGCCAATGACGGCAGAACTGGAAAATACACAAGAAACACGGCATTCGACCGAGCAGGTCGTTCAGACCATTACGATGCAAAATGATCAGAGCTATCCGGTTTTGTTCGGGGCGTATTCGGTACATCGTGTTCAATCGGTGGACAGGGACTCACGGGCGAACGGGTTGCGTTGGAAACCCGAACAGGCAGAACTGCTTTGGAATTCAGCCTCCAGAAGAACTGCTTATCCGAAAACGTATACTCTGGTGTCACATGTACCTGTGATCCCGGAGAAAGAGCTTCGCAAGAAAACGTTTAATGAGCTGTATGGAAAGAACAAGCAGGAAGCCTATTTGCAAATCCCGAATGAACTGCCGAAGCGAGTGCGTGATTTGGCTCAAAATGTAACGTCATCAGCGAAGACGCCTTATGAAAAGGTCGGACTGCTACAGCAATATTTACAGCGAAATTATGCATATACGAACAATCCGGATCTTTCTCGCAAAAGAAGCAAGGATTTTGTGGATGCCTTTCTGTTTGAGATTCGGGAAGGCTATTGCGATTATTATTCCACTTCGCTGGTTATGATGGCCCGTTCCGTCGGTGTCCCGGCGCGTTGGGTCAAAGGATATGCACCTGGTCAGCAGACGTTTTCGGATGATACAGCAACGGGCGATGATAACGAAAATATGTCTTCCTACTCCGTTACCAACGCGGATGCACATTCCTGGGCGGAAGTGTATCTGGGTGAATACGGCTGGGTTCCTGTAGAAGCCACGCCCGGCTTTGATATGCCATTGCTTACGGAGCAGGAGGATTCGAAGGCACCTGATGCTCCAAAGGTGAAAGATCAGCCTGAACCGGAACAGTCTGCGCAGACACCACAGGCCAATTCGGAGGAAGGCACGGAGATTCATCCGGTAATCATAGCGGCGGCAGTGGCTGTTATCGTACTGTGGGGCGCTTATATCGTATGGCGTAATCGAGCAGATATTCATTTTTATCTGCTGCGTCTGCGTAAAGGAAAGCCGTTGACCCCGGACGAAAAGGTCGTTGTCGAAACTGAGCGCTGGCTACGGTATATGCAGAATAAGGGGTTTGCCCGCACGAGCCACGAGACGCTGAGGGAATCGGTCGGTAGATGGTCAGTTGAATCACCGGAACGTGCTCCAATTCTGCATCTGCTGCTGGAGCTGTTTGAACAAGCACGCTACAGCCCTTCCTCGGTAACTGCCGAGGATTGGCGCAAGGTCCGCCAACAAGCGGCCCTGTTGCATAAGAAAGGTTAGTCCAGACGACAAACTGAACGAAAGGGCTAAACCATTTTACTCGGCTCGAATGCTGCCGATTTATAATCTTTATCATATGCTCTGTAAAAAGCTGTCCGTTTGTTGCGGATAGCTTTTTACTAACCCCTATTAATATGGTATAGTTTGTCGTATGAAACTGAGGTGACCGACGTTGTTTGAAATGCTGATGCCCAAATTACGGGTGAATACCGTCTTTGATATTGATCTTGAAGGCTTGTATGCTCAAGGATATCGCGGCATTATTACGGATTTGGATAATACGCTGGTCGGTGCAAAAGCGCCGAATGCGACTCCCGAGCTGGTGGCCTGGTTTGAGAAGGTCAAACAGGCGGGTTTTAAGCTTGTCATCGTGTCCAACAATAATATGGGACGTGTATCCGTGTTCGCTACGCCTTTGGACATTGAATTTATACATGCCGCACGGAAGCCCTCCAACTCGTCTTTCCGCAGAGCCATCCGTATGATGGGGCTTACCTCGGAACAGACTATTATGGTCGGGGACCAAATGTTGACAGATGTATTGGGTGGCAACCGACTGGGATTGCACACAGTGCTGGTGCTGCCGATATCCATCCATGATGAAGGAGTCATGACCCGCTTTAATCGGCGGCTGGAGCGAATCGCGCTCACAAGGTTACGTAAGAAAGGCTTATGGCTTGAGGAGGAAAAAAAGAATGACTGAAAGACCTGACGGCGGAACTGCTGTCAAATGTAGTGGTTGCGGTATCACGATGCAGACCACTAGTCCGGAGCTTCCGGGATATATTCTGGAAAGATTGCTTACACGCGAGCCTGTCATCTGCCAGCGCTGCTTCCGGATTAAAAACTATAATGAAACGTCTTCAGCAACTGTGGATCAGGATGAGTTCCTGAAACTACTTAGCCAGATTGGGGACAAGGACGCACTCGTCATCCACATTGTGGATATTTTTGACTTTGAAGGCAGTCTAATTTCCGGTTTGCAACGTTTTGTAGGATCTAATCCGGTTGTATTGGCTGTGAACAAGACGGATTTATTGCCTAAGGTAACGAACTGGAACAAGGTCCTGAACTGGGTACAAAAGCAGGCTAAGGAGCAAGGACTTCGCACGGCGGATATCGTTCTGTGCTCGGCCAAAAAAAATCAGGGCTTTGATCGTCTGCTGGACGTGGTTTCCGAACTGCGCGGCAATCGGGATGTGTATGTGGTCGGTGCAACAAATGTTGGTAAATCCACGCTCATTAACCGCTTGATCCGTGATCATAGCGATATGGAGCAGGAGTTAACAACATCCCGTTACCCGGGAACGACGCTGGATATGGTGAATATTCCGCTCGACGACGGTAAGCATATTATTGATACACCGGGTATTGTGTATCCTTGGCGTTTCAGTGAAATCGTGTCCCGACAGGATTTAAGCGCTATTATGCCGGACAAGCCGCTGAAACCTGCTGCTTATCAGTTGGACCCCGGACAAACCCTGTTTTTTGGTGGGATGGCCCGGTTTGATTTTGTAGAAGGTCAACATCAATCGTTCACCTGTTACATTAACGGCGGTCTTAAAATTCATCGCACCAAGCTGGAGCGGGCGGATCAACTGTTCGAAGATCATGCCGGAGAACTATTGTCGCCGCCGACACGTGATCAGTTGGCAGATATGCCGGAATGGACAAGACATGAGTTCCGCATTCCCCGTAAATCTCAATCGGATATCTATATCTCCGGTCTGGGATGGATCAGAGTTAATAGTGAGAACGGGGCTTTGGTAGCGGTTCATGCTCCTCGGGGAATCCGTGTCCTTTTACGGCCTTCGTTGATTTAACGGATGTTGAACCATGTGATAGGGCGGCAAGGAACAGATTCAGGTTCCTGCCGCCGTTCATGTATTTGTGCAGCCTAATATTTTGCGATATGGGGGAGAACGAAGATGAGCAGCGGGGAGTCTGGAGTGACCGAACAAGGTCTTGTATTATTGGGCGTATTGGGTGATCCCATCAAGCACTCCAAATCACCTCTCATGCATAAAGTAGCTTTACAGGCAGCGGGGATAGAGGGAGATTTTGTTCCTCTTCACGTCAAGCCGGATCAGCTGGAGGACGCCATGAAGGGGATTCGGGCTTTCCATTTCCGCGGAGTTAATGTGACAATTCCCTATAAAGTTGAGGTTATGAAGTATTTGGATGAGATTGATGAAGGAGCCAGACTCATCGGCGCTGTAAACACGATTGTGAACGACAACGGGCGACTCAAGGGTTACAATACGGACGGGATCGGCTACGTGCGTTCTCTCAAAGAAGAGACTTCGGTTAAGCTGAAAGGCACAAGAATTGCGATCCTCGGAGCCGGAGGTGCTGCCAGAGGTGTGATTCATGCGTTACTGGAGGAACAGCCGGAATCGGTCATTATTTTGAATCGGACACGCGATAAAGCTGAGCAGCTGGCATTGGAGTGGACGACGGAAGCAATCCCTGTGGCGGGCTATTCTAACGATGAAGCGGAGCGCGTGCTTGCATCGGTGGATGTGCTGATCAATACGACCTCAGTAGGAATGTCTCCTCTATCCGATGAGCTTCCGCTGGAAACGAGTCTGATTCCAGAAGGAATCATTGTGAGTGATTTGATCTACAACCCGTTAGAAACGAGATTTTTGCGCGAAAGCCGTGAACAACGCGGCTGCACCGTGCATGGAGGTTTGGGTATGTTCGTGTATCAAGGAGCGGTGGCTTTTGAGTATTTTATGGGCGTATCCCCTGCTGTAGACGAAATGAGAACCGCTGTGCTGAGAAGCCTGTCGTAAGTCGGATTTTACACTAAAATTATGGAATTGCTGCATGGCATATGTGGTTATGAAGGAGTTAAGTATACATGTTAACAGGTAAACAAAAAAGGTATTTGCGCTCGATGGCGCATCATCTGGACCCGGTTTTTCAAGTAGGAAAAAACGGTACGAACGAGCATCTTATGCGTCACATTAACGATGCAATTGAAAAGCGTGAGCTGATGAAGGTGCAGATTTTGAACAACTGTCTGGATGACAAGCATGAAATTGCGGAGGAACTGGCTGCGGAAACAGGTTCCGAGCTTGTCCAACTCATCGGGAGTACGATTATTTTGTACAAGGAATCTCGTGATAACAAGCAAATCGAGTTGCCTAGAGGATAACACACGGGGAGAAGACTATGAAGATCGGTATTATGGGCGGTACATTTGACCCGATTCATATTGGACATCTGCTGGCTGGAGAAGCGGCAAGGGATGCCTATGCGCTGGACCATGTATGGTTCATGCCTTCCCATATCCCTCCGCACAAGCATCAGGCGGGGGCGAGCGGCACAGAGCGACTGGAGATGACGAGTGAAGCAGTGGCGGGCCATCCTGCTTTTGAAGTGCTGGATATTGAAGTGCTTCGCGGCGGGGTATCTTATACCATTGACACGATCAAAGAGCTTCAGGAGCTGCATCCTGCTGTGGATTTTTATTTTATCATCGGCGCGGATATGGTAAATTACTTACCTCATTGGCAGGGGATTGAGGAGCTGGCACATCGAATTTGTTTTATCGGTGTCCGGCGTCCCGGTTTCCAGCTTGCGCTGAATGAACTGCCGCATTATTTGCAGAACAAGGTACTGCTGGCGGATATGCCGGTGGTAGATATTTCCTCGACGGATATTCGGGAACGTGTTGCGGAAGGGCGCACCATTCGCTATCTTGTGCCTGATCGTGTGCATGACTACATTACAAGGGGCGGTTTGTATGAAGTACAGCCGTGAGCAATTGATGGAGGCCGTATCCGGTCAAATGCCTGAAAAACGCTGGAAGCACACACTGGGGGTCATGCATACCTCCTTGGAACTTGCCAAGCGGTATGGCGCAGACCCGGATAAGGCCGAATTGGCGGCTATTTTGCATGATGTAGCGAAATATTGGCCCGTTCAGCAGATGGAGGAAGTGATTCGTAGTCATCCCGAATGTGACCAGGAGCTTTTGCAGCATGACAAGCAACTGTGGCATTCTGAGGTAGGATATTGCGTTACAGCGAGAGACTATGGGGTGGAAGACCCTGAAATACGGAATGCTATTCGCTGGCATACCTCAGGACGTGTGGGTATGAGTTTGCTGGATAAAGTCGTGTGTCTCGCTGATTACATCGAGCCGGGACGGGATTTCCCTGGGGTCGAGCATATCCGCAAGCAGGCGAAAAAAAGTTTGGAGCAGGGACTTGTAGCAGGATTTGATTCCACGATTTCACTGCTGCTAGAGAAGCAAAAGGTTATTTTTCCGCTGACGGTACTGTCGCGAAATGATCTGATTCAACAACTTAAACAGAGAAAATCGGAGGTTCATGAATGACCATAACTAATGAGAAATTAATGCAAATTACGGTTGAGGCCGCTGAAGATAAGAAGGCCATGAATATTGTAGCCCTTGACTTGCGGGGCGTATCCCTTGTCGCGGATTATTTTGTAATTTGCCACGGTAATTCGGATACCCAGGTACAGGCGATTGTGACGGAAATTCGCAAACGCGCTCATGATGAAGGTACGACAATCAAAGGCATTGAAGGAATGAATTCGGGTCGCTGGGTTCTGATGGACTTGGGAGATGTTGTAGTGCATGTCTTCCATCGCGACGAGCGCGAATACTATAACATTGAAAGACTTTGGTCAGACGCTAAGGTTGTGGAGAAGGTATGAATCTGATTGCTGGTACTTATGTCACGATTATGGTTGATCGTGAGGTATCCCCTTTCGGCTATTTTCTCACAGTTGGCGATCAGGATGTATTGCTGCATTATACGGAGCTGACACGTGAGATCGAGGTTGGAGAACGGCTGGAAGTATTTATTTTTCACGATACAGAGGACCGTTTGGCCGCTACTATGAAAAAGCCGTTTCTGTCGCTTGGCGAACTGGCAAAGCTTCAGGTGGCGGATGTGCATCCGCGTTTGGGTTGTTTTCTGGAAATGGGATTGGGTCGTCAATTGCTGCTGCCGATTCGCGAGTTGCCTGAGAATCGGGATTTGCATCCTCAGGTGGGTGACTACGTCTATGCCATCATGGAGCATGATAAGCAGGGCAGGCTGCGGGCGAAGCTGGCGGGTGAGCAAGAGCTGGCTCCGTTGTCCTTTCATGCACCTGATTCATGGCTAAATATGTGGGTGCAGGCGACGGTGTACAAGCCGCTTCAGATGGGTACGTTTGTCCTGGTGGACGGAGGCGTGCTTGGTTTTGGCGCGATTGGCATGATTCATTCCTCGGAACGCAACCGGATGCTTCGTTTGGGTGAAGAGGTTAAAGTACGGGTCACACTGGTTCGTGAAGACGGTCGGGTGAATCTGGCGATGTCGCCACGCAAGGAAGTGGGCCGTGATGAGGATGCGGATCGGCTAATTGCCTTTCTGAAAGAGCGCCCGGGTGGCGGTATGCCTTATTCCGACGCAACGCCGCCGGATATTATTAAGCAACGGTTCGGTATCAGTAAATCCGCCTTCAAGCGTGCGATGGGCAAGCTGATGAAGGATGGGCTAGTTACACAAAAGGAAAACTGGACCTACCTGGTGGAAAAAATGCCTGAACCGAAGGACGGGAATGGGGAATAAAATTTGGCTTCTTACCGGAAGTTTGCCTATGTGTATGATGAGCTGATGCAGGACATGCCGTACCCGGACTGGCTGCGTTTTGCTCGGCAGGCCTGGAATCAGCATGGTATGCCGCATACGGTGGCTGAGCTGGGCTGTGGAACAGGCTCCATTACGATTCCACTGGTCAACTCGGGCTTCGAGGTAGCTGGCATCGATTTGTCTTCAGATATGCTGGCGGTAGCCCGTCGCAAAATGGAAACAACCACGCAAGGACAGCGTTTGTTCCGTGAGGGCAGCATCCGCTGGATAGAGCAGGATATGAGGGAATGGAATTTACCGGAGCCTGTGGATTCTGTCATTTCTTTTTGCGATTGTCTGAATTACTTGCTGGAGGAAAAGGACATTGCTGCTACTTTTCGCAGAACGTATGCCGGCCTTAAGCCTGGCGGAACCTTTCTATTCGATGTACATCATCCCCAGACGTTTGTGCGTTACGATGAGGAGCAGCCCTTTGTACTGGACGAGCACTCCATCTCATATATCTGGACTTGTGCGTTGGACACTTCGCGCTGTGAAATTGAGCATCATCTCAGCATTTTTGCGAGAGCAGAAAATGAAGGACGTGATGTATATCAGCGGTTCGAAGAAATACACGTGCAGCGTGCCTACGACCCGGACTGGATGAAGACGGAACTGTCCAAAGCCGGTTTTCGCGATGTGAAGGTATATGCGGACTTTGAATGGGTAGAAGCAGTAGATGACGCAGCCAGATTATTTTATGTTGCTGTAAAATAGCGAATCTTCATCAAGCGAATATAGAAAAAGAAAGACGCTTTTCATGATGACATGAAGGGCGTCTTTCTGCATAAGAGATTCAAATTATATATTTACTTTATAGTTCAGTTGAAGTTCATCACCCGGTACACCGCGAATGCCCCAATTCTGTTTCGGTGTCTCAAATATAGTAATTTCAAGATCCTGCGGGGCAATGCCTAAATCGTTAATTTTTTGAAATAGCAGCTGGATGAGGTGCTTTTTAGCCTCTGTTGTTCTGCCTTCAAACACACTAATTTCAATAATGGTGTATGCCTCCGAGCGATCGTGGGTAAATACGAAGTCTTCCTGATTCATAGGGAAAAAACGATGAAACCTTTTGTCGGGGGGATATTGGAACGCATCCACCACAGCGGAATGAATCACATCTGAAAGTTGCTCCTTAATCGGATTCAGGGCTTCTTTTATTCCGTAAATTTTAATTTGTGCCATATCTCATCTCACCTTTCTCATCTCATCTCAACTCATCTCAACTCATTTCAATCTGGCTCGTAGTTATTATAAAATATTTCTCTCCGTGTGTCATGAAGCAAACGAATGAAGTTGGTGTTTAGCACCAAATGTAGTCCTTATTTGACTTTTTTCGCGGTTTTCAATATAATAGTGCCATTATTAACGGTTAAACAATCGCTGATGAGGAATAGTAGTTTTGTCTGGACATGTAGAGAGCCGGCGGATGGTGCAAGCCGATTGACAGTGCAAAGTGAACTCGCCTCGGAGATATGCGCCCAACGCAGGAATGCCCTATACAGGTGCTTGTACCCTGTTATTAACCCGCATCGGATCACCTCCGTTATCAGGTGCAAAGGGAGTAGAGGGCGAAGCACGCTTTCTGCTAACTAGGGTGGTACCACGGGAATATAACCTCTCGTCCCTAGCGCTGACACGCTACGGGATGCAGAGGTTTTTTTGTTGCATACCGTTTGAGGAGGAAATGACAATGACAGACACACAGCCGAAGCACGGCTATCAACCGCAAAGTATTGAACCAAAATGGCAGAAATATTGGGATGAGAACAAAACGTTCCGTACCGGGGAAGAGCCGGACAAACCGAAGTTTTATGCTTTGGATATGTTCCCGTACCCGTCTGGAGCTGGTCTGCATGTAGGCCACCCGGAAGGATATACGGCAACGGATATTGTTTCACGGTATAAAAGAATGCGCGGCTACAACGTATTGCATCCGATGGGTTGGGACGCCTTCGGTCTGCCTGCCGAGCAACATGCGCTGGATACGGGAGAGCATCCACGTGAAATTACGGTGAAAAATGTAAATAACTTCCGCCGTCAAATTAAATCACTCGGCTTTTCATACGACTGGGATCGTGAAATCAGTACAACAGACCCCGATTATTACAAATGGACACAGTGGATTTTCATCCAGCTGTATAAGCGCGGTCTGGCTTATGTAGCTGAAGTGCCTGTGAACTGGTGTCCTGCATTGGGAACGGTGCTGGCGAATGAAGAAGTAATTGACGGCAAGAGTGAGCGTGGCGGTCATCCGGTTATCCGCAAACCGATGCGTCAATGGATGCTGAAAATTACGGAATATGCGGATCGTCTGCTGGACGATTTGGAGGAGCTGGATTGGTCCGAAAGCATTAAGGATATGCAGCGGAACTGGATCGGCAAGTCTACAGGGGCAGAGGTTCATTTTCCGATTGAGGGCCATGACAAGCAACTGACGGTATTTACAACTCGCCCGGATACGCTGTTCGGCGCAAGCTACTGTGTGCTGGCTCCTGAGCAGGAATTGGTGGATGTTATCACTACACCTGAGCAAAAGGATGCCGTAAATCAATACCGTGAACAAGCTGCCCGTAAAAGCGATCTGGAGCGCACGGATTTGGCAAAGGATAAAACGGGTGTCTTCACAGGCGCTTATGCAGTGAATCCAGTGAACGGTGAAAAGCTGCCGATCTGGATTGCCGACTATGTGCTGGCTGGCTACGGAACAGGCGCGATCATGGCTGTACCAGGTCACGACACACGTGACTGGGAATTTGCGAAGCAATTCGGGCTGAATATCATTGAGGTTGTCCAAGGTGGGGACGTGGCTAAAGAGCCATACACCGAGGATGGTCCGCACGTCAATTCAGGCCCGCTGAATGGACTTACGAATGAGGAAGCCATTCCGAAGATGATTGAATGGTTGGAAGCCGAGGGTAAAGGGCAAGGAAAAGTGACGTACCGCTTGCGCGACTGGCTGTTCAGCCGTCAACGCTATTGGGGCGAGCCGATTCCGGTGATTCATCTGGAAGATGGAACGATCAAAACAGTTCCTGAGGATCAACTGCCACTCGTGTTGCCGGAAATGGATAACATCAAGCCTTCAGGCACAGGGGAGTCCCCATTAGCGAATGCGACGGACTGGGTAGAAACCATTGATCCCGAGACGGGCTTGAAAGCACGCCGCGAGACGAACACCATGCCGCAATGGGCGGGAAGCTGCTGGTATTACCTGCGCTATATTGATCCGCACAATGATAAAGAGCCTGTATCCAAGGAGAAGCAGCGCGAATGGCTGCCTGTGGATCTGTACATCGGCGGAGCGGAACATGCAGTTCTTCACTTGCTGTATGCCCGTTTCTGGCACAAGGTGCTGTATGATATCGGCGTTGTAGAAACGAAAGAGCCTTTCTACAAGCTGGTCAACCAAGGTATGATTCTGGGCAACAATAATGAAAAAATGAGTAAATCACGCGGTAATGTCATCAACCCTGACGATATTGTGAATACGTTTGGCGCCGATACGCTACGCATTTATGAGATGTTTATGGGGCCGCTGGAAGCGACCAAGCCATGGAGCGAAAATGGGGTTGAGGGAGCGCATCGTTTTCTGTCCCGCGTATGGCGCCTGTTCGTTTCCGAGAATGGCAGCCTGAACGATAAAATTACAAATGAAGGCGGCAGTGATGAGTTCAATCGGACTTGGCATAAAACGCTGAAAAAAGTAACTGAGGATCTGGATGCGCTGCGTTTCAATACGGCGATCAGCCAACTGATGATTTTTACCAATGATGCATACAAAGCAGACCGTCTGCCGCGTACAGCAATGGAAAACTTCGTGCAAATGCTGTCGCCGCTTGCACCGCATCTGGCCGAGGAACTGTGGCAGCTGCTGGGACACAGCGAAAGCATTACCTACGCGGCTTGGCCTGCTTATGATGAAGCATGGACGGTGGATGCCGAGGTCGAAATTGTGGTGCAGGTAAACGGTAAAATCGTGCAGCGTGCGACGATTGCCAAGGACCTTGACGCCAAAGCGATGGAGGCATTCGCGCTGTCGCTGGACAACGTTCAGCAGGCGCTGGCTGGTAAAACGGTCCGCAAGGTGATTGCTGTTCCAGGCAAACTGGTCAATATTGTTGCGGGTTAATCGGCTTTAAGCCAAAGGAGGCGTCTATCTTTTGCATGTCCTCCTCATACTTGTTGTGCGTAGCCCGTATCAGCTCGGGGAAGACACTGTGCAGGCTGATGTCCAGCAGTGCGAGGGCTTCAGCAGTAATACCTCCGGGAACTGCTACCCTTGTCTGCAACTCGGCTGGTGTCATTCCGCCCTCCGTAAGCAGCTTTCCTGTGCCGATAATCATTTCACCAGCCAGGGCGCATAGCTCCGTACGGTCTATACCTGTGGCCTGAACCGCAGCATGAATCCACTGGTCTATAAAAAAGGCTAGGAAAGCAGGGCCGCAGCTGGAAAAATCCGACGTAATACGCGTATGGTATTCCTTAACCCGAATCGGCCTGCTAATGTGGGACATAAGCTCTTCCAGAAGGGAGCGATCCTCCTCTGTAATCCGGCTGCCATGGATGCATAGTGAGGCTCCGCTGCCTACCTGGTGGGTAATGCTGGGAATAATTTTGGACACTTTGGCTTTCAGTGAATGCTCCAAGATACGTATCTGTACCGGACTTGTAATAGAAACGACGATTTGCTCTTCTGTAATGACGTTGCGTATTTCATCCGTTACGGTTTTTGATTCCAGCGGCTTCACGCAGATAAACAGGATGTCGCTATCCGCTGCCGTCTCACGGCTGGTTTGGGCTGCATGCAATCCTGGATAACGGTGGGCCAACTCGGCTACCTTGGAATACGTTCGATTGCTTGCTGATATTTGCTGTGGCTTAAGTGCGCCCGAATGAATAAAAGATTCAATCAGCAGACTTCCCATGCTGCCAGTCCCGATAAATCCAACTTTCATCGTTCAACGTCCTCCTTTCATACTTTGCGGTATAGACGCTGTCATTCTTCTTAGTGTATGCACCCGGTCTTGGCCGACATGACGAATTTTGTGTCTGAGCATGTTAGATCGTGCCCAAGGTCGTACCTCTCTTCGGAAAATGGCTCACAGCGAGACCGTATGGAGGTTGTTTACATCCTCCGGTTAACGGGAATAGGACAGGCTTGCTCTGTTCGATTGAGACGCTGTATTGAGTGGCTCACTTTCCTTAAATCTATGTGTAGAAGGGGACGAAATGGAAATGAACCGCGTATGGACTGGAACGGCAATAGTGCTTTCCCTAATCGGCAGTGGGCTTATTCTGTTTGCTGGTGGGCAGCGTCCAGAGCCGGAAGAAGAGTGGCAGTTGCTTAATCGTAAGGTGGAGCAGGCTTTAGTAGTAGAGCCAGATCAAAATGAGTCGCGGAGCAATAGCGGCCAGACTCAAGGAAAGCGTGTTGTAACGGAAGCCTCAGGCAAAGCTGAACGCAGTTCGGATGGCGAAGGGGCTGGCAATGTGAAGCGTGATGCTGTAGAGGATTCTGCTGGTGCATCGGTCGATGGGAATGAAAGCCCCCGTACCTTAAAGCAGTCTGAGGTGATGAATTCTAGTTCCGTTACTGGCGTTGAAAGCTCGAATGCCACGACGAACAGGTCGAATACAGCAGGCGATCCAGTTGCTTCATCTGCTTCCGGCGAAAAAAAGGTAAACATCAACACAGCGACTGCTGCCGAGTTAATGGAACTCCCAGGGGTTGGAGCTAAAAAGGCCGAAGCGATTCTGAACTATCGTAATCAGCACGGGCCGTTCAAACGTGTGAGCGATTTAGATCATGTGAAGGGTATTGGCGCCAAAATGTTGGCGAAAATGAAGCCTTACGTCAGCCTATAATTATATAAGTAGACGATGTGCAGGCTATCCTGGATGGCTTAGCGGATATATTTACGTTGTAACTTGTTTTTACGGGAGAGATGGATATGAGTGCAGATGTACGCAAGGACTGGGACACCTATTTTATGGATATCGCTTATATGGTATCCACCCGTTCGCGCTGCTCGCGGCGTCATGTTGGAGCCGTACTTGTACAAGGCAAAAAGCTTTTGGGCACGGCCTATAATGGTGCACCATCCGGGGTACCCGACTGCTCTGAGGCGGGATGTATGATTTCGGAGGAGTACGAGGTCGTTCATCGCGAGGGGCGGGAGGAAATGGTTAAAAAGCAGCGCTGCATCCGCACGATTCATGCGGAGCAGAACTTGCTGCTGTTCACCGACCGCATTGATCGTGAGGGGTCCTCAGTATATGTGACCGACCAGCCGTGCTGGACGTGTGCCAACATGCTGGCGAACAGCGGCGTTGTGGAGATCGTATACCACCGACCTTACCCAAAGGATTCCGACAAGGTTCGTGGCATGATGGAGCAAAAAGGAATTGCCTTCCGTATGCTGGATAACTATCATCCACCGAAAGAAACGCTGATGGATGTTATGAATTAAAATGCATGAATTAAGACATGGTGAATTAAAGAGTAACCGAGGAAGAACCTCTGACGAATGCTATTTTGTCAGGGGTTCTTTTTTGTTTTGCAGTTTGGACACAGAACAATATTTTGCTACCGGGAGGTGGTTGTATTCAAGCCAAACTTGTTTTAAGCAGACCTATCTTGACCCTTACTGTATGCTGGATTACGGGAAGTGCAGGAGCTTGTTTGTATTCTGGACGTATGCTTCTGTTGCTCTGGGCGGGTGTCACGCTGATTTTTCCTTTTATAGCTCTATTGATGAAAATTCCAGTCCGGCACGTGGTGTTGCTATGGCTTGCCTTGAGCGGGGGAGGATTCCATTGGGCTTGGCATGATACTCATAATGTGAGCCACATTCCCGATGCCCTTCATGTATCGGCTTCCAAGCTGGAAGACATGCCTGTTCAAGCTTCGGGATTTATCACATCCGAAGTGCAGGTAGACGGTGATCGGGCACAGTTTGAGATGAGGATTACTGCAATAAGCAATATAGGAAGCCATTCTCAAAATGACACTTTTCAGGGCGGGGATGAAAAGAGCGAAGCTATTTCTGAACAGGTCATCGTACACATCAAGCTGGCTGCCGTGCAGGAACAGCAACTGGCGGCAGGATGGCAGCGTGGAGATCCAATCCAACTGCGTGGTAGCTTAAAGGCTCCTGCAAAAGCGGGGAACTTTGGCGGTTTTGATTACAATGAATACCTGCATACACAGGAGATTCACTGGCTTTTCAGAGGGAATGGGGCCGTTTCTCTACAGAAGCAGCAAGTTTCGCAGTGGAACCGTTACACCCTGTTCAGGTGGAATGATCAGCTTAGGGAGCAATTAGGGCAACGGATGGAATCAGCATTTGGTTCTCTTCATCACGCAGGATATATGAAAGGACTGGTACTAGGAGTTACGGATGAGCTGGACCCGGCAACGTATAACGAATTTACGCAGCTTGGATTAACGCATATTTTAGCGATATCCGGTATGCATGTGGCGGTATATGCAGCTACACTACTGTATTTGTTCAAGCTATTGCGAGTGAGTCGCGAGACGTCTCTTACGGTCGTGATGGTGCTTATTCCGGCTTATGTACTGCTGACAGGTGCTTCTCCCTCTGTTGTGAGGGCTGGAATTATGGCTATGATCGGCCTGTTTGCAGCCAGACGGGGAATGCTCAAGGACGGACTTAGCATTTTGAGTGTGTCCGCGTTATTGATGCTGCTTTGGAATCCGTATTACCTGCTTAGTGTCAGTTTTCAGCTTTCTTTTCTGGTAACAGCCGGGCTGCTCATTTACATGCCGCTGATGAAGCCGTTTTTCGCCAAATGGCCTCTTCTGATCGGCGGCGAAATTGCGATTACGATTACAGCGCAGCTTGTTTCGTTTCCGATGACGGTCTTCTACTTTAATCAATTCTCGCTGCTATCGTTCGTGGCTAATTTTATGCTCGTTCCACTCATTACTTATATCGTGCTTCCACTGGGTACGGTGGCGATGGGAATCGCCTTTCTATGGGAGGACGGGGCCCGTATCCTTGCATGGCCAGCAGAGCAGCTGAACAAACTGACCTTTTGGCTTGTAAAATGGATGAACGTGGATGACGCTTATGTGAGTATTTGGCCATCTTCCTCTATTCTGTGGGTCATAGCGTATTATGCTGCTTTGTACAGTATTCTGTACTGGCTCAAAACATGGATGATATCTCGAAGGCGAACAGATGAATCTTTGGGCTTGGGGACAGCTCCCATGCCATCGCCCATACATACAGGATTAGCGGCATCTGCGGAGTGGGCAGCTATATTGCAGACGGAGCGTGAGCCTGAAGGAGCAGGCAAATATGCACGTCGACAGTGGAATGGTTATAGTCATTTGACGCTTGTTTTAAGCGGTATTGCCTGGCTTGGCATCCTGTGTATAGGTTACGTAACTCCAGGTGGAGGGAATACGGGAACGGTTCAATACCTGGATGTGGGCCAAGGTGACAGCATTTTAATTACAACGCCGGGCGGTAAACATATTTTGGTGGATGGCGGGGGCACGATGGATTTTACGACAGGAAAAAATGCTTGGCGTAAGCGAAAAGACCCCTACGAGGTAGGTGAAGATACGATTGTACCCTTGTTGAAGCAGCGCGGTGTACATCGGCTGGATGCTGTCATTTTAACGCATGGAGATCATGACCACGCCGGGGGATTGCAGGCCGTGCTTGACCAGATTCCAGTATCGGCCTTGGTTTTTAACGGCACCCTGGCAGACAAGGCACCTTTCCGCAAGCTGTTGAACACGGCTGTAAACAAGCAGGTCAAGTTGTACGGTGCGCATTATGGTATGGAGTGGAGACCGGATCAGGATACGAAAATCCACTTTATTCATCCGCTTCCGTTGCAGGAGGACGAAACCGGAAGTTTGCCCGTTGTGAAGGAACAAAATCATTATTCCGTTGCAATGATATTGGAGATGGAGGGGGCTTCCTTTTTATTCACAGGAGATATGGATGATGCAGCAGAATCGCTGTTGCTCTCCGAGTTAACTCATTCTTCATCCCATACCGAAGCAAAGGGGGAAACGGTGGCTGTAAGGCAAGCTGTAGACGTCATGAAAATAGCACATCACGGTAGCAAGCACTCCACCTCGGAAGAATGGTTATCCTACTGGCGACCGAAGGTATCCGTCATTTCAGTCGGAACGAGCAATACATATGGACACCCGAATGAAGCGGTATTGGATCGTTTATCGACGGTGGGTTCTGCTATATATCGAACAGATACGATGGGAGAGGTGCAAATCCGTGTGCAGCAAGGAAAATTGAGCGTGCGACACAAACTAGGGCGCATGGGAACAAAATGAGTTTACAATTAGAAAAAGAGAGTTATGTGCGGAAAGTTGAATTGAACCCACTCACCCGCTGGATTGTGTTTTAGTTGGATGAGTGGGCTTCCTTATGCACTGCCTAGCTATTGGCCGCCGGATAATTGTTTTCGAGCTGTCAATTTGTAGGTTACTGGAATGAGAAGAATGCCGAGTAATGTAACCAAAAGAATAATCGTGACCTGCCAGGCTGTAAATCTGTCAGTAAAACCATGAAGGACCGGATTAAACCATTCAAATATTCTTGAAAAAATCCAATACTTTGAGAAGATCTGGGCACCTTCAGGCAATACGCTAACACCGGCAAATCCTCCAGTACCGAAAAAGGTCGCAATGGAAGTTACAATGATTACAGGCTGAAGTACTCGATAATTCTTTAAAAGATAGGCAATAAACAAACCGATGCTTGCACAGAACATCATGACAGGAATCATCATGCCATAAATCATAAGCAGGTTCAGTACATGAAACTCCATTTTAAAAGCAAAAAACGCTAAAAGCAAAGATGGAATTGAGCAAACGGTAGCTGCAATTACTGCAGTAATGATATTACCGATTCCCGCTGACCAGAGGGGTAAGGGAGTGAGTAATATTTCTTTTTTCGTCCGATTTTCACGTTCAAATGCAAACAAGTTGGCGGCAATAATTACTGCTCCTAAAAAGAGAGAGAGCAGCAAGCAACTCCCTGCGATATATGATACCCTCCATATATCTTTTGGTTTATCTGTTATTAGATTAGGAATGATCTGAAGCTTTTGTGATTGTTTTAATTCGTCCAAAATACTATGCTCAAGTCGTAATCTCACGTTTTTCATCATATCGCTGTTAATATTAAATGTTTCGATGTAGACGGTTCTGGATTGATCATAGTCTTTTGGAATCCGTATTAAAAGCTGCAGGCGTCCTTCCCTAACAGACTCTCTTGCTTTTTCTAGTTTGGTTTCAACTACATTATAATAAGGAGTGATATTGGAATGACTGCTTTTAATGCTTTTGACAAGAGTTTGTGACTCAGCATTATAAGATTCATCAATCAGCCCCACGGGCCACTGATCCCCTCCTGCGCCCATAATAACGGCAGTCAAGAACATTAAGATAATTGGAAGCAGTACAGGAGCGACCACCAGTTGCTTTTGTCTGCTTAATATTTTCAAATTACGCGTGTGGATACCCCAGATAGCTTGGATGTGTAATTTCATGTTTTCACCTCATTTAAAATCTGGATTTACTGTCCTTGCGAAAACGAAAGGTTTTTCTTTAATTTCCAAATAGAGGCCCAACTGAAAATAAAGATAAAAATCAGTGTGGAAAATAAACCTGTAAACTCATAGGGAGTTCCTGTTTCCAGAAAAGTTCGTCTCATGTTTTCAACAATGTAGGAGACAGGGATCAAATTGGATATTCTCCACAAAGCTTCAATGGCTCCGCCATATGCAAAACCCCGAATGGAAGACTCGTTGCCACAGATCAGATACAGAAAAATACCTGTTATTGCCGATAATGTAATGACAGGCATGGACTTACGCAGCAGAACACCAAGTAGAGCACCGAGTGCCCCTCCGAAGAAGAACAGGATAATGATCCATAACCATAATATCGGGTCCATCTGTAAAATGGGGAAGGAAAGAGTGACGCTCATAATCAATATCACCAACAATACACTAATGATTGTCTGTATAAAGGCCGTAGCCCATTTGCCCGCAACAAGAGGGAAAAAACCAATAGATGTAAGGATGATTTCTTTACTGGTGCGTTCTTCCCATTCTCTGGAGAGTAGTATACCTGTGTTAACCATGGATGAGTAAACCACGGAAAACATAAGCAGACCTATGGAGATGTACAACTTCATGGATACATCTTGTGGAAATTTCCTATACTCTTCTACAATTTTGATTACATTTAATGCATTCATTTCCTGATCATAGAGATAGGTAGCGTGAGATAACCGGATTTGAAAATTTTTAGTTGCGTCTGAATTGATGTTGTGTACATATAAATTCACCTTAGCAGTAGCCTTGGGATCGGCCAGTGTGTTGTCAAAAGCTTTTGGGATTTGTATTAGAGCGGCAGCTTTTCCACTGTTGTACTGATCAAATGCGGTCTTGGCATCGGTTGTTTTGACAATAAAATAGGGACCATCAACAGATTTCATTTCTTCGAGGATATGAATAAGTCGCGAACTATAGGGGCCTGATGATTCCCGGGCGATGACAACCGGATTGGTTGCTGATAGCTGCGTGATGAGTGAGTATAGAAAAACGAAAACAACAGGAACTATGATACCAAGAATAAACAGAGAAGGATTTCTCAGCGTAATTTTTAAGTCTTTTACGATAATCGCTTTGATTCCTTGTAGCATATATAGTCTCCTCTCCTAATTTCTTAACTGTTTACCTGTAAAATGAAGAAAAACGTCATTCAATGAGGGCTCCTTCCATTCGAAGCTATCGATGCCGTTGCTGTCAGCTTCAAAGGCTTGCAGAACGAGCAAAGCCTTTTTCTTATTCGACACCTTTATCGACAATTTGTTATTTTCCAGTACCAAGGCCATCTCTTTACCTAATCGCTCGGATGCATTTTGCGCATCTGATGCATTGGTAAAGTATAGGTCAAGAAGGTTATCAGATACCTGCTCTTTAAGTTCTTTCGGTGTTCCTGACACAATGATCTCACCCCGATCAATAATAATAATACGATCGGCTAATGAGTCTGCTTCCTCCATATAATTTGTTGTCAAAAAGACCGTTTTCCCCTCCGAGGCCAATTCACGTACTTGATCCCAGATGGAATTTCTCGATTGAACATCCACTCCCAACGTAGGTTCATCCAACAAAATTAGCTCAGGTGAGGTAATGAGTGCTCGAGCTAGAGCTAATCGGCGTTGCATACCTCCTGAAAACGTGCCAACCCGGTCATACCGTCTTTCACTCAGGCCGACAAGATTCAGCATGGTCTCGATTTGGACGGACCATTTGCTTTTGTCTACTCCATAATATTGAGCATGGAAATGTAAATTCTCTTGTGCTGTCAAGTCGTTGTACAGTGCTGTTTCCTGGGGGACAACAGATAGCTTTTGTCTTACACTTCGAATCTTTACAGCAGGGTCCATACCGAATACCCTGATTTCTCCCTTAGTTGGCTTCGTTAAACCGTTGACTAAATTAATTGTTGTCGTTTTTCCGGAGCCGTTAGGGCCTAACAGGCAAAATATTTCCCCTTTGTTTACTTCTAGAGTTAAATTTTTCAGAGCATAAAAGCGTTTTTCCTTGTTTTTTTGAGGGTATGACATTTCCACCTGGTTTAATGTAATAATATTCATTTTGATCACCTCGAGTTAAATTTTAATTTATTAAGTACTTAATAAATTATGCTAAAAAAATCAGTTGATCACTCTGAGAAACTGATCAACTGTCATTTTAACATATTCTTCCCTTTGATTTTCGAATGAATTAAACCTGTCGTAAAGTAAAAAATACATGACCAAAGTAATTTGGATATTTTTTACCGCTGCTCTAACATAATGCTCATCTATGTATACTCTGTCTTTAACCAGAGTATACAGGGGTTCCAATCCTTGTTCAATAATCTTCATCAGATGTCCGCGAATTTCGGGATTGCGTTGAGCCTCTCCAAAGAACATAACAATAAGTTCTTCTTTGCTCTTAAGCATATTGAGGAGTTGAAGAAAGTAACGGTTTAACAATACTTTCAATGGTGTTTCATCAGATGATTGCATAGACATAAATTTCAGATCGTGATTAAGTGTGTGCTTATCAATAACAGCCCATAATAATTCTTCTTTCGAACTGAAATAATGATAAATTAGTCCATCAGTTATTCCGGCCTCCTTAGCAATATCTTTAGTCGTGCTTGCAACAAAACCTTTACTCGAAAATACTTTCAACGCAGAATCAATTAGTCTGTTCTTGGTCTCAAATGCCTTTTGTTGTCTCAAGTTATTTTTAGTCATTATGCCTCGCTCATCTTTTACTTAGTGAATACTTAATTAAATTATCAAAAATCAAATCATCTGTCAAATAATTTTAGTTTTAATACAAAAAAGGTGGAGAGAGGTAAAAAGGAATGCTTAAACGCAATTATATTTTACTTTATATTTTACTTTAAATTTTAATTTTGTATAAAAATATTAATTCGACAAAATATTACTTTATTCTCCGTATACAAACGAAAAGGTTTTCAATATAATTAATTAAGTACTTAGTAATTTAATTGAATTTTAAATTAAAAGGAGGTGCATACATATTGCAACAAAATTATGCATTATATTTTAATATTTAGAAATTTGAGGATGGTGTATATCAACAGTTTTGCATCTTTATAAAAAACACTCTATGGAGGTATAAAACGATGATCCAGAGAAACGCCTACGCAATTGAAAGTGATATTGTCAGAGAGCCCGGAGCAAAGCAAGCTACACTCAGACGGCTAATTGATACTCCGGATGGTGCTGACAGATTTGTGATGACCTTATTTACATTGTCTCCCAATGGTTCAACACCTCCCCACTATCATGATTGGGAGCATGAGATTTTTGTTGTAAAAGGTTCTATGGCTTTAGAATTACCTAAAGAAAATCGTAGTGTCCAACTCAGTGGAGGAGATGTTATATTTATTCCTCGTAATGAACCACATGCATTTAAAACATTGAAAGATGAAGAATGTGAATTTTTGGTTGTAGCTCCGACGGAACGTCCTACTATTCACAATTATTTCCTTAGCAACGATCCTTACGAATATACGGAAAAAGTAAAATAGAATTTTATCTTAATATGCTCAAGGAGGTATTTTATTTTGAAAACAGTCACAAAACCTAATGTGGGAGCGGATGCTTCACACATACATTCTTTAATGACAGCTTATTTATCTTCCAAAGCGCTCTTCATGGGCTTAGAATTTGGGATTTTTGACCTTCTGGATAATAATACTCTCACTGTCACAGAAATTTCGCAGGAGCTTACTTTAGAAGAAAGACCTGTCCGTATTATATTAAAAGCTTGTATAGGAAACGGATTAATCGAACAAAAAAATGGATACTTTTCGAACACATACATCAGTAAACGATATCTGGTTCAATCTAGCCCATTTTATATGGGATATCTTGCACTCCACCAAAATCAACACTTTAATAACTTCTCAAAATTATCTGATGCCATCCGTACCAATACATCCATCACCGGGAGAGTACAGAAAAAAGGCTATGCTAATCAAGGAGCAGCCGTCAATGAAAATGATGAGGGAACCAAGCGTTTTGTCAAAGCTCTACACGGCAGCGCTATAGTACAAGCTGAAGCTTTAGCTGATTGCTGTCCTATCCATGAACATCACCTGGTTGACCTCGGTTGCGGCTCGGGGGCTTATTCGATAGCCTTTGCTAAGACCAATCCAGAAATTAGTGTGACAGCGATGGACTACCCGTCAGTACTAGAAGTCGCCAAGGCGCATATTGACGAAGCTAAACTGAGTGGGCACATCCGTTTACATCCCGGAAATTTGTTTGATGACGAGCTGCCTGAAAAGCCAGAAGCGGTACTTATCTCACATGTGCTGGACGGATACGGTCAGGAAGAAGCCAGAAAATTGTTAGAAAGAGTGTACGATTATCTTCCAACTGGTGGACGTCTGCTGCTGCACACCCATTGTGCTGAAAGAGCGACAGCTCCATATCCTTACCTGTTTAGTCTTATTTTGATGGCCAATACGGCTGCAGGTGAGGTGCATGATGAAGCTGTATTACTTAATTGGATACATGAATTGGGTTTTACAGATATTCAAGTCAAGCAAGTCTCTCCAATTTCCTCATTATTTGTGTGCATTAAATCTTGATTTTATAGGGAGTCTGTCTTCCTACAATTTGGGGAATCGGGCTCTCTGCACGTATTTAGGTACGAACGCAAACGATCCCCAAATGATTTTACTTTTGTTTGGAGGGAAAACAGACTTGGGCAGAATTATTGATCTCTCGCTTCCGATTGAAGCCAACCCATTTGACAATACATTTTTAAAAATTCAGAAGATAGAACATTCAAGAGGAGGGGGAATTGTATGGAAAAATGTATTTTTTCCCAAAAAGGCGCCGTGGTTCAAAAAAATAAAAAATGTTTGGAAATATTTGAGACACCGCTCAAATTATAACCGGAATAGCTTTCCAGGGGGGATGTTTTTGAGCAATGAGTTCTATACATTGTCTGTACATTGCGGCACGCATTTGGATGCGCCCTATCACTATGGACCTTATTGCGAGGGAAGTGCGTCACTTACAATCGATCAAATTCCACTTGAGTGGTGTTATTCCACAGGAGTGGTTCTTGATATGTCTCACAAAAAGTCTGGAGAGGTCATTACAGAGATTGATGTTAAGAACGCCCTTGAACGTATCTCTTACACCATAAAGCCTTTTGATATTGTTTTAATCCGAACCGATTCCGATAAATTATGGCCAAGCTGTGATTATTTTTCCAGTCATCCGGGTATGAGCAAGGCAGCAACGGTATGGTTAGTAAAACAGGGAGTCAAAATAATTGGAATTGATACAAATGGATTTGATCTTCCTTTTATGCAGATGATTAAAAAGTTTAATACAAGCGGAAATCAGGAAGATTTATGGCCTAACCATATGTACGGCAGAGAGCATGAATATTTGCAGATTGAACGCTTAGCAAATTTGGACAGGCTTCCTGTATATTTCGGCTTCCATGTGTTTTGCTTTCCTATTGCTCTGAGGGGGGCAGGAGCTGGATGGATCAGAGCTGTTGCATATGTAGATTCATAATTAAGTAAATTGAAAGAAAAGGGAAGGGGTGAATAATAATAAATGAAAAATTCGATTTCCCCGATTCAGCATGATATTCAACTTTTTCTGGACGGTCCAGCACCAGCCCAATTGCTTGATATCAATTTTGCATTTACACGAAGTAGAATACTGCACACGGCTCTGGAATTGAACATATTTGAGCACATCCAACAGGGCACCGTTCATTCTGAGGATTTAGCTATAAGTATTGGATGTGTACAAAAAAATTTAGAACGTTTGCTTGGAGCACTTACCGGTATGAATCTTTTGATCGAAAATAATAGGCAATTTAAGCTAACTCCTGTAGTGGAGAAATATTTGTTAGTAGATAGTCCTTGCTATTTGGGGGATCATTTGAATGCTGTGATTGCCCGATGGAACGCTTGGTCGGGACTGACTGAATTAATCCGATCTGATAAGTCCAAGACAGTAAGTGATTCATTTTTTGAAGAGCTATCCAGTAATACATTTCCAATTGCCTTTTCGGCTGCATGGGAGTTTTATAATAATTTCAATGTAATGAGAAATTCGAAGGTTCTTCATGTAAGACCGGGTAGTGGCGAATGGAGTATTGCTATGGCTATTCAGAATCCTACGATCGATGTGACTGCTTTGGGAAAGGCTAAGGCATTGGAATCTATTCAAAAGCGGATACAACAACTGGACTTGATATCGAATTACAGCTTTATAACAGAGGATTTTCCTGAATGGGAGCCTGATGAAAAGCGTTACGATCTCATTGTGTTTAGTCACGTTTTTCGTTTTATAGGTCCGGACAGTACTAAAAGCTGGATAGATAAAGCAAAATCCTGTTTGACGGAGAATGGAATGATCATGCTTATTGATACGATGTTTCAATCGCTTACTTCTTCCGCTATTCCTTCAATGATTGGAATGAGTATGTTGGTGAACACGGAAAATGGAGACGTTCAGTCTGTTGAAGATTATGAAAATTGGTTAAAAGATTGCGGCTTGTCTTCTGTGACTAAATTCAATGCGAATCCTTATCCTACTCTTATTGCAAGGAGATGAAGATATGAGAAGAGTAGCAATTACTGGAGTTGGAGTTATCAGCCCGCTGGGTACGGATAAGAAAACATTTTGGAATAATTTAAAATCGGGCAATTCTAAGGCAAAAACGCTTCGTGATGTAACAAGCAGCGAACTATTCGGAAATCATCCTTTTGTATCCCAAGTCATTATGGAGGTCGATGATTTTAATCCTGATAACTATAGAATACCTCCACATGTAAAAAAAATGGACCGCTATATCCAATTTGCAGTTGCGGCAGCAGAAATGGCAAAGGAAGATGCAAACCTGGATAGAGTCCCCCCTGATAAGCTTGGGATTTCCTTATCCACCGCCATATGTGGAACACGCAAAATGGAAGAACAATTTGTGAAAGTAACTAATTATGGGGTTAATCCCATTAATCCACAGATGGTTGCTAGTGATCTGTATATGGCATCAATGTCCAACACGCCAGCTACTATTATTGCTGGTTTAATTCATGCCGAGGGGCCATGTGTTACGCTTTCGACTGGTTGTATTGGTGGGATGGATGCTATCGGTTATGCTTTCGAGGCCATACGTTATGGAGATATGGATGTGATGATTGCAGGCGCAAGCGAAGCGCCAATCACTCCAATTACAATTGCTTCTTTTGAAATCATTAATTGCCTATCTACCAAGCATAACGATGAACCCATTAAAGCTTCCCGGCCTTTTGACAAGCAGAGGGATGGATTTGTGCTTGGAGAAGGGTGCGGTATACTCGTCCTGGAAGAATGGGAACGTGCTGTTGATCGCGGCGCAAAAATCTATGGAGAGATTACGGGTTTCTCCAATACAAGCAACGGACTTCATATGACGGATCTGGCAAGTGACGGTATTGATCTGACCCGTGCGATTACTCTAGCTTTGGAAGATGCTAATATCAGACCGAATCAAGTTGATTATGTGAGTGCCCATGGTAGTTCGACTCCGCAAAATGATCGCTGTGAAACCAGCGCCATTCATGAGGCATTGCAGACTCATGCCAGAAATGTTCCAGTAAACTCGGCCAAATCCGTGCAAGGGCATCCCTTATCGGCAGCCAGCGCCATTGAGTTAATAGCGTGCTGCTTGAGTTTGGAAAATCATGAGGTTCATCCTACCATTAATCAGGACTTTGCTGATCCGGAATGTGATTTGGATTATGTGAGCGATCAGAGTCGGCATTGGGATGGTGAAGTAATATTGAAGACAGCCAGCGGCTTTTCCGGATTGCATTCCGCTATGATCTTACAAAAAACGACTAAGGGGAGTCAAACATGAGGAGAGTAGCAATTACTGGATTTGGTGCGATTACGCCAGCTGGTATAGGGGTCGAGGCTCTGTGGCAAAAAGTCCACTCGGGGCAATCGTGCATAAATCGGATAACTAGATTCGATTCGTCAAGCTATTTATCAAAAATTGCAGGAGAAAGTATCCAATACAACTCTTTTGATCATCTGCAAAAACGCTTTATCAAAAAAACAGACCGTTTTACTCATTTGGCGATCAGCGCAGCCAATATGGCTCTTACACATTCTGGGCTTATGCTAGATAAGATGGAACCGTCCAGAATAGGACTCATGGTAGGCAATATCCTAGGTGGTTGGGAATTTGCCGAAAGAGAACTCCGCAATTTGTGGACAGAAGGGCTTAAAGCTGTAAGCCCTTACCAAGCAACGGCCTGGTTCCCGGCGGCTCCTCAAGGGAATATTTCGATTCGTTTTGGTATTAAAGGCCGTGCCCGCTCATTTGTTGCTGACCGGGCTAGTGGAGCTGTTGCAATGATTGAAGGAGCCGAAACGATCCGCAGAAATCAAGCGGATGTTGTGCTGGCAGGTGGGACAGAAGCACCATTGTCTCCATACGGTTGGCTATGCCTTCAGACGAGCGGTTATCTGGTTCGTGGTGAGAATATAGAATCTTACCGTCCGTTTGATAGACAGCATAGTGGCTTGGCCGCAGGCGAAGGTAGTTCCTTTGTTATCTTAGAGGAGTGGAATCATGCTATTCAAAGAGGGGCTGAGATTTTCGGAGAAATGAAGGGCTGGTCGATTACAAATGACGCTTATTTCCCTTATAATACCGTTCGCCCAGATGGTAAAGTTTTTGCTAGAGCGATGCAGAACAGCTTGAAAAAAGCAAATATTAAGCCCGAACATGTTGATTGCCTCTTTGCGGATGGTTCGGGGATCCCTTCTGAAGATGCAACAGAAATATACGCTATTCGCGAAGCTTTGGGAGATCAGGCCACACGTGTACCGATTACATCCTCCAAACCGGTTATCGGCCATCTGTTGGGGGCTGCTCCATCGACGGAAGTCATTATTTCACTGCTCTCTATGAAGAATGACTCCGTGCCGCCAATAGCTAATTTAGATCAACCTGCTGCCGGATTCAATAGTATGAATCTCATTTCGAAACAACCGATCTCCAAAGAATTAAAACACTGCTTAATCAACTCAAGAGGCATGGGAGGCATGAATACAAGCATTGTGATTGCTACTGCATAGAAACGAAAAACTAGAGCAGGGGGACGTTATGGAGAAAGTTGTTTTCAATACACATGTTGAGCATGAAAGTTCATGCTGTCACTCTGTAGGAATAGATATCGTACCTATCAAAAGACTTGAACAGATGGTTAATCGTTGGGACCAAAAGGTGCTAGACAAGCTTTTTACGTCCCGTGAAGTTGATTATTGCCGAACATCTGACGGTTTTCGATGGAGATCACTTGCCGGTTTTTTCTCAGCGAAAGAAGCAGTCATCAAATCTATTCATGGCGCCTCGTATTCTTTTAATGAGATAGAGGTTTCGGTAAGTACACAAGGCTGTCCATTTATTGTTTTGCATGGAAAGACGAAAGAAATAGTAAATCAATTGGGTATTAAATCTATTTGTATTAGTATTTCTCACGATGATACGTCTGCATTAGCAGTTGCCCTTGCTCTTTAGGATTTCAACTAAATTACCGAAAAGGAGAATGAAAAATGAATGTCAGAGATACATTTAATAAAATGATGGAAGAAGCCGGATTTAATACGGTTGAATTAATTGGTAATGAAAAACTTATTGATGATCTCGATATTGATTCGACAGAATTAGTAGAAATTTCTGTCGCTATTGAAAATCATTTCGGAATTTCTTCGAATTACCGTGAACTGCTACCTTGTTTAACCATCAACGATTTGATTGAATTTATAGAAGTAAGAATGAATTTGACAAAGGAAGTGTAATTTCATGCCTAGAATTCAAAACAGTATTAAGATTAACGCTTCCCCAGAACATGTATATGAGATTACAAATAACATTAACAGATGGACAGAGCTTTTTGAAGATTATAAGATCAGCAGTATTGTAAGCAAAGAAGATTGTGGTAGGTTCACCAAAATGGTCTTTCAACTTGGATACTCGGAGAAGAACACGTGGACTTCGTGGCGTATTCTGGATAGAGAACAACTGGTGGCCATTGCTGAAAGGATAGACCCATTATTTCCGTTTGCCTACATGCATTTAAAATGGACTTATGATCATATCTTGGAAGGGACATTAATGACTTGGATACAGGACTTCGAAATGGACCCTGATTATTCGGAGACTATATCAGTTGTATTAAATAGAATGGGAGATCATACCAGGCATAATCAGGAACGCATCAAGTATATGATTGAATCCAACTTGCTGAAATCATGATCCGCCGTGTACACAAGGTAAAATATCTCACCATACCTACGATGGTAGGAATCGTTATTCCGGTCGTGATTCATTTACTAACGTGGCGGATTTATATTCTTCCGTTTTATATTTGGATGGTCATAGTAGGCTGTCTATTGTTGTTGATTGGTATTGTTTTAACAGCATGGTCAGCATGGGTCATTTATGGGGAATTAGGTGCTCCGTTGTGGGACCGTCCTCCGAACCGACTTATTACAACTAAACCATATCAGTATGTAAGAAATCCTATGGCACTCGGCATGTATATAACATTATTGAGTGAAAGTTTACTTTTAAGTTCAATTTTTGTTCTGGCGTGGGCTACATTTTTTATGGTTCTCTCACATGTGCTTGTTGTTCAGGTTGAAGAACCGTCTCTGCTCAGAACATTTGGGGGCTCATACGCAAAATATTGCTGTTACACGGCTCGATGGCTTCCAATCTTGTCCCGGAAGAAGCGTGAGGAGAAGTTTATATTGTCTGGGAAAGTAAAAGAATATAAGGAATAAACAGGTATTTTTCCATTAAAGCAGCTCACCTGACGGGTAGGGCTGTTTTACTCTGGTTATGTAAAGGATTTTCGAATTCATAATTCTTTATTTAAAAGATTACTTTCAATGTGTATCTAAAAATCAAGAAAGATCAATATTCTTTAATATAGACATCACTTGTAAGCTTTGATAAAATCTTATTTATTGAAAATGATAATCATTATTATCTGAAGGATTAGTGTAACTTACTCAAGATTCCGGGCATCGACTTGCTTGTTGAACGTTTCATTGATGCTGGAACTAAGTGCTTGTGCCACGAATGGAGAAAGCGTGACGACTGGCAGTCTGGCAAGAATAATACGGCAGATTCCAAAACACATCACGGGAGAAGCAGCAGCCACACGTACCTATGAGAGTGATAAAGGGGCCATTACCAATCCTGAGCATCCGCAGCGTGTCGTTGTAGCCGTTGGCGACTATGTGAACGATATGCTTGCAATTGGTGTTAACCCGTAGGGGCTACGGACTCGGTATTTGATGCTCCATATTATAAAAAGTATTTGAACGGCGTTGAGAATATCGTGGGGAACTCGACCGTTTCCCTGGAAAAAGTGATTACCCTGAAACCGGACTTGATCATTACATATGATGAGAAGGCCTATGAAAATTTTTGAAAGAATTGCGCCGATAGTGTATATTTCCTATGGTAAATATAATTATAAGGATCGCCTGATGGAACTGGGTAAAGCGCTGAACAAAGAGCAGGAAGCCAAGAAATGTCTTGCTGATTTTGCTGCCAAGATTGCTGAGAAGAAGCAAGCCTGGCTGAAAGTATATCGGTATTCATTGATGACTTTTATTTTCAGGACTCGATTGCCCTGAATTACCAGTTAGAACTCATATCGGATTTCCTGATTTCCAAGAAGTAACAATATGCAAGTTCAATTCGACAGATTCCAGCAGATTTATGTGAGCAGGGGCTAAGGTAAGGTGACTACCTTCCCTTTTTCTGTTATTCTAAGGGAGATTTCAATGGGGAATCTGGGCTTTTTGGTAACATTTTTTTCAATATAAAAATAAAATTATCGTTAGACGTCTATCCTGCAACAATTTGCAAAGGGGAAACGTCTGTAATATTGCAGGGAGAGGGGGATCCTTTGTGGTAGAGCAGGGACTCATTCGAGCCGCTCAATCGGGCGATCGCGATGCTCTCATTACCCTATTAAGAGAGATAGAACAGCATGTGTACCGTACGGCATATTACATTTTAAACAATGAACAAGATGCCATGGATGCTTCGCAAGAAGCCCTCATACGGATTTATTCCAAGATTAATTCTTATGAGGAAAAGGCGCAGTTTAAAACCTGGGTTCAACGTATTGTAACGAACATATGTATCGACAAATTCAGAAGGACGAAGCCCTCGGTTTCCATTGACGAACACGATATGATATTCAACGATCCCCAAAATGTGGAGGCCGAGGTGCTGACCTCTTACCTGGCACAGGATGTTCGTGAGGCTATACAACAGCTTCCAGAGCACCACCGGACGGTGATCGTATTGAGATATTTGCAGGATTTCTCTTATAACGAGATTGCCGACTCTCTGGATTTGCCGCTAAATACGGTCAAGTCATACTTGTATCGTGCAAGACAGCAATTGCAAGGGCTACTTCCGGAGTATCAGAAAGGTGGTGTATCAGGATGAAGTGTGGGGAAGAGGTGATAGATTGGATGCAGCGTTATGTGGATCATGAGCTGGGCGAAGAAGAGACGCCCCAATTAATGAACCATATTGCGACTTGCCCGGACTGTGCGGAAAAATTTCATATACTTCAGACGCTCTCCCGCGAGCTAGAGGAATTGCCTGCGGTTTCCCCGGCGTTCAGCCTGGTAGATTCCATCATGCCTCAGCTTGATGCCATTGACCGCGCACGTGAGGAGCAGGGAAGCGCGCTTCAGGAGATGCAGCCTATAGCTGCCGATCCTGGACCGGGGTCGAGACGGCATACCCAACCTATACCTTGGTGGAACCGGATGAGCGGGCGAGCCGCGATGGGCGTGGCTGCCGCAGCTGTTGTACTGGGGATTGTAGTATTCAACTTCGAGCCTAAAACAGTGCAGGATGCGGAAGGCATACTTACATCCCAGTCGCCCGAAGTGACGAATCAGCAGAATCAGACGGAAATTTCAGATACGGCCAATGGCAGTGGAGGCCGTGATGCAGCCATTGGATCGGGTTCGAACAAGCAGCCGTCAGAGCAGGATCAAGGAATGCACGTATCCCAGTCATCTGTAGGGGAGCAACCTGACTCGAGCAAACAGGATGTAAACAGTGCGGATGACCAAAAGAATCCTTCCAAACTGGATGCTGCAAAACGTGACGACCAGCGGGCTGGTGAAAAAGATTCAACGAAGCATGCGCCAGCGGGGCTTCCTTCCCGTCAGGATCGACAGCAGGGACAGCCAAACACGGATCGTCAGGCGACAAAAGAAAACTCTGCCGGGCAAGATTCTGCTGCGGATACTCCTAAGTCCGATGACAAACAGTTAAAACAGGGAAAATCCGAACAACAAACGATTGCTCCTGAACAGCAGGTAGAACCGAAAATAGAAAAAGCACCTATAGCGGGTACGGGCACTACTCAGGACAGTAATGATGACAGCACGGCTACTATTGATTCGTCATTGTCTGTCAATCGGGATATGAAGATACAGGATCGGATTGCTTCAAATAAAACGTCGAAAGACACGACCTCCAAAGTCGTTACCAAGGATTCGGGGACTACCACGGGAGATTTGAGCAGCAATACAGCTTCTTACGATCAGCAATCATCTGTATCGCAAAACTCAGTACGCAATGAAGGTTTTTCATCTAATTCGACGCTATCTCCGGACAGCAATAATGCCTCCACCTTTAGCGCCCACTCGACGTCCACAGACCAGTTTAGCTCACCTGATGGCAGCTATGCGGTGGTTATTGAGGGCAAAAAGCTGAGAGTGTATAAGTTTTCCGACAACGGTGTAGACCGGACAACGCTGGAAGTGCGTACCTTGAAGGGTGCCTGGGTCAAAGGAAGCTGGTCAGAAGACAGCCAAACCTTTATGTATGAAACTGAGCAGGACGGTACAGCAAGCAAATATACGTATACCGTTCCGCGTACCTCTGGAAAATAGTTGCTATGGAGATGGCACATTTTTAAAAGCAGAGAATAGATTGTATGAACCGACGTCGTATCCCGACGGCCGAAAGTTTCTAGAGCTTTCTGCTGCCGTGTTGATATAGATGGTGGTGAAGGGATCTTGCCTATAGGCAGGGTCCTTTCGTATGTATAATGACTTGCCTTCCGACCAGATGTCGGGTACGATCAATGGATGGGGGGTACGGAGAATGGATGCAAAAACAGCCGCTAAGGCTATTCGCAAAGGCGATATTTCGCCAGTGTATTTGCTTTACGGCAGCGAAAAATATCAAATGAAGCAGTTTGTCGATATGCTTAAGGAAAAAGTGGTGGAAGAGGAGCATCGTGACTTTGCCATTATTCCCTACGATCTGACCGAGACGCCGATTGAGGTAGTCGTGGAGGAGGCCGAGACTGCGCCTTTTTTGGTGCCGAAAAAGCTGATTATTGTACGGGACACCAGTGTATTTGCGGCAGGCAAGGATGGCGGTAAGATTGAGCACCGCATTGAAGCTTTGCTGACTTATATGGATAACCCGGCTGACTATAGCATTATCATTTTTACGGTTCAGGCTGAAAAGCTGGATGAACGGAAAAAGATTGTTAAAAGGCTGAAAAGTGACGCTTCGGTTATTGCCTTCACTCCGTTGGGGGGAGACGACCTGGTGGCATGGATTCATAAGCGTGCAGGCGAACGAGAAGTCCAATTGGCTGCGGGAGCTGCTGAAAGTCTCATTCAATATACGGGGACCGGACTGCAATCGCTGGCTGCCGAGATAGACAAGCTGTGCTTGTACGCAGGAGCGCAGGGTATCATCTCCACAGCCCATATTGAATCGCTTGTGCCTCGCAGCACGGAACAAAATGTGTTTGCGATGGTCGAGGATTTGGCTAATTTGCGGCTGGATAAGGCGCTTAGTATTTTTTATGAGCTGCTTAAGCAAAAAGAGGAACCGATTAAGATTGCAGCTTTAATCACACGACAGTTCCGTATTATGTTGCAGGTCAAGGAGCTGATGGGTCAAAGCTATTCCCAGCAGCAAATTGCGAGTCAGCTTAGTTTGCATCCATATGGTGTGAAAGTTGCCGGCGATCAGGCCCGGAGATTCCGTCCTGAGCAGTTGCGACAGCTTCTCTACGATTTGGGCGAGCTGGATTACCGCATGAAAACCGGAGTTGTTGACAAGGTGCTGGGGCTGGAGATGTTTTTGCTTAAAATGGGCGCGGAGGCTTCGGTCTAAACCGTCCTGTTTGCAAAGTGGTTTATTTTAAAAGAAGGTTAACTAATGGATCGCAGAATCCAATCGTGGTGAACTAAAAAATCCTGATCAGCTAAGGCTGGTCAGGATTTTTTCATTAACGTATAAAAGTAGCTCTTGCTTACGCTTGAGCTGTAAGAGCGTTAAGTTTTTTCGCCAAGCGGGATTTCTTACGAGCAGCTGCATTTTTGTGGATCAGACCTTTAGTTACAGCCTTGTCCAGCTTTTGGGAAGCTACTTTGAAAGCAGCAGCAGCATTTTCAGCTTCGTTATTCACCAACGCTGTATCGGCAGCTTTTACTGCTGTACGAAGCGCGGATTTTTGAGAAGCGTTCAACGCACGGCGTTTGTCGCTTGTTTTAACGCGTTTGATAGCGGATTTGATGTTTGGCATTACATTCACCTCCTGTAAAGGCATTACTTATGAACACAAACGTTTCACAACTTAAAATATTTTAGCACGCCACACCTCAAATTGCAATAAGAAAACATTCCGAATTTGGGTAGATTAGAGGATGAAAATGGATGTGCATAAACCTGCTGGGTGTCTCGCACACTATAACCTGAGATGGTATAAAAGGAGGCGTAAATGATGGATTTGGATTTGCAGAAGTATGCGGTGCGTACGGATTTGGCGCTGGAGGCAAGAGAACTGGCGGAACGGGACCAGCCAATGCCGCTGGCGGGCATCAACGAGGACGTGGAGGAAGATAACGGTATTAAAATCACGCGTCTGGATGTGCTGAATGAAGAGGGTGCTAACCGTATTGGACGGGTTCAGGGGCATTACGTGACGCTGGAAGTACCCGGCTTACGTGAAGGTGATACCGGGCTCCAGCAACGGGTAGCCATTGCATTCGCGAAGGAGATGGAGCAATTTATACAAAAAATAGGGATCTCCAGTAAGGCGCGCGTACTTGTGGTAGGTCTGGGTAACTGGAATGTCACTCCCGATTCACTAGGTCCGCTTGTCGTTGAAAATTTGATGGTGACTCGTCAATTTTTTGAACTGACGCCTGATCAAATCAATCCTGGTTATCGGGATGTGAGTGCAATTGCACCGGGAGTTCTTGGGATAACGGGGATCGAGTCGAGCGAAATTGTTCAGGGTATCGTGGATCGCACGAAGCCAGAACTGATTATTGCCATTGACGCTCTGGCGTCACGTTCATTGGAGCGCGTCAATACGACCATCCAGGTGGCAGATATCGGGATTCATCCGGGCTCAGGTATTGGTAACAAGCGGCGCGGTATCACTAAGGATATTATGGGTGTCCCGTGTATTGCCATCGGCGTTCCAACCGTATGCTACGCTTCGACCATCGTAAATAATGTAATTGAGCTGATGAAAACACATTTTGCCAAGGAAAAGGCTTCTACGAAGGCCATACTGGGGATGCTGGATGATATTTCCGAGCCTGAGAGACTGGGATTGGTGAGAGAGGTGCTTCAGCCGCTGGGACATGATCTGATTGTGACTCCTAAGGAGATTGATGAATTTATCGAGGATATTGCGAATATTATTGCAACCGGATTGAACGCCGCTCTGCATGAAGCCGTCGATCCCGGCAATGTCGCCGCTTATACACATTAATGCAGGGTTAGTAAAAGCATATTTCATACACAAAATTCTCTATCTAGCAGGCATCCTATCTCTTGCAATAAAGAGGTGGGATTTACCTGCGGGTGGAGATTTTTTTGTGTTCTAGCAATTGTTCTCCGTTCATAGAGTTGAAGTATGAGAGATTTCCGCTGCTGACTGGAACCTATAGGTTCTGAACATGAGGCGAGCTTCGACGGGACGAAGGAGGACAAGACCCACATGAAAAAAATTCAAACCTGGAACGTCGGAAGATGGAGAAGAAAGGGCCTTGAAATTTTGGCTATGGGACATACGCTTGTGCTGCTTATTATGGGTTCGGCGCTTTTATTTGTTATTTTGGGGCTGGGAGGACTGGCGGAAAATCGTTTGCAAACGTCTCCGGTGTCTTCGATGAAAGGATTTGCAGGCTCGGTTTCCAGCGGTTTTTTTGCGGACATGCTCGGCATGGAAGTACCTCATTTGGCGCAGAAGAAGCAACAATCTTCGTTATCGGGTGAACAATGGTCGCCTTTTGTTTTTCAAATGCTCACAGGTATTAATCCACAGGACCCCAAAAGTCTCATTGCTCGCGAAATTCCTGGTATGTCTGCGGGTACGCCTGTCTTGCTGCGCAAGGGCTCAGGGAACAACAAAGTGGAGGCACCTACGGATTACCAGCCCGATCAGGGAACGACGGATGCTCCCGGCAGCCCGGATGCTTCTACAAACCCGCCGAACAATGGCTCTACAACGCCAGATCTTCCGACAACACCGGAAACGGACCCTGCGCAAGAAGATGATCTGAGCGATACAGCAGCCCAAGGTGCCAAACGTATATTAATCTACCATTCTCATCCGAGAGAGGCATATAACCCTTTGCTCAGTAAAATCAGCTCCAATCCCAATTCCGGCACAAAATCAGCCAATGTGTCGAGAGTAGGGGATTTTGTGAAAAAGAGATTGGAGAAGCAAGGGATATCTACTTTGCATGTGAACAAGGACTATGCCAAAACCGTTCAAAATTACAATTGGAATTATTCCTATAAATATTCGCGTGAAACGGTCAAGGAAGCCTTGGGTGGAAATAAAAGCTTAACCTATCTGCTTGATATCCACAGAGATTCTCAACGTCACGGCAAAACGACAGCAGCGATAAATGGACTTTCTTATGCCAAGGTGTATTTTATTATCGGCCATGAAAACAAAAACTGGCGCAAGAATGAAGCTTTCGCCGCTCGTATTCATGAGAAGCTGGAAAAGTCGTATCACGGCGTTTCCCGTGGGATATGGGGGAAGGATGGCGGTAAAGGCAACAACGGTGAGTACAATCAGAGCTTGTCGTCCCATAGCATTTTGATCGAAATTGGCGGGATTGATAATACCGAAGAGGAATTGAAACGTACCTCTGACGTTTTGGCAGATATGATCGGTGAGGTGTACTGGGAGGATCAGAAAGCACAGAAAGCGGGTACTAACGTATCCAATACGAAAAAGAGCAACGGTGGCAATTAATTGAGGCGGTGGAAAGGAGGAAATGCAATGTCCGGACATTTTCGTAAAAAAGCGCTTGGATTTGTACTTCTGATGGGGGCGGGAGTTCTGCTCGGCATGCAGCTGGCAGGTTCTGGCTTGCGCTCCGTATATGGACCGGAGTGGGCTGGGGACCCGGTTCAAAGCGGGGTTCAGCAGAAATTCGGATATGAGCAGACGGTTATTGAAGACACACCGGCAACCGATGTTCGTACGTATACCCGCACGTATAACGGAAATGGGATTGTTGTAATGGACTCCGGGACGGGAGCGGCTACTTACAAAGCTAATCCACAAGAACGAGGTGAGACCCAAGCCACAGGGGAAACTCGCCAGTGGTATTCGACAGCACAGGATACCAATTTGCAGGGCCTGGAGACGCCGCGTGGACTGTTGGCCGTCAAGGCAGAGCAAACCTCGGTAGATACCATGGCGGACAAAACGGCCGGACTGCTGCAAAACCTGTCCAGACAGGGGATTCACTGGGTTGTGTCTGTTTTTGACGGAGTAACGGAATAGAAATATTGCTGCCCCCCTGTACAACTGCTATAATAAGCTGATTGACACTAGGCATTGTGTGGGGGTAAGGCATGACTGACATTTTGGCAAGACAACGTAAAATTCGGAACTTTAGTATCATTGCACATATAGACCACGGTAAATCCACGCTGGCTGACCGGATTTTGGAATACACCGGTGCACTCACATCCCGTGAAATGCAGGAGCAAGTGCTTGATCAGATGGATCTGGAACGGGAGCGCGGGATTACAATCAAGCTCCAGGCAGTGCGACTCACTTATAAGGCCGATGACGGCGAAGAGTACATTTTGAATCTGATTGATACACCGGGACACGTCGATTTTACCTATGAGGTTTCCCGAAGCTTGGCGGCCTGTGAAGGCGCCTTGCTGGTTGTAGACGCGGCACAGGGTATTGAGGCGCAGACATTGGCTAACGTATATTTGGCGTTGGACAACAATCTGGAGATTCTGCCAGTGCTTAACAAAATTGATTTGCCTAGTGCCGATCCTGAACGGGTGAAGCAGGAAATCGAGGATGTTATCGGCCTGGATACGAGCGAGACTGTACATGCATCGGCCAAAGCTGGAATCGGTATCAAGGAAATTTTGGAACAGGTGGTCAGAAGCGTACCTGCTCCGCAAGGGAATCCGAATAATCCGCTGAAGGCGCTTATTTTCGATTCGCATTATGATCCATATAAAGGCGTTATCGTATATGTCCGCGTCGTGGATGGCAGCATCAAGGCGGGTTCTAAAATTAAAATGATGGCGACCGATAAAACGTTTGAGGTTATCGAGGTAGGAGCCTTCATGCCACGTATGAGCATCGTGGACGAGCTGAACATCGGTGATGTTGGTTTTATCGTTGCCGGAATCAAGCATGTGGGCGATACGCGTGTCGGGGATACGGTGACAGATGCCAAAAATCCAACACCAGAACCGATGCCAGGCTATCGGAAGATTAATCCGATGGTATATTGCGGACTGTATCCGATCGAAACATCCGAGTATAACGATCTGCGCGAGGCGCTTGAAAAGTTGCAACTGAACGATGCTTCGCTCAGTTTTGAGCCAGAAACATCAAGTGCGTTGGGCTTCGGATTCCGCTGTGGTTTCCTCGGTCTGCTTCATATGGACGTTATTCAGGAACGGATTGAACGCGAATTTAACATCCCGCTGATTACGACAGCGCCGAGCGTTATTTACCGCATTAAGCTGACGAATGGCGAAACGATCCAGATCGATAACCCGTCGAATTACCCGGAAATCGGACGGATTGATTATGTGGAGGAGCCATACGTGAAGGCAGGCATTATCGTGCCTAATGATTACGTAGGTACGGTTATGGAGCTTTGCCAGACCAAGCGCGGGGAGTACGTGAACATGGAGTATCTGGATACGACACGGGTAACGATTACGTACCAGATTCCGCTGTCTGAGATCGTGTACGATTTCTTTGACCAGCTTAAATCCAGCACCAAGGGTTACGCCTCCTTCGACTACGAGATTTCAGGCTATCGCCAGTCCAATCTGGTGAAAATGGATATTCTGTTGAACGGAGAACAGGTGGATGCGTTGTCATTCATCGTCCACAGAGATCGCGCTTACCATCGCGGGCGTATCATTTGCGAGAAGCTGCGCGAGCTGATCCCACGCCAAATGTTCGAAGTGCCCATCCAGGCATCTGTCGGAACGAAGGTTGTAGCACGTGAAACCGTTAAGGCAATGCGTAAAAACGTTCTGGCCAAATGCTACGGCGGCGATATTTCCCGTAAACGGAAGCTGCTTGAAAAGCAAAAAGAGGGCAAGAAGCGCATGAAACAAGTGGGTAACGTAGAAGTACCACAGGAAGCATTTATGGCGGTACTGAAAATAGATGAGTAAAGCTGCTTGAAACAAACAGCACCGTATTCAATTTAGTCATCACAATGGTGTGTACGAATTGAATACGAATAAGTAACAACAACATGATCCAGTAGTAGCTTAGGTACACACTCTGTGATGCACCGAAAGATACTACGATCCGCTTGTTCCCAAGCGATATTCGTCCATTCTTTCATGGGGCCATTTGCCGTGCATAGAGAATGGACGTTCTTTATTTGAGCAAGCTAATTGCAACACCTACACTATAAAAAATGGCCGATTGACGATGGGCAGCAGCGGAGTGGATGGAATCGTTCTGAAGAATGATCCATACACGGAGCGATCTCCCCCCACCGCCCTTTTTTTGACTACACCACACCTAACAAGGAGGATCGGTATGACCGCATCCATACACAAACATGAACATTCATCCGCGCCTCAAGCGGTTTATCTGCATATACCTTTTTGCACGAACAAATGCTTTTACTGTGACTTTAACTCTTACGTGCTCAAAGATCAGCCTGTTATGGAATATCTGTATGCACTGGAACGGGAGATGGAGCATACGGTTCGCCTTCACCCGCCGGGTGAGATTAAAACCATTTTTGTCGGGGGCGGAACACCAACAACGTTGAATCCGAAGGAAATGGAATATTTCCTGAAAAGCGTTCGTACCTACTTCCCGAATTGGTCGGAAGACCTTGAGTTTTCCATGGAGGCCAATCCGGGCACAACTGATTTTGAAAAACTCACTGTGATGAAAGAAGGCGGAGTGAACCGACTTAGCTTCGGCGTGCAGGCTTTTCAAAATGAATTGCTTACGGATATTGGGCGAATTCATAATACAGATGACGTTTATCGTAGTCTGGAAAATGCACGCAAGGTCGGATTGGACAATCTGTCGATTGACCTGATGTTCGGTTTACCGAATCAGACCGTAGAAATGCTGCATGAAAGCGTCAGCCGGGCACTGGAGCTGGGGCTTCCTCATTACTCTATTTATAGCTTGAAGGTTGAAGAGAATACGCTATTCCACACGCTGTACCAGAAAAATCAGCTTCCGCTTCCACATGAGGACGCCGAACTGGAAATGTATTTGCTCCTGATGCGTCGCATGAAAGAGGCGGGCTATGAGCAGTACGAGATCAGTAATTTTGCGAAACCAGGTTTGGGAAGCAAGCACAATATGACCTACTGGCGGAATGAGGACTATTATGGCCTCGGCGCTGGGGCGCACGGATATGTTGGCAGAGAGCGTCATATGAACATTAAGGGCATTAATCCTTATGTGGAGGCTACCCGTAACGGATTGCCGCGTTTGGATAGCTTTGAGGTGCCAGCGGCCGAAGCGATGGAGGATTTTCTCATGGTCGGTTTGAGAATGCTGGAAGGTGTCTCGAAGTCCCGCTTTGAGGCTCAATTCGGTCAGCTACTGGAGGATACATTTACGGCCCCTCTCGGAAAAATGCTGAATGCGGGATTGATCGAGCCGGTCGAGGACGGTTATCGCCTGAGCGAACGTGGTATTTTGTTCGGAAATGATGTATTTGCGGAGTTCATCGGTTCCATTACAGTAAATTCATAAGTTGTAGCTTCAAAACGGTACGTTTGCAGACATTAGCGGGAACATGCATTTTATAACACAATTCTGTCACGGCAGGGGAAATGGAGTATTGCAATTCCATGCGCATTGTTGTATATTTATTCATTATATGCGACAAGCGGCAGGAGGAGAGCAAGATGGCTTCAGTGTGTAAAGATGTATTGTGCAGAAGTGCGGTTCCTGAGGATGTGGAGCCTTTATACCAAATGATTAGCGGCTATGCGGAGCGGGGAATTATGCTCCCACGTTCAAGGGAAATGCTTATGCGCCAACTGGAGCTGTTTATTGTGGCTGAAGTGGACGGCGAAGTCGTCGGCTGTGGTTCTTTATGCAAACTGGGTGATGATTTGGTAGAGATTCGCTCACTTGGTATTTCTGAAGGATATAAGGGTATGGGCATCGGCTCCAAGCTCGTAGAGGGTCTTATTATAGAAGCACGGCGGCAGCGTATCCCTAAAATTATGGCTTTGACCTACGAGGTCTCCTTTTTTATAAAAAACAGGTTTGATGTGGTAAACAAAGAGATTTTCCCTGAAAAGGTATGGACCGACTGCATCAACTGTAGCAAACAAAACAATTGTGATGAAATTGCAGTGTTGAAAATGTTGAACTGACCTGAGAATGATCAGGTCAGTTCGTTTTTTTATTGGATCGAGATTGCATCTGCTCGTGGTAGATATAAGCTGTAATTGCTTGTCTCATTTTTGGGAATTTTCAAGATACCGCCACATCAGCTTGTGATGAGGGGCAAGTTTTGCTGGTATATCTTCAAGTCTCCTTATTGCATCTTCATCACTATCGTTATTATAAAGGTGAAATGAACCATCCAGAGGAATATCGTGTCTGTATTTATACAAGGCTACCACATATTTTTCGTTTGCTCCCGTTTGGTAGGTATTAAAGGAGGGTTTCTCCAAATCGGCCGGGAGTGAATGATCATAGTCGTTAATTGCTGCAATACTATCGTTTATTTGCTGGGGGATACTTGGACTGAACTCTTGTGGATACAATGAAACAGTAATTCTTAGGGTAAGCAGGACTACGACCAATAAAATAATAATGTAAAACACGCTATAAAATTTGCGGATTAAAAAAACGGTCAAACCAATAAGGACAGCGTTAATCATAAAAATAAACGGCAGCATAATAACTCTTCCCAACCCCGTGTATGGAAACAACTCAATCAAAAGGTAAAACATACAGAGAGTAGGTAAGAGTGCAATCAGTACATTGATAAAACTGCGACGATTTGTTCTCAACCAGCTTCCTCCTTATTTTACAGTAGAGCTCAATATATTATAGAGAATAAGAAGCATATTTTCTATATTTTTCTTAAAAAATTTATAAAAACGGTTTTGTTGTCCGCAGTGATGAAATCATGGTATTGAAAATACTGATCTGACTTGACAATGATCAGGTCGGTTTGGTATTTTTGTATTATCGGTTAGCACTCATCGCGAACGAGTGCTAATGATTCCATTGAACAATCATGCTATTATGGATAAGCAACAAGGGGGGATTCGCTTGTTAACCGAACGTCAGAGACTCATTCTGAATGCGATTATTGATGACTACATTCGTTCGGCTGAGCCAGTGGGTTCCCGCAGCATATCCAAAAGGCAGGATGTCGGATTCAGCCCTGCCACGATCCGTAACGAAATGTCGGATTTGGAGGAACAGGGCTATCTGGAGCAACCCCATACTTCTGCGGGACGCATCCCGTCTCATAAAGGCTACCGCTATTATGTGGACCATTTGGTACCGCTGGATACGCTAAAGCCTATGGAAATGCGGGAACTAAAAGCCTTTTACGCCGAAAAGCTGAACGTAATGGAGCAAGTAATCCAACATGCATCAGGCATTTTGTCCCATATGACCAATTATACTTCCATCTTGCTTGGGCCGGAGGTTTTTCATACTTCATTGCGTCATTTTCAGCTGTTGCCGCTCAACGAAACAACGGCTGTAGCGATTATCGTGACCAATACCGGTCAGGTGGAGAACAAGACAGTGGATATTCCGTCGGGAATTTCGATTTCCGAGATGGAGAAGGTTGTGAATTTGCTGAACAGCAAGCTGGTCGGCGTGCCGATTTATCAGCTTAAATCACGTCTTTACACCGCGCTTGGTCAGGAAATGGAGAAACATGTGTCTCATTTTGAGGACGCTATGAAGGTGCTGGATAAAGCACTGGATAATGAATCGGATCAGCGCTTGTATTTGAGCGGTGCGACGAACATGCTAAATCAGCCTGAATTTAAGGACGTTGAAAAGGTCAAACATATTCTCGATCTGCTGGAGGAAACACCGACGTTGCTTAAGCTAATGACGCCTGTTGCCGGGGCGCCCGAAATTCAAGTCCGTATCGGCACAGAAAATGATCATAAGGCATTTGCCAATTGCAGTCTGATCACCGCGACGTATGCGGTAGATGGCGAAGCGTTGGGCACAATAGGTATACTGGGCCCGACACGGATGGAGTATGCGAGAGTTATTAATATTTTGGGTATCCTGTCTAAGGATTTGACCGCAATGCTTGCGCAGCGGTTTAAATAGAATAAGACTGCACATGTTGCGGTTCTGCATGTTCCGCGCCGGGATGCGGTATGCATCCTACGCGGGTGCATTGCTGCGTGTTTTTGCAACGTAACAGCAACTTGAAATGAAGTGCAGTAAACAAGTTTGAATGTACAAATATGAATGTAATGGTAGTTATGACTTGAAGGAGGTGAAACATTTTGAAGGAAGAACAAGTGTTCCAAGAAGAAAAACAACAAAATGTAAGCACAGAGGAAACCACTGAGACGAACCAGCAAGAAGAGCCGGTGAACGAAGCGGCAGCACTGGAAGCCCAAGAGGGTGATACAGAGCTGGCTAAGCTTCGCGTGGAGGCGGAAGAGTACCAACAGCGTTTTTTACGCGCACAGGCGGATTTCGATAATTTTCGCCGTCGTACGCTGAAAGAGAAAGAGGATCTTGCCAAATATGCATCTATGAAGCTGGTTACCGAATTGGTGCCTGTTCTGGATAACTTCGAGCGTGCGCTAACAACAGCACCGCAAGGAGCGGAGGCTGAGTCATTCACCAAAGGTGTGGAGATGATCTTCCGTCAGTATGAGAGCGTGCTTCAGGCTGAGGGAGTGACGGCCATGAATACGGTGGGCCAACCGTTTAATCCTGATTTCCATCAGGCGATTATGCAGGTGGAAAGCGAAGATTATGAGGAAGGCATCGTCGTTGAAGAGGTGCAAAAAGGATACATGCTGAAGGACAAGGTGCTTCGTCCGGCCATGGTAAAAGTTAGCATGTAGCTTTTTTAATATACTTTAATATACATTAGCAACACATCATTTGCTTTAACTATTTCGGCCTGAGGGTCTCGTATATACAGAAGGAGGAATTGTCTGATGAGTAAAGTAATCGGTATTGACTTAGGTACAACCAACTCTTGTGTGGCTGTTATGGAGGGCGGCGAAGCCGTTGTAATTCCAAATCCGGAAGGCGCGCGCACAACCCCTTCGGTTGTTGGCTTCAAAAAAGATGGAGAACGTACTGTAGGTGAAACAGCAAAACGCCAAGCGATCACGAACCCGGATCGTACAATTATGTCCATCAAGCGTCACATGGGGACAAACCATAAAGAAAGCATCGACGGCAAGGAATACTCTGCACAGGAAATTTCTGCTATGATTTTGCAAAAGCTGAAATCCGATGCTGAGGCTTACTTGGGCCAAACGGTAACTCAAGCGGTTATCACGGTTCCAGCTTACTTCAATGACAGCCAACGTCAAGCAACCAAGGATGCGGGTAAAATCGCGGGTCTGGAAGTGCTGCGTATCGTCAACGAGCCAACAGCAGCTGCACTGGCATACGGTATGGAAAAATCCGAAGACCAAACAATCCTTGTTTATGACCTGGGTGGCGGTACATTCGACGTATCCATTCTGGAACTGGGCGACGGTTTCTTCGAAGTTAAAGCGACAAGCGGCGACAACAAGCTGGGCGGCGATGACTTCGACCAAGTGATTATTGATTATCTCGTAACTGAGTTTAAAAAAGATCAAGGCATCGACCTGAGCAAAGATAAAGCAGCTGTACAACGTTTGAAAGATGCAGCGGAAAAAGCGAAAAAAGAGCTGTCCGGCGTACTGACAACGACGATTTCCCTGCCGTTCATTACAGTAGCTGACGGCGTTCCACAGCATTTGGAGTTGAACCTGACTCGTGCGAAATTTGAAGAATTGTCTGAAGGTCTGGTAGAACGTACTTTGGGACCTACTCGTCAAGCGATGAAAGATGCAGGCATGAGTGCCAGCGACATCGACAAAATCGTTCTGGTCGGCGGTTCCACACGTATTCCGGCTGTACAGGAAGCGATCAAGAAACTCACAGGCAAAGAACCTCATAAAGGCGTAAACCCTGATGAGGTGGTAGCTTTGGGTGCCGCAGTTCAAGCAGGTGTACTGACAGGTGATGTGAAAGACGTCGTTCTCCTCGACGTAACTCCACTATCCCTCGGTATTGAAACCGCCGGTGGCGTATTCACTAAAATGATCGAGCGTAACACGACGATCCCTACGAGCAAATCGCAGGTGTTCTCGACATATGCCGACAACCAGCCTAGCGTGGAAATCCACGTATTGCAAGGTGAACGTGAAATGGCAGCAGGCAACAAAACGCTGGGCCGTTTCCAACTGGGAGATATTCCTCCAGCACCACGCGGTGTACCGCAAATCGAAGTTACCTTTGATCTGGATGCCAACGGTATCGTGAACGTTTCGGCTACAGATAAAGGTACAGGAAAGAGCCAAAAAATTACGATCACATCCTCCAGCGGCTTGAGCGACGAGGAAGTAGAACGTATGATGAAAGACGCTGAGTTGCATGCAGAAGAAGATAAAAAACGCAAAGATCTGGTAGAAGCTAAAAACGCTGCGGATCAACTGATCTACTCCGTAGACAAAACGATCAAGGATCTGGGCGAAAAAGCGGATGCAGGCGAAGTCGAAAAAGCGAATGCAGCTAAAGAAAATCTGCAAAAAACGCTGGAAACTGACAACCTGGAAGACATCAAAAAGGCTACTGAAGAGCTGACTGAGATCGTTCAGCAGTTGTCCGTGAAGCTGTATGAGCAAGCTGCTCAAGAAGCACAAGCTCAAGACGGCGCAGCAGACAGCAAAGGCCGCGACAATGTGGTTGACGCAGACTATGAAGTCGTTGACGAAGACAAGAAGAAAGACTAAGCTACGAATCGGGTAGTGGTAGCATTACGGTACACCGGTGCGTTATAATATACTGAATAAAAAGAAGCAGCGTAGCTGCGTTGATAAATAACGATTAGCCTAAGGGTAACAGTTATTTTCAGAATAAATAAGCATATTACGGGTTGTACTGCCTTGAAATGATGGGAAGGTCAAAGCCGGGTCATCCCGTGCCTTTGGCTTTCCTTTTATATGTAGTGCAGACACGTTGTAGGCATGGGGGTGGAACATTGGCTGATAAGCGTGATTATTATGAGGTGCTGGGCGTCGGGAAGGACGCTTCGGATGAAGATGTCAAAAAGGCTTACCGTAAGCTGGCGCGTCAGTATCATCCGGACGTGAACAAGGCTGCGGACGCAGAAACCAAATTCAAAGAAGTGAAAGAGGCTTACGACGTTCTCAGCGATGGTCAGAAGCGGGCAGGATACGACCAATACGGTCATGTAGACCCGAACCAGGGCATGGGAGGCGGCTTCGGTGGTGGTGGCGGGTTTGGCGATATTTTTGATATGTTTTTTGGCGGTGGCGGCAACGGTCGACGTGATCCGAATGCACCGCAGCGTGGCAACGATCTTCAATATACGATGACGATCGAATTCAAGGAAGCCGTATTCGGCAAGGAAAAAGACATTAACATTGAGCGCACGGAAACGTGTGATAAGTGTCACGGTACGGGAGCCAAAGCGGGTACTAAACCACAAACTTGTTCCGTCTGCCACGGTAGCGGACAAGAAGAAGTGGTGCAGAATACCCCGTTTGGTCGGATGGTTAATCGTCGCGCATGCTCCAACTGCGGCGGCTCCGGTAAAATCATCAAAGAAAAATGCACAACTTGTAGCGGTTCTGGTCGTGTGCGCAAGCAACGTAAAATTCATATCCGCATTCCGGCGGGTGTGGATGATGGCGCGCAAATGCGTATCAACGGTGAGGGCGAAGGCGGTGTCAACGGAGGACCGGCAGGTGATCTGTACGTCGTTTTCCGTGTGAAGTCGCATGACTTCTTTGAGCGTGAGGGAGACGATATTTATTGTGAAATTCCGCTGACGTTCTCGCAGGCAGCGTTGGGAGATGAAGTCGAAATTCCGACGCTGACCGAGAAGGTGAAGCTGAAAGTCCCAGCTGGTACGCAAACAGGAACATACTTCCGTCTTAAAGGCAAGGGTGTGCCAAAACTGCGTGGCGTAGGTCAGGGTGACCAGCACATTAAGGTGGTTGTGGTAACGCCTAGCAAGCTGAGTGAGGAACAGAAGGAATTGCTGCGTCAGTTCTCTTCGCTTAGCGGTGAGCAGACACATGAGAATGAGCAATCCTTTTTTGACCGTGTGAAGCGCGCCTTCCGAGGCGACTAAGCAGGGTAGAATCGCGGAGCTTCAACCATGAATCGGAGGGAACTGTTCCGTAATTACGGAATAGTTCCCTTTTTTTATTGTAGGGAAAGAGTGAAATGAAGCTGTATGAGATAGCTATGCAAATTAACGTAAACACATACATAACCATTTTTATATAAGCATATTGGACTATTAGCTTTAACATGAAGCGTGAAGGGGTGAGTTCTATCGAAAAGTCACAGCCTAAGCTGCGTCGAGGCAAACCGCTATTCAAGCTCAGAGGGCTGATTACGCTGCTGGTTTGTCTGGTTATGGCACTGGTGCTCCTACCTGTAACTTTGTTATTCGCAGAGAGAACCGAGCATGAAACCGAAATGGGGCTGGAGGAAAAAGCGATGTCCATCGCGCGTACACTTGCCCATACGCCGCTTATTATTGAGCATTTGCAGCAGTCTGATTCGTCTGCCTCCATGCAGGAATATGTGGAGAGTGTTTCATCGGCTAATCACATTCAGTTTGTCGTCGTTATGGACATGAAGGGGATTCGTAAAACACACCCAGATGTAAGGAAGATCGGCAAAGCCTTTGTCGGGGGAGACGAAAACACTGCCCTTCATGGACATGAGAGCGTGTCTGTTGCGAAGGGAACGATGGGTTTGTCCATGCGAGCCTTTTCTCCCGTTTTTAGTTCTACAGGCAAGCAGGTAGGCGCAATTGTCGTTGGTATTTCAATGCAGGTCGTAGAACGGGCTCAGGTGGGGAACTATAGGCTAATTGCCATCGCCATTAGTATCGGGATACTGATCGGCACTGGAGGTGCTGTGGTGCTGGCCCGTAAAATCAAAAGCATGCTTGTCGGTCTGGAGCCGCCGGAAATCGCACGCTTGCTGGAGGAACGCAGTGCTATGCTGCAATCCATAAAGGAAGGAGTCATTGCGGTGGATGAGTCCAGCCGTATCATACTGATGAATGCGGAAGCGATTCGTCTGCTCAGGCAAGCGGGAATTGAGGATATCTCATCTTCAGGGCAGGAGATTAACGCTTATTTGTCCGCTTTTCGATTACAAGAGGTTTTGGCAGCAGGCACTCCACGAATGGATGAGGACATGGAGTTGGGAGGGATCACTTTGCTGACTACCAGTGTTCCGATACGGGTCAAAGGGGCAATCGTGGGAGCAATTGTAACCTTTCGGGATAAAACGGAGATGAAGCAGCTTGCCGAGCGTTTGACAGGGGTGTCCCTGTACACAGAGGCACTGCGTGCACAAGCCCATGAATTTATGAACAAGCTGCATGTTATTATGGGGATGGTACATCTGCGAATGTACAATAAACTGGAGCATTATATTATGGATGCCGTTGAGCATCATCAGGTGGAGATTGGCTCCATTACCTGGCAGATTAGGGACCCCGTTATGGCGGGTTTTGTGTTGGGCAAACTAAGCCGGGCCAGAGAGGCTGGAGTGAATTTCGAGCTGACTCCAGACAGTCACTTGCCCGAATCAGGTCAAATCCAAACGATTCATGAACTGATTACTATTCTTGGCAATCTGTTTGATAATGCGGTGGAGGCGATGGAGTCTCTGCAGCACAAGCGGATTACTCTTTCGCTTTATTATGAGGAGCATGAGAAGAACGGATGTCTGACCTGTATCATGCGTGATAATGGTCCAGGTATACCGGAAGGGCTCGTAAAGATGGTATTTGAAAAAGGCTTTTCGACCAAAGGAGAATCACGGGGAATAGGGCTTTATCTGGTGACGCAAAGCGTGAAAAGATTACAAGGGAGTATAAAGCTGATTCCAGTCGACCAAGGAGGCTGTTTTCAGATTAAGATTCCATATATTATAACGGGGAATGGTGAACATGATTAATGTCCTGATTGTAGAAGATGATCCGATGGTTGCCGAATTCAACCGCAAATATATGGAGCAGGTAGAGGGGTTTCAATGTGAAGGTTGGGCTTCTTCTGTGGAAGAGGCCAAGAAATTTTTGGCTGAACGAGCAATTGATCTGATTTTACTAGATGTATATATGCAGGAAAGTAATGGCCTTGATTTGCTGTCATTCATACGGGAGACAGGAGTGAATGCGGACGTCATCGTGATTTCAGCTGCAAGTGATATGAACAGTGTCAAAAAAGCGATGAATTTTGGCGCGGTGGATTATTTGATTAAGCCGTTCCACTTTAATCGTTTTCTGGAGGCACTTGCAGGTTACCAGAAGCATATCAGCATCGTGCGTGAACGCAGCTTGCTTTCACAGGAGGAGTTGGACCGTCTCCTGTATCATAAAAGCTCGACTAAGGATTTGACCCGACTGCCCAAAGGGATAACAAAGTCAACGCTGGCTATGATATGGAATTGTATCTTGCAGTATGAAGCGATACTATTTTCCACCGAGGATATTGCAGAGAGTGCAGGGATATCCAGGGTGTCTATGCGCAAATACCTGACTTTTTTGACGGAGATTGAAGTGCTTGCCATGGAAACCATTTATGGTACCATCGGACGACCTGTTTACCAATATCATATTTTACCGCAGGCAGAAGAAATCATGGCCGATTATGATTTAAGTTCCTTTTAATTACTTTAGTTATAAAAGTACATTATTAGTTTCAAAACCAAATAAAGCGCTTTCTAAGGTGTAGAATGAAAACATGATCATCGTTCTTTACTACAAGGAGGAAGCTTTATGGAAAATGCTACAAACCAAGCAGCCATTCAAAAGGAGCAGAAATCGAATAAAAATTCTGTTAATGGGATCAGGATGCTAGGCAAGATAAAAATAGGAGTGATTCCGCTTCCGCTATACGTCGTGATTGCGTTGATTATATACGCAGCTGCGGTTACACAAAGTCTACCGAACGATATGTTGGGCGGATTCGCCGTCATCATGATTTTGGGCATATTGCTCAGTGAACTAGGTTTCAAGCTTCCGATACTCAAGCATATTGGCGGCCCGGCCATTTTGTCACTCATGGTTCCATCGTTGATGGTATTCTGGAATATGTTCAGTCCGTCCGCGATGGGAGCTGTACACACGCTCATGAAAACCTCAAATTTTCTTTATTTCTACATCGCTTGTTTGGTAACCGGAAGTATTCTTGGTATGGATCGCAAAATGCTGATGAACGGAATCGTCAAAATTTTTGCCCCTATTATAATAGGCTCCATTGCAGCCGTTGCAGCAGGTATGGTCGTGGGGATGGCTTTTGGCTACAGTGCCTACCATACATTCTTTTATATCATCATTCCGATTATCTCCGGTGGGATCGGGGAAGGGATTTTACCTTTGTCCATCTCGTATGGATTGGTCTTGGGCAAAGATTCGGCGATGTTCGTATCCCAGTTGATCCCGGCTGCGATCATCGGGAACATCGTAGCAATCATAGGTGCGGGTGTTCTTAAGAGATTAGCGGAGAAAAATCCAAACACTTCCGGTAACGGGAGATTGTTAAAATCCGATGGAAAAGAAAAGCTGGCTCCTACGAGTCTCGAACAAAATATTTCTTTTCCATTGATGGGTGGTGGAATGCTGTTAGCCTGTACCTTCTTTATCGTAGGTAAGCTGCTGGAGCCATATCTTCATATTCCAGGACCTATTTTGATGATTTTGGCAGCTGCTATCATTAAATCCGTTCAAGTGATGCCAAATCAGTTGGAAACAGGAGCTTTTCATCTGTACAAATTCATTACGGCAAGCCTGACGTGGCCATTGATGGTAGGATTGGGAATTTTATATGTGCCTTTGGATAGTGTGGTTGGGATTCTGACGATACCTTATGCCATCACCTGTGCATCTGTTGTGGTTGCATTAATTGTCGCAGGGTATTTTACTGGAAAATGGATTAATATGTATCCGGTGGAAGCTGCACTGGTAACCAGTTGTCGCGGCGGATTAGGAGGCACGGGGGATGTGGCTATTTTGTCTGCATCGAACCGGATGGAGCTGATGCCTTTTGCGCAAATTGCAACCCGTATTGGCGGAGCAGCGACGGTCATTTTAGCAACCTTGTTACTCAAATTATGGAGCTGACGAGTTTTATATACAGGCATGAAATTCATAGCTCGAATACAGACATGAAAGGATGGAGAGAAATATGAGTAGTTTATTGGATGAAATCAAACAATTACACGAGGGCGGTAAAATGGAGACCCAACCCAAGCAGCTCATTTCAAGCATGGAAGAGCTATCCAAGATATACACACCCGGTGTAGCTGAAATCTGTATGGAAATTGCGAATGATCCAGCCAAAGCGTATCAATTAACGATCAAAAAAAATACAGTGGCGGTCGTATCGGACGGAACAGCGGTGCTTGGATTAGGGGATATTGGACCGGAGGCTGCTATGCCTGTGATGGAGGGGAAGGCCGTGCTGTTCAAACAATTTGCAGGCGTCGATGCATTTCCAATCTGTCTCAATACGAAGGACTCTGATGAAATAGTTCAAATTGTTAAAATGATCGCTCCGGCTTTTGGCGGTATTAATCTGGAGGACATTTCTTCACCACGTTGCTTTGAGATCGAGAGACGATTGAAAGAGGAGTTGGACATACCGGTATTTCATGATGATCAGCACGGCACGGCAGTCGTAGTGTTGGCGGGTCTGGTCAATGCACTGAAGGTATGCGGCAAGAAAATGGAGGATGTCAAAGTTGTATTTGCAGGTATCGGTGCGGCTGGTATGGCTTGCTCTCGTATGCTACTCAAGGCAGGTGTACGCAATCTGGTTGGCGTTGATCGGCAGGGAGCCATTCATCGTGGAGTGGAATACAGCAACCCGCATTGGACAGAGTACGCGAACATAACCAATCCCCATAATCTGAGTGGTAGTTTATCCGAGGTAATTGTGGGAGCTGATGTGTTTATTGGTGTGTCAGGCCCGGATTTACTGAGTGTGGAGGATATCCAGAGCATGGCAACTGATCCTATAGTCTTCGCTATGGCCAACCCGAAGCCAGAGATTGATCCAGCTTTAGCAGCGCCTTATGTACGTGTATTGGCTACGGGCCGCTCTGATTTCCCTAATCAGATTAACAATGTGCTGTGCTTCCCAGGAATTTTCCGGGGCGCATTGGATTGCCATGCCACGACGATTAATGAAGAAATGAAACTGGCTGCCGGACTTGCCATTGCTGATGCGATCAGTCCTGAAGAGCTGAGTGAAACTTATATCATACCTAATGTGTTTAATCCCAAGGTGGTGCAAAAGGTTCGGGATGCTGTCATTCAGGCTGCATGGGAGACGGGTGTAGCGAAGGCAGGAGAATCACCCGCCGCTGCCCTGCAACCAGAAAAGTTATAGTCTTCACAAACTATGTCCCAGCGTTCCGCCTACTAAATCCGGTACTGTCTGTTCCGTTCCGTCTCTGTGGGGAATATAAATTCGTGCCAATGAGCAGGATATAGCAAAGCGCAACGGTATAGTTCTTGAACCAAAGTTGCGCTCAATATCACATAGGGAGTTTTTGGGGATGGGTGAAAAAAATATTTTGGCGTATTTTAAAAGTCCTGAGGAAGCACAAGGAGCCGCTAGAAAACTGGAAGCTCTCCGGGTAGCGGATGTGTCGATAGACCGATTTAGCCGATATCCGCGACAGTCTACAGGCAACGCTGGATTACCTGTATTTTCGGGACAAATTAGTAGCTTGTCCTCACTAACGCAGGGGGTGGACTTTACAGATGCAACTCCGGCGATACTGGCTGCGGCTGATCCATCTGCCAGTGGAATGAGTGACGGTGGACAGGGTGGGCCGACAGGCCGCGATATATTGTTGACCGCTGTGGTGGATGAATCCATTCATCATCAGGCGATGTCTATTGTAGAGCAGGCGGGTGGAATGCTGTGAAAAGTTTGAAAGGAGCTGTGACAGATGCCCACAAACAAACGGTTCGATAAAGTGCTGACCAAAACCGAGAAAATCAAGCGTGCGCAATCTGCCAAAAATGAGGATGTTGAGTTCTCGGCAGAGCAGGCAGATGCTCAGGATTTGGAAGCGATCCGGCGCGGTGAAGTGGCTGATCGTCGTCAGGAGCGCATCATAAACGACAGCGAGTAGAATTCAATAAGACGGGTTATCCCCATCATTAAATATGATTTGTGGGATAGCCCGTCTTATTTGTGTTCCAAACTCTTTTCTATTTTTTTAATTATCCGCTAAATGCTGTTGCGTTAAAAACAAGGGGACTGGAGACGAAAGCAGTAGTCGCAGGCGTTTGATTTTCAATAATCAGTGGATAGTTTTGCACGCCAAGAGGTGCGACATCTACGGTTTCCACATTAATGATAATGTTGTCGTCAAACAGATTGGTCTTCAGTCCGTAATAGATTTTTTTTTGCACTCCGATGATACTAGCTTTTTTGAACTCCTATGCATGTATATAGTACAATATGGAGTATGAATTGAAATGAGGAGGAAATGAAAACCATGTTGTGGCATGAAATTACAATACATACAACCGAAGAAGCCGTCGAAATGATTTCGAATTTTCTGCACGAAGCAGGTGCGGGAGGGGTTTCCATTGAAGAATCTGGTTCGCTGAACAAACCACGCGATACGTCCTATGGACAGTGGTATGATCGGCCTTTGAATGACATTCCTGAAGGACAAGCGACCATCAAGGGGTATTTTGCCGAAGAAGTTGAGATGGACGGGATCCGTGCGCAAATTGAGCCACGCGTCGAAGAATTGAGAACCTTCGATATTGACCCCGGCGAGGTTCGGTATGAGCTGAAAACGGTCAACGAGGATGACTGGGCGAATGCCTGGAAGCAATACTTCAAGCCTTTGCGAGTGTCGAATCGTCTGACGATTAAGCCTACTTGGGAACCCTATGAGCCTGCCAATGAAGATGAAAAAATTATTGAGCTGGACCCCGGCATGGCCTTTGGCACCGGAACGCATCCCACAACGTCACTTTGTTTGAGAGCGTTGGAATCTGTGATTAAGGGTGGAGAAGAAGTCATTGATGTCGGCACAGGCTCTGGCATTTTGGCGATTGGTGCCGTGCAACTGGGAGCGAAGCATGTACTGGCTCTGGACCTCGATCCCGTAGCGGTATCCAGTGCGCGGGAAAATACCCATCTGAACGGACTGGAGGATCGCATTACTATTAAAGAGAGCGATCTGCTGTCTGTACTGAATGCGAGTGATCCGACACTGGGTATCCAGTTGCCAGTCAAGCTGGTGGTCGCTAATATTTTGGCCGAAATTATTCTGCTGTTTATTGATGATGTGTACAAGGCTCTGGAGCCAGGTGGTATTTATATCGCTTCAGGGATTTGGAAGAACAAAGAAGAGGTCGTCGAAAACGCATTGAAGGCGGCTGGCTTCGACATTGCCGAAACGTGCCGGGAAGAGGATTGGCTGGCGTTTGTGGCGAGAAAGAGGTAACCATGGATTTTTTACAAAATATTTTTCGTGTAAATTTAAATGTTCTTCCATTTTACTTGCTGGCTGTGATCATATCTTTTACGGTGCACGAGTTTGCACATGCGTATTATGCCAATAAATTTGGCGACCCCACAGCCAAGCTGCTTGGTCGCGTGACTTTAAATCCGGCCGTGCATATTGATGTGATGGGTACGCTGTTGCTGCTGATCGGGGGCTTTGGCTGGGCCAAGCCTGTTCCGGTTAACCGCGATAATTTTAGCCGTCCGCGCCTCATGGGCATTATTGTTTCGGCTGCCGGTCCGCTGAGTAATCTGCTGCTTGCATTTCTTACTACATTGATCTATGCTGTGCTCCTTCACTTTCAAGTGCTGCCGGGTATGGATAACCAGCGGGTGGCTCAGGCGATCTATTTGTTTATCAATGCACTGATCAATTTGAATCTGTTTTTGTTTATCTTTAATTTGATTCCACTGCCCCCGCTGGATGGATACCGAATTGTGGAAGATGTTGCTCCAACTCCTGTACGCCGTAAGCTTCAGCAATTTGAACAGTGGTCCATCTTTATTTTTCTGCTTATACTGATCATTCCGCAGGTTCGGGCTGTAACGATTGAACCTCTTTACACCTTAGCCCAAATGATATATATACAGTTTTTGCAGTTCTCTTTTTACATCACCGGTTTATTTGGAGCCTAAGGGCTCCTTTTCTTTGCGAGAACGGTAATATTAAGCCAATGGAAAAGGGAACAGGCTGGTCATACGGGCGCAAAAGATGATATGATGGTGCTTAGTGATTTATTCGGATTTTGTGCGGAACGTCAGTGAATAACAGTTATTTTTAGAATAGGTGTGAGAGAGAATGCAGCGTTATTTTATTTCGGCAGAGCAATTTCTGGAAGATCACGTGATTGTTGCGGGTGAGGACGCGCGGCATATTGCCAAGGTCATGCGGGGCCGTAGCGGTGACAAAATTATAGTCAGTGACGGGGTATCTAGGGAAGCGCTGGCTGCATTGGATACGATAGAGCAGGACCATGTTACGGCGACGATCATCGAGCCGCTGGAAATGACCTCGGAACCGCATGTGCAGGTCACCATTGCCCAAAGTCTTCCCAAGGGAGACAAGATGGAGACCGTTATGCAAAAATGTACAGAAATCGGAGCAACCGGGTTTGTACCGTTTTTGTCCGAGCGTACGGTTGTGCAGTATGACGCCAAAAAAGAAGGCAAGCGACTGGAGCGTTGGCGCAAGATTGTGAAGGAAGCGGCTGAGCAAAGCCACCGTAATCGGATTCCGGAAATTAGCGCGCCGATGGCGTGGAAGGAGCTGCTGGCTTCTTTTTCGCAGTATGACTTGATATGCTATTGTTATGAAAAAGAGCAAGGACGGCAGCTACGGGACGTGATTCAGCCTTTCGCAGAACAATGGGCGTCAGCGGACAAGCCGCGTGTTCTGCTAGTAGTGGGTCCGGAAGGCGGCTTCAGCGAAGCGGAGAGTCTGGAGGCCGAGCAGGCCGGGGCGCAGTCTACGGGGCTGGGAAGACGCATTTTGCGTGCGGAAACCGCAGGTATGGCTGCATTGGCTTGCATTTTATATGAGTCAGGAGAAATGGGAGGGGTTTAATATGCCGTCAGTGGCATTTTACACATTGGGTTGTAAGGTAAACTTTTATGATACAGAAGCGATTTGGCAGCTGTTCAAAAATGAAGGCTATGAGCAGGTAGATTTTGATGAGCAGACAGCTGACGTCTACCTTATTAATACGTGCACCGTTACGAATACTGGCGATAAAAAGAGTCGTCAGATCATTCGCCGTGCGATTCGTCGGAACCCGGATGCCATTGTGGCAGTGACGGGCTGTTACGCCCAAACTTCTCCTGCCGAAATTATGGATATTCCCGGTGTTGATCTCGTGATTGGTACACAGGACCGGGATAAAATTATTCCGTTTGTACAGGAGATTCAAGAGTCGCGTCAACCTGTGAATGCTGTGCGCAGCATTATGAAAACGCGCGTGTTCGAGGAAATGGATGTGCCTGATTTTGCTAATCACACACGTGCGTTTTTGAAAATTCAGGATGGCTGCAACAACTTCTGCACCTTCTGCATCATTCCGTGGTCGCGTGGTTTGTCCCGCAGCCGCGATGCCGCGAGCATTATGACTCAGGCGCGTCAACTGGTGCATGCGGGTTACAAGGAAATTGTGCTCACAGGCATTCATACAGGCGGTTATGGTGACGACATGGACAATTATGACCTGTCCGATCTGCTATGGGATCTGGAGAAGGTGGAAGGGCTGGAGCGTATCCGTATCAGCTCGATTGAAGCCAGCCAGATCGATGAAAAAATGCTCGATGTGTTGAATCGTTCCACCAAGCTGGTGCGTCATTTCCACATTCCGCTTCAGGCGGGAGATGACACCGTGCTGAAACGGATGCGCCGCAAATACACAACAGAAGAGTTTTACAATAAAATGCTCATGATTCGCAAGGCGATGCCGGATGTAGCGATTACGACAGACGTTATTGTTGGTTTCCCTGGGGAGACGGACGAAATGTATCGCAACGGCTATGAGCTGATGAAAAAAATCGGATTCTCGGAAATGCATGTGTTCCCTTATTCCAAGCGCAGTGGCACGCCTGCGGCGCGTATGGAGGATCAGGTGGACGAGGACGTGAAAAATGCACGTGTGCATGAACTGATTGAACTGTCGGAGCAAATGCAGTTGGCTTATGCAGAGAAGTTTGTCGGTGAGGTGCTGGAGGTCATTCCGGAAGTTGCGCCGAAAGGGACCGAAGATAGCGGCATGCTCCACGGTTACAGTGACAATTACATTCAACTGGTGTTTGAAGGTAGTAAGGATCTGGTTGGCAAGGTGTGCCGCGTGAAGCTGACGAAGGCGGGCGTTAATGAAAGTGAAGGTCAATTGGTCCGCGTACTGGAGAATGGGCTGCAAACAGCTTTGTAAAAACAAAAAAACTGAACAGGCATTAGAAATGGCAAACAAGGATTTCGCCTTTCCTTACAGGGAGGACGGAATCCTTGTTGCGCAAGGAAAGGGGATTGCAGGATGGCAGCAAAAAAGGAAATTTCCGCAGGCGGTGTGGTGTACCGCAATCAGAGGGAGCAGCTTGAAATTCAGCTGATAACCGATCGATACGGCAAGGTCTCCTTGGCTAAAGGTAAAATGGAGCAAGGAGAAACGATCGAACAGACAGCTTTACGTGAAATTCGTGAAGAAACAGGGCTGAACGGACGGATTATCCAGCATGTGGATATGATTGCTTATACGTATCAACATCCTGAATTCGGTGAAGTGGACAAGGAAGTCCATTATTATCTCGTAGAGGCACTGAATGGGGATTTACAGGCACAGATTGAAGAAATTAAAGGTGTTGCGTGGCATACGCCTGAGGAAGCATGGCGTCTCCAGCGCCAAGGCGGATATGACAACAATGATGTCATTTTGAGCAAGGCGCTGTCCATGCTTGGAATTAACGTTTAATTCTAGGGAGAGACATACGTTGCTCTAAGCGTGTCCATACAGGTAAATAGCAGACAGGCAGAACAAGCAGGGAGCTGATCATGTTAAACAGGGTTTGGGCGTGGGCTACCTTGGCTCCTGGCTCGGCGGATATCCAAGCAGCAGCCATTTCGAGCCCGGGAATCAACGGCATAAAAAGCAATGCCCCGCCTACGTTCAGCAGCACATGGGACCAGGCCACAAATTTGCCGGACAAGCTGCCGCCAACAGCGGCAATCAGAGCCGTCACGCAGGTGCCTACATTGGAGCCGATGACGATGGCGATACCCACATCGGCTGGCAGGGCGCCTGCCGCAGCAAGGCTGATTGCCATGCCAATGACGGCTGCGCTGCTGTGAACCAGTGCGGTCAGGCAGGCTCCAGCGGCGAAGGCCCACCACATATTGGCCGCAGCGTGATCAAGAAACCAGCGGAACAGCCCGGCCTGCTTAATCCAAGGGCCGACTGTTTGCATCACGCGGATACCCGCAAGGATCAGCGAAAATCCGGCAAAGGCGAGGCTGCTATATTGTACAGCCTGCGGACGGCTGAATTGATTGGGGCTGGATGGTGGCCCGGCAGACGCATACTGGCGGTTGGAGACAGCCTCGCCCCACAGGACGGCGGCGCTCCAGCAAAGCAGCGACCCGCAGAGCAGCGGAACAGCCAGCTTGCCTAGCTGGAGACCCATTAGCTCGGTGGTTAGGCAGGTACCAATATTGGTGCCAAGGATGATGCCGAGCGTGCGGCCGTAGGTCAACAGCCCGGCGTTGACCAGTCCGATGGTCAGCACCGTGACAGCGGTGCTGCTTTGCAACAGGGCGGTAATGCCTGAGCTGAACAACATGCCTCGCCAAGGGGAAACGGTGGCCCGGTTCAGCCAGCGGGTGAGGAAGGGGCCAGCCAAATGCCGGAGGGCCGCTTCCATCAGCTTCATCCCGCCCAAGAAAATAAGCAGCCCACCGCACAGCGGCAAAATAACATGAATAAACACGGCCATTAGCCCCTTTTCTAAGGTTATTAATTGAATTGCGCTTATGTAACAGCATATGATCTGTCGAGGACAGCCATGACAAGCATGACCGAGCTGTTTTTTTAGGAAAACGATAATTTTTGCAGTATCTTCATAAGCTTTAAAAGTGTGGTCGATATAAAGGCGGGCAGTAGCGGAGCGGTTCATTTGAATCTGAAGAAGCGTAGCGTTCGCCGCGGAGCCTCCCCCCTATCGAACCACATTTTTAAGGACTTTGAGTAATCCAAGAATGGGAGTGAAAGACTTTGCCTTCAGTAATATTGGAACGCAGCCGCAAAAAAAGGTTGGAGCACGCGCACCCCTGGGTGTTTAAAAATGAAATAGCCAAGGTGGAGGGTGAACCGGAGGCAGGTGATCTGGTCAATATCGTAAACCATCAGGGCCGTTATTTGGCAACGGGTTACTATAATCCGGCTTCACAAATTACGGTGCGTGTGATGTCCTACGAGCCGTTGGAAGCGATGGATCAAAGATTTTTTGCCAAACGCTTCCGTGATTGTCTGGAGCACCGCGAACGTTTTGTGACCGGGGGAGACGCGTATCGGCTGGTATACGGCGAGGCTGATTTTTTACCCGGGCTGATTGTAGACCGTTTTGGCGACGTGTTAGTCGTACAATTATTAACGCTCGGTATGGATCGCCGCAGGGAAGAAATCAGGGATGCACTCGTTGAAGTGATTGGTCCTGTTGGTATATATGAGCGAAGTGATGTATCCATCCGCGAACTGGAAGGACTGGAACAGACCAAAGGGCCTTTATATGGAGACTGCCCGCGTCATGTTGTGGTAACGGAAAATGGCTTGCGTATCAAGGTTGATATTGTAGAGGGCCAGAAGACAGGCTACTTCTTCGACCAGCGTGAGAACCGTGCGGCGATTGCGCCGCTGATGACGGGCTGGGGAGGGCGCAGCGGAATTACGCTACAGGAAGTAGCAGCAGAGCAGGGTGACGCTGGCACAGCGGTCATGAAGCCTGTGAACAAAAGCGGCAAGGTTGTGGAGTTTCCATTCTGGGATGGCGCAACCGTGCTGGAGTGCTTTTCACATACGGGAAGCTTTACGCTTAATGCCTGCAAATACGGTGCTAAAAAAGTAACTTGTCTTGATATATCTGAGCACGCGATTGAAAGCGCACGGGATAATGTCAAGCTGAACGGATTTGAGGAACGCGTGGAGTTTGTCGTGGACGATGCTTTTCAATATTTGCGCAATCAGGTTAAAGGTGTAGAGGAACGCACCGCACGGGCCGGAGGCAAAGGTGATACTTCCAAGCCGCTAACAGCAGGGGGCGGACGTACCTTTGATGTAGTTATTCTTGATCCTCCAGCCTTTGCGAAAACAAAGAATGCGGTCAAAGGAGCTACGCGGGGATATAAGGACATTAATCTGCACGGGATGAAGCTGGTCAATGAGGGCGGCTATTTAGTAACTGCGAGCTGCTCGTTCCATATGCGGCCGGAGCTGTTTCTGGACACGATTAAGGAAGCGGCGGCGGATGCCGGAAAAATCCTCCGTCTGGTGGATTGGAGAGCGGCTGGCAAGGATCATCCCCAAATTCTGGGTGTAGAGGAAGGCCATTATTTGAAATTCGCCATTTTTGAGGTGCGTAGCCGGACACAACTGTAGATTTCAGACACAGTCAACCGCCTTTTTGGGTAGTGGAATAAGTAGAATAGGCTCGTTTTATCCATAGATCAGTCCTGTAGAGAAGGCATGTACCAAGCCAACCTGCGGGACTGTTTGTTTTTTGAGGAAGGATAAAATGCTACAAGATGGCAAACGTACGTTCTTTTCTCCCTTGCCTCATATGCTATACTGTTGAATAGAATGTTGTTCGTTGGAAAGGAGGCCGCATCATGTCGGTCCGTTTGGTCATTGGCCGCTCAGGCAGCGGAAAAAGCACGTTAATCCATCATGAAATGACGGCTATGCTACGCGAGGAACCGCTAGGTAAGCCTATGCTGTTACTTGTGCCGGAGCAATCGTCATTTGCTTCCGAGCATGCGCTGCTTACAGAAGCCGGAAACGGTATTCAGGGGACGGTGCGCGCACAGGTCATGGGATTTCATCGTCTTGCCTATTTGGTCATGCAAGAAACTGGGGGTTCGGCGCTGGTACCTGTGACGGGGGAAGGCAAGAAGATGCTTTTATATAAAATTATTCGTCGTCGCAAGGATGAACTGAGTTTATTTAAGGATTCGGGAGACCAGCTGGGCTTTGTGGATCGGTTAAATACGCTGTTTACAGAGCTGAAGCAGTACGGGAATAATACTCGGTCTGTACCGGAGCAACTGGAGCGAATGAATGCGGCGGGGGAATCCACTCCGATTTTACGCGGCAAGCTCAAGGATATCAGTCTAATTTATGAGGATTTTGAAAGAGAGCTGGCACTTAAATATATTGATGGCGAGGATACGCTGCGTATGCTGGCGGAGCAGATTGCTGAGTCGTCCATTGTACGTGGAGCGGATATTTGGATGGATGGCTACCGCAGGTTTACGCCGCATGAATACAAGGTGGTGGAGCAGCTCATGCTGCACGCTTCTTCGTTGACGGTCGCACTGACCTGCAATCGTAGCTACGAGAGTGGACAGCTGCCGCATGAGCTGGATTTGTTTCATCCTTCGGCGGCTACCTATGTAAAGCTTAAAGGGATGGCGGACGAGCTGATGATCGATACGCAGACACAACTGCTGTGCCCTGATCCGCTTCCGAGATTTAAGGACCGTCCGACGTTGGCGTATCTGGAGGCGCAGTTTGAACGGCGTGCGGGATATCGGAACCAGGAACGACCCATGCCGCAGCAACAGATGCGGGAGCAATGGAATGATAAGCAGCCAGAAGAAATCAAGCTGTATGCCGCAGCAAACCGACGTGTCGAGCTGGAGGGAGCAGTGCGCGAAATGCGCCGCCTGGCCCGGGATGAGGGAGCACGCTATCGGGAAATGGCGCTGTTCGTACGCCAGATTGAGGATTATGAGCCGTGGGTGGAGCCGATATTCAAACAATATGAGGTTCCGGTGTTTCTGGATCAGCGCAGAAGCATATTGCATCATCCATTGGTGGAGATGATTCGGGCTTCGCTGGATATTGTCCAGCGGCGTTGGCGGTACGAGGATGTATTTCGTGCGGTCAAAACGGATCTTCTGTTGCCGCAGGATGGACGGGTCAGCCGCGAGGATATGGACCGTCTGGAAAACTACGCATTGGCCTGTGGGATACAGGGCAGCCGCTGGACAGACGGACGGCCTTGGCAGGCTGTACCCAGCCTTTCGCTGGAGCTGGAGGAACAGGAGCGGAACCGTCAGCGGGACGAAACACTGGATCTAATGGAGCTGTGCCGCGATGTAATCGTGACGCCCTTACGTGCGTTTGAGAAACGTCTGGGTAAGGCCAGGACTGCACTTGAGAACTGTGAAGCGGTGTACTTGTTGCTGGAGGATGCGGAAATTGGGCATAAGCTGGATGACTTGATCCATCGGGCCGAGGTAGCAGGAAATCCGGAGCAGGCGAAGGAGCATCGTCAGGTATGGGACGCGGTGCTTGAGCTGTTGGATCAGATCGTCGAAATGATGGGTGACGAGAAGCTGGATACTTCTTTGTTTGCGGGTGTGCTGGAAACAGGGCTGATAGAGTACCGTATGGGTCTTGTTCCGCCAGCTCTGGATCAGGTACTGGTCGGAAACACGGACCGTACACGTGTAGCTGGTATTCAACATGCTTTTGTGCTGGGTATGAACGAAGGTGTGATGCCGGCTGTATTTCATGAGGACGGTGTGCTGAACGAGCAGGAACGGACCACCTTGAATGAACGGGGCGTGGAGCTGGCGCCGGATATGACAAGACGTCTCCTGGATGAACGTTTTCTGGCGTATACGGCGCTTACGTCAGCCGGAAGCAGTCTGTGGATGAGCTACGCTGTGACCGACGAAGAGGGCAAGTCGTTGTTGCCGTCAGAGTTGGTACGGCATGTCCGTCAACTGTTCCCTGCTCTGGAAGAGCACCCGTTAGCTGCATATCCTTTGCCTGGGGACCCGTGGACGACGCAATGGGAGTATGCTTCTCATCCGTCCGAGGCATTGGCGCAGTTAATCGCGCAATTCCGGCAATGGCGGCATGGTGGAGAGATTTTATCTCCTTGGTGGGAGGTATACAACTGGTATGCGCGCCAGCAGGGCCGTGAAAAGGACAAGCTGCGTCAGTTACTGACCTCACTTTTTTACGAAAATCATGCCGAAATGCGGGAGGTAACGAGTCGCCGCCTGTACGGCAGTAAGCTACGTACCAGCGTATCCCGTATGGAACGTTTTGTCGCTTGTCCGTTTTCGCATTTTGCTTCTCACGGTCTTCGCTTGAAGGAGCGCCAAATGTATCGGCTGAAGGCACCGGATATCGGGCAGTTGTTCCATGCGGCGCTCGGAGAGATGGCGATTAATTTACGTAAACGCAACGTGAGCTGGGGCAGTCTCAGCACAGAGGAATGCCGACAAGAGGCGGAATCGACGGTGGAGCGTGTGGCTCCCCGCCTGCAAGGCGAGATTTTAATGAGCTCCAAGCGGTACGGCTATATTTTACGCAAGCTGAAAGACATTGTGAGTCGGGCTTCGCTGATTTTGGGTGAACATGCGCGTAGAGGCAGCTTTGAGCCACTGGAGCTGGAGCTGGGTTTTGGGCCGGGAGAAAAGCTTCCTCCTTTGACCTTTCGATTGGACAACGGTGTGGTGATGGAAATCGTCGGACGAATTGACCGCGTGGATGTGGCAGAGGGAGAAAAGGGCTTACTTTTACGCGTCATTGATTACAAGTCCAGCCAAAAGGATCTCAAGCTGCATGAAGTGTACTATGGCTTGTCCTTGCAAATGCTCACGTACCTGGACGTGCTGCTGAATGCGGCGGAGGAATGGCTTGGCGAGACGGCTTATCCGGCGGGTACGCTGTATTTTCACGTCCACAATCCGATGTTGCAGTCGCCGAATGGTCTTAGCGCGGAACAGGCCCGTCAGGAGCTTCTAAAACGCTTCAAGATGAAAGGGCTGTTGCTGGCGGATCGAGATGTGGTTGGACAAATGGACACGGCACTGGACAAGGGGTATTCCTCCATTTTGCCAGTTGCGGTGAAGGCGGATGGCAGCTTTTACAGCAGTGCGTCTGTCGCTTCGCCGGAACAGTGGAATAGCCTGCTGGCTTCGGTACGCGATAATATCCGAACGATTGGGACACGCATGACAGAGGGCGACGTGGCGATTGAGCCTTATCGTATCCAGCAAGAGACGGCATGCACCTTCTGTTCTTTCAAACCGGTTTGTCAATTTGACGACAGTCTGGAAGGCAGCGGCTACAACCAATGGGGAAAACCCGGCAAGGATCAGATCTGGAATCTGCTCGGTTATACACAGGAAGGGAAAGGAGGAATGGACCCATGATAAGTACATCAAGCACCAACGACATACCCAAGCCGGAAGGTAGTATGTGGAGTGATGACCAGTGGCGTGCGATTTCCGAATCCGGCAACAACATGCTGGTAGCGGCAGCGGCGGGGTCTGGTAAAACTGCGGTGCTCGTAGAGCGCATTATTCGTAAAATCGCCGATCCCCGGCTCGGTTTCAGCGTGGATCGGCTGCTGGTAGCGACCTTTACGAAGGCTGCTGCCGCCGAAATGCGCCAACGTATACGCGAAGCTTTGGAACGTGTGCTGGAACAGCAGCCGGATAGTGAGCATGTACGTCGGCAGCTATCGCTACTAAATCGAGCCTCGATAACGACGCTCCACTCTTTTTGTATGGAGGTCATTCGCAGGCATTATCAGGCCATTCCCCTTGATCCCGGTTTTCGGATTATGAATGAGCATGAGACGGAATTGCTGCGGCAGGAGCTGCTGGAAGAACTGTTTGAGGAAAAGTATGAGGCTAACGATGAAGGCAGCACGTTTCGCAGATTGGTGGACTGGTTTAGCGGTGAGCGTACAGATGATGCGATGTATGTGCTTGTTCAGCGCTTGTACGATTTTTCGCAAAGTCATCCCTGGCCGGAGCACTGGCTGAGGGAGACGGCAGCAGCATTCTGTGTACAGGATGTGACGGCTTTGGGAGAGACTCCTTGGGTCCGCAGCATTCTGGCCGATGCAGCACTTTCGCTGCGCGGAGCAGCAAGTCTGCTGGAGCAGGCCTATGAGACGGCTATGCAGCCCGGCGGCCCTGCTCCCTATGCAGTGACGCTGCAAGAGGATACTGCGATGGTGAAGGGGCTATTGCAGGAACTGGAGACACAGCCGTGGGCATCGCTGTATGATCACTTTCAGATCGCGGCCTTTGGCAAGCTCAAGCCGGTCAAAAAGGATCAGACCGAGCCTGCATTGCAGGAGCGGGTCAAGGCGCTCCGTGAGGCAGCCAAAAAAATGATCACGGATATGAAGGCTTCCCTGTTCGGCAGGAGGGCGGAAGCCTATTTGGAGGAACTGCATGCGGCGGCTCCTCTGATGGACGAACTGGTGGAGACCGTTATTTTATTCGGCGAACGATTTCAACAGCACAAGCAGTCCAAAGGGCTGGTGGATTTCGGGGATTTGGAGCACTATTGTCTAAAAATATTACGTCATCCCGACTCTAATCCGCACAGACTGCTGCCTTCGGACGCTGCGCTCGAATATAAGGAGCAATTCGACGAGGTGCTGCTGGATGAGTATCAGGATACGAATGCGGTTCAGGAGGATATCGTCAGGCTGGTATCCCGTGAAGAGCCGGGTAACCGTTTTATGGTAGGGGACGTAAAGCAGAGTATTTATCGGTTTCGGCTGGCGGAGCCGGGTCTGTTTTTGAACAAATACCAACGGTATGGCATGGAGGAACAGGAAGATGGCTTTTTAATTGATCTGGCGCGTAATTTCCGCAGTCGGGAGGAAGTCGTCGATGCAGTCAATCTGGTGTTCCGGCAAATCATGAGCGTGGATGTGGCGGAAATTGAATACGATGAACGGGCATGGTTGGCGCATGGTGCTTCCTATCCTGAGCAGACGGAAAAGGATGTCACATCCCCATATGCACCTGAACTGTTGTTAGTTGATAAAGGCGGGCGCGGTCTTTCGGAGGTTTCGGAACTGTCCGAAGCGGGTGATGAGTCCGCTTTGCAGGAAGGCGAATTGGCCGAGCTTGCGGAGCTGGAAACGGCACAATTGGAAGCTCGCGCAATCGCGCAACGCATTAAGGAGCTGACGGGAGATACAGGACAACCGCTGTTGATTTATGACAGAGGGTTAAAAGCGATGCGTCCGGCAGTCTTCGGTGATATTGTCATTTTGCTCCGTTCAGCAAGTGTATGGGCACCGCTGATTGTGGAAGAGCTGCGTCTTGAGGGCATTCCGGCATCCGGGGAGCAGACGACAGGCTTTTTCAAAGCAACGGAAGTGGAGGTCATGCTGTCTCTGCTGCACATTATTGATAATCCGCAGCAGGACATCCCACTGGCATCTGTGCTTCGTTCACCGATTGTAGGCTTGACCGAGGATGAGCTGGCACAAATCCGGCTGCAGAAGCCGGACGGATTATTTTATGGCGCTCTGCTTGCGGCGGCTAAGGCTGACCATACACAGGATAGCGAAAATGGAACGTCCAGCGACATGCTGGAATTGGAGCTTTTCGCAGGAGATTCGACAGATGCATCTGATATGGATGACAGGAATAGCGGAAATACGTTGCCTGCTCGACTGCGCTCCTTTTTGCGCGATTTGGAAGCGTGGCGGCAGGAAGCAAGACAAGGCAGCTTGAGTGCATTGATTTGGCGTTTGCTGGAGGGAACGGGATATCTGGATTGGGTAGGAGGATTGCCCGGTGGCTCTCAACGTCAAAGCAATTTGCGGGCGTTATATGACCGAGCGAGACAGTATGAGACCTCTACTTCTAACCGAGGGTTGTTCCGATTTTTGACCTTTATTTCCCGTTTGCGAGAGCGAGGCGGTGATTTGGGGTCATCTAGTGGCGGTACTGAACCTGATCAGGCTGTTCGTATTATGACGATTCACAAGAGTAAAGGACTTGAATTTCCTGTCGTGTTCATCGCCGGAACGGCTAAAATGTTCAATCAGCAGGATTTGAATGCGCCGTTTCTGATGCATAAGGAGCTAGGGTTTGGTCCCAAATATGTGGAGGAACAACATCGAGTCAGCTACCCGACGCTGCCTAATTTGGCGATCCGTCGACGTTCCCAGTTGGAGCTATTGGCTGAGGAAATGCGGGTGCTATACGTGGCGCTTACACGTCCGCGTGAAAAGCTTATTATGACCGGAACGGTAAAGGATCTTGCTGCACGCGCAGCAGGTTGGGCACGTGCCAAAGAGCATACAGAGACAGTTTTACCCGATTATTTGCTGGCGGCAGGCCGCAGTTATCTGGACTGGGTAGGTCCCGCGTTGATCCGACATCCTTCTGCTACTGTACTGAGGGAAGCAGCATGGGATCATGAGGGGGACTACCACAGGCTGGAAACTATGCCGGGCGGGAATTGGCTATTCAGAATCATAGCTTCGGAGACTCTTTCCGGCTCTCGTTTGAATTTGGACCCTGGGGAAGAGACCGTTAATGAAGAGCGTCAGCAGAAGACGGAAGCGTTGAAAAATGCCGAGCCGATCGACAAAAAGTGGCTCTCATCCGACTCCGCATCGGCTATTCCAACGGATAGTACAACAAAGGCTGATGCAGATATTGGCGCTACGCTTCTCTGGTCCTATCCGTATGAACGGGCAAGCAAGACGGCGGCGAATACATCGGTTACCGAAATGAAAAGATGGCTAACGATGCAGGAAGCTGGATCGGAAGATTGGCTGAATCTGTCTTCTTTTCAAGTAGCCGAGTTACCAGAGGAAATGGAAGATTCTCAGACTGGGGGAAATCAACTACACTTGCGCAGACCCAGATTTATGGGCAACCGGAGATTGACGCCGACGGAACGTGGAACGGTGTACCATACGCTGTTTCTACATTTGCCGCTGAGCGGTGTGATGAACGCCGAGGTGATTGAGGAAACGAAGGCTCGTCTGCTGAACCAGCGTTTGTTGCTGGACGTTCAGGCGGAGGCATTAGATACGGATAAAATATTGCGCTTTTTCACCAGCGAGTTGGGTCGTAGATTGTTGGAGGCATCCCACGTTCAGCGTGAGCTTCCGTTCACCTATACAATAGGAGCCGCAGATTTTTGGAGCCGCAGTTTACCGTCGATGCTGTCAGCACAGGAAACAGAGCCGGAAGCCGCCGGGCAACAGCGGGAAAGCATGACGTCAGAGCCTGGTCACGATGATAGAGTGCTGATGAACGGGATTATTGACTGCTTGTTTGAAGGGCCAGAAGGGCTGGTTTTGCTTGATTACAAAACAGATCGTGTATCCGATTATCGAACGGTGTCTCATTTAACGGAGCAATATCGTTTTCAACTGGAACTGTACGCCCATGTGATCGAAGATATTACAGGTACAAGGGTTGCTGAGAAGTGGTTGTATTTTTTGGAGGCTGGAGAAAGTGTGCAATTGTAGTTATTTAAGCAGAATTTTTTGAAAAATGACATGAGTGTCACTGCGCATTTTTTAAGTTCAGCTTATATAGATAAGTTGACGAAATGACATGAAGAGAGGAGGAACAGCATGCGGATTTTGCATACGGGAGATTGGCATTTGGGGAGAACGCTGGAAGGGCGCAGCCGTTTGAAGGAGCAGGAGGCGTTCCTGGAAGAATTAGCAAAAATGGCTGAAGATCAGCAGGCGGACCTGATTATGATGGCTGGAGACGTGTACGACTCGGTCAATCCTCCAGCCGCCGCCGAGCAGTTATTTTATGAAACGTCTGCCCGTTTAACGGCTGGAGGAAGACCGTTGGTTGTTATTGCGGGTAATCATGATCAGCCGGAACGGGTATCCTCGGTTACGCCGCTGGTGAGTCAGCGCGGAATTACGTTACTGGGGCTGCCCAGCGGTGAACCTGTACGGATTCATACACCGCGTACAGGAGAAATGGCATGTATCGCAGCTTTGCCTTATCCTTCGGAGTCCCGTCTGAACGAATTGTTGTCCGAGGACGGAGACGAAACGGTGCTGCGAGAGGCTTACAGTCGTCGTGTGGGGATGCTGATGGCACAGCTCGGTACGGCGTTTCGGCCTGATACCGTTAATCTGTCCATGAGCCACATTTATGTACTTGGCGGGCTGGAGTCCGATTCGGAGCGTCCGATTCAGGTCGGAGGAGCCTATACAGTAGACCCGTCTGCGCTAAGCATCGGGGCGCAATATACGGCTTTGGGGCATTTGCACCGTCCCCAATATGTGAAGGGTGACGGGCTGATGCGCTATAGCGGATCTCCGCTGGCTTATAGCTTTTCCGAAGCAGGGCAGGCCAAATCGGTCACGCTCATTGACGTGGTTGCAGGCAAGCCCGCACAGGTCGAGGAGCTGTATATTACGAGCGGACGGCCTTTAGTGAAATGGCGCGCACGGGGAGGTCTGGAGGAGGTGTATCGCTGGCTGGACGAAGGACTGGATACGGACGCCTTTATTGACCTGGAAATTACGCTGGATGAAGCGATGTCTCTGGGAGATATTCAGCGGCTGCGTAAAAGCCGTGAAGGCATCATTCATATCCGCCCGATGTATCCTGAAATGGCGGCGGCACAGCTCGAACATCAGCGCTCAGAGCTGCCGGTTCACGAACTGTTTCGGGCTTTTTATCAACGGCAATCGGGCGGCGCACAGCCGGATGACGAACTGGTCCAGCTATTTTTGGAGTTAGTGGAACAGGATGATGCAAGGGACCAAGCCGAGGAGGATGATGTATGAAACCGATTCTTCTGAAATTGGCGGGGTTGCAAAGCTACCGGGAGTCGCAGGAAATCCATTTTGACGAGTTGACTGAAACCGGACTATTCGGGATCTTTGGCCCGACAGGCAGTGGTAAATCGACATTGCTGGATGCGATTACGTTGGCTATGTACGGCAAGGTGGAGAGGGCGGTGAATGGAACACAGGGCATTATGAATCATGCCGAGGATACGCTGTCCGTTGCGTTTACATTCGAATTGATGTCAGCCCAAGGGCCTCGTCGCTATCGTGTGGAGCGCCGATTCAAACGGGCTGGAGGCGTATCGGTGAATAATACGCTTAGTCGTTTTATTGCGTTCACAGAGGACCGCGAGGAAGTGCTTGCTGACAAGGTGCAGGATGTGACCCGTTGTGTGGAGGAGTATATCGGCCTGAAAATGGACGACTTCACACGTGCTGTCGTATTGCCACAGGGGAAGTTTGCCGAATTTTTATCATTAAAGGGCAGTGAACGCAGACAGATGCTACAGCGTTTATTTCATTTGGAAAAATATGGAGATCAACTTGCGCAAAAGCTGAGCCGCCGTGTGAAGGACAATGACGCTGCATTGAAAGCGCTGGAAGCGGAGCAGCAAGGTCTGGGCGATGCAGGCGCCGAAGCGCTTGAACAGGCAGAGCAGCGTCTCAAAGAAGCAGTTGCCCATGCAGAGGCTTCGCGCCGTGAGCTGGAACGGGTGTCGCGCGAGACGGAGGCGCTGAACAAAATTCGTGAGCTGGTCATGGAGCGCAGCCGCCGGGCGAATGAGCTGGAACAACTGGCGGCATTGGAGCCAAACATTGCTTCGCTGGAGCGCAAGCTCCATCTGGCCTCCGCAGCCGAGGCTTTGCTGCCTGCGCTGACCGATTGGAAGGAAGCCGCTGCCGAAGCGGATAAGCGCCGGAAGGCAGCAGAAGAAGCAACGGTGCAGGCAACATCGGCGCAGGAGGATGCGGTTGTGTCTGTGCAAGCCGATGAACAGGCCCGGCAAGCTCTGAGTGCGGAGGAACCGAAGCTGTTGCTTCGAATCGACCAGTTGGAGCAGGCGCTGCAACTGGAACGTGACACGGAAGCGTTGCGGACAGAACGGGACTATCTGGCAGCAGAGCTTGCGCAGAGTGAGCAAACCCTTGCTACATATGCCGAAGGACTCGCCAAGGAACAGGAGCTACAGGCACGTGGATCGAAGCGGCAGCAGGAGCTTCAACAGGATTTGAAGCAAAATGAAGTGCGTGCAGATGAACGACGAATGCTTCAAGAGGCTGTGCAACGACTGCAACAGCTGGAGACGGCGGATGAGCAGCTACGCGAAGCAGAGCAGGAGTGTGTCACGCAGGAGCAACGGCTTGCCCAGGCTGACGAACGTCTGAAGCTGACGGAGCAGGAGACACTTGAGGCAGAGGGACGGCGTTCCGCCCTTGCCGCGCAGGCGGCTGAGGGCATCGAGGCGCTGCTCACGCTGGAGGCAGAGATTACCGCCGATGTGTCCGCGCTGGCTGCCGAGGAAGAGCGGCTTCGCCATGAGCTGCGCGCCGAAGAGCTGGGCCGCCTTGCGCAGCACCTCGCCGCCGAGCTGCGCGAGGGCGAGCCGTGCGCGGTGTGCGGCTCGCTGCACCACCCTGCGCCCGCCGCCGCCACGACCCACGCCGCGGATGCCGCCGCGCCGGACGAGCTGCACCGCCTGCGACTAGGCTTGCAGGAGCTGCGCCTTACGTTGCGCCAGCAGCTGCACGAGCAGCGCAGCCTGCTGGCGCAGCAGCCCGCCGCAGACGCCAGCGGCGCGGCCGCCACGGGCGAGCTGGCCGCGCCTAGCGCCGCGCCGCCGCGCGGTGTCGCCGCTTGGGCGGAGCACTGCGCGGCGCTGGAGCGGACGGCCGCCGAGCTGGCCGCCTATGCGCGTGCGCTGCCTGCGGAGGCGCACGCGTTGCGCGAGGCGGACACCGCCGGACAGCAGCGGCGTATTCGCGCAGCCGCCGAGCAAGAGGCGGCTGTCGCAGCGCTAACGCAGGCGCGGAGCAAGCGCGAGGCATGCACCACGCGCAGCGGGGCATTGCGCGTCGAATGGGCGGCGCAGCTGCCGGACGTCGCACCGGGCGAAGCCGCGGAGCGCTACCGCGCCATGCAGGAGCGCGACGCGCGCGCGGAAGAGCTGCGGTCCCGGCTAGAGACGAGCGTGACTTTCCTCGAAGAGAAGGCGGCACGTGTTCAGCAGATCCAGCAGAGCATCATCGAGGAAGACAAAATCATTATTGCCCGTCGTACCGGCCTCCAAAACAAAGATGAAACGTTGCGTGAAAAAATAGTGCAGCTCCGCAAGTGGGTTGGAGAAGACCATGCGGCTTCCTTGCTGGAGGGAGCGAACTCACGCCTTCGGGGACTGAGAAACGGAGCCGAAGCCGCCGCACGCCGCCGCGCTGAAGCGGAGGAACGCAAGCAGCAAGCCGTTCATGCTTCGCTGATTGCCCGACAGGCATCCGATTCGGCAGAAGAAAGACGGCAGGTATCGGAGTCCCGCTGGAGTAGTCGTCTGGAAGCCTCCCCTTTTGCTACGGAAGCAGAGGTCGTGGAATGCTGTCTCGGGCCCGATGAATTCGCACGTTATGAACGTGAAGTGAGCCTGCATCGGGAACGTGAAAAAGAGCTGTCCTCCCGTTTAAAACATGTGGAAGAACAGCTGGATGGAGCAACAGTGACAGAGGAACAGTGGGAATCGGCCGCCGCGCAGCTGCGTGATTGCCGTGCACGCGACGAAGAGGCACTCCAGAATCGTGCCAAGGCTGAACGTGATTTGGAGGATTTGCAGCATCGGCATGTCCGCTGGATGGAGCTGGAGTCCAATCGCGCTCATTTGCGCAGCGAGGCAGAAAAGATGTCCAAGCTCCAGTCCGTTTTCCGGGGCAACGCCTTCGTCGAATACATTGCCGAGGAACAGTTAATGCAAGTCAGTCAGTCGGCTTCACGCCGTTTACGTTTTCTGACCAAGCAGCGTTATGCGCTAGAGGTAGACTCCAGCGGTGGCTTTGTCATTAGTGACGATGCCAACGGCGGAGTCAAGCGTCCGGTATTGACCTTGTCCGGCGGCGAGACGTTCCTGACCTCCTTGTCGCTTGCGCTCGCGCTGTCGGCCCAGATTCAATTGCGCGGCCAATACCCGCTGCAATTTTTCTTTCTGGATGAAGGCTTTGGAACGTTGGACCCTGAACTGCTGGACACAGTCATCACCTCGCTGGAAAAACTGCATCACGATCAACTGTCAGTCGGCGTGATCAGCCATGTGCCCGAGCTGCGGGCTCGTCTGCCACGCAAGCTGGTCGTTCTTCCCGCAGAGCAGGCCGGAGGCGGCTCCCGCGTGGTTATGGAAACATTTTGAGGCAATGTGATACAAATCACATATACAGTTTCAAAGTATTGTTATAATACAGATAAGCCGACAAGTTAAACATACAGCACCCCGGCGGACGTATGCTGCGGAAGGAAACTTCTCGTCATACGTCCGTTCAGAGGGGCTCTACCAAGAGCCTCCGGGGTGCTTCTTTTTTTGTTTACAAGCCGAAATTCGCCCAATTTGATGTAGCACATAGCCCATTTTTGAATAACATACGGTATACATGCAAGAGCCTAGGAGGAAACAACCATGGAAAAAAGCATGACGAACGAAAAAGGGATAGCGCCGGAAAAAACGGATGCCAAAACGTTATGTCAACAGCATATGCACCGCTACGTATGCGTATGGGTGAAGGATGGAACGATGTATGACGGAATTGTGGAGCATGTGGATGATGAAAAAATATATTTGGCAGTTCCCATGGGCGAAGCGGAGAACGTAAATCTCCCCTATCCACCTAACAATTGCGGCTGTGGTTCCCGTGCCTATGGCGGTTTTGCATCCTACCCGTCATATGGATATGGTTTCCCGTATAGACGTCGGCGCTTTAACCGTCTGATTCTGCCGCTTGCTGCACTGACCGCGATCAGCCTGCTGCCTTATTATTAAACCCTTATCTCTTTAAACGCTATAATATGCCTCCCCTCAGTCCTCATATAACCGCTTCTAGCCCCCTTTCTAGATGTACAGCTACAGCACAATCGGCTTACTGAAGCATTCATACATCATGATATACTTAAGGCTGCTTCTTCCGGTGAGAAGAAGCAGCCTCTTATTTACCTGTGTGATGCCAAATCTAATCTCAACATGCGACCTACCTCATAATATGCTCTTGCTATCTCGACAATCATTCTTTTCCAACTCACTTCTCTATGAAGCGACTACGTCTTAAGCGTGTCTGCACGAAGCGGTACAGTCTTTTTGCGGACCCAATAATTGGTTCCGATCACCCCGGCTATAATCAGTAGGGAGCCAGTCAGATGATACACTGTGATCTTTTCTCCAATAAACAAAGCCCCGGCTGCGATAGACACGATGGTCGACAGATTGGTAAATACGCTCATTTTTGACGCTTCTATTTTCGACAAAGCATAATTTGCAGTCAGTGAAGTGATAAGCGAGGCCACCACGCCAAGATATATAATGGACAGTACGAAGGTGCCGTTGCTGGACAAGGCTACAAACAGGCCCAGTGTCCCATCTTGAATATGGTTAGTGAGCGATATGGCCAGAAATGTAACAAATCCGATACCCATCATAAAATAACTGATTTCCGCCGGACTAAAATATTTTGAAAGAGAGCGTGCCAAAACGCTGTATCCGGCAAAAGCAACACAAGTCAGGAAGAGCATGGAGAGCCCGCCCAAATTGGACAAGTTAAAGCTGCTTCCCTTCATGATAAAGATGAACACAACGCCGAAAACAGATAAAAAGATCGACAGCTTCTGTAAAAGGGTCGTTGTTTCTTTTAAAAATAGGGAAGCAATGATCATCGTTACAACGGGTGTGAAGGCATACATAATACCTCCCTCGGCGGAAGTTGCGTGCTGTAATCCAAATGCTTGTAGGGTGAAAAATCCCAACGGGTACATTAGAGCCAGCAGCAGTACTTTAAATATCGGTTTGCCCCGATAAGACAGCTTGATCCACTCCAAGGCCACCGGAATCGACAGGACTATAAAAGAAGCTGCAAACCGATAGGTCAGCGTATCGATGGGATGAGCATACACTAACGCCATTTTAGTAAATAAAAACGAAAATCCAATAATTGCAGCATTCAGCACCGCAAAGAAATAAGCCAGTTTTAATCCTCTTGTTTGGGTGTCCATAAGATGTCAACCTCTCTTTCATGCTTCGGGACCGTGTTTGCGAACGTCCTCTCCGATGAACTAAAGGTACAACAATGGAAGAGCCTGCGGAATATCAAATTATCGTAACTGTACCGGTACAATTTACAAAATGGGGCATCCTGCTACACTTAAAGCATGTTAACATCAACCGTATAAAGAAGTAGAGAAGTGAAATAAGCAGGCAGGAGGATCATTGTGAAAAAATATATTTCGATTCTATCCGATATAGAGCTTAAAATTCGTGAGGGGCGATACAGTTCCGGTCAGAAGCTGCCTTCTATCCGAGATGCTTCAGAGTTGTACGAGTGCAGCAAAAGCACGATTTTGCGGGCATATGCCGAACTTGAAAAGAAGCACGCCATCTATTCCATTCCGCAAAGCGGATATTATGTGGTAGAGAACTCCGGCGGTTTACGTCATAGCCATAGCCAAGGTCATATTCAGGCCTCGATTGATTTTGCTTCGGCCTCCCCGGATCTAAACGTATTTCCGTATCTGGACTTTCAGCACTGTCTGAATCAGGCCATTGATACGTACAAATATCATCTGTTCACCTACGGAGATTCGCAAGGGCTGGAGACATTGCGTCATACGCTCGTTTCTCACTTGGCGGATAATCAGGTGTTTGCAAAAATGGAGCGGATTATCGTCACTTCTGGTGTTCAGCAGGCACTGGAAATTCTCGCTAAAATGCCGTTTCCGAACGGCAAAAAGACGGTTTTGGTGGAGCAGCCGAGCTACGATATTTATTTGCGTTTTTTGGAGGGAGAGAGCATACCCGTCAGCACCATCGCCCGAACAGCGGCAGGTATGGATTTGCAGGAATTGGAGCATCAATTTAAGAACGGGAGCATCAAGTTTTTTTACACCATGTCAAGATATCATAATCCCCTGGGGACCTCATACAACACAGAGGAACGCAAGGCTATAGCTGCATTAGCTGCCAAATACGATGTGTACATCGTGGAGGATGATTACATGGCTGATTTGGGGATTGATCACCTGTTTGATCCCATATATGCGTACGATCAGACAGAACATGTTATTTATTTGAAAAGTTTCTCGAAAATCATTTTCCCAGGCTTGCGCTTAGGCGTGGCGGTTTTGCCGGAAATCCTGTTAAAGACGCCCAGCGCATATAAAAGATACGTCGACACCTCTATTTTATCACAGGCCGCACTCGATATTTATATTAAAAATGGAATGTATGAACGCCACAAGCACACGATATGCAGCCTGTATGCGGAACGCATTCACATTTTAAACCAGGCAGTGGAGCGATACAATCAGGACGGGGTGATTGAAGTGTCGGCTGTAAGCTCGGGGGTGTATATGCAGTTGAAGCTGCCCCGGACGGTGAACATGGAGCGTTTGGTGCAGCGTCTTGCCGCAAGGAAGGTGCAGGTGGTATCCGGTAAAGGATTTTACTTATCCGATTATAAGGAACACGAAAAGTTTTTACGCATCAGTATTTCGCGTGCTCAGCCGGATCAAATGGATGAAGGGGTAAAAGCCATTATAGAAGAAGTGGGAAGAGGGAACTGGTATTAAGCCCCTTTTTCCGTTATGATAATATAGAAACATAGGTATAACAAACCATAACTGTATTTGTTCAATTCGGTTGTGGGAAATACATAACTTTGAATGCCGAGAGCATAGGTTCTGCACTTTCGAACTTGTTGATCGGCTCACTGCCAAAGGAGGGTTTTGAATGGACGATCTGTTTTTGAAAATTGTGGATGGAACCATCCCTAGTAAAAAAGTGCTGGAAACGGACAATGTGCTCGCATTTCATGACATCCAGCCTGCGGCGCCAGTACACGTGCTCATTATTCCGAAGAAATACATTCCTTCAATGAATGCTGTGACGGAGGAGGATCTGCCCTTGATTGCGGAGATTCATCGTGTTGCGGTTGAGGTGGCAAAAAAACTGGGTATCGCTGAATCCGGTTACCGGTTGATTAACAACTGCGGTCGGGATAGCGGACAAGAGGTTGGACATCTGCATTATCATCTGTTAGGCGGTGCCCCATTGGGTGCCTTGACGGGTATTTGGGACTCACATTCTTAAAAATGACAGCGCCTGTCTTTCAGTAATGCGGCGTGAATGGATAAAAATGGTACCTTTATTTATTCATTTTTTCTTATTAGGTTGACACCCGGTTTCCGTTTCACCTATAATAAAATTTGATGAACCGTGTTATTGCTCTTGGACGGTCTGGTCGGAGGGAGGGAAAACTGGTGTCTGAAACTAAAGTTCGCAAAAACGAGACAATTGATGCTGCACTTCGTCGCTTTAAACGTTCCATTGCTAAGGATGGCGTATTGGCTGAGGTGAAGAAACGCAAGCATTATGAAAAGCCAAGCGTAAAGCGCAAGAAAAAGTCCGAGGCTGCTCGTAAGAGAAAGTTCTAGGAGGATCTAAGCAATCATGAATTTGAGCGAACGATTGAACGAAGATATGAAGCAAGCAATGAAGAGTAAGGACAAGTTCAAACTCTCCACCATTCGAATGGTTCGTTCTACGATTAAAAATCTTGAAATAGATTTGAAACGGGATTTGGACGACAACGAAGTGCTTGATATTCTGAGTCGTGAGATCAAACAGCGAAAAGATGCCCTCCATGAGTTTGAAAAAGCCAGTCGTGATGACCTTGCGACAAGCACTAAAGCAGAAATAGAGATCATCGCTCAGTACCTTCCCGAACAACTTTCTGAAGAAGAAATTAAAGTTATTGTACAGCAGACCATCCAGGAAACCGGTGCTTCTTCGAAAGCCGAGATGGGGAAAGTAATGACGGCCTTGATGCCTAAGGTAAAAGGCCGCGCTGACGGCAAGCTCGTGAACCAAGCGGTTCAGCAATTTCTGCAATAAACCTGCGACAAACAGGAAAGCGCAACACCCTCTGTTTACAGAGGGTGTTATTTCTGTATCTGCCGCGTTTGTCATATCTATAATCATTTGAAACGTGATGTCCATCGGGTGCGTAAAGTACATGATAGTCATCAGGATTAGCAATATACTCAAGAATTTCACAATAAATCCTGAAAACTGTATGGTTTGCCTGACAAAATTTGATATGCTATAACATAGTAAGATCGAAAGGGGGGAGAGTAATGCATAGAGAACACCACCACTCCAGCCGCAAAATGATCTTTTGGACCCTGTGGATCATGATATCTGTTTTGTTGTTGCCATTATTCCATTCGGGATCAGCGGCGGCCGCTGTGAAAGGCGGCGCTGTGTTTGTTATACCGGTGGATCAGGAAATTGAACAGGGACTGAGCAGCTTTATGGAACGCGGCTTTGCAGAAGCAGCGGAGTCCAAAGCAGGCCTCATTGTGCTGGATATTAATACGCCAGGCGGACGAGTAGACACAGCGGAAAAGCTGGGCAAGCTGGTTAAAGACAGCACGATTCCGACCGTAGCCTATGTGAGAGGCGAAGCGGCTTCTGCGGGGAGCTATATTGCGTTAAGCGCAAACAAAATTGTTATGAAACCGGGTAGCATTATTGGAGCAGCAGCGCTGGTGGACGGTAGCGGGCAAGCTATCACCGACCCGAAAACGGTGGCTTGGTGGAAGAGCAGCATGGCATCTGCCGCAGAATCCAGCGGACGTAACCCGGATATTGCGAGAGGTATGGTAGACTCCCAAATTTCTGTAGCTATACCGGAGCTGAACTTTAATAAAGAAAAAGGTCAGATCATTTCTTTAACCAGCGAGGAAGCGCTTAAGCTGGGTTATGCGGATCACATCGCCTCTTCGGAACAAGAAGTTATCCAGTGGAGGGGCTATAGCACGGATGATGTATTTCACGTGGAACGGACATGGGCTGAAAAAGCAGCGGAGATATTGACCAACCCGATTGTGCAGACCTTGCTTTTGTTTATCGGTATCGCGGGGGTTGTCATTGAACTACTCGTACCGGGCTTTGGAGTGCCGGGAATTTTAGGTGCGCTCGGATTTGGTTTGTACTTTTTCGGCAATTATATTGCTGGCTTTGCAGGTTCCGAGACATGGCTGTTGTTTATCATCGGTCTGGCTTTGCTTATACTTGAAATGTTCATTCCAAGCTTTGGTATTCTGGGTATTTTAGGTTCCATCAGTCTTGTCGCTGGAGTTGTTCGCGCGGCCTACAACATGCAGCATGCTTTTATATCATTGGGTATAGCCTTTGCTGCTGCCGTTGCTGTGGTGGCGATCATTGCGATTGCTTTCAAGGATCGGGGAATATGGAACCGTTTTATACTTAAAGAAAGTTTGACGGCTGACCAAGGTTTTTCTTCGGCTGTGAACCGGGAAGTGCTATTGGGACAGCGAGGTGTGAGTCTGACACCGCTTCGTCCAGCAGGAACTGTGCTTATCGCAGACGAACGTGTGGACGTCGTGACGAACGGCGAGTTTATCGCTACGGATATGCCCATTATAGTATCCAAAGTAGAAGGCGGACGCATTGTGGTCAAAATAGACATCAGCGTCTGAAACACGCAAACAAACGAAAAATTAGATTAATGGGGGATGATACGAGTGTTCGAATCGGGTATTGTCGGCGTTTTGCTGATTGCCGTTGTAGCGATTATTGTGTTAAGCGTATTTTTCAGTTTTTTTCCGGTGATGCTGTGGATTTCAGCATTGGCTTCGGGGGTGCGGATTGGCATCATAACGTTGGTGGCTATGCGGTTACGGCGTGTAACGCCAAGCCGGATTGTGAATCCGCTGATTAAGGCAACCAAGGCTGGTCTGGGCTTGAACATCAACCAGCTGGAAAGTCATTTTCTGGCGGGTGGTAATGTAGACCGAGTGATCAATGCGCTGATTGCTGCGCAGCGGGCCAACATTCCGCTCGAATTTGAACGCGCAGCTGCGATTGACCTTGCGGGTCGGGATGTTCTGCAAGCGGTCCAAATGAGCGTTAATCCGCGTGTCATCGAGACACCTACTGTCGCTGCGGTAGCCAAGGATGGTATCGAAGTAAAGGTTAAGGCTCGTGTTACAGTGCGTGCCAACATTGATCGACTCGTCGGGGGTGCCGGAGAAGAAACGATTATTGCGCGGGTCGGCGAAGGTATCGTTACGACTGTCGGCTCCAGTAATTCGCATAAGGACGTACTGGAGAACCCGGATTCCATTTCGAGAACGGTGCTGTCCAAAGGTCTGGATGCCGGAACGGCGTTTGAAATCTTGTCCATTGATATTGCGGACGTTGATGTAGGTAAAAATATTGGTGCCTTCCTGCAAACCGAGCAGGCGGAAGCCGATAAACGGATTGCGCAGGCGAAAGCGGAAGAACGGCGTGCAATGGCCGTGGCCCAGGAGCAGGAAATGAAGGCACGTGTCGTAGAGATGAGAGCGCGCGTAGTGGAATCCGAATCCGAAGTGCCGCTGGCAATGGCTGAGGCACTGCGTGGTGGAAAACTTGGCGTTATGGACTATATGAATTTGAAAAATATTGAGGCAGATACGCAAATGCGCGGTTCCTTGGGTAAGCCGAATGAAAACTCGGGAAATGACAACAAAAACCGGGATTAACATCGGGATATAGTCGTTGAATTAAGGCAGCAAGGCGGTGAGTTATGAACTTTATCAGCTGGATTTTTGAGCATTTGTATATCCTGATTGTGATCGGCTTTGCGTTGGTGTCTTTTTTGGGCAAAAGCATGAAAAGCACAGAGAGAAAAGCGCCGCCGGGAAAGGGTATGCCTACGTTTGGTGGCGACCACGGTTCTCGCGGCCCTGCGTCACCATCCGGACCTTCCTCCATGGAACACAGACAGGAACGGCGCCAGCCGCAAAGGCAGGATACTGCTGGAGAATTGCAGCGTCAGTTTCCTGATGAACGGCGTGTAATTATGGAAGCTCGCCGCATGGAAGAACAAATGAATGATTGGACGGAAACAGAGCAGCAGACAAATCAGGATTCCTTGGATAACGGTTCGACTCTGGAGGACCGAATCCGGGCCATGGAAGAAGAGCGTAGATCGGTTTTAGCCCGTCTTGATCGCATATCCAATGCAAGGGAGTCGGGAGAGATTACAGATGCCCCTGAGGGAGCTTCGCAGGAGCGTAGTACAGTAACTGCGGCTGACCTGCGCAGAGGTGTGATTTGGGCAGAAATATTGGGCCCTCCGCGTTCCAAGCGTTATATGGGTGGAGGAAGACGTTAAAAAGACATGAGTTGGTATCGTTTTATTTGAGCAGTTTGTATGAATGGTTTAGTCCGCCCCGGTTTTAGTTGGTGCGGACTATTTTTTTTGCTAATACATAGGCTAGTTCAGAATAGAAATCAGTTTAGCGGCAGATCCTCTTATAACCTGACATAAGATGTGATAAATCCTGAAGTAGCAAGGTTTTTTACGTCTTTTGTAAGCTGAAATTCCGTCATTCTGTCTATTTTAAGAATGAATTTTTGAAAATATATAGAGGTAAAATGATCAAATGTAAAAATATAAATGAAGCTCTCCGAAAGGGTTTTCATTTTTTTGTTTTTATATATAATATTCTCAAAGATAGATGCTTGTTAAAGTTTACTCCAAATTTAGAGAGAATAAACGAAATTCAGAGATGAGGTGACCCAGGTATAAAAATATATATTACATTTTTTAGGGGGACGGGATGAATGAATAATAGCTTGTTTAGAAAAAAGAGTATTGATCAGCTGCTTGCTGCAACACGGGGTGAAAAAGCACTTAAAAAAGAGCTGGGTGCCTTTGATTTAACCATGCTTGGCATTGGAGCTATTATCGGAACGGGAATTTTTGTATTGACAGGAACGGGAGCGGTCACGGCTGGTCCGGGTCTGACTATTTCTTTTGTGATTGCGGGGCTTGCCTGTTTATTTGCAGCACTGGCTTATGCAGAATTTGCATCCACCGTTCCAGTGTCCGGTTCTGTCTACACTTTTACATATGCCACGATGGGGGAGCTACTGGCCTTTATGATTGGATGGGATTTAATTTTGGAATACATGATGACTGCCAGTGCGGTTTCCGCAGGCTGGTCGGGGTACTTTGTGTCATTCCTGAATGGAATTGGTGTTCATATCCCGTTCGAATTAACTGCTGCACCAGGCGCTTTAAAGGACCAGCCCACCTATTTTAATCTTCCGGCTTTTCTGATTTTGATGGGTATTACGTTATTGCTTTATTTTGGAATCCGAAAATCCAAACGAATTAATAATATTATGGTTATTGTAAAAATTATTGTGATTTTATTATTTATCATCGTTGCTTTTAAATATGTGAAGCCAGATCATTGGACACCGTTTTTGCCATTTGGGTTCAGTGGAGTGCTTGGAGCCGCAGCACTGGTGTTCTTTGCTTTTATCGGCTTTGATGCCGTTTCATCTGCCGCAGAAGAAACCAAAAATCCGGCTCGGGATTTACCGCGTGGCATTATTTTTTCACTCATTATATGTACGCTTTTGTATGTCATTGTTAGCGGGATTATGACAGGTATTGTGCCGTTTATGGATTTTGAAGGCATTTCTCACCCGGTGTCACTTGTCTTGAAGGTTGCGGGTCAGAACTGGGTTGCGGGGATTGTGGATATAGGGGCCATTTTAGGGATGACAACGGTTATGCTGGTTATGCTCTATGGTCTAACCCGCATCATGTTTGCCATGTCACGTGATGGCTTGGTACCCAAAGTATTATCAAAGGTTCATCCTAAATATAAAACGCCTTATATTAACACGTTGTTTTTTGGTACTTTATCTGCATTAACGGGCGGGCTGATCCCGCTGGATGAGTTGGCAAGTTTGGTGAACATCGGAACTCTGTCAGCATTTATTCTGATTTCGGTCGCCGTCATAGTTATGAGAAAAACACAACCCAATCTGCCAAGGGCCTTCCGATGTCCTGGGGTTCCGTATATTCCGATCCTGGCCATCATTTCGTGTGGTGTACTCATTCTTAGTTTGAATGGTCAGACATTTATTCGCTTTATTATTTGGCTGGTCATTGGTTTGGCTGTTTACTTTTTATACTCCAGAAAAAACTCTCTTTTGAATCATGATTCCGAAAAATAACAGAATGACTTTATAAAATCAGGAAAAGGCAATCTCGTTTCGATCGGAGTTGTCTTTTTTTGTGCATTTTGCAAGTATCAAGGCTCTTGCTATGCAAAATAAGGGCTGCTATGAATTGTGAGTTTCGTTTCATAAATATGAAGGCTGGATCATAAAGTGTACAGTACAGATATCTGTGGTGCTGCTGTAACGACGCCCATATCTAAGCGGCATCGGCAATTTATAAAAAAGCAGCGTAGCTGCCATAAAAACAATTATTAGTCGTTGGATGGCATCGACACAAGAGGGAAAACCAGCAGCGTAGCTACCATGAAAACAACCATTAACCGTTGGATACCAATTGTTTTCATGACAGGAAAGGAGATTCCGTCGTATGAGCCGGATGAGCCGCAAACTGCGAAAGTGGGCCAGTGAGACGCTGGAACTTCCGCAGGACATTCTATTTGACCTGCCGAGGTTAACTCTTATTGGCAGCCGCCAGCTTTATGTGGAGAATCACCGGGGCGTCGTGGACTTCACGCCGGATCGGCTTGTACTTGCGCTTGCGCAAGGCAGGTTGCGGGTGACGGGGCATGGGCTTGTCATTACGTCTATTGTGCCTGAGCAGGTAAGTGTGGAAGGATACATTACGGATATCCAATTGGAAGGAACGGAGGAAGGCTCATGAAACATCCCGCTTTAACAAAGCTGCGTGGCACGGTTACCCTTAGCGTCAAGGGCGAGAGCGTGGAAGCTTTCATTAATCTGCTCACTAAGCATCAAATACCTGTTTGGAACGTGCGGCCGATGAGCATAAGACATGCAGAAATGGACCTTCTGCTGTCGCACGTCTTCCTGCTGCGTCCGCTTCTGAGAAGAACAGGCTGCAAAATACATATTTTGAAGCGACAGGGAATTCCCTTTACCGTTGCGCGGCTTGCCAAACGCAAATTTTTTTTGGTTGGACTGGCTGTATTCTGGGTAGGCCTGTTCCTGATGTCCTCGCTCATCTGGGACGTTGAAGTAAAGGGGAATGACAAGCTCTCAACGGAAGCTGTAATCAAAGCTGCCCGTCAGGAGGGGCTGTATCCGTTTCAATGGAGCTTCCGTGTTTCCAGTCAGGACAAGCTTTCACGTGCGCTCATGCAGAAGCTCCCTGAGGCATCCTGGATCGGTGTGGAGAAGCAGGGCACCTCAGTGACGATTCAGGTCGTTGAAGCCTCACAGCCTACCCCTCCGCCGCTCTACAGTCCACGTCACCTCATCAGCAACGCAGATGCGGTAGTCACTGAAATTTTTGCCGAGCAGGGTCGTCCTGTCGTGCATAAAAATACACATGTCAAAAAAGGAGCCATTCTTATCTCGGGAACGCTCGGGGATGAGGAGAATCAGCAGCAGGTTGTAGCCAAGGGGGAGATTAAGGGCCTCGTGTGGCATGAGTACGAAATCAGCAGTCCGACGGTGCGACGCAGCAGCACATATACTGGAAACAGTCACGACCGCCTGTATCTGGTGCTGGGCAACCATGCGGTGCAGTTATGGGGGTATGGAAAAATCCCTTATTCCGCGCATAAAACCACAGTTGATCATGACCCGCTGACGTGGCGCTCCTTCCGTCTTCCAGTCGGTTGGATGACTGAAAGCGTGAGAGAGACAAAGATACATGAGGATAAGCTTACGGAAGCAGAAGCTCAAAATAGGGGAATAGAAGGGGCGCGAGCTGATATTTTAGCCAAATACGGCAAAGGAACGAAAATAATGAGCCAAAAAATTTTGCATGAGAAGAGAGAGAATGGTAAAGTTTATATGAAAGTGCTTTTTGAAGTGGAACAGAATATTGCGGAAGAACTTCCGCTAGTTCATAACCAAGGAGAATGAGGCTATTTGGCAGAACAACAACGCAGCATACAAATTGCATTGAACAATGCGGGAGAAGGACAGGCGCTGTTCGGCCCGCAGGATTCCTTTTTAAAATTGATTGAAGCGGCTGTTCCCGCAAAAATGGATTCCCGTGAGGCGGAAATCCATATTTTTGGCAACGCTCATGAGGTGGAAGTGCTCGAACAATTATTCGAAGTACTACTCCAGTTAATTCGTAATGGATATATCCTGACCGAAAGAGACGTCCATTATGCGATTGAGTTGGCAAAGGATTTACGCGCCGATCAATTGCTTGATCTGTTCAAGGGAGAAATCACGACTACCTTCCGGGGCAAGCCGATCCGTGTCAAAACGATTGGACAAAAGCACTATGTAACCACGATAAAAAAACGCGATATCGTATTTGGAATTGGCCCGGCGGGTACGGGTAAAACGTATTTGGCCGTGGTGCTGGCCGTAGCTGCCCTGAAGGAAGGTTCGGTCAAGCGTATTGTATTAACCCGTCCTGCGGTGGAAGCAGGCGAGAATCTGGGCTTTTTGCCAGGGGATTTGCAGGAAAAGGTTGATCCGTATCTGCGCCCGTTGTATGATGCGTTGTACGATGTTATGGGACCGGAGCAGACAGCAAAGGCACTGGAGCGCGGGTTGATTGAAATCGCGCCGCTGGCCTATATGCGGGGACGGACGCTGGATGATTCGTTCATTATTTTGGATGAAGCGCAAAACACCACGCCGGAGCAAATGAAAATGTTTTTGACCCGACTGGGTTTTGGCTCCAAAATGGTCATCACCGGCGATGTTACGCAAATAGATTTGCCTCGTGGCAAAAAATCCGGTCTGATTGAAGCGAATGCGATTTTACAGGGAATTGAGGAAATAGGCTTCGTACATTTTGCACAAGAGGACGTTGTCCGTCATTCCCTGGTTCAGAAAATCATCGTGGCTTACGACCAGGTTGCCGAAAATCAGGGATAAGCCTTCATATCACGGAAGTGGAGCTATCAGAAGTATGAAAATAGCAGCGTAGCTGTCTTGAAAAAGATGATGGAGAGGGATTGTTTCAGATGACCTCGAAGGAATTGTCTAATGGAGAAACGTTCCAGCATAGAATGAGTGGATGGAAGTATAGCGTGGCGACACGCTATCTTCTGTTTTTATTTTTAGTGCTTCTTTTTTACGTAGGTCTTGCGTCCAAGCTGCTTCCCGAGCGCTATGACATTCGGGTAAATCAGCCGAGTGAAAAGGAAATTGTTGCTCCGATGCAGCTTCCCAACAGCAAAGCGACGTTAAAGGCCCAGGAAGAGTCTGCCGAACGGGTACAGCCCATGTATACGATTGTACCGATTCGCAACGATAACTTGATTACGGGTATTCTGGACCGAATTGAACGGCTCAATCAGGACGATCAGGTTTCCAGATCCGATAAAATTTCCATTTACAAAGACGAGATTCCTCAACGTGCGCGGGAATTTGTGCAAAATTTTGTGAGCAATAGCCGTAACGCGGATGCCTACCCGGAAAAGCTGTTGGACGAAGTGCTGCAAAAAACAAAAGAGCAAACATATCGGATTCCGGAGGAAACCTTCATCAAAATTCCGCGTCTCACGTCCGAGGATATTGCCGAGATGCGACCAGTAGCCCGTGAAATCGTAACCGGATTGATGAACGATCAGATTACAGATGCACAAACTGCCCGGGCCAAGGTGGCCGAGCGGGTCAGTACGAGTACGCTTACCAAGCGCACCTCTCGTGAAGTCGTTCAGGAGCTTGCAAGGCTTGTGATTACGGCCAACAAGTTTTATGATGATACAGCTACGAAAGACGCCAGGGTACAGGCTCGTGAAGATACACCGACAGTCTACATCAAACAGGGTGAAGTACTCGTCAGGAAAGGCGAGATTATTACCCAGGAAATCTACACTTTACTGGATGAGAACGAGCTGCTAAAGGACAAGATCAACTATTGGCCGCAATTTGGCCTGTTGATGTTGTCTGCGATGCTGGCCTTGGGCCTGTTTATGTATATTCGCCAGTTCCAATCACGAACACGCCGTTTTAAGTACAATAATGCACAGCTGCTTATGCTGGTGTTGATTTTTGTGATCACGGTGGGCGCGATGATGTTAACCGCCATATTGCAGCACAGTGAACGGTCTTATCTTGGCTATCTGGCGCCTATCGCGCTTGGAGCCATGCTCGTAACGCTGTTACTCGATATGTCGCTGGCCTTCGTTTGTGCCGTTATATTCAGTATATTGGCAAGTGTCATTTTGAATGTCCGACAAGGACAAATTTTTGATTTTAACTTCGGATTTTTTGCCCTTGTGGTTTGTCTTGCGGCGATTTTCTCGACGCATCGAGCCAGTCAGCGTTCAACGCTGTTCAAGGGAGCGATTATGGTATGCTTGTTCGGCGCCGTGTCGGTCTTTACTCTGGCGCTGATCGACCAAGGCAACTGGACTCAAACAACGACGCTCTATGCGGTAGCTTTTGCTTTTGCAGGCGGTTTGATTACAGCGATACTTGTTATTGGGCTAATGCCATTTTTTGAGTCTGCCTTTGGCATTTTGTCAGCGCTGAAGCTGGTTGAGCTGTCTAACCCGAATCATCCGCTACTGCGAAAGCTGCTTACAGAGACACCGGGTACGTACCACCACAGCGTAATGGTAGGTAATCTGTCAGAGGCAGCAGCGGAGGCTATAGGTGCTAACGGCTTGTTGTGCCGAGTCGGTTCGTATTATCATGACATCGGTAAAACAAAGCGGCCTTCGTACTTCATTGAAAATCAGAATGGTATGGACAATCCGCATGATACGATAGAGCCGAAGCTGAGTAAGTCCATCATTATTGCTCATGCCCGTGACGGTGTGGAAATGCAATTGGATTACAAGCTGCCCAAGCCGATTCGTGATATTGCCGAGCAGCATCACGGAACGACATTTCTGCACTATTTTTATCATAAGGCCCTGCGTCAGGCGGAAGAACAGGGCGTAGAGCCGAACTTTACCGAGGATGATTTTCGCTATCCTGGGCCAAAAGCCCAGTCCAAGGAGGCTGCTGTAGTCGGGATTGCTGATAGTGTGGAAGCAGCCGTCCGTTCCCTTCGGAAACCAACGGTGGATCAGGTAGAGTCGATGATTGAAAAAATTATTAAAAATCGTCTGGATGATCACCAGTTTAACGATTGTGAGCTGACGATGCGGGAGCTTGATATTGTGGCTCAAACTCTTAAAGAAACCGTAATGGGGACTTTCCATTCCCGTATTGAGTACCCAGAAGAAAGAGCAAAGCCCGAGAATGGGAAAGCTTAACGTAGTAGGCTTGTGCATGAAGTGCGGTGAAGCATTAGAATTAAAAGGAGCGGTTGGCATGAGCCTTCAATTAGCTTGGAATAATGAACAAAACGATATGGTAATCCATGAATCCTTGATTGGTTTGCTGAACACTCTATTGGAGGAAGCAGGCAAGGTGGAAGGGGTGACGGACGGTGAGGTGGCTCTCACCTTCGTTAATGATGAGCAAATTCATGAATTAAACAGGGATTATCGCGGAATCGATCGTCCAACTGATGTACTGTCATTTGCCATGAAGGAAACACTGGATGAAGAGCTTGAAATCATCTATGAGCCGGATGACGAAGGACCGCTGGACGATGTGCCGGATGTGCTGGGAGATATAATTATTTCCGTGCAGACAGCTCAGGCTCAAAGTGAGGAGTACGGTCATTCCATTGAGCGTGAAATCGGCTTTTTGTTTGTTCACGGCTTCCTGCATTTGCTGGGTTATGATCATCAGGATGATGCCAGTGAAGCTGAAATGATGGGCAAGCAAGAAGCGGTGCTGACTCAAGTAGGGTTGACACGATAATGAGACGTCAGGCTTGGAGAATGACCTTTCGTTATGCCGCAGAAGGTATGCTTTATGCTCTGCGCACGCAAATAAATATGCGGATACATGTGGTTATGGCGTTTCTCGTCATCGCAGCAGGCTTAAGCCTGCGCATCTCCCGGCTCGATTGGTTATTCATCTTCATGGCGATTGCCATGGTGATTGTAGCCGAGCTGATCAATACCGCTGTTGAAGCGGCGATAGATTTAATCTCGCCTGATATCCATCCGCTGGCCAAAGCGGCTAAAGACACCGCCGCCGGAGCCGTGCTCCTGGCAGCGGTTTTTGCTGTAATTATTGGTATATTTGTGTTTTACAGGCCGTTGTTGACCTTGATTAGTCAGCTTTTTTAATGGAAAAAACACATTTTTGTAATCATATACTAAAGTAAAACCTAATCCAAAAATCAAAAAATAGGCACTTAATAGTGTTGGAGGAAACGAAATGGCTAAGAAACACTTTAAATCAGGCTTTGTTGCGATTGTTGGCAGACCCAATGTAGGGAAATCAACTCTGATGAACCATGTCATCGGCCAGAAAATCGCCATTATGTCGGACAAGCCCCAAACCACACGTAACAAAATACACGGAGTATTCACTACAGAGGACACGCAAATTGTATTTCTGGATACACCGGGCATTCATAAGCGCCAGTCTAAACTGGGCGACTACATGAATCAGACGGCCTTTAATACGTTGGGCGAAGTTGAAGCTGTACTTTTTCTTATTGATGCCGCTGAAGGATTAGGCGGAGGCGACCGTTTTATTGCCGAACAGCTGAAACAGGTGAAAACGCCAGTTATCCTTGTTTTAAATAAAATTGACCGCATTGAGCCGGAAGCACTGCTGCCCCTGATTGAGCAGTACCGCAAGCTGTGCGACTTTGCAGAAATCGTGCCGATCTCGGCTAAAATGGGCAACAATGTGAACCGTCTGCTGGAGCAGGTACAGAAATACTTGCCTGAGGGTCCACAATATTACCCGGATGACCAAATTACCGATCATCCGGAGCAGTTTGTCATTGCCGAGCTGGTTCGGGAAAAGATCTTGCATATGACACGCGAAGAAATTCCTCACTCCATTGCGGTTATGATCGAGGATATGAAAGTTCAAGATAATGGTGTGGTTCACATTTCTGCTGTCATCTTTGTAGAGCGGGATTCTCAGAAGGGAATTATTATCGGTAAGCAGGGAGCTATGCTCAAGGAAGTGGGCAAACAGGCACGTATAGATATCCAAAACCTGCTAGGCTCTAAAATTTTTCTGGAACTGTGGGTAAAGGTCAAAAAAGACTGGCGTAATCAGGATCGTGTACTGCGTGACCTCGGCTTTCACCGCGACGCTTAAAAAGCATGTTATATTCACACTTTAGTTCCCTAAGGGACCTTAAAATTGAGCGTTAAATTAGTTAGAACTATATGCTTAGTCATTAAGCAACATAAAAGCCGTTCCGACTACCCATTCACTACCACAGGCAGGAAGTAAAGTTTCTTTGTCTTGGGTAATTCTAAGTGTCCCGTCTTTTCGGCGCTTAACTCTTGCTCTTCCCATATCCTCATTTTCGCACCATGAAATAAAGAGTGCTTTTAAAAAGGCTGTATAACTGTATGCACGCTGTAGCGAAGCGTCTCAGCACCGCATACAGCAACACACTTTTTTTAACGCAATCCATTTATTTCATCGCATACTTCCCCCCTCTTCGCATCATCCTAAGTTTGAGATGCAAACGTCATTTCCGAAGAAAGGATGAATACGATTGCGAGACTTTTCGTGGAAGTATTTTGCGATGACTGGGGATGTCGGTGCGTATCTGTTATACAGGGAGAGCGCCGTGACAAGGGAGCAAGACCCGGATGAGGGAGGGTCGGACGAGCATGAAGAAGTCTGTGAATAGCGCGAGTCACTGGCTTCTTCGCGAATGTTTGGGGGAAGAGGCATGCTTTACAGGTTGGAAGGAATCGTCATCCGCAGCATGGATTACGGTGAGGGGAACAAAATTATTACGCTTTGCACCGAAAGCGGCGGTAAGACAGGCGTGCTGGTCAGAGGAGCCAAGAAGCCCAAAAGCCGTCATGCCGCTTTAACGCAGCCGTTTACGTATGGTGAATTTGTTTTTTTTCGAAATACCGGCTTAGGCACGTTGAATGCCGGTGAAATTATCCAATCCCACCATACACTGCGCGAGGATATTACCAAGGCCGCTTACGCCTCATATGCCTGTGAATTGCTCGACCGGGTACTACATGATGAAGAAACGGGCACTTTCTGGTTTAAGCAGCTTAAAGCATGTCTGGAAGCGCTGGAGAGCGGCAAAGATCCACTGATCGTCATGAGCATTTATGAATTTAAAATATTGCAGGCGGCCGGATATGCTCCCCAGCTTGATGCCTGTATTTCCAGCGGACAACAGTGTGCTGATGAAGATATGTTTATCAGTCCGAGGCTGGGCGGAATTTTGTGTCGAGGCTATAAGCATTTTGATCCGTCTGCATTAAGTGTCACACCGCGTACGTTGAAGCTGTTACGTTTGTTCGCGAGAATGGATTTAAACCGGCTCGGCAACATTGATGTGAAGGACTCAACCAAGCTGGAAATCAAACATGTCATGCGCCAGTTCATGGACATGCATCTGGAAGTCAAGCTGAAATCCCGTAATTTTCTGGACCAGCTCGACAAGTATGATATGTGAAACCTCTTGCTCCCTTGACTGTGCTGCTGAAAACGTGTAACATTCTATTATATATCTCCTTTGGGAGCAGAGGCATTGAACGAGAAAGTAGCGAAGTTTATTCTCTAGAGTAAGCGAGTCGGGGATGGTGTAAGCCCGGTGGGAAGTCTTCGTGAACAAGGCACTCGGGAGCATCTGATTGGACACGGAAAAGAGGATTACAGTCTGGCTGGTGATGAAGGACTGCAATCAAGTAGGGTGGAACCGCGGGAGTCAGCTCTCGTCCCTACGTCTGTACAGGCGTAGAGGCGGGGGTTTTTTGCTGTCTCTGGCGAGACTTGTTGGAAGTTGGCGGCCCTGTACATAGAGGATTTACGAAGAATGATCACCACCATTTAAGGTAATTTGGAAGGGAAGTATGTACCATGAATTTTCAGCAGATGATTTTGACACTGCAACAATTTTGGGCTGAGCACAACTGTATTATTGTACAGCCGTATGACACGGAAAAAGGGGCAGGCACAATGAACCCGATGACGTATTTACGTTCGATTGGACCTGAGCCGTGGAACGTAGCTTATGTCGAGCCGTCCCGCCGCCCCGCAGATGGACGGTATGGAGAGAACCCAAATCGTCTGTATCAGCATCACCAGTTTCAGGTTGTTTTGAAGCCATCCCCTGATAACATTCAGGAGTTGTATTTGGAGAGCTTGAGCCGCCTTGGTATTAATCCTCTGGAGCATGATATTCGCTTCGTTGAAGACAATTGGGAAGCACCAACGCTGGGAGCATGGGGATTAGGTTGGGAAGTATGGCTGGATGGTATGGAAATTACCCAATTCACGTATTTTCAGCAAGTGGGCGGTATCGATGCCAGTCCGGTTGCGGTTGAAATTACGTATGGTATGGAGCGTCTTGCCTCCTACATCCAGGAAAAGGAGAACGTGTTCGATCTCGAGTGGGTTAATGGCATCACGTACGGTGATGTTTTCCACCAACCTGAATTTGAGCATTCTAAATATACGTTTGAAGTTTCTGATGTCAAAATGCTTTTCACCCTTTTTAATATGTATGAAGAAGAAGCGAATAAAGCCATGGCGCAGCACCTTGTATTTCCAGCCTACGATTATGTGCTGAAATGCTCTCATGCGTTCAACTTGCTGGATGCCCGCGGCGCAATCAGTGTAACGGAACGGACCGGATTTATTATGCGTGTGCGGAATTTGGCCCGTCAGGTGGCTGCAACTTATCTGGAGGAACGCGAGAAGCTCGGCTTTCCGCTGTTGAAGAAAGGAGGTGCGGCACATGTCTAAGGATTTGCTGTTTGAAATCGGTTTGGAAGAAGTGCCCGCCCGTTTTATCCCTGCTGCGATTCAGCAGTTGAAGGAGCGTATGACTGCGTGGCTGCACATCTCACGTATTGCTCATGGTGATGTAGAAGCTTATGCTACCCCTCGTCGTCTGGCGGTGCTGGTTAAGGAAGTAGCCGAAAAGCAGGAAGATATCAACGAAGAAGTCAAAGGTCCTTCCCGCAAAATCGCACTTGACGAAGCTGGCAATTGGAGCAAGGCTGCTCTCGGCTTTGCCCGTAGTCAAGGTGTTGATCCGGAACAGTTTACATTCAAGGAGCTTGGAGGCGTGGAGTATATTTACGCAACCAAGAGCAGTATAGGTGTACCGACAGCGGAAGTGCTGTCCGAAGGCTTATTGCACATTTTGCATGCCATGACCTTCCCTAAATTTATGCGTTGGGCCAACTATGACTTTAAGTTTGTTCGTCCAATCCGCTGGTTGATCGCCTTGTTTGGCAACGATATTGTTAACCTGGAAATTGCCGGGGTTCAATCCGGAAATGTGACAAGAGGACATCGTTTTCTCGGGCAGGATACTATTGTAGAAAGTCCGGCAGACTATGTTGAGACGCTTCGTAAACAGCATGTCATTGTGGATATTGCGGAGCGCCAGTCCATTATCGTGAAGCAGATTGAAGCATTGGCAGCCGAAAAAGACTGGACGATCTCGATTAAGGATGATCTGCTGGAAGAAGTGCTGTATCTGGTCGAAACGCCGACGGTACTGTTCGGAGGTTTTGATCCTTCGTTCCTCAACATTCCGAAGGATGTGCTGATTACTTCCATGCGTGAGCATCAACGCTATTTCCCAGTGCTGGATCGCGCGGGAGAGCTGCAGCCATACTTTGTTACAGTACGTAACGGTGGAAGTCAATCGCTGGATGTCATCGCCAAAGGGAACGAAAAAGTATTGCGCGCACGGCTATCTGATGCCAAATTCTTTTATGAGGAAGATCAGAGACTGGAAATCAAGGATGCGCTCTCTAAGCTGGAAAGTATCGTTTTCCACGAGGAATTGGGTACGGTTGGAGACAAGGTACGGCGGATTCGCCGCATTGCCGATGCTTTGGCTGAGAAGCTGCGGGTTTCCCCGGATACACAGGAGTCGGTTAGCCGGGCGGCGGATATTTGTAAATTCGACTTGGTAACGCAAATGGTATATGAGTTTCCGGAACTGCAAGGTGTTATGGGTGAGGACTATGCTCGTAAGGCTGGAGAGAAGGAAGAAGTGGCGAGAGCGGTATTTGAGCATTATCAGCCGCGTTTTGCCGGAGAAACGGTTCCTTCTACGAACGCAGGGGCTATTGTCAGCATCGCTGATAAAATTGACACCATCACCGGCTGCTTCTCCATCGGTATTATTCCGACAGGCTCTCAGGACCCTTATGCGCTTCGTCGCCAGGCCGCGGGTATTGTGCAGATTTTGTTGGATCGTAATTTTTCGGCAACTTTGTCTGATGTGTTCAATATTGCGCTTGACGTGCACGACAACCTTGGAAATATGAAACGTTCTGCCGATGAAATTCGTAAAGAATTACATGAATTTTTCGGTTTGCGTGTGAAAAAACTGTTGTCCGAGACGCTTCGTTATGACGTCGTAGACGCTGTGCTTGCTGCTGGATTTGATGATGTTGCTTCTGTCGTTAATCGCGGAGCTGCTCTGATGAATGCGGTACAAACGGGAGATCCCTTTAAGGCAACGGTAGAGTCGTTTAACCGTGTAGGCAATTTGGCTGCAAAAGCTGTTCATGCATCAGTGAATACGGGTGAATTTACGGAACAGGGTGAAAAAGCGCTCTATGAAGCATGGTACGGCGTTTATGAATCTTATCATACAGCATTGCAGGAAGGCGATGCCACGCGAGCTTTAGCACTTGCCTCGTCCATTACTCCTGCGGTGACAGCGTTCTTTGATTCCGTAATGGTTATGGCTGAGGACCATGCGATCCGTAATAACCGTTTGGCATTGCTGGCCGCCATTGATACAGAGCTGAAGCGTTTTGCCGATTTTTCCAAGCTCGTGGGCTAATCGTAGCTGTAATAGTATGAACAACTTGAAAAAATGGGTATAAATATACGGAACGGTTAAGAGCGATCTTGCAGCCGTTCCGTATTTTACTCGAAACCGGATGGAGATGGGGGATGCTTGTGGGAATATCCGGGGGTTTATCGGATGTGCGGATCGTTGTCGATGGAGACGCTTGTCCTGTCAAAAGCGAAATTGCAGATACAGCTTCCCGTTTTCATGTTCAGGTTATTATGGTATCTTCATATGATCATCTTATCCAGGGCAGCGGAGGCGTGACCGTCGTAAAAGTAGACCGGAGCGACCAAAGCGCTGATCTCTATATTGCTAATCATATCCGTGGGGGAGACATTGTAACCACCAACGATTACGGTCTTGCCGCACTCGCTTTGGCTAAAGGCTGTGAGGTTATGTCTTTTCGCGGAACGATGTATCGAAACGATTCGATTGATTTTATGCTCGACCGCCGTCATACTTCTGCCAAGGAAAGGAAAAAAGGACGTTATGGAAAAGGTCCTAAACCGTTTACATCAGAGGATCGTGAAGTTTTTCAACATAAACTGACAAAACTTTTACTCTGCTTGCAGGAGAATGAATAACGGTATCGAATTATATTTACGTGCTAAAGAGATGAAGGTGGTTAACATGAGTGCTGGACAAGGCAACATACCGGACGATATCATTGAGTCGGTTTTACAGCATCATGATATCGTAGATACGGTAAGCAAGTACGTGCATTTGACCAAGCAGGGGAAGTATATGAAAGGCCTCTGTCCTTTTCATTCCGAAAAAACCCCTTCATTCACCGTGACACCGGATCGCCAGATTTTTTACTGCTACGGCTGTGGCGCGGGAGGCAATGCCATCAAATTTATGATGGAAATCGAAGGACTATCCTTTCCCGAAGCTGTCAGAACAATGGCGGAAGAAAGTCATATCCCTCTCGGCGAATGGCAGGGACGTGAGTCAACGCATCAGCATCCTGAGTTGGACAGGTTGTTGCAAGCGTACGAGCTTACATCCAAGATGTACCATTTCCTCCTTAAAAATACGGAGCATGGAAAACCGGCTATGGAGTATTTGCGGTCACGGGGATTTACTGACAAGATCATTGACCAATTTCAAATTGGCTATGCCCCTAACCGATGGGATACGATCGTCCAGTTTCTGGAGAAGCGTTCTTTCGATCCTGTGGAGATGGAGAATGGCGGGCTTATCTCTCCCCGACATGAGGGTGATGGGCATGTGGATCGGTTCAGGGATCGCATTATGTTTCCCATTTGGAATCGAAATGGCAAAGTAATTGCCTTTGCGGGCCGTATTCTTGGCGAGGGACAGCCCAAGTATTTGAATTCACCGGAAACCAAACTGTTCAACAAGAGCCGGACCTTGTACAATCTCCACCATGCCAAGACTTCGATTCGCAAGCTTCGCCAGAGTGTCCTTTTTGAAGGATACGGCGATGTCATCTCAGCTTGGGAAGCAGGTGTGCAGAACGGGGTGGCCGCTATGGGCACAGCTTTGACGGAGCATCATGCTACGATGTTAAAGGGACTGTGTGACGAGGTCATTATTTGCTATGATGGTGACCGGGCAGGACAAGCTGCTGCGCTTAAAAATTTTCCGTTGCTGGAAAATGCAGGACTTCACGTTAAGGTAGCGCTGGTCAGCGACGGTATGGACCCAGATGATTTTATCCGGCAATACGGCGGTGAAAGGTTTCAGCGCCAAATTATCGAAAGTGCCGTTTCAACGGTGAAATTCAAGCTTATATATCTGAAAAAAAACCATATACTGCAAGAGGAAGAAGGAAGAATCGCGTATTCCCGCGAAGCATTAAATGTCATTGCACCTCTGTCATCCCCGACCGAGCGGGAAGTGTATTTGCGCGAAGTATCAGCCGAAGTCAAGGTGGATTTTGAAACCTTAAAGCAAGAATGTAATTTACTCCGCCAGTCCCTGCAAAAAAAACAGGACTTTGGGGATAATAACGAAAATCGGTGGAATAATGGTAGGCATAAAAACGGGCAGATTGCAAAACCAAATGTCATGCCAGCTTATCATGTGGCGGAACGTAGATTACTCCACTGGATGATGCAGGATGCAGAAACTGCACAATATGTGGAGAAGCATCTGGGGGATGCCTTTAATATTGAGGATCATGCAGCAATTGCTGCTTATCTATACGCCTATTATGCACAAGGTAAATTACCGGATACGAGCCGATTTATTTCTTCTCTTCAAGACGACCGTCTGGAAAAAACCGTAAGTTCGATTATGATGATGGATGCTCCAGATGTATCGCCGCACGTATTGGACGATTGTATTCAGCAGGTGCGCAAATTTCCATTGCAGAAGCAACTGGATTTGAAGAGAGAAGAAATGAGAGCCGCGGAGCGTTCTGGTGATGCTTTGCGCGCAGCACAAATTGTAATTGAGATTATAGCCCTAGAGAGACAATGAACACACAGAGGTCGGATGTTTCTAGGGAGGAGGGAGTCGAAAGATGGCGAATGATCAGCATACTGAACTGGAGACGGAACTGACACTGGATCAGGTTAAAGATCAATTAATTGAGTTGGGTAAAAAAAGTTCCTCTCTGAACTACAAAGATATCATGGAAAAACTATCGTCGTTTGATCAGGACCCCGAGCAAATGGATGAGTTTTATGAGCAGCTGGGTGACTTGGGGATTGAGGTTGTAAATGATAACGACGAAGAAGTTACCAGATTGCGTCAAAACGACGACCCGGTAAACAACGACGGGGATGACTTTAACTACGATGACGATCTGAGCCTGCCTCCCGGTATTAAAATCAATGATCCAGTCCGGATGTACTTGAAGGAAATCGGCCGTGTACCGCTTCTTTCCGCTGATGACGAGGTGGAGCTGGCGAAACGGATCAACAACGGTGATGAAGAAGCCAAACGTCGACTCGCAGAAGCGAATTTACGTCTGGTTGTAAGTATTGCCAAGCGTTATGTTGGCCGTGGCATGCTTTTCCTGGATCTGATTCAGGAAGGTAACATGGGTCTGATTAAAGCAGTAGAAAAATTTGATTACGAAAAAGGATTTAAATTCAGTACGTATGCGACTTGGTGGATTCGTCAGGCCATTACGCGCGCTATAGCCGATCAGGCCAGAACAATCCGTATTCCTGTGCACATGGTGGAAACGATCAACAAGTTGATTCGGGTATCTCGTCAACTGTTGCAAGAGCTGGGGCGTGAACCTACGCCGGAAGAAGTGGCTGCGGAGATGGAGCTGAGCGTCGAGAAAGTACGGGAAATTATGAAAATTGCCCAAGAACCGGTTTCATTGGAAACGCCAATTGGTGAAGAAGATGATTCACATTTGGGGGATTTCATTGAGGATCAGGAAGCGCTGGCGCCTGCGGATGCGGCTGCCTATGAACTTCTGAAGGAACAGCTTGAGGATGTACTGGATACGTTGACCGAACGGGAAGAGAACGTTTTGCGTCTCCGTTTTGGTTTGGACGACGGTAGAACCAGAACCCTTGAGGAAGTGGGTAAAGTGTTCGGTGTTACACGCGAACGTATTCGTCAGATTGAGGCTAAAGCGCTGCGTAAGCTGCGCCATCCAAGCCGCAGTAAGCGACTGAAGGATTTCCTCGAATAGAAGCGTAGCATTGCGGACCTTCTGCGGCTTGGAGCGCGCAGAGGGTCTTTTTTATCCCAAGGCAGTCTTGGTGGAGGGGAAAAGCTTGGACCAAGAGAAAAAACGGGCAATACTGATACATGAAATTCAGTATTGGCGGCGAAGTCGGCTGCTCCCTGAGTAATATTGTGTTTTTTTATCTAGCCTTTATCGAGAGGAAGAAAATCCGTCACAGAGCCGAAGCCACAGTGACACCGGGCTGTTTACATATCTTCGAAACGGGCATGGAATCACCTGGATTCTTGGTTTTGTAATTATTTCCTGCATTTGTTTGATCGGTTTTTATTTTACCGCTTTTCCGTTGGCAATGCAAATATTCTCGGCATGTGCAGTAACCGGGATCTGCTATGGAGTACGGCAGCTTGGCGTTCTTCAGAAAGAGCATGAGCACCATGATGAGTACCTTGGGCAGTGTGATTATGCTGGGTTCAGGTGTATGGATTATTTAGGTTCACCAGGGTGAACCCAAGTTTTGGTTTCTTGTTCTTGTCGGTCTATTTTGCTGTCGGAATGACGCTGGTTTTCATGCCTGAAACAGACATGAAAACCAGCGTCATCAAGCGCCGGGAGATGTTGTATTGTACGGTTTATTGAAGTTGGCTGTTGTTGTAGGGATTTTATTTTGGACTCGAAAAAAATGGATTACGTGGGTGACGTCATGAAACTTTCTCAACGATTACAATATATTATGGAACAAATTCCTGTCGGGAGCAGATTAGCGGATATTGGCTCTGACCACGGACTGCTCCCTGTAGCTGCGATGCGCAGTGGCCGGGTAACCCAAGCTGTGGCAGGCGAAGTCAATGATGGACCTTTGCGTGCGGCTCAAAGGCAGGTCGCTGAAGCGGGTCTCACTGACCGCATAACGGTTAGAAAAGGCGATGGCTTGGCCGTGATTACAGCCGATGAGGTTGATGTTATTACGATAGCGGGCATGGGCGGTTCCTTAATTGCTTCCATTTTGGAGCAGGGAAAAGACAAGTTGGATTCTGTAAAGCGGCTTGTTTTACAGCCAAACGTAGGCGAGGATATTTTGCGCAGATGGCTAATCGAGCATCAATGGATATTGACGGGCGAGCATATTATGGAAGAAGACGGAAAGATATATGAAGTTTTGACGGCTGTACCCGTGTCGGATAGCCCTGTGAAGCAGGACGAGTTATACCGACCGTTAGCTCTTTCTGGTAGCTCGGTAGTATTGATGCAGGACTGGCTGGAACGGCTTGGACCGTTGCTGATCAGAGAGCCCGATGAAGTCTTTTTCCGTAAATGGAAGCTGGAAATTCATAAGCTCCAGAACGTGCTTGCACAGTTAGCGCGGTCAGAGCAGGAATCGGCGCAGCAAAAGCAGGAGCAATTGCGCAAGCAAATTGAACAACTAGAGGAGGTACTTGCATGTTTGCCAAAGGACAAACGGTAATTAGCTATATGGAACAGCTGGCTCCAAAATATTTGGCAGTTCCGGACGATAGAATCGGGCTTCAGCTTGGCAGCCTGCAAAAAGAGATCAAAAATATACTGGTAGCTCTGGATGTCAATGATGAGGTTATTGAAGAGGCGATCCGTGTACAGGCCGATCTGATTATTGCCCATCATGCTATCATATTCCGTCCACTCAAAACCTTGAATACGGATCAGCTAGCAGGAAGATTGTATGAAAAGCTGATCAAGAACGATATTGCCGTCTACATTAGTCACACGAATCTGGATACGGCAGAGGACGGTATGAATGACTGGATGGCGGAAGCCTTGGGTATTCAAAGTGAAGGTACGCTGGAGGATGTCCACACTGAGCAATTGTTCAAGCTTGTCGTTTTCGTACCGAAAACACATCATCAACAGGTGTTAGATGCTGTACTTGGTGCGGGAGCCGGACATATCGGTAATTATAGCCATTGCAGTTTTAACATTGACGGCTATGGAACTTTCGTACCGGGTGAAGGCACACAGCCGTTTTTGGGTGAGCCGGGTAAAATGGAACGCAGCGAGGAGGTACGCATAGAGACGGTTGTACCACAGGGTGTACGCAACAAAGTTGTTCAGGCGATGCTTAAAGCCCATCCTTATGAAGAGGTGGCCTATGACCTGTACCATATGGATTTGCAGGGCCGCACATTCGGCTTGGGACGGGTGGGTAAGCTCAAGGAAGCCCGCACGTTACGCGAGTTTGTCAATGATGTGAAAGAAGGCTTCAACGTCGAGCATGTACGTGTAGTGGGCGACTTGGACCGTACGATTAAAAAGGCAGCCGTTCTGGGGGGATCTGGAAGCCGCTATGTGAACAAGTCGATTTTTAGAGGGGCTGACGTATTAGTAACGGGTGATATTGACTATCACACGGCTCAGGATGCCCTTATGGCTGGGATTGCCATCATTGACCCTGGCCATAACGCAGAGAAGATTATGAAGCCTAAAACCGCAGAATGGATACGCAAACGTCTGGAAGAAGGCCGCTACTCTACGGAAGTACATGTATCCCAGGTGAATACTGAGCCTTTTCAATTTTTGTAAAAGCTTAACTTCTATGAGAAGATGAAAGTGTTTTATTACTTTTAGTTCATAGGGTCGAGTTGTATGCGAACTTTAACTGCTGATCCGATATTCCATGCCTGTCCCTGTTTTGTTGGATGCTTACCTTGCTTATGAGTGTTAAGTGGTGGATATTCATACCTATGGAGATCATGATTGGATTGTCGGTGAGATACAGCAAACTTACCGGGATGATGAACTCTTTCTGGATGAGGGCATACCTGATTTTAGTAAACTTGATATTCCGTTATACGTGGGGCTCTCTACTTATTTTGTGGCAGATGATGCGCTACAAAAGAAGGTACACCCGTTTTATTTGAACAAATAAAGGAAGCTTGCTAATTTACAATATTTTTAGGGTTGTGTCGAGCGTGTGTTCCCTGTATACTTATAACGTTGTTCGGAAAGTTTAACAGACAATCGCTGGCGGTGTGAACCGCGAGAGGAAAGTCCGGGCTCCATAGGGCAGGATGCTGGATAACGTCCAGTCAGCGCGAGTTGAAGGATAGTGCCACAGAAATGGACCGCCGATGGCCGCTTGCGGCACAGGCAAGGATGGAACCGAGGTGTAAGAGACCCCGAGGAACGCTGGTGACTTCGTTCCTGGTAAACCCCATCTGGAGCAAGACCTAATGGGACACAGCTTCTTCGCGAAGCGGCCTTAGCCCGAGGCGTGTCTAGGTTGGTCGCTGGAGCCGGATAGCAATATTCGGCCTAGATAGATGATTGTCGCTTGTAGTGGGAGGGTAGTTCCCGTCTGAACCACGAATAGCACAGAACCCGGCTTACGGAAAACTTTCCACACTGCAACACCTTAAAATGTATGAAGTTAATCTTTTAAATGACTGTTTGCATGAAAAATCTGCAATCCAAATGTATGTATTGAATGATTAAAAATGGTGAGTTATGTTCCTATAGGAATCATGACTCACCATTTTTAATACATAAGGATTATGTAGCATAAGTGTATTTTCATAGCAATTGGATAGACCTATTTTTTTAGTTCTTTGCCAAAACAGAATGAAGCCCCCAGCATAATTACTGGGAGCTTCATTCTGTTTTTTACTTGCCCATTCTCTCTAACTTAAAAACGTGCGGAAGCAGCCACGCAACAGCAATCGTTAAGATCAAATGCTTCGCAAACCGTTATCGCGTAGGTTTCCTGCCAATCTTCGCTAGCGCACGCTTTTTTCCAATCTTTCCTCTGTATACATCTTCAATGCCCGATCCAAACGGTTAACCGCTTCAGGAAGCAATGAAGGATCAGTATGCGTAAAGTTGATCCGCATATGGTTGTTACCGCTCAGATCAGCATAAAATACTTGTCCTGGCACGAATGCGACACCTTCCTGAATGGCCAGTTCCAGCAAGCGATCGGAACGGAAGTCTTCGGGTAAAGTAACCCACATAAACATGCCCCCAAGTGCATCATTCCACGTAATGCCTTCCCATTGACGTTCTTTCATCAGTGTAGTGAGGCGTAGCATACGAGAGTGATATTCGCTGGATACGGTACGAATATGTCCATCCAAATCAAAAAAGTCCAATAGCTCGTTTAAAGCACGTTGATCAATACTGCTGGAGTGCAGATCAGCAGATTGTTTGGCCTTCGAGACTTTATTGACAATTGCTTGATCAGCAACCAGCCATCCAGAACGAACACCAGGAGCAACGGTTTTGGAGAACGTAGAGGTGTACATGACATGACTGTCTCCACCTTGTTGCTGGTCAATGGATAAAAGGGAAGGAAAGTTAAGGTTTTCGTCAAATTTGAGGCGTCCGTAAGGATCATCCTCAAAAATCAAAGTTTCGTATTTACGGCATAGCTCAACAGCGCCTACTCTGCGTTCCATACTCCATACACTCCCCGCAGGGTTGGAGAAAGTTGGAATAACATACACGAATTTGGGCTGATATTGCTTGAGCTTGGCTTCAAGATCATCTAATTGCATACCGTTGGAGTCTGTATCTACACTTACAATGTTGGCACCATAGGACTTAAACACCTGGAGAGCTGCCAAATAAGTAGGGGACTCCACCAATACAGTATTCTGCGGATCAAGCAGCACACGCGAAACCAGATCAATAGTCTGCTGTGAGCCCGTCGTCATGATGATGTTATCTCTCGTGACAGAGATGCCTTGGGATGCCATTATGGTTGTAAGGCGTTCCCGTAGAGGAATATATCCATCGGTTAGACCGTATTGAAGCGCAGTAGTACCGCCCAGACGGAATACCCGTTCATAGGCTTGAGCAACGGCTTCGATGGGAAAAAAGGCATCGGCCGGAAGACCACCTGCCAGGGATAACACTTCTGTTCTCTGTGTCAGCTTCAAAATGTCTCTAACGATGGACGAGCTCTGAGTACGAGCCATACCGGAAAATTTGTATTCCAATCCAATCATCTCCTGTATTCTATACTGTACTATGAAATTTATTGTATTATAACAAGAATGAAGTATAACAGTAAACGTTTGAATATAATATAACAGTTGATCATACAAATCACTATCACGTAAATCTTGCAATTATACAGCCCAAGCTTGAAATGCTTCGTTTCTCGTTCGAAGGTTACGCTATACATAAAACCATCCCAAGTGCAACTTCTAGCAGCTATGAAAAAACATAATAAACAAGCTGATCTGCCAAACATCGGGCAGCTTTTGAGCATATCAAAAACGTGTCTGGATCGCTCTTCACAGCGATCATCCAGACACGTTTCTCTTTTACCCTGATATGCTATTAGTAGCTACTATCCTGTTTTTCAATTAGAGAGTGGTTATTTTTAGGATGCATGTTCAAACTGACTGTTGTATAGATCGGCATAGAAGCCACCTTTAGCCAGCAATTCCTCATGGTTACCTGTTTCGATAATGTCACCGTCCTTCATGACCAGAATCATATCCGCGTTCTTGATCGTCGAAAGGCGGTGGGCAATCACAAAGGAGGTTTTCCCTACAGTAAGCCGATCCATCGCTTGTTGAATCAGCAATTCCGTACGCGTATCGACCGAACTTGTGGCCTCATCTAGAATAAGCATGGGTGCATCTTCAATCATGGCTCTTGCAATGGTAATCAATTGCTTTTGACCAGCAGAGAGATTGGCTTTGTCGTCCAGCACCGTATCATAGCCCTGCGGCAGTGTTTTAAGAAAGCTGTGCAGCCCCACCGCTTTACATACGGCTTCCACCTGTTCATCGGTAACTTGCTCTTTGGAAAAGGCGATATTCTCACGGATCGTTCCTTCAAACAGCCAGGTATCCTGCAACACCATACAGAATAATTCATGAATATTCTCACGTGTTAATTGGCTGATTGGAGTTCCGTCAATATATATTTCCCCATCGTTCAGCTCATAGAACCGCATGAGCAAATTCACGAGCGTCGTTTTACCGGCGCCAGTCGGACCAACAATGGCAATTTTCTGACCGGCTTCAGCTTTCATGGAGAAGTCTTTGATAATCATACGGTCTTCGTTATAACCGAAACGGACATGCTTGAATTCGACATCCCCTTTGGCGTTGTCCAACTTCTTAGTCTTGTCGCTCTCATCCGCCAATTCTTCTTCACCCAGAAATTCGAATACACGTTCACTGGCGGCAGCCGCCGATTGCATATTGGTTGCGGCCTGTGCCAACTGTGACAAGGGCTGTGTAAACAGACGAATATACACCATGAAGGCCACAATAGTTCCGATCGTTATAGCATGTTGGTTCACTAGCAAAGCGCCCACAACACAGACAGCGACATAACCGAAATTCCCGATGAACATCATAACCGGCATCATCAGGCCAGACATGAACTGGGACTTCCATGCATTTGTATATAAGCGGCCGTTAATGCCATGGAATACTTCCTTGGCTGATTTTTCTCCGTTATATACCTTGACTACGTTATGACCCGCATAGGTTTCTTCGATATGACCGTTGATCTGGCCAAGCTCCGCTTGCTGTGCTACAAAATATTTCTGTGAATGCTTCATAATCACAGTCATCAGGGAAAAACCGATCAGCGTAGCTACAATCCCGGTAACGGTCATGATCCAGTTCGTATACAGCATCATAATCAAGGCACCCACGAAGGTTGCCAGCGCGCTGACAAGCGTGCCGATACTGTTGTTTAATGTTTGTCCGATGGTATCGACATCGTTGGTCACACGGCTGAGCACATTACCGTAGCTTGTAGCATCAAAATACTTCAAAGGCATATGATTGATTTTTCGGGACAGCTCTCTCCGCATCTTTTTTGTAAGGTGCTGTGACACGGTTACCGTAATAAAACCTTGGAAATAGTTAAAGATAAGACCAAGACCATACAAAAGCGCCAATACAAGAACAATCTTCTGGACAGCACTCACATCAATCCCTGTTACGATTCCTTCCTGGATCAGGTTGGCAATATCACTGAGTTTACCCGGACCAATCACGTTAAAGGCGGAACCGACCAGGGCCAGCACCATAGAGAGTATAATCATGGGTACATAGGCCTTGCTGTAGGATAAAAGCTGGCTGATGGTCTTTTTAAAATCATTCGCTTTTTCACCAGCACCCATGCCCCCCGCAGGACCCCCACCCATGGGACCTAGCTGTTTCATTTTCATATGCTGGCTGCCGACGTTGCGTTCATTCTTATCCATGTACGAGTTCCTCCTTCGAAAGCTGTGAATAAGCAATCTCCTGATAGGTGCTGCAGTTCGCCATCAGCTCTTCATGCGTACCGTTCCCTACCACCTCACCTTGGTCCAGTACGATAATCCGGTCAGCGTCCTTAATGGTGCCTATGCGCTGAGCAACAATGAGTGTCGTAGCATGGTCGGTTTCTTTTTTGAGAGCGGAGCGCAGAATCCGGTCTGTTCTGTAATCCAGTGCTGAGAAGGAATCATCGAAGATATAAATCTCCGGCTGACGGTAGATGGCACGCGCAATGGACAGACGCTGTTTTTGACCACCAGACACGTTCGCTCCACCTTGTGAAATCCGTCCCTGATACTGACTGTCCATTTTTTCGACAAACTCCGTGCTTTGGGCAATCGCTACGGCTGCTTTGACGAGCTTCTCTGAAGCTCCTGCTCTTCCGTTATCGCCATACGAAACGTTGGATGCCACCGTACCGCTGAAAAGCACGGCTTTTTGAGGGACATACCCGATTTTGTTATGGAGTGCCTGCTGCATATAGTTTCTGACATTCACACCATCCACGAGCACCTCTCCCTCGGTCACATCGTAGAAACGGGGAATCAGATTGATCACGCTCGTTTTGCCGCTGCCTGTTGCGCCAATAAAGGCAACCGTCTCACCTCGTTTCGCTGTAAAGCTGATATTGCGAAGTACAGGCTCCTCCGCGTCCGGATATTTGAAGCTGACATTACGAAATTCCACCTGACCCATCACGTCCTCTTCTCCAGCCGTCTCGTGCCCGTTAACAATGCTGGATTTGGTATTCAATACCTCCAGGATCCGTTTGGCAGAGATCGAAGCGCGAGGCATCAGGATGAATATCATACTTACCATCATAAAGGCCATGACCACCTGCATCGCATAAGAGGAGAATACGACCATATTGGAGAACAGCGCAATGCGGTCGGGCATGGCCGCCCCGTTAATCAGGTAAGCGCCGATCCCATAGATAGAGACACTCAAACCCGACATAATAAAGGTCATACCCGGACCAATCATGGTCATTAACCGGTTCGCAAACAGGTTTGTATTCGTCAATTCGGCGTTGGCCTGCTCAAACTTCTGCTCCTGATACTGATCCGCATTATAAGCGCGCACCACCCGAAGTCCGGTCAGATGCTCGCGTGTTACCCTGTTCAGATTATCGGTGAGACGCTGAATTTTCTGGAAACTTGGGAGAGCGAAAATAACAATAACACTCAGCATCAGAATCAGGACAGCCACGGCCACTCCAGTAGAGGCGGTCCACTGCCAGTTTTTATCCGCAATTTTCACAATGGCCCACACGGCCAGAATCGGCGCCTTGATGATCACCTGCAACCCTAGCGCAACCACCGTTTGAATCTGGGTAACATCGTTCGTGGAGCGGGTGATGAGGCTTGCTGTCGAAAAGCTGTTCATCTCTTCCATCGAAAAGGATAAGGTCTTATCAAATACCATCGCACGCAGACGCATGGCTAGCCCTGCCGCCACCTTTGCCGCAAAATAGCCGACAATAATAGATGCAATCATACTGCCGACGGCACACAACAGCATGTAACTACCGGGAATCAGCAGTTCCGACATCGGCGTTCCTGCTGCTTGCAGCTTGGTTGTAATTTCGGCCATATAATCAGGCAATTTCAAATCAAGCCATACCTGCACAACGATGAAGGCTAGGCTGCAAAACACGAGCATCCATTCATTTTTCTTGAGATATTTGAATATCTTCAGCATTCTGTTGTTCTCCTTTTATCTGAAAATCTTAGGTGTTTGGTGCAATTAATGCCCTCTGCATGCGGCCTCTACATAGGAATTTAGTCTTTAGAGACAATAAGCTTGATGAGTCGGATAAACTCTTTGGCATCTTGTTCGTCCAGCTTTCGAAGAATTTTCTCGGTCCATGCGACTCCTTTGTTATACCTGTCAATCATAAATTGCTTGCCTGAATCCGTAATGAATACAATCACCTTGCGTTTGTCGTTGACATCCGTACGTCGTACAACCAGTCCTTTCTTCTCCAAACTTTTCAGCGCCGTTGCTACTCGTCCCGTACTGACGGACAAGTAGTCGCTTAAGTGGCCTGAGGTAACCCCGTCCTGATGACTCAGAGCGATAAGAATCCCCATTTCACCACGGGAAAAGTGCATTCGTTCCTCTAATACCGGTTTGCGCGATTTGGCGATACACTCGAATAGTTCTGCTGCTGATGCTTTATAATCCATTGGCCACAACACCTTCTGGTATTTATCTTATACTGTAAGATAATAATGATATCCGGGTATAAAGTCAATTGAGAAAAATATGGAAAACAAGAAGCTCGTTCGACCGTTTGCGTCATCTACCAAGTGATTGAATGTTACAATGGAAGCCGATGGTCAGATTCTGTAGGGACGATTCCGATGCATATTAAACTCAGCGGCAATAGCAGCGTCAAACTAAATTTACAGATTGCCAAAACATTGGCGGACCGTATCCAGTCCGGACTGCTGCCTCAGGGTACAAAGCTTCCCTCTGTCCGCCATTTGTCCAGTCTACTCTCGGTTAGTCCCGTAACTGTAAGCAAGGCGTATGCGGAGCTGGAATCCATACATCTTGTGGTGTGTACACAGGGAAAGGGATGCTATGTAGCCGGGCCTTCTGCGTCATTGCATCGTGAGGAAGCGCTGGATTTCTCTTCATTTCATATTGCAGCAGTACAGCCAGAGCTTTGCCCCTGCAGAAGTCGCCTGGCAAGTACCTGAGGGTGGTCTTAATATGTGGATAAAACTTCCGCCTACTGTTGATATCGCAGAGCTGGGACGATTAGCTGATCGGGAAGGCATATCCTTTTTACCCGGCGGGGTATGCTATGCAGGTGGTATGGAAGGTAGTCATATTCGTATTTCCTTTTTATACACGGCCAAGGATACACTCGAATCAGGATTGCGCAAGTTATGCCGGTTGCTGGGAGAACTGCTTGAAGCTCGTTCATCATGGATCGAAGGCCTATTTTGTAAGGATATTTGCAATAGGGGGTAATCATCCAATCACAGGGAGCCCCTTCGTAATATGCTGTACTAATTCACCGAAAGGAGTTGCACATCATGAGTCATTGCCCTATCGAACCGATCGTGTGCCCGCCGATCCAATTTGTAAATCATCAATTTTTTCCGCAAGTTGTTCCCGTTGTTCATCCGATTGAGATTATCAATCAAGCGCACATTATACCTGTACCACACCATATATTTCCAGTGGTTGTAAAGGACCCAGGTGACCCTTGCTGTCATACCCGCAGTCATACTCGGAGTAATGGCAAGCGTCAGGTACGTAGCAGCTCTAAGCGCTAAGTGATTATAAAAAAGCAGCCATAGAGCGTACATGGCTGCTTTTTTATAATCTACTCAAAAATTCCTTATGTATCAATGGTTTTGCTTATACTTTCTTCTAAACTTCAACTTTCTGGTCACGGGGTTTTTCTTCAATTTCTACTGGATCAGTTTCTTCTTTTTTACTCAACAAACTGCGCAATCCTTGTGTTGGACTACTGTCAATAGAATGGACACCCCAAGTCGAGAATTTCAAGCGGGTTTTCGGTACAACCGTTCATACTCATTTGGTGATACATAACCCAGAGAAGAATGGATTCGTTTTCCATTATAAAAGCATGTAATATATTCGAAAATCTGCTTCTTTGCCTCACGACGGGTTTTGTAGTGATCTAAGTAAATCAGTTCTTCTTTAGAACGCTGTGAAAGGATTCAATACAGGCGTTGTCATAACAGTTCCCCTTGCGGCTCATGCTGCCTTTCATATGGTACTTAACCAGCTTAGCTTGATATTCGTGAGATGCGTATGGGCTCCCTCGATCCTAATGATGCAGAACTCCTTTGCCCGGTCGTTGGACACGATAGGCTTGCTCAAGGGCCTGAATGGCTAACTCTTTAGTCATCCGAGAATCCATGTGGAATCCTACGATTTTGGGGCTGTACAAGTCCATCACGCTCGCCAAATAAAGCCAGCCTTCATCGGTAGGAATATACGTAATATCCGTCATCCACACCTCGTTTGGAGCCTCAGCAACAAACGGCTGGTTTAAAAGGATCTCCTGAACAGGCAGTTGGTGTTTGGAGTTCGTAGTTGCTTTGTATTTTTTCACGGTTCTTGGACGTTAAACCAAGCTCCTTCATGATTCGCACGACCGTTTTTTCTGACACAACAACTCCTTGCTGAACCCAAGCTTTATGAATCTTCCGACTGCCCTACAAACGGCGTGAATCCAAGAAGATCCGGCGGATACGTTGTAAGAGCTTTTCCCGTTGTTTTTGGCGTTCTTTATGAATCGTTCGAGTTTGTACCCATCTGTAATAGCCGCTTCGTGAAACACCAAACACCGCACACGTCTTTGCAACACGACACTGGAAGCGGTGATCATATATAAAGAAAAGATCAGCGTCGGTCTTTGGCAAAGTAGTGCATCGCCTTTTTTAGAATATCGTTCTCCTCTTCCAGATCACGAATGCGTTTGTGGAGCTCTCTTGTGGCTTGATCCTCAGGCTTCAGGTTCCCACTGCCAGGGAAAGCCTGTTTCCCATCTTGGTTATGTTCAGCTACCCAACGATACAGCGTGCTCGCGGAGATGCCCCATTCTCTCGCCACTGGAGAGACAGGTTTACCTTCTTCTTGAATCATTTGAACGGTTTGAACTGTAAAAGCCTTGTCGTAGTTTTTACTCATAGGGACGCACCTCGAATGTATTTGATTTTATTCTCGAATTCTCGATTCTCGGTGTCCACTTTTTAGTCTAGCATCAGGAATTGCGTTTTCAATTTTTTGAGACGGTGAGCCTTTCTTCTTAATTGTTTCTTTGACACAATCCTAAAAAATGATTAAATGAAAGGGCGTGGGCAACCACGTCTTTTTTGTTTTCTATATTATAGTATAATGAATCTTATAAGATAGATTAAAGGAGTAACGTTATCTATGAATCTAAACCAACATCACACAATGACCTACACGCTAAATAGCGGTATCAAAGGAAGAGTCAATCTATCCAGCAAGCAAATACAAGACTGGATAGAGTCTTATCGAGTAGGAAGTAAATATGTGACGACAGTAGGAAAAGAATATTTTGGATTAAATCCTGAGCTTGTAGCAGATTTTAAGGTACATAATGAATTTTCTGAGCAGAGGGAACATGTAGTAGCTATTCAGCCTACAGCAACAAGCAAGGCCACTGAACAGTTAGCAGAAGCATACAGTCAGCATAAGACATTGATTCAGGTGGAGTGTAAATGTGGATCTTCTTATATAGAGGAATCGGCATATAAGCGTAGTAAGTGGGGATGTAAAGAATGTGGGGAGATTGTGTTTCTGGACAGCAAGAAGGGTATGGTGGATACAGTTAAGGGTAAGGCGTGGTATATGACGAATAGGTATTTTGTGGAGAGATGAGCAACTGACATGTGTCGGTTGCTTTTTTATGCTAACCCAAATAAAGAACTTAAATAAAGAAAAATTGACTAAAACACACTGTATATATGTCTGTTTTTTCTTGAAAATTAACATTTAATGTTTTAGATAGATTTTTATGTTGACAACTAGGGAAAAAGTGGTAGGATTATCTCGTGTAACATTTTCAAAAATTTTCTATTTGGAGGAACCGAAATGAAAAAGAAAATGGTATTACCAATTCTAGCCGCTGCTTCTTTATTTTTTTCTCCGTTTGCTGGGCATATTGCAAGCGCAGAAAGTGCAGACAAAAATTTGGAGGGGACTAACGGTAGGGAAATTGTAATACATAAACCGGATGATGTATCTAGTTCAAAAATTAATGAACTTGTAAACCGTTTTAAGAAGGGAATCGAAGAGGACAGAGCTAGCAACCAAAAGATAAGTATGAATAAAAATGTGTCGGAAAGTGTTTATGATAATGCCATTTATGATTACACTATTATAGGTGAAGATTATGTGTACAAGTATGAAGAGACTCCCGATAAAGCTCCAGTGCTTACAATTGAGAAGCCGGATTTTAAATATTTACCTGAAGGTCAAAACGACCGAATTACCACCTCTGCTTATAATATTGGGGATGGTATTGGAGGTAGACAGAATATAACCAAAAATGGAAGATACCTATCTACTTTGTTAAGACTTCCACTTGACTCACAAGTTGTTGAAGAGACAGCCGCCTATAATTATTCTGGATTTACTTCGGGGGCTTATGAAGCAGATATGGGACTAGTCTATGATTCTAGTGTTGGTGTGGGTGAGAAAGAAAAGGGATGGAAACCAACTATGATTGTCAAAAGAAACGGTGTGAGTAAAGCAGCCAAGCTCATTGCAGGTTATACGAATGTACAAGGTTCAAATGCATATTTACCAAATTCTAATGTAAATTTGTATGTGTGGTATAATGATGGTGGTAAGGTAAGGATGAAGATTAATGGTATAGCAACATGTGCAGATATGGCCTGTAATAGAAGTACAGATACTCCCTTAATTTCTATTATGGAAACTAATGATAGTCTCGACATTAATAGCGTCGATCAATGGAAGCTTCTATCAACTGTTGTTTCAACTGGAGACAGAGGACGAAATAAAGCTATCTATTCAAGTATTAAAGTAGATGGTGCATCAGTTCCAAGTAGTGCCTTTAGTGCTCCGCTTACTGACTATGCTAACATAGCGCGCGATGGTAATAACACTGTCACTATAACTGTGAGAGGAAAATAATAATTAAGGGTGATTTGTAATGAAAAGAAATCTTATTATATTGTTTTTGATGTTGTTAATAACATCAAGTTTTTCTGGAGCAATTCATGCTGATATTGCCCAACCTACAGTTTATATTGACAACGAAAAAATCGACTTTGAAGCTTTTATTTCCTATGGTGGGACAGCAATGGTTCCGTTTCGTGAAATTTTCGCCAGATATGGGATGGAAGTTAAATGGGATAACGCTCAAAAAACAGTAACCGCATCAAGTAAGGACGGTTCCACTGTAATAAAATTGACTCAGGATAGTAATGATGGTTATGTAAATAACAAAAAATATAACCTAACGCAATCTCCGGCTTTATCTGGGGGAGTTTTCTTCGTGAATCTCAGGTTCATTAGTGAAGCGATAGGTGCGAAAGTGAATTATGATAAACCATCACTTACTATACACATAACACTTCCAAAAGTTTCAAAAGAATAGAGACTTTGCCCCGGTAAATATTCCGGGGTTATTTTTTGTTTAGAACTACTATAAAGAGATCAATAGCTATAAGCAAATTGCTGGTCAATCGGTGTTTGAGATTGGAAAACGACTGAAGCCTGTAAAAGAAAATGATTTGGTGCATGGTGAGTGGGAAAAGTGGTTAAACTCTGTTGATATTATTCCTCAAACTGCAAGAAAAATGATTCAAGCCTATGAGCAGTTTTCAAGTAAAATGTTTGAAATGCGCTCATTACCTAAAACCATTGATCGAGAAGAGTTTATCACACAGGGACACATTGTCCCATCGACTGGTCAACAGAAAACAGTAAAAGAAATGACCGTGCGTGAGTTGCGTTTATGATTCAACCTTGAGACAATTTGTCTTAGGGTGACAATTATAATACTCTCACTCCGCTATTCCTGTTACGATTGCGATACGTGTTTGCCGTGTTTAAAAGCATAGATAAATAAAGAATTTTTCGAAATTTAGTTTTACCAAATTTAATTTATAAAATATCCTTTGATGTATCAAGCTTTTTTACACATTATTTCTCGATATCTACTATCGAGTTCGATATTTTCTAAGTTGGTCATTGGGTTGATGCTGTGTCCAACTATCCATATCAGTGCTAACCAACTTGGTTAATACCGTCTTGATTCTCAAGATGGTTATTTCTGCTGACCATTTTGTCTGGCAGAACATTGTATAGTCAATAATTTTCATCAATTCTAGTAATGCCACATAATTTATATTATGTGGCAAAGTGAATGAGATAACAGTATAATTGAGTTATATAATGCAACATAATTGTATGGGAGTGGTGAAGATGATCCAAGCTTTTGAGGAATACTTACGTCAGAAAGATAAAAGCTCGAACACAATTAAAAGTTACATACTTAATGTAAGTGGATTTATGAAATGGTTTGATGAGAGCAAAGGAATAGAGTTCAAGAAGCTGCATAGAGAGAATGTGAAGGATTACATAAGCTATCTCAAAACATTGAAGAAGCTTGCCCCTGTTTCCATCAATGCTAAGATCAGCGCACTTATCAAGTTTAACGATTACCTGATTGAATCAGGAGTGCAGACAGAGGTTGCGATTAATAAAAAGGATATGTTAAAGATTCAACGTCAATATGCTTCACTGGCTACTGTTGGACTTGCCGATGTTGAGAAGTTCAGACAATTGGTGCTGGAACATGAGTCAAAACGCAACTATGCTATCGTGTCATTACTGGCCTACTGTGGATTGCGGATCAGTGAAGCTCTAAATATTCGTATAACTGATTTCAATTTGACATTAAGAGAGTTAATTGTATCCGAAGGCAAAGGAAAGAAGACTAGAACTGTGTTTATGGGAGATAAGGCGAGGACAGCCATACAGAGTTGGATTAAAGATCGCACAGACAAAGGAATTACAAGTGACTATCTGTTTCCAAGTAATAGAGGAGGTAAATTAGACAGAACCGTGATCAATAAGCTCTTCAATAAATATTCAGCGATTGTAGGAAAGGAAATAACTCCTCACGATCTGAGACATTTCTTCTGCTCTTACGCATTAGAAAATGATATGTCAGTCCATGAAGTAGCGAATCAAGCGGGGCATAGCAACATTCATACTACACTCTTATATGCTAATCCTACAAAACAAAAGATGATTGAGAAGATGAACAGACTATAATTTCATATGTGTATACTACGTACACTGTTACAGCCTAGTGTCAAAAGAAAATAAAGTTGTAGACTGAGAAAATAAAGTATTAGACTGACAATGCTTCATTAAGCTGACGGGCAGGATAACGCAACAAATTTGCTGTTCCTACGTATAGGATATAATTGAAAAGTCAACTCGATGAGAATTGTAGCCAAGGGACACCAATTTGCAAGGGAGCGAAATGAAGTGACAATAAAAAGACCGTTTGGTACTGGGTCATTTGCAATAGTTGTTCTAACTTTAGGGTTTTTATTTAATTTTAAATTTCAAAACGACTTTATGTTGAGCCATTATCTTTTTAAGTTATTCAATTGGGATATATATACGAATGATACTGAGGGGTATCACATTCCATTTATGGCTGCTATTGTATTTTGGTTACCAGCATTGATAATTTCGAAAAAATATCCAAATAATTTTGGTACTTCTTTGTGTTATAGGGTGGGAGGAGTTATGTTGATTCTTAGTATTATTGTGTTTGCAGTTTACTTGTTTGGGACTCTTGTATAGAAACAAGCGATGATTAAGGTCGTCGTCTGGTTAAGCTAACGGGAAACGTTAGTTGAACGACAACAGCAGCAGTCTAAGACTTTATTTATCAAGTCTTGCGCCGCCGCTGCTTCTTCAAACTGATCAGTCTAATACTATATTTTCACCGAACCTAGATGATTAAATTTAGGTTTCTTTGTAATTAACATCCATATATCAGTATATAATTTAAGTGAGGGGGGTGTATTTACACCTAAAACACCTATTTAATTTCCAGAATTACCCTTAGTACATCCAGCTACACAATGAAGCTATTTTGTTTACGGTGATTAAGCTTATGAACAAATTTCTCCGATACCGGGGGTATTTAAAATCGAATTACCATTCAATTTCCATAAATAATGGCATAGCACTCCAACTCCGCGATTCAGCTTATTTTTTGACTCGATACCATACGCAAATTGTGGACGGTTGTTCGATTGTTACATACATCAATTTAGAGCTAAATCTACTGATAATACACAAAGGATTATGAGTATCAATGTTCAATCAGGTAACTTTGTATGGCTTGAGTAGTACCGCTATTTTCTACTATAGATTATCAGGTATAGAACAAATCGCTTGGTTACATGATAATACCCTTAATCAACAAATATTTGTAAACAATCCTAAAAGGTATCGTGAGTACAAATATGAAAGGTCTATGATTTTGTTCCAAAAGATGGTACAATACATTGTGATAATTCCATTTTATCATTTGATTATGATGTTCCTATTTTAAATGAGTTGATATCCTAATAAGTTTTCTTTAAAGGGGTGGTTAATTTTGTCCAATACAACCACGATACTCGCAGAACTGATTAAGTACATGAACGAACATGATTTAAACATCAGCAACCTAGCTAGGAAATCAGAGATGAATCCCGGTACGGTCAGTAGTCTCATTAATGGTAATCGGAAGTTTTCAGTCTTTCATTTGGATCAAATGACGGAATTGATGGGACACCCTGTCGGTTACTACTACGAACAGTATATCCCTGAATATCTAGCCGACTCTACTCCGAATTGGCGTAGAATGAGTCCCTATCTGGAAAGTTGTGCAAAGTTGAATAAATTGGATTGTATTCAGCAAGTCGTGAATATGCTATTGGATAAGTTAGGCTATGCTACTCCATTATTTGAACTGGCTGAACAATTTTTTGAAGAAGGATTGTATGAAGCGGCGGCTATACTTTATGAGAATGTGGCGCTCACTGAGAATAAGCAGTACTCCGAACGTTTGGCTGTGTGTCAGTACCGCCTGTTTCAGAGCAGGCAAGGGGATGACCAAGAAAAAAACTATGAAGCAGCCGTGCAGTTTGGAACCTACGTTGTTCGTTTGGACGAACTAGACCAACTAGATGGTTTAAAGGATTTAGCGAATACATATCGTTCGTTACGTAAATGGGACAAAGTGGAATTATTCGCTAAAGATTTGGGAGAAAAGGCTGAGATTCAATACAAATTGAGCAAACAGCAACATCGTGTGAAAAAAGAAAATTCAAGGCAGCCCAGCTTCCCTTTGTTTGCTTATTGGGCATTATCACATTTGCTTCGTGCGCAAGCCTGTGACGAGAGGAAAGACTATGAACAGGGATTCCAGCATATCAAAAAATATGCTGACTTAAGCTGGGTAACGGATACGGATGAAGAAACCTTGAAATGGAAAAATAAATATGAGAATTGGGCGGTTGTAAATACGTATGTAAATAAACTTCTTTCAGGCGAAGAGAGTGTGCTGACCAATTATGTAACATACATTGCTTCAAGAAAAGATGAGGTTCTTCCTGCACTTGATAATATCCTTGAGGCGGCTAATCGATATCATTTTGATGTAGATCATATATTAAACCAATTCGAAGTGGACATTTCATCTTATCTGGAGCAACAAAAAGTCGAAAGCTATTATACTCAACGTTTTATAACAGAACGCTTTATACATTTTTCAAAGGAATTAGCGGTTTACTACTTTAACAAAAGTAATTTTGCAGATGGATTTACTTTTTTGTTAAGTTGTTTAGAAAAATCTACATTAATCAATAATAAATCGTATATAATTAAATGTGTAAAGCTGTATGATTCCTATCAGGAGTATGCATCATCTGAGACGAAGGCGGCATACAGAAATTTGATTAATGAGGTGGATGAAGATGAAACGTAAAGTAATTCTAACCTTATTAGTATCCAGTTTTATGCTAGTAGCAGTAGTGATCGCGCCTTTACAATTTCAAGATAAAGGGTCCAGCTATCAACCGACTCACCACGGCGAAATGTAAGCTATTAAAGATTGTCTTAAGAATCAAGATCACAGTAGAATCTAGAAAACCAACTTTTCTCAAGAGGTTAGATGGGGATGTCCGTCTAGCCTTTTTTATGTGTGGAGCTAGGGAGGAGTTATGATTTTTCTCAAAAGTCTACACAAATAAAAGCCCTCCCTTTAAGGAAGGCTCTTGTCTTTTGGAAAGCTGTGGTACAGCATTCATAACAATTCAATTGTATACATTGCAATACATAGCCAAGAAAATGATAACTAAAACAATGACTAAAGCTGAGAAGCCAACAATTTTCCAAATTTTTTTTATTCAATTCAGAACCCCAACGGTTAGTTCATGTCTCCTGTGTACTGACCAGTAGTACCCCAAGCTTCGCCTTTAACTTCGTTACCGTTGGCTCTGAATTGAATTACGTATTTCCCTGAAGGCATCCCATTTCGGAATGAATTAACGCTAGTCCACGTTAATGTGTCTCCTTTGCCAACAGTTTTATAGACATATTCTCTCCCGTTACCCTGCAAGCTCCAAGTGAGATTTGATTTTCCTTCATTCCGAACTTTAATCTTCGTATGTCCATAACCTTTTTTAACAGTTGAGGTCATTGTCGGACTTGTCCCACCAAGAACCTCGTGCACCTCCTGACCAGTTTTTTAGATAACTATAACTCCAAGATCCTTCGATACTTCGATCCCCTTAACTGTTGCAGCAGAAGCTGCCAATGGAGCTACCGCAGTTAGAGCCAATACACTTGTAAGGATAATTGCTGTGTTTTTCAATTGTTTCATGGTACACAAACACTTCCTATACTCCTGAATAAAGGAGGATAAAATTTGCATACACCTTGCTTCAATCGAAGGTAAGTCAAATTGTTGTGCTTGGGTAGGTGATCAGAGCGCCCGACAAAATGGCGAAATGTCCATCTGAAAGACATTGTAGAAACAATTGGAGAAAACGGACGTAATGAATCAATTAGACTGAAACAATGTGAAAAAGGAGGGTAGATTTTTGTTCTGAACAGAAAGGAGAAATTTTGATACAATCAACAAAGAGAAGAATTACTGTTTCAGATGTACTAACTGCGACAAACGTTGAACCTGCTTTATACCTACAAGAACATGGCACATCATCCTATGGGGAAAAGTACAGGAAGCAGTCTAATCGAATTGTATATGATCGTCCAGTAAATAATGAAGTTGGATATGATAAAGCTATCAATGATTTGATGTTCTTTAAAGAAATCTATGATAAGCAGTTTTTTGAATAAGTGGTCAGTGAAGAAGACGGTTATATGAATTACATAAAAACGAAGCTCTAACAAGATACGTATACAATATTAGATAATACATATGACAAGGCTGATATTACCGATTACTTAGATACAATTATAGGCAAACGTTTATACAAAGAAGAACAAACAGAACTAATTACAAAAGTAAACTTGCGTGATGGAAGAGGTAGACAACAAAAAGATGTTGAGCAATTCAACTTATATTTTCAAAAGAATAGTCTACCATACAATATCAACAATGTTTCTAAAATGAACAAGGACAGAAGAAGACGATTAGATAATGGTGATGCCAATCCAAACTATAACAAAAGGTACTGGATATTGACTAAACATATGGTTTTTGACTAATATGTTGCGTCCAAACGGTGGAAAAATGCCTATATAGACACCCTCAAACTACAAAATTGATAAATAATTCTTTGTTTATATAGCTTTTTGTGCGTCCAGGGCATGGAAGATGTGAAAGCTGATTTTAATTCCTTGGCTTTGTTGTACATAAATTATAGGGATTATAGCGCTAAAATTAATTTGGGGACTTATCTTTACGTTTCCCATGGAGCAGCATAGACTTACCATAGAGGCGGTTTGTAGATTAGATGAAATGAAGTAGCCGACTTCTTCTACCTGTTTTATATTCTTAAATGAGGTGGTTATTATGGAAGGTAAAAAATTTGTTCGTATGCCTTTACTTTTTTGCTTGTTCGGTATTATAGGACTAATCACTTTAATTTATGGATTCCTCTGGTTAGATTTCAACGGATAGTTTATAAAATCAACATTTTACATGGAGGCAGATCAATTGAGTACAGATGGGATACATATTGAGCCGAAACCGTTTATAATGACAGCGATAATGGATGAAGACTATCCATATGCATTTGTTAGGGCGTTCCTAGACGTAACCCACATCCAGCAAATACTTATGGTAGGTCAGGCAACAGCCTACAACGAATTAAATTCTGGCAACTTTCCAGTGATAACATTAGGTAAACAGTTAAGAGTAGCAAAGCCATTGTTCGCAAAATACATAATCGAATCCTCCTATTGCGCTAATGAATAAATAATGCATAAAAAAGAACACATCAAGCAATTAATTTTTGCCGAATGTGTTCTTTTTTTATTGTTGTAGTGGTCACACACTGTTCACAAAACCTCAAAAAAACGATGGAATTCAATAAGGTAGTTTGTGACTAGATGAGAAGTAAGATAAGCAAAAACATTGATACATAAGGTTATTTGAGATTTCATGAGACTACATGAAAAGCTTTTGACCATGGAGCGTACATGGCTGCTTTTTTTGCCCAAACGGAATCCTGTTTACTTTTCCAGAATTTTCAAAAGAGATTTAATTTTTTCACTCAAATGCTGTGGGTAGAACTGCAAGGGAACATACGTACGTTGAGCTGCTTTCAACGTCTTATATACGTCGATTTGGCCATATCCGAAATATTTGTCATGTCCCGGTGTGCCCAAATCATTCACGCTGCTTCTCATTAAATCCATGACCTCTTTATTTGTCAGGTCGGGGTTGATGGAACGAACAAGGGCCGCGAGCGCTGATACATGCGGACTGGCCATCGAAGTGCCCGAGAGGGCAGCGTATTGGTTCCCCGGATAAGTGCTTGCTATGCTTGCGCCGGGGGCCATAACGTCAACATAATCTCCATAGTTGGAAAAGGAAGCCCGGTGCATGGACGCGTCTGTGGCAGATACGGCAAATACCTCCGGATAGGCAGCGGGATAGCCTGGCCGTTCCGTATTATCATTTCCCGTGGCTGCGACTAATACAACATCCTTATCATAAGCATATTTAATCGCATCGTGCAAAAATTCAGCTTGCGCATAATTGCCGAGGCTCAGATTAATGACCTTGGCTCCATGGTCGGCGGCCCATATAATGCCCTCTGCCACGGAATAAGTGGTACCGGACCCGGATTGATCGAGTACCTTGACAGGCATGACCTTGTTGTACCATGTCATGCCGGCAACTCCCTCGCCGTTGTTCACGAGCGCGGAAATGATGCCGGCAACATGCGTTCCATGACCAACGTCATCATAAGGTTTTTCTTTCGGGTTAACTATGTTGTGTCCCGGTAGGATTTGGCCCTTCAGATCAGGATGGTCCATATCCACTCCCGTATCCACGACGGCTACGACTACATTTTTGCTGCCTTTGGATAGTCCCCAGCCCCGGTTGGTTTCGGTGGCCGGCAGATTCCACTGATAGCGGGAAAAGAGCAGGTCATTCGGAATAGAGACATTCGACGCTTTTACGGGTGTTTTTTCATTCGTCAGATACATGTAGTGAGGTTCTGCATATACCGGGTTCCACTTCTGCGAGAAATATTGCTTTAGCTCTTTGAAGTTCATGTTATTCGAATGAAACACATACGTATAACCGAGCTTTCGGCCTGGCTCACAGTTCAAATCTGCTGCGATCTTTCGCAATTGCCGTTGATCAGGATTGTGGCGGAAGCGAACGACGATTTCATTTTCAAAATAATGGCTCGCATTTTCATTATCATGACCCGTCTTGACGGTAATATCGTGTAGTGTGTCGGGATGTACAGATTCAATTTTGTAGCTGCCTTCCTTCGGGTATGGGATCAGACGCAGGTTTTTACGCTGATGCTTTTCCACGTCACGAAGCACTTGCTGACTGACCAGCGCGGCAACGCCGTATGTTCCGTCACTCGATGGCTCTGCCATGATAAAATATTTTCCACCCTCCGCCTGAAAAGCTGCGGATTCGTAAGATTTGTTTTGCAGAACGGAACGACGAGCCGCAGTCAGGCTGTTTTTGACTTGAACATGATTAAGCAGAAGGGGTTGCGCTTTGTTGCCTGTGTAGGTAGTGCTCTTCCCGTCACGTGTATTGATCCACTGTAGCGTGTGAAGATGACTGTGCGACTGCTGAAGCTTGCGGGCAAAATGCTTTTTCTGATCATTGGTTTTACCATTCAGTTCTCGCATTACATATTCAATATCCTGCCTGGCGTCCATGCGGGTGATGGTATCCGTAGCGGACAAGTCCAAAGCCAACATTCCTTTTTTGAGCTGCTGTTCCTGCTGTGGCACCATTTTTGCCGTATATTCGGGCTGTGGTGTGTGGCGGTGATCTCGGGAAGGCAGCATCAGGGTGATGACAAGCAAACCGGCGGCTGCTCCGATCAGGGGTTTTAACCATTTTTGCCGAGACATGGGACCGTCCTCCTTGGGAGTTTATGAATTTATGGTTTAGCGTGAGAAGGTTGGCATGTTTTTATACCTTTCAATCCTTATTTATGGTAGGATAAATACTGAAAATTACAGCTCTTTCGGTTAGAAGGATCTATTTTCGGGTAACCAAATTGATGAACAAGCAACAAATAAGGGGGAGCTGTATTGATGTCAGCAGTCAACGTACAAAAATTATGTGAGTCGGCGCAGGAGAATTTGAAATCTACCGTGGAACGTGTGGAAGCATTCCTTAATGAGCATGCGCTGCCGGAGTTGGTTGTGGATCGCACTGAGGAGTCTGTTCTCTTTTACAAAGGATTTTTGTCGGATCTCCGCCATGTCCTTGTTTTTTCCGAAGTATCTTATGAAAAGCTGGGTGTGGCTTTGCGCCGCGCCAACTTTGACGTCGATTTTGCGGAAAAGGCATTGTATAACGCTTACCATGACTGCGTAAACAGCTTTTTTTATCCTATAAATGAATCTTACGCAGAGGATGGACGCTACGCTTATACGGGACAAGATGCTATACGCTTCCGTAAAACGCCAGTAACGCTTGCCCGCGAAGTGATCATGGACATTACGAAAAATTTTGAAGAATTGCGCGATGATCTTGCTTATTATGAAAGTGATTATTTGACTCAGCGTCGTATGCAGACTCGCCGTACACATGCATAAGCCTCTAGCAGGTGAATTTTTCAATTGAAAATAAAAACAAATGAGACAAGCAAGCTGTTTCCTGTTTGCTTCCTGCCAATTTGGAGGAGGCACCGGAAACGGCTTTTTCGTATGTCACCAACTGCCATATGCCGTGGCGCATAGGTGAACGCTACGGGGGAGACAATGAATCCGAGGTGATCATCATGAGCCAAGAGGCCAAGCCATTAGTCAAATGCAGTGTAGCCAATTGTCATTATTGGGGAGAAAACAACTTGTGCAAGGCAGATTTGATCATGATAGAAATTGACAGTCATGCCGGGAAGAAGTTCGATGAAGAATATGCGGGCGAAGGCTTCAGCTCAGTCGAACGTGACCAGGCTGCAACATCTGCTGCAACCTGTTGCCACACATTTAAACCAAAGTCTCTGTAGTTCATACCGCGAATCATTACGTAATTGGAGGTGTAGTGTATTATGGAGGATCATGAAACTGATAAGCATCGAGACGAAGAGCATTTTAGCCGTGAGCGTGTGGATTATCCCCGTCGTATTCAAGAACGTTCTGCCAAGCGTCGCAATCATCGGGAGGAATATGCAGCTGAGGTAGCTCCCGGCTCACCAGCCGTGACTCGGCATGAGGACAAGGATGAGCAGCATGTCAAAAGCAAAAGTGGACGTATCTCCGGCTATATCGGTCTAGCCGCAGGCATTGCTGCACTGTTTATGTGGTCAATTGTGCTGGGGCCTATTGCTGCAGTGTTAGGTTTTTTTGCTTATGTAAATGGGAACAAAACAACAGGTATTTGGTCGATCGGACTGGGTGCGCTGGCAACATTAAGCTACTTTGCTTTTATTCCGTTTGTTCGTTGATCCCGTGAAGACACGAAAAGCCGAGTGATCGCTTGCCTGGCCGAGTGGAAATTATTATAGCGATCTCTCTGCATCGAGCCAGTACCATGAAGCTCCGCTGTCGATTCGACAGATACGGAGCTTTTTTTTGTTAAAAAGATGGCAGTACATAGCAAAACGTTGTATCATAAGCAGTAATGATAGGCTGTTTGGGATATAACAACTAAAGAAAGTTGGGAATACCACATGCAAATAGATCCGCGCGTGTCCAAGTCCATAATCGATACGCAGTTGTTGAATAATATAAGTGCTACAGCTCAAACGGGTACAACGGATGCTTTTTCCGGATTGCTCGAGCAGGCAGGTCAGTTGGAGACAGATGATGCTGCAGCTCGTGTAAATTCAGGGGACGTTACAAGGGATGAAAATGGGTTGCTTTGGCTCCAATTGGGACCATCGAGGGGAGCGGCTTCGCCATTGGCGGTATATCCTGCTTCCAGCACAGTAACCGATGGACCGACCAAACCTACAGCTTATGATGATTTCATTAACGAGGCCAGCAATAAATACGGGGTTCCGGTGTCGCTGATTAAAGCGGTCATTGATACAGAATCTTCGTTTAATCCGCGGGTCACGTCTTCAGCCGGAGCCAAAGGGCTTATGCAGCTTATGGATGCTACCGCCCAAGGATTGGGAGTTAGCGATGCGTATGACCCTGCACAAAATATTGATGCCGGAGTTCGTTATTTGTCTTACCAGATCAAACGTTTTAACGGACAGGAAAATATGGCCTTGGCAGCTTATAATGCGGGCCCCGGACGGGTACAGCGACTGGGCGTGAATAGTGACGAGCAGTTGATGGCTGTGCTGGACAAGCTTCCAGTAGAAACGCAAAAGTATATTACCAAAATTCAGAACGCACGTGAAAAATATACGATTTAAGCCCTGTAGCTTATAGAGAAAAAACAAAATTTTTAATCAGACAGGTCCGCAGGCAGGATCAATATGGGGAAAGGGCGTCACTGTGTAATGCAGTGGCCTTTCCCTGTTTTGGTCTTTTTTTGTTGTAGAGGTTGCAGGGCAGAAAGGGGAGTTCCATGAAATATTTTGATTATGCAGCGACAACTCCGCCTTTTGAAGAGGTGATTACGACGATTGCAGAGGTGATGAGACTCCACTATGGCAACCCGTCCTCAATGCATCGGTACGGGGAAGATGCGGATAAGTTGCTTAAGCGTTCCCGGGAGGTTTGTGCTACAGCTTTGGGCGTGTGTCCGGCGGAGATTGTATTCACATCCGGGGCAACGGAAAGCAATAATCTCGCTATTAAGGGAGTAGCCTTGCAGTATCAGGCCAGAGGCAAGCATATCGTTACAGTATCGACAGAGCATCCGTCCGTGTATGAAGCTTGCAGACAGTTGGCAAAAATCGGTTTTGAGGTCACATTTCTGCCCGTGGATGCGGAAGGGCATGTCAGTGCCGAGCAGGTTTGTGCAGCTATCCGCAAAGACACGATTTTAGTCAGCACGATGCATGTCAATAATGAGACGGGAAGGGTACAGCCTTTGCATGATATCGGAGCTGCGCTGAAGGAACAGTTCCCACGTGTGCTGTTCCATGTTGATGGTGTGCAGGGCTATGGAAAGCTTCCGGTGGATATCCGGGGCTGGAAGGCTGATCTGTACAGCCTGTCCGCACATAAGCTGCGCGGTCCCAAAGGAGCCGGACTGCTTTTTGTTCGGGAAGGTGTGGAGCTTTTCCCACTGCTTAGCGGAGGCTCTCAGGAGCAGGGGTTTCGTGCAGGTACGGAAAATGTTCCGCTGCTTGTCGGTATGTCCAAGGCGGTCCGGCTGGCAGGAGAACGGCAAGCAGAGGCGGCGCAGCGTATGACTACGTGGAGAGATCGGGTAGCCGCAGAAGTGAAAACGATCCCTCAATTGCGACTGAATAGCGGAGAGGAAGCGCCACACATTGTCCATTTTTCGTATCCGGGTATGAAGGCTGAGGTGCTGCTGCATACGCTGGAGCAGTTGGGTGTGGCAGTGTCGACCCAATCGGCTTGTTCCTCCAAATTGGCCGAGCCTAGCCGGGTATTACTGGCGATGGGTCGCAGTGAGGCGGAAGCGTTCGGTGGCATTCGGATCAGTTTCGGCGATGAACATACAGAACAGGATATTGACGAGCTTATTCTCGCGCTCCGCCAGGCTGTGGCGCAATTGGAATCCCTTGAAAGGTGGAAACGTTAAAATGCACTATGATATGCTGTTGCTTCGCTTTGGCGAATTTACATTGAAAGGGAAAAACCGCGCCCGTTTTGAAAAGGCGGTACTGAATCACGTGAAACTGTTGCTCAAGCCGTTTCCCGGCGCTTCTTTGCGTAAGGAATTTGGACGGATTTATGTAGTTCTCGGAGGAGAGCCTTATGAGCAGATCATCCAAGTGTTGCAAAAGGTGTTTGGTATCACCACCATCAGTCCTGTTAAAATGGCTCCTGTTGAGCTTGACACGATTATTGAAACCGCTGTAGCCTTGATGCGTGAGTTGAACCCGACCGAGGGAACGACTTTCAAGGTAAATGCTCGCAGGGTGTGGAAAGGATTTGCCCATTCCTCTCATGAGATGAATCATTGGATTGGTTCGCCGGTACTGCGCGAGTTCCCAGTGTTAAAGGTCGATGTCCGTCAACCGGATATTGAGCTGCGGGTAGAAGTCAGAGAACAGGCGGCTTATATATTTAGCGATATTATTACAGCTGTAGGGGGCTATCCGTTAGGTACGAACGGCAAAGCCATGCTGCTGCTCTCGGGCGGAATCGACAGTCCGGTAGCGGGGTGGTCCTCCATGCGTAGAGGATTGGAGATCGAATGCGTCCATTTTTACAGCTATCCGTTTACGAGTGAGCGTGCGAAAGAAAAGGTTATTGACTTGGCAAGGGTATTGGCGGGTTACGCAGGACATATCAAGATCCATCTCGTACCTTTTACGGAGGTGCAGACGGCTTTTACACGCACCGGACAGGATAATCTAATTATCACGCTGATGAGAAGGTCCATGCTGCGTATTGCCACGATGCTGGCGGAGCGTGAAGGGGCGCTGGCGCTTGTAACGGGAGACAGTCTCGGCCAAGTAGCCAGCCAAACTTTATCGAGCATGAATGTGATTGGGCGTTCAACGGAATTACCGTTGCTGCGTCCTCTCGTGATGATGGATAAACAGGAAATTACGGAAATAGCCAAGCAAATCGGCACATACGATCTATCTATCCTGCCGTATGAGGATTGCTGCACGTTGTTTGTTCCCAAATCCCCAACGACCAATCCGAATTTGTGGGTTGTTCAAAAGATCGAAGCCTCTATTCGGGATTTAAATACTTTGATTGAGCAGGCCGTGGCTACAACGGTGACTGTTGTTCTTGAGGCAGATGGAGCTATAGAGGGACGTAAAGAGAAAGTTGTGCAAGAGGATTGGTTTTAAAATTTTTTAAGATGCTACGTTTAGCGGTATATAAAAAGGCAGATCCACCGACTATAGTCGGGTCTGCCTTTTTATAGATGTATGAGTTTTTTCTTGAAATTATTTTCAAAAACGGCTTTTTTCGGCTGGATATGGTTCTGCGGTTTTGAAGATAGCCTGTGAGCAAAATACCAGCCATCACTGTGGGAATAAACAGGATACGCACCGCGGGGTGTTCGGTAAAGTATGGCTCCAGCTTACGTCCCTCGGTAATCATATTGGAGCCGGTATAGCCAAGCACAGTCGAGCCCAATTAGATGATCCAGGGAACCCATATCAGCATTACACCCCCGACGAGTAACAGCCACGGCACTTGAAGCAGCCAAAGCACGACAATCGTGGCGGCTATACGAATGAGTAGATAAGCAGTAGCCCAAAAAACTGAAATTAGAACATGTCAATCGTCCTCATCTCCCTGATTAAATAACCTAAGTTCAGCATGCTCTGTTTATGATCAATACCCGCTTAACAAATTGAGCATTTATTTTTAATGAATTATGGATATTTGTAATAAAATTATTAGATTCCTTGATGTACAAGCATAGCCTCGTCCTATTTCGCATACAAGTAGAATGGGGGTGTTTGTATACATGGAGCATATCATTTTGCTGTTGAAAATATTAATGATCAATTTGGTATTAAGCGGTGATAATGCGGTTGTTATAGCCATGGCGAGCAAAAACTTGCCTGCAAGGCAGCGGAGCCAAGCAATATGGTGGGGGGCGCTCACCGCAGTTGTGCTGCGCTGTGTGCTGACTTTTGCAGCTGTCCTTTTGCTAGGAATACCCTTTATTCAGGCGGCGGGTGGTCTGCTCCTGTTATGGATTGCGTTTAAGTTGCTTTATGAGAATAACGATAATGTAGGAGTAAGAGCAGAAACAACCATATGGAAGGCTATACAGGTGATTCTGGTGGCGGATTTTGTGATGAGTCTGGATAACGTATTGGCTATTGCAGCACTTGCTAATGGGGATATTGCGATCATTGTCATCGGTATTGCGATTAGCATTCCAATTGTGGTGTGGGGGAGCAACGTTATTGCAGTCTGGCTTCACCGTTTCCCTGCACTCATTCTACTCGGATCTGCAATACTGGCCTTCACGGCAGGTGAAATGCTACTGCGTGATCCCAAACTGGGAGCATGGTTAACCGGGTCTGGGGAAGTTTTACATTCATGGTTACCGGGATTACTGGCCATTGTAGTTGTAATAGCAGGATTATATCAGCAGCTGCGAGCCCGCCGCATTTGAACGTAGTTTTTTTGGAAAACATCGGCTAAACTATACATAGGGCTTTTGCAAACGCCGGGGAATCTACTCGGTTTTTGTAAAAACACTATACTTAACAAAAATACACTTGAAAACATCCGCGTTAAAAGACCAAGAAACAAATCCAGCAAATAAAGGAGACCACGATGAATTCCGAAAAAGAGCGTATGATCGGATTGGGCATCATTGCCGTAGGACTGATTATTTTGTTAGGAAAACTGGGGCTCTTCTCCTTTTTGGGACGAAACTTCTGGCCCTTGCTGATTTTAATACCTGGTATTATACTGCATGCGATGTACATGATGCGTAAAGTTTCTCCCATTATGCTGCTGCCGGCCGGGATTTTTTCGGTGTACGGTTTTTTATTTTTTCTCTGTAATACATGGGGCTGGCATTTGATGGCCTATCTATGGCCTGTGTTACTGCTGGGTGTGGCGGTTGGATTATGGGAATACGCTATTCATGATATAACGCTGCCTCGCACTGTATATACAGGGAGCATGATTCTGGGACTCGTTGCGGTAATTCTACTAATTATTAGCATGTCGAGGACCGGAATGATTTATGCTGTTGCAGTTGTATTGATCGGTGCAGGGATATGGCTGATGGTTAACAATCGTACCAAACGTAAATAGTGAAACGACAAGCAGTGCAAAATTTATGACGGTAAATTACGGAACAGCCAATAATGTCTTGCTTTATGACATATTTCAACTATAATATAATGGATATGATAAGAGCGTCGGGATGTTTTCTGACGCTTATTTTAAGGTTTTCACGCGAATCGGAAAGAGAAGCTGCCTGCACAAAGCCTGAAATATACAGAGGGCTGGCAGGGAGCGGGCCTGAAGAACGATTGTTAGCCTTGGATAAGCATTACTTTCAGGATAGAGACACTATTTTGATATACGGAAAGGATATGGATACAAACCATGCATGCAAGAGAGAACATTCGCAATATTGCAATTATTGCCCACGTCGACCACGGCAAAACGACGCTTGTCGACAAGCTTCTTCAACAGTCCGGAACATTTAGAGACCACGAGGCTGTTCAGGAGCGCGCCATGGACTCCAACGATCTGGAGCGTGAACGCGGTATTACGATTTTGGCTAAAAATACAGCTATTACGTACAAAGATTACCTGATCAACATTGTGGATACACCGGGACACGCCGACTTTGGCGGCGAAGTGGAACGGATTATGAAAATGGTTGACGGTGTTTTGCTCGTCGTTGATGCTTACGAAGGTTGTATGCCGCAGACTAAATTCGTACTGCGTAAAGCGTTGGAGCAAAACCTGACGCCAATCGTTGTAGTTAACAAAATTGACCGTCCGGCAGCTCGTCCGGCCGAAGTTATTGACGAAGTACTTGATCTGTTCATCGAGCTGGGTGCGAATGATGAGCAGTTGGAATTCCCTGTTGTTTATGCTTCAGCCTTGAACGGAACATCCAGTCTGGATGCTGAAAAGCAAGACGATAACATGCAGGCATTGTACGAAACCGTTGTGGATCACATCCCAGCTCCAACGGAGAAGGTAGATGAGCCTCTTCAATTCCTCGTCACACTGATGGACTATAACGAATATCTTGGCCGCATTGCAGTTGGTCGTGTAAACCGTGGTATTATCAAGCAGGGACAAGCGGTTACGGTTATCCAGCGTGACGGCAGCAGCAAATCAGCGCGTATTGAGAAGCTGTTCGGCTTCCAAGGTCTGAAACGGATTGAAACCGACCAAGCGGGCGCTGGTGACATTGTGGCTATTGCAGGGATCAAGGATATTAACATCGGCGAAACGATTGCCGATCCAAACCATCCTGAAGCTTTACCTGTACTGAAGATTGATGAGCCAACGCTGCAAATGACCTTCCTGGTTAATAACAGCCCATTCGCAGGTCGCGAAGGTAAATGGATCACATCCCGTAAACTGCGCGAGCGTCTTCTGAAAGAACTCGAAACTGACGTCAGCTTGCGTGTCGATGAAACCGACAGCCCGGACGCATTTATCGTATCCGGACGTGGTGAGTTGCATCTGGGTATCCTGATTGAAAACATGCGTCGTGAAGGTTATGAACTGCAAGTGTCCAAACCGGAAGTAATCGTGAAGGAAATTGATGGCAAGAAAATGGAGCCAATCGAACGTCTCCTCATTGATATTCCTGAAGAAAGCATGGGCGCAGTTATGGAAAGTCTGGGCTCCCGTAAAGCTGAAATGGTCAACATGATCAACAACGGCACCGGACAGGTTCGTTTGGAATTCCTGATCCCTGCACGTGGTCTGATTGGTTACACGACGAACTTCCTGACTTTGACTCGTGGTTATGGCGTAATGAACCATGCGTTTGACAGCTATGGTCCATTTGTTGGGGGTCAAGTCGGTGGGCGTCATCAAGGCGTGCTTATTTCAACGGAAAATGGAACTACTACATTCTATGGCATGATGGGTGTAGAGGATCGCGGTATTCTGTTCCTGGAGCCGGGTACTGAGATTTATGAAGGTATGGTCGTCGGAGAACATACACGTGATAATGACATCGTTGTTAACATTTGTAAAGAGAAGCAATTGACGAACGTTCGCTCTGCAACAAAAGACGATACTGTTAAACTTAAAACGCCTCGTATCTTCTCTTTGGAACAGGCGCTCGAATATTTGAATGATGATGAGTATTGTGAAATTACACCTAATGCCATTCGTTTGCGCAAAAAGATTTTGAACAAAAGTGAGCGCGAGCGTGCAGAAAAACAGCGTAAAACAGCACAAGCAAATTCGTAATTAATTGGATTGGTTTGGGCCACAGCGGCGACGCCCGGCAACGGGATGCGCCGCTGTATCTGTTTTAGGATTGTAAACTTGGAGAAAGTTTTATTTCTCAAAACGCAGGAAAAGGTGTTGAAGCATGAGTAATCTTTTTAACGAATTGCCTCCCCGGATACAAAGCGGGAAAAAATCTGCCAAACCGAAAAAAACGAAAAAGAAAAAAAGCTTTTTCGGATCGTTTATGAAGTTTGTTCTGTTCCTGCTCATTATAGGTATCTTGGCGGCCGGCGGTTACGCCTACTATCTATACAATCAGGTAGAGGATGTTTTGGATACGGGGATCAATAAGGAAGTGCCAAAAACACAATTGGCCGAGGCCAGGCCTTTGACCATTTTGTTGCTTGGAACGGATTACCGCCCTGATCATCCAACTTATTTGTCGGACGTTATTATGGTAGCTACACTGAATCCGAATACCAAGTCATCTACAATCGTGTCGTTGCCGAGGGATACGCGGCTGGAAATGGATGGATATAAACCTCGTAAGCTGAATGAGTACTATCCGGTGTTCAAGGCCAGAGAGAAAGAGTCTGGTGAAGTCGCTGAAGAGCAAATGAAGAAGATGATCGGCAAATATTTGAACATTAACATCGATTATGTGACGGTTATTAACTTTCAGGGCTTCAGAGATGTTGTGGATAATTTGGGTGGTGTAGATGTTACGGTCGACAAAAATATGTGTTACCGTGACAGTGCAGATGGTACTAACATTAACTTGAAGGCAGGAGCACAACATTTGAACGGTGATCAGGCCCTTGATTTTGTTCGTTACCGTAAATCCAACTGTCGCCCGAGAACCGCTGAATCTGATGATTTTGATCGCAACCGTCGACAAAATCAGGTGCTTCATTCCTTGATTGACCAAATGCAGTCCTTTAGTGCTCTAAGCAAATTTAGTGCAATTATTAAATCCGTTGATAAGAATATGATGACGGATATTGAGTCTCAGCAAATGAAAAATCTCGTACAGACCTATTGGAATATATCCAAGCAAAATGTGAATTACAAACCGGTAGTGGGTACGTGGCGCAGTCCTTATGTCTATATTGATGAACAGCAGCTTGATCTGGCCAAACAAGCACTGCAAGAGGAATTATCCAAAAAGGCGAGCGACAATAATACGGTCTCTTCTTCCAATTCTTGAGTTTGTATCTTTCTTCCCTCTTATGTTATACTCGCAGCGAGTAAAAGCTCTTATTTTGCATAAGGGGGTTGAGGTATGTCTGAATGGGTAGCACGTCAAGTATATGGTTTTGACATTCATACCCGTTTGCTGTCTAATATCGTTTGCTTTTTCCGTAATAATATGAATGAAATAAGTAAGGTCCAGTGAGTAATCACTGGGCCTTTTGTGTCTGATCCCAAGGTGTACAGGCTCTAAGGCACGAATTACCTACCAACTTTTCGTTGTTTCACGCTGCTTCTGGGGTCTTTTTTCAGGGAATCAGCAACTATTGGCTACCCGGTGAATAGGTATAGGTATGAAACACGAGATTGTCCACGCCGCTTTGGAGGGGATCTAAATGAAGAAAATTTTTGTGCTGGATACGAATGTGCTACTGCATGATCCGAAAGCCATCTTTACCTTCAAAGAACATGAAGTGGTTATTCCAGCTGTTGTTCTGGAAGAAATCGACTCCAAAAAACGCAACGCGGATGAGATTGGACGGAATGCCCGCAACGTATCGCGATTGCTGGATGGGTTGAGGGAAGTAGGGCATCTGCACAGTGGTGTTCCGCTTCCGCAAGGTGGGAGGCTCAAAGTTGAATTAAATCATCGGAGCTTTTTGAAAGTTCAGGAGATGTTCGGGGAGGTTTCGAACGATAACCGGATTCTGGCGGTCGCCTTGAATTATCATCTGGAGGAGAAGGAGCTGCCTGAACCGCGCTCGGTCGTGCTGGTCAGTAAAGATGTGCTGGTGAGAATCAAGGCAGATGTGTTGGGACTGCTGACCGAAGACTATTTATCCGACAGAACCGGTGATCTGAGTGAGTTATATCCCGGATACTCGACAATTCAGGTGCATCCGTCCGTTATAGATGAGTTTTATTCCAATCGTTTTTTACTGATTAAGCCACTGGAGCTGTCTTATACGCTATATCCACATGAATTCGTTATTCTCAAGGATGAGATGGGGACTGGAAAATCGGCTTTGCTGAAAGTGAACCACGATGCATGCCGATTGGAGCCTTTGTATTTAAGCAATGAATCGGTGTGGGGGATCAGTGCGCGTAATGCCCAACAGCGGATGGCACTGGAGCTTTTGCTTAATGACGATATCCCGCTGGTGACGATTACCGGAAAAGCAGGTACAGGCAAAACGTTGCTGGCGCTCGCGGCGGGTCTGCTCAAGGTAGAGGATGAACATCGCTTCAAGAAGCTGCTTATCGCCCGTCCTGTCGTTCCTATGGGCAAGGATATCGGTTATTTACCGGGAGAAAAGGAAGAAAAGCTTCGTCCGTGGATGCAACCGATTTACGACAATCTGGAATATTTGTTTGATGCCAAAAAATCAGGCGATATCGATAAAATTTTGATGGGTTTGGGCAGCATTCAGGTGGAGGCGCTCACTTACATTCGGGGGCGTTCAATACCTGGACAATTTATTATTGTTGATGAGGCGCAGAATTTGTCCCGACATGAGATCAAAACAATCGTGTCTCGTGTAGGTGAGGGGAGTAAAATCATTTTGATGGGAGACCCGGAGCAAATTGATCACCCTTATCTGGATGCAGCCAGTAACGGCTTGACGTATGTGGTAGAACGCTTCAAGCAGGAAGGGATTAGCGGGCATATTATGCTGGAAAAAGGAGAGCGCTCCAAGCTGGCACAGTTGGCAGCCGATCTGCTGTAGAAGCTCATATCACTATCCCATGATCAGGATGTTTATATACTGTGCAGTATTTGTTGTAAATAAGAAGACCTCGGGAACATCCCGGGGTCTCTTATTTTTGTCCATGTATTATTTATGATAGTTATACAAGGGTGAAATAGGCTTACTTCAGGCTCAATTCGAGTGTAACCTCAAGTACCCTCGCTATGGTGCGTACCTCTGTGGCCTTGACATAAGAAATGAGCTGCTGCGGATAGAAGCCCAGATCAAAATCCTTTTCCAGCTTGTTACGGGTCGTATCTGGCAGCTCCAGTCCGTTAAGGAAGAGCCGATCCACATGGAACAAAATCGCATTTTGTGGTTCGTTCTCTACTGTGTAGTGCCCCTCTACCCTCAATTTCATGGTTTCCTGTTGACCTTCTACAACAATACGATCCTGCTCGAAGGAAAAATTGAAGTGATTAAATAATTCATTTTCGGATTTCAGAAAACGGTTAAAATCATCCTCGCGTATGCTTATTGTAATGACTTTGCCGTTTGTAATCATGGCTCCTTGCTGTTGTTGAATAAATTGAGGCAAATCCTGCATCGCTTGAGCCAGAGCTTTAAAATGCTTGTTCACCTCGTAGACGCCTACATTCTCCCAATAAGCTGTCATTTCGCTGATCAGCTTGCGTAGCGTATCCGGGTCCTTGCTGGTGTTAACACCAGCATTTACACGCTCCTGAAGCAGAACAATGCGCTTACGTTGTTCCAGCAGGTTTGTTTTGACCGTTTCCAAATCTGATGAAGCCTGGGTGACCTGTTCTTCTGTTTTTCGCATATTTCGATAATTGGACTCGTATTCTTGAAGTACATCCTGATCGTGGCTAATCAGCAGCAAGTAGTAATCGTATAGGGAGAGAAGCTGTTTTAGACTTTTGGCCCCCAGTACTACACTAAGCAGCTTGTCCCTTTCCCCCATATAATGGGAGCGCAGCACAGAACCCGCGCGTTTCCTTTGCATAGCCATCTGCTCCTGCTGAGTGGCAAGATTGCTCCGAAGTTCCTGCTGACGTTGTAAAAGCATCTGCTGTTCCTGGCCGATCCGCTCAATTTCATGATCAATCTCGACGATTGACAGACTATCCTGCAAAATCCGGTTTGCCTCTTCTGAAGGAGCTGCCAGAACAGGACGTGCAGACATGGAGGTCCATATCATAATGATGGTCAGCAGAGCACAACTTATCATTTTTAAAGTGGATCTGTTCATTGATTTTCCCCTTTTATGTATTCCCGAAGAAAGTCTAACAGTAATATATATGTTCCTTTCTTATTCTTTAACCATTCATTTATTGTACAGCAGCCAGAGGATGCTTGAAACCCGAAACTATATTTGTCCACGTATGAGTTCTTATAGAAATGGAAATACAATTTAGTATCAAATAGATTCTATGAACTCTACGAGAGGCATAGAAATGAATAAACAGCTTTTATGCCCTATTCAATTACCGGTTAGACCGGTTTATGAAGACGGTTATTTTAGGATGTTGTTAGGAGGGCTAGAGGCATGAATGCAATAAGACAAGATGCTTGGAGTGCGGAAGATGATTTGATATTAGCGGAGGTGACATTGCGTCATATCCGGGAAGGTGGAACACAGCTCGCCGCGTTTGAAGAGGTTGGGCAAAAAATAGCAAGAACCTCCGCAGCATGCGGCTTCCGCTGGAACAGTTGCGTGCGCAAACGTTATGATGAAGCAATCAGCATTGCTAAAGCGCAGCGTCAAAAACGTAGTTATATTCGCAAGCAGAGTCCAGTTGGTGTATCTCAGGTGGCAGCTTTTACCACGCTTGATACGGCTGAAGGAGTATACAGAGCGGATGGAACGAGTGAAGATACATTGTCCATCGACGCAGTGATCCGCTTTTTGCGTCAATGGAAAGGATCTGTACAGGAAACCAATCGACAGATTAAGATGCTGGAAAAAGATTTACGTGAAAAGGAAGAGGAATTAAATCAACTTCGCTCCATTAATGACCGGCTGTCCAAAGAGGTTAACGAGGTGCAAACCGACTATCGTGTCGTAAATGATGATTACAAAGCGCTGATTCAGATTATGGACCGGGCCCGCCGCTTGGCTTTAATCACTGAGGATGAGGAAGAGCTTAAATCCAGATTCAAAATGGACGCCAATGGGAACCTGGAGCGCATTGAGTAACAAAATTACAGCAGCATATGTTAAATAGAACGTCAACTCGCGCTTTGCCGTAGTTGGCGTTTTTTGTATTTCTCTAGAGTGCATATGATATAGTAGAAAAAAAAGATGGAAGCGAGACGATACATAAGTGATTGATATTATTGGAGCAGGTTCGCTCGGATTGTTGTTTGCCGGGAGGCTGGTGGCCTCAGGTACGGGAGTAAGGTTATGGACGCGAACGCTTGAACAGGCACGCATCATTGCTTGTGAGGGGATTACTGTATTTGAAAAAGAGGGGCATGTTGCTGTTCATGTGACTGGAGACGCATTGAAGGTAGCGCCGTTGGCAGATTGGCAACGCTTGAATTCACAGGTTCCGGCACGGTGGATTTTGATAATGACCAAACAAGGGGCGATTGGGGAAGTATTGGAGCAGATTAAACCTGCGGATAATATGGAAAGCGATATCGGAATGATTTGCTTACAGAACGGAATCGGACATATAGAACGAATTAGACAAGCCTGTCCTGAAGCAATGGTATATCCTGCGGTAACGACCGAAGGAGCCAAGAGAATGGGGGTAGCATCCGTTGTGCATGCCGGGTTGGGAGCTACGGAAATTGGATGTCCGGATGAGCTGGAGGAGGTACAGGTCTGGAGTTTCGAACAATGTGTGCTAAATCGGCTGCTTGCAGCAGGATTTGACGTTTGCTTGTCGAAAGAAATCGAGAACGGTATATACCGCAAGTTGCTGATCAACGCTGTGATCAATCCGCTGACAGCAATATGGCGAATTCCCAATGGGGAGTTGCTATCCGATCCGGGCCGTCTACATATGATGCGCAAGCTATACGAAGAAGGCATTCAAGTGTACGAAGCCAATGGTATTCGGTGGGACAGCACATGGTGGGATCAGATTATGAAGGTTTGCCTGGCAACGGCAGAGAATCAGTCGTCTATGCTAGCCGATGTGCTTACACAGTCCATGACAGAAGTTGCTTCCATTAACGGACAGCTGGTGCAGATGGCAAAGCAGGCTAGGGTTACTGCACCAACTCATGAGATATTGTGGCAATTAATTGAAGGTATGCGGCTAAAAGAGGGGTGATCTGTTGAGTATTATACAAGGTACCATTAGCACATTCAGTATTCTTCCCTTTTTTCCGTTTCTGATCGTATTTGTGGTTTGTCGCTACATTCTTAAAATGGAAAAGAAGAAATCGTTGCTTATATCGATGGATATTACCACGGCTTTTTTGATCCTTTCCGTCGCGGCACTCTTTAACGTCATTTTTACATCCCGATTCGGTTTTTATTTGATTCTACTTCTTTTACTACTGGCGTTGGGTCTAATTGGAGGTGCCCAAAATCGAATAAAAGGCAAGGTCGATGGTAAAAGATTATGTAGAGCGGTCTGGAGATTAACTTTTATAGCGACGATATTGGCGTACGTTTTGTTTACTTTTATTGGTATATTTAAGAATATATTCAACATCATGTGATATAAGATGACATGAAAAGGTGCGAATTATAAATTAATCATGTTTTTTTGAAAAAAAAGCTTAAATTTAAGGAATGCAATATAGATTTTTTTGACCGCTGGTTGTATAATCTATAAACACAGACCACTTTAGAACTAGGGGGAAAACACTAGATGAAAAGGAAAAGCTTTTTAGTTCTTTTGGCACTTATTCTTGCAGTTGGCGCACTGCTCGCAGGTTGTGGCTCCAGCAGTAAGAACGAAAACAATGACAAGGGCGCGCAAGAAAATACCTCAACTACACCGGCTCCGGCCGACAAGCAAATTTTGCGCATTAATTTGGCCTCCGAGCCGCCAACATTTGACCCGGCACAAGCTCAGGATAGTCAAACGAACACGGTTCTGAAAACTTTGTATGAAGGTCTTGTACGTATGGGTTCTGATGGCAAAGAAGTCCCTGGCGTAGCTGAATCCTGGAAAATTTCCAATGACGGCAAAACCTATACGTTCAAGCTTCGTGATACTGCAAAATGGAGTAATGGGGACCCGGTCAAAGCAAGTGACTTCGTATTTGCATGGCAACGGGTATTGGATCCTTCCACAGCTCCAGCACCTCCATATGCTTACCAATTGTACTATATCAAAAATGCTAAGGGCTACAACCTGAGCACTTCCAAATCTTTTAAAGGCACTAAAATTACAGACTTCAAAGATGTAGGTGTCAAAGCAGTTGATGACCACACATTGCAAGTAGAGCTGGAACACCCAACTCCTTACTTCCTGGGACTGACTTCTTTCTACACCTTCTATCCTGTAAACCCTTCTGTTAAGGGCAATGATAAGTGGGCGGTCCAGAAAGACAGTATGATCACCAATGGACCTTACACTTTAACAACGTGGGACAGCGGTCAAAAGATCGAAGTTACCAAGAGTGAAAACTATTGGGGTAAAGACCAAATCAAGCTGAACAAAATCACGATGTCCCTGGTAAACAGCGGTGCAACAGAGCTGGCTTCTTACAGAAGGGGACAACTTGATTATGCTGGTATGCCAAACGGTGAAATCCCTACAGACCAAATTCCGGCTGTGAAAAAAGAAATGCCGAATGAGTTTAAGGCTAAAGGGATTGCAAGTACGTATTACTATTTGTTTAACACAACTGAAAAACCATTTAATAATGTTAAAATCCGCAAAGCATTTGCGATGGCTATTCAACGCCAACCGATTGTTGACAGAGTAACATTGGGCGGTCAAATTCCTGCGTACGGCTTTGTACCTCCAGGTATCAAAGGAGTTTCTCAGGAGTTCCGTTCCGAACATAAAGACGATTTCTTCAAAGAAGATTTTACTGAAGCGAAGAAATTGCTTCAAGAAGGTATGAAGGAAGAAGGCGTAACTACACTTCCTCCGGTAACTTTGCTGTACAACTCCAGTGAAGGTCATCAAAAGATTGCTTTGGCAGTCGCTGATATGTGGAAGAAAAACCTTGGTGTGGACATTAAAACCCAAAACCAAGAGTGGGGCGTATTTATTCAAACACGTAACAAGCTGAATTTCCAAATCGCTCGTGGTGGTTGGTCTGCTGACTACAATGATCCAATGACATTCTTGGATATGTGGACAACAGGAAACACTAATAATAATTCTGGCTACGCTAATCCTGCATACGATGCTTTGATTCAAGCTGCTAAGATAGAAACTGATCCAGCAAAACGCATGGAAGATTTTGCGAAAGCGGAGAAAATTCTGGTTCAAGACGATATGGTTATGCTTCCGATCTACTACTATACAAATCCTTCTTTAACGAAACCGAATGTAAAAGGCATCGTGCTTGACTTTAGTGGAGCGATTGATTTCACAAGAGCGTATATTACACAGTAACTAAAGCTCCATTCTGAAGTTTGATAGTTACTTCGGGATATATATGTAGATAACAACCATATATATCCCGTTTTTTTTGCGATAGTCTTTTCCATTATCATGTAGACGTGCAAATAAGTAGTTGGACATTCCAAATCTATCTCGATAAAATCGAGGGTGTCGAAAAAAAATTATGGGGGGTGTAAAAGGGCAATGAAGCGCTATTTGATCAGTAAATTTGTCTATATGCTGCTTTCTTTGTTCATTCTGATCTCTGCGACGTTTTTTCTCATGAAAGCAATTCCGGGTAACCCCTTCATGAGTGAAAAAGCGACTTCTCCTGAGATTCAAGCCCGGTTAATGGAGCAATATGGGCTGGATAAGCCTGTATATGTCCAATATTTTAAATACTTAGGTGATATTGCTTCAGGTGATTTTGGTATTTCCATGAAAAAGCTGAACCAAAGTGTTACTGACATTATTGGGCAAACCTTTTCGGTATCGCTTAAATTGGGCTTTGTTGCCATAATCGTGTCTATTATTGTCGGACTCTTGCTAGGGATGCTTGCAGCCTTGTACCATCGTAGGCTTATTGATAACGTAGCAATGATTATAGCCATTATGGGAATAGCGGTTCCCAGCTTTGTTCTTGCATCGTTGATTCAGTTCTACTTTGCTCAGGAGCTAGGCTGGTTTAATGTTATGGGCTTTGATGGTCCAATGGATTACTTCCTGCCTGTTGTCGCTTTATCCGCTTCGCCAATTGCGTTTATCGCTCGATTAACGCGTTCCAGCATGCTGGAAGTGCTTCATGCAGATTATATCAAGACTGCCAAGGCTAAAGGTTTGAAGCCTGTTACCGTAATGTTCAAACACGTTGTACGTAACGCCATTTTGCCGGTTGTTACCTATGTGGGGCCTATGACAGCAAATATTATTACCGGTTCCGTCGTTATTGAACGTATTTTTGGGATTGGTGGTATCGGTAAAGTGTTCGTAGACAGTATTACGACCCGTGACTATACCATGATTATGGGAGTTACTATTTTTTACGGCATTTTGCTGATGGTGGCACGTTTTATTACTGATATTGCATACGGTTTTATTGATCCACGGATTAAGCTGACCAGCAGGAAGGAGGGATAACTTTATGTCTGTGAAAGACAATGCTGTGAATTTGGAGAAGCTTCAGGTAAAACCGGAAGACTTTCAGAAAATTGGGGCGGATGAGAAGCAGTCTGAAGTTATTCAGCGTGAAAGCTTGTCCGCTTGGCGTGATGCTTGGGAGCGACTTCGTAAAAATAAACTGGCAATGACAAGCCTGAGTGTTCTGTTTCTTATTGTACTTGCTTCGATAGTGGGTCCGATGCTTTCGCCATATGATGACCGCACGAATGATTTGTTAAGCACCAATCTTCCGCCTTCCGCGGAACACTGGTTCGGAACAGATGAATTGGGCCGTGATATGTTTGTACGTACATGGATGGGTGCCCGAATTTCCTTGAGTATCGGTTTGGCCGCAGCAATGATCGACTTGCTGATTGGTGTAATTTATGGTGGAATTATGGGTTACTTTGGTGGCCGTGTAGATGAAATCATGAATAAATTCTCTGAAATTCTGTATTCCATTCCTTATCTGCTTGTTACGATCCTGTTGCTGGTTGTACTGGAACCAAGTATCGCAACGATTATTATTGCGCTCTGTGTGACCGGGTGGATTAACATGTCGTGGATTGTGCGTGGTGAAATGCTACAGCTGAAAAATCGGGAATTCGTGCTTGCTTCCCGCTCGATGGGCGCTGGTTCAGGCCGCCTGCTGTTTCGTCACCTGTTGCCTAACGCTGTGGGCCCAATTATCGTCACACTGACTTTGACGGTTCCAAGTGCGATTTTTTCCGAGGCTTTTCTAAGCTTCTTGGGATTAGGGGTACAGGCTCCTCAAGCGTCGCTGGGTTCAATGATTGAATCAGCTCTGACAGGATGGATGTACTATCCGTGGCGTATGCTTTTCCCGGCAAGTTTGATCAGTTTGATTATGCTTGCGTTCAACCTTTTTGGTGATGGATTGCGTGATGCGCTTGATCCGAAGCTGAAGAAATAGGAGGTGAGACCATGGTGAGTAGCAACAATTTAATTGAGGTTGAAGGTCTAAAAAAGTATTTTAATGTTGGCAAAAACCGTGTGCTCAAAGCGGTGGACAACCTGAATTTTTATATTCGCGAAGGCGAAACCCTAGGTATGGTTGGTGAATCAGGTTGTGGTAAATCTACAGCAGGCCGTACCATTCTTCGCTTATACGAGCCTACAGCAGGTAGCGTACGCTTCAACGGTACGGATATCTACAAATTATCACCAAGTACAATGAAAGCCATGCGCCGTGATATGCAGATGATCTTCCAAGATCCGTATGCATCCTTGAACCCACGCTTTACGGTTTCTGATATTATCGGTGAGGCACTGGATATTCACAATATGGCAGGTAGCCGTACAGAGCGCAAAAAACGGATTGAAGAGTTGCTGGATCTGGTAGGTTTGAATCCGGATCATGCAACCCGTTATCCGCATGAATTTTCCGGTGGTCAGCGTCAACGTATCGGTATTGCCCGCGCACTGGCGGTTAATCCTAAATTCATCATTTGTGATGAGCCGATTTCGGCTCTCGACGTGTCTATTCAGGCTCAGGTTGTCAACCTGTTAAAAGAGCTTCAAGAGCGTCTTGGTCTGACATACCTGTTCATTGCGCATGATCTGTCGATGGTCAAGCATATCAGTGACCGGGTAGCCGTAATGTATATGGGTAAAATGGTTGAGCTTGCAGAAAGCGCGGAGTTGTATGCAAACCCGATCCATCCTTATACGAAAATGCTTTTGTCGGCGGTTCCGATTCCCGATCCGGAAGTGGAAGCCAACAAAAAACGGATTATTATGCCTGGCGATCAAGCCGGCCCCATTCATACAAATGATGCATCCGGCAATAAGTCAGGAGCCTATAACCTGGAAAATGCCAAGCTGATCGAAGTGTCCAAAGGACATTTTGTAGCGGAGCCTTACGCCTGATGTTGTTTTATGCACCAACCGCCGAGCACAAACTTGGCGGTTTTTTTGTGGGAAGCTTTGACGTGGACAAAGGCTTTCGGTACAATCAAGCAGTAAGGTTTTGGTGGAGACAGGAGGCAGACCCATGAGAATAATTCCGGAAGAGCTTCGCGGAGGGTCGGCTTTGGCAGAAGATTACATACAGGGTACAGGACGCGCACGCGATTTGTATGAATATGATGTTCTGCATGCCGATGCTTATGCCCAACGAGCGAAGCGACTGGATGAGACGGAGCATCTGCGATTAAACCGTAAGGATGTCGTAGCATGTCTTCGTATATACAATGAGCAATACAACGCACACGAGGCGGTTCATGCTTCATTGGATCGGCTGGAGAAGCCAGACGCTCTGGTGGTAGTTGGCGGGCAGCAAAGTGGACTGTTCACAGGTCCGATGCTGGTCGTTTACAAAGCTGCTACGATTATTAAGGCGGCCAAGGAAGCGGAGGAACAGCTGGGGCGTCCAGTTATTCCCGTTTTCTGGATTGCGGGTGAGGATCATGACTGGGATGAGGTCAATCATACATATGTAATGGCGAATGACCCGCAAGCAGTCAAAATCAAGCTGGATAAGCAGCCTGAACGTCGTTCTTCGGTTAGTTCCATTAAGGTTGATGCCGCAGAGTGGAAGCAAGCTATGGCTGATATAGAGCAAAGCTTGCCTGACTCAGAGCATAAGGCTGATATTTTGCGTATGATTGAGCATGGTTTCAATGATTCATACGGACTAAGTGAAAGCTTCGCCAAACTGCTGGGACTTCTTTTCGGAGCCTACGGATTAGTGCTGCTGGATTCCGCTGATCCTTCATTGCGCAAGCTGGAGGCATCCGTTTTCCGTCAATTAGTTCAGCACAATGATGAGCTGGAGCAAGCTTACCGGGCGACTGCTGCACGGATTATAGACTACGGCTATCATTTGCAAGCAGATGTGCATGAAGGCGGCGCGAATCTTTTTTATATCCATGAAGAAGAACGCTTGCTGCTGTTCAAGCAAAACGGGCTGTTCACAGATCGCCGCGGTCAGGTGGCATTTACAGTCGAAGAACTGCTCGAAGAGACAGACAGGCACCCGGAACGTTTTAGTAACAATGTCCTAACCCGTCCTCTTATGCAGGACTCATTATTTCCGGTGCTGGCCTCTGTGCTGGGTCTAGGAGAAATTGCCTACTGGGCGATTACACGGGACGCCTTCGGCGTGCTTGGGATGCAAATGCCATTACTGCTGCCACGGATGTCGTTTACGTTGGTAGAGCCAGGTGTGGAAAAGCATATGCTTAAGTACGAATTGAGCTTTGGAGAAGTTAGAGACGGGCTTGAGGAACGGAAAAAGCAATGGATTGTCACCCACGATCAGCTTGGAATGCAGGAACAGTTTGCCGGGGCCAAGGAAGCTTTTGTCCGTATGTACGAACCGCTGATACAGCAGTCCGGCTTGATTGAAAAAGGTTTGCTTCGGCTTGGAGAGACCAACCGTAAGAAGGTTCTGGAACAGATTTCCTATTTGGAAGCAAAAGTTCAGGAAGCACTGTTCCGGCAAAATGAAACAGCGCTTCGTCAATGGGATCGTATCGAGGGGTCACTTTTTCCGTTGGGACAGCCGCAGGAACGGGTGTATACGGTTTATCATTTTCTAAACCGTTACGGCCTCGGCCTGATCGATATGATTATGGATGTGCCGACCGATCTGTCGGGTACGCATCGTGCCATGTATGTATGATTTAGCATGTTAACAGCTACAACCAATATGAAGGAGGAACAAATATGACTTCCCATTCTTTGCAAAACAGCATCGTTCACGATCTTAAACTGGCTCCTGAGGGCCATCTGAAAATTGATTGGGTGGAAGCCCATATGCCGGTATTGAACCGTATACGTCAACAGTTCGAGCAGGAGCAGCCTTTTAAGGGGCTGAAGGTAACCATCTGTCTGCATCTGGAGGCCAAAACGGCCTATCTGGCTAAAGTGGTACAGGCGGGTGGGGCTGAGGTCACGATTACGGGTAGTAATCCGTTGTCCACCCAGGATGATGTTTGCGCAGCATTGGTTGAAGATGGAGTTACGGTTTTGGCTAAATACAATCCGGACCCGGCTGAGTTTAAAAGCTTGCAAATTAAGGCGTTGGAAACGAAGCCGGACCTTATTATTGATGATGGGGGCGACCTGGTTACTCTCTTGCAATCCGAACGCCCTGATCTGATTTCTACTATCCGTGGTGGGGCGGAGGAAACGACTACCGGGATTATCCGCTTGAAGGCGCTCGAAAAAGAGGGTCAACTCCACTTCCCGATGGTGGCCGTTAATGATGCTTACTGCAAATATCTGTTCGACAATCGTTATGGTACTGGGCAGTCAGCATTCGACGGCATTATTCGCACAACCAACCTGGTTGTGGCAGGTAGCACGGTCGTCGTGGTGGGTTATGGCTGGTGTGGCAAAGGGGTTGCAATGCGTGCGAAGGGGCTGGGAGCCAACGTGGTCGTAACCGAAGTTGATCCAATCAAGGCAGTAGAAGCGCATATGGATGGTTTTCATGTGTTGCCGATGGTGGAAGCGGCCAAGCTGGGTGACTTCTTCATTACGGTGACTGGCAACAAAGCCGTAATTACGGGAGAGCACTTTGATGTCATGAAGGACGGGGCTGTGCTGTGTAATGCGGGGCATTTTGATGTGGAGGTTAGCAAGCCTGAGCTTGCCAAACGTTCCGAATCCATCCGGACGGTGCGTCGCAACATTGAGGAGTACCGCTTCAAGGATGGACGTAAAATGTATTTGCTGGCAGAAGGACGCCTCGTGAATTTGGCTGCGGCGGATGGTCATCCTGCGGAAATTATGGATACCACGTTTGCACTTCAGGCGCTTGGCTTGAAATATGTGAACGATCGTTATAATGAGCTGGGCAAATCTGTAATTAATGTACCTTATGAAATTGATGAGCAGGTAGCCCGCTTCAAGCTGGATAGCCTGGGAATCAAGATTGATTCTTTAACAGAAGACCAAAAGGTCTATCTGGATAGCTGGAATGCATAACTTGAGCATTGCCGGTCACGATTGCCGGGTTCAAAGGTTTTAACGTGTAACACAGGTGTTTGTATAGGTTGGCATGATGAATCAGACTAAGCCCTTTATTTTCATGTTGTTTCGAAACCTGATGTATATTGTCGGGAGTTCGTCTTCATGGAATAAGGGGCTTTTTGACGTGTTATGATACGTGGCAACAATAACCGACATCACCGTATGAATTTGTCGTTTATCACTTTTTGGAAATGTAAAGAAGGTCTTTGATTTTTTAAAGCGAATCTATTATGCTTAGGTGGTGGAAAGTGGGCCAAAGTGGGAGAATGGGGTAAGGGGTGACGAAACCAATGTTTATGGGGGAGTTCCAACATAGCATTGATGAGAAGGGTCGACTTACTGTTCCGGCCAAGTTTCGTGAACTTCTCGGTGCCTCGTTCGTGGTTACCCGCGGTCTGGACCAATGCCTCTTCGTGTATCCCATGGATGAGTGGGCTGTCATGGAGAAAAAACTTAAAGCACTGCCTTTGATGAAGGCCGATGCGCGGGCGTTTACCCGGTTTTTTTTCTCGGGCGCGACTGAATGCGAATTGGACAAACAGGGCAGGGTAAATTTACCGGGGAATTTGTGCGAATACGCCAAGCTTACCAAAGAGTGCGTCGTATTGGGAGTGTCCACCCGGGTAGAGATTTGGAGCAAGCACACATGGAAGCAATATTTCAGCCAATCAGAAGAAGCATTTAACGACATTGCTGAGAAATTGGTTGATTTCAACTTTGAATTGTAATTTAGGAGGTCAGCCGTTTGTTTCACCACATTACCGTACTCAAGGAAGAAGCAACACAGGCACTAAACATCAGGCAGGACGGAATCTATGTGGACTGCACGTTGGGAGGGGCAGGACATAGTTCCGTCATTGCGTCACAGCTTGGCCCTGAGGGAAGGCTGATTGCCTTTGATCAGGATGACTGGGCATTGAACAATGCGCGCGAGAAGCTGTCGGCCTACGAAGGAAAGATTTCATTGGTGAAATCCAACTTTCGCCACTTGCAGGACAGGCTGGCCGAACTGGGATTGCCCGAAAAAGACGGCGTCCCGCAGGTCCAGGGTATTTTGTTCGATCTGGGTGTGTCCTCGCCCCAGTTCGATGAGGGAGAGCGGGGATTCAGCTACAATCACGATGCGCCGCTTGATATGCGGATGGATCAGAGTAGCTCGCTGACGGCTTGCGAGATTGTCAATGAATGGCCGGAGGCAGAGATTGCGCGTATTTTGTTTCACTACGGAGAAGAGAAGTTTTCACGCCGGATCGCGAAGATTATGGTTGAACGTCGAAAAAACAAGCCTATTCACACAACAGGGGAACTTGTCGATATTATCAAAGAAGGAATTCCGGCTGCGGCACGCAGAACCGGGGGACATCCGGCCAAACGCAGCTTTCAGGCCTTGCGAATTGCTGTGAATGATGAGTTGGGTGCACTGGAAGATACTTTGCATCAGGCAGTAAAATGTCTGGCTCCAGGGGGCAGAATTTCGGTCATTACGTTCCATTCTCTGGAGGATCGGATATGCAAGCATATTTTCAAGGAGTATTTGGCGAAAAGCATCTATCCATCTGATTTGCCTATTTTGGAGGACAAAATGATAGGCGATCTGAAGCTGGTGAATCGTAAGCCGATTGTGGCGTCAGAGCAGGAATTAGAGCTTAATCCACGATCCCGGTCAGCCAAGCTGAGAGTTGCCGAAAAATTGTAAATTTAATGGAGAAGGAGAGGCGACATGGCTTATACACGCGGTAATTTGGCTGTAAAAGAAAAAGCCCGTCAGGAACAGGTTCAGCAACAACGGTATCGTGAAACCACCAAAGTCGTTACACGCCGCAGAGAGCTGCCGATTCGGGAAAAGCTGCTGTATCTTTTGACACTTGTAATGTGCATTGTCATTGCTGGTATAATGATTGGCAGGTACGCGCACATTTATCAAATCAATTATTCGATTAATACAGCGAGCAAGGACATTTCGAAATTACAGACCAATATCGCCCAACTGAAAATTCAGAAGGAACGGCTGGAAAATCAGATTGTACCTACGGCAAAGGAACAGGGATATATCGAGCCGACGAGAGAACCCATTCGTGTGGAAAAGTAGGCTGCCAAATAGTTAGTTAGGGGCATAGCCTTAAGCTATGCTCTGACGTATATTTTTTTGCAGAGAGGTTTGAGCTATGGCCAAAAGAATAAAGCTTCGCACACTGCTGATAGGGGGATGTATTACCCTCTTTTTTCTTGTTCTACTACTTAAGGTATTTTGGATTCAGGTCGTGAGCGGGGAATACTGGCATAATCAGGTAGTTACGCAGGTGGAAAGAGACCAGGTGATCCAGCCCAAGCGCGGAACGATTACGGATCGCAATGGAAATGTACTGGCTACAGATGCTCCTGCTTATACGGTAGTGGTCAACCCGAGCATCATTCAGAAATATAATCTGGAAAACGAGGTCGTAGCCAAACTGCATCAGTTGCTCAAAACACCTGAGGACGAACTGAGAAAGCATCTTTCGGCCAAGGACAAAGACGGTAACTATTTAAAAAACCGCGAGATCCGTAACGGAGGCTGGAAAGTAGATCCTGAGGTCAAAGCACAGGTGGGCACGTTCAAAGAATATTTAAAGGATAAGTATGAAGTGATTGGAGCTGTGGATACGGTTCAGGAATCTAAACGCTATTATCCGGAAAATAAGCTTGCTTCTCATGTTCTTGGCTATCTACGAAAAGACGGCACAGCAGGCATGGGGTTGGAAGCCTATTATAATAAAGAACTCTCGGGCACGGCCGGAAAGCTTCTTTATCAGCGGGATCGAAAGGGAGTTCCTCTTCAGGGAACGGAGAGCATCTATGAACCGGCACAAAATGGTAAGAATTTAAAGCTGACGATTGATGACACGGTTCAGTATTATATAGAGGACGCTATGCAGGAAGCTATTGCAACATACAATCCGAAAACGATGACGGTTGTAGCGGCAGATCCCAAAACGATGGATGTTCTCGGTATGGCGAGTTACCCGAATTTTAATCCCAATACATATGGGAATGCACCTTTGGAGTATTTTCGTAATAATGCTACTCAGTCTATCTACGAGCCGGGTTCTACGTTTAAGATTGTAACCTTGGCTGCCGCGGTTCAGGAAAAGGTATTTAATCCGAATGAAACCTACCAGTCTGGTATGGTTAGAGTCGGAGGCTGGGATATTCGTGACGTGAGTCGAAATTGGGGAACGTTAACCTATCTTCAAGGGGTCAAGCGTTCAAGTAACGTCGGCTTCGTCCATTTGGGGCTAGATAAGCTGGGTGGCGAAAAACTGAAGAAATATATTGATAACTTTGGATTTGGTGTGAAAACAGGTATTGATCTTCCGAGTGAGTCTAGCGGAGCTATTACATTCCATACCCAATACAAATCGGAAGTCGCAACGGCTGCATTTGGACATGGACGTGTTCAGGTAACGCCAATCCAGCAGGTAGCGGCTATCTCGGCAATTGCTAACGGTGGTAAGTTGATGCAACCTCATCTGGTGAAGGAAATTACGAACCCGGATACGGGGGAAGTACAGACGATTCAACCGAAGGAAGTCCGCCAGGTGATTTCGCAGGAATCGGCAGTGCAGACTAGCAGTTATCTGGAGCAGGTCGTGTCTGACCAAGAAATTGGAACCGGGCGTCTTGCTTATATTGATGGGTACCGTGTTGCTGGTAAAACAGGTACAGCGACGAAAGTTGTGGGCAAAGTGTATGACCATTCGAAGGATGTCGTGTCATTTATTGGCTTTGCACCTGTGAATGATCCGAAAATAGCTGTTCTGGTTGTTATGGACGAACCTAACAAATCGGTAGGTGGCGGGACGGCAGCAGCCCCTGTGTTCAAAAAAATCGTATCCCAGTCGCTGCAATATATGGGAGTTCCCAAAACAGGAGCCAAAGTGAATAAATCAGACAGTGCTGCTATGAAAACGGTGAATCTGCTGACGGTGCCGCAATTAACCGGTCAGGTGAAGAAGGATGCACAAAACGCATTGCTCAAACAAGGGATTGCCTATGAAACGGTCGGCAAAGGCTCCAAAATTGTTCGCCAGTATCCGGAGGCAGGTGTCAAAATGAAGCCGGGACAACGCATTTATTTGCTGACGGAAGATAGTGCCAATATGACCATTCCCGACTTTACAGGCGTCTCGTTGCGTGACACGCTGCAAGTGTTGACACTCATGAAGGTGGGCGTTCAGGTAAGCGGCGAAGGATATGTTGTCTCGCAAAAGGCACAAATGGTGAGTGGCAAGCGGATCGTCAGTGTGACGCTCCAGCCGGCCAAAGAAACCGTGACCGGAGTAAAGCCGGAGGAAACACCTGACTCGACTACCGGCGTAGCAACTAACCAAACTGGCAGTACAGCGAAAACGAATACCGATACACAAACCGATACCACTGCGAGTGCAAGCTCAAGCGGGGAGACTTCCAAGGGTGGGGTCTCCGCTGTAGCCGATGAAAAAAGTGCGGCTGCGATTAAAGATGAGGATAACTGATAGCTTGTTCTAACGTCCGTTTTTTTGAATATTCATGAGGTAAGACATGTCATGATTATTTGGAGGAACGGAGGGGAGCGCGTTTGAAGAAATCTAACGTGACCATGCGGCGCAGGCTGGTATGGGGGCTGCTGGGATTGTTTATACTATTTGCAGCCTTATCGGTCCGGCTCGCCTATGTTCAATTGGGTAAGGGAGGCGAACTCTCGGCCAAGGCCGAGGAATCGTGGCGCCGAAATATACCTTTTGCCGCCAAACGCGGCGAAATTTTGGATCGGCAGGGTACGGCGCTGACCTATAATGTCACTTCGCCGACAGTCATGGCGATACCGGTGCAGATTAAGGAGCCGGAAGAAACGGCGCGCAGGCTGGCGCCCTTGCTAGATATGAGCGAGGATAAAGTGCTCAAGCTGATTACCAAACGAACAGCAAGCCAAAAACTTCAGCCCGGCGGACGAAAAATTACGATGGAGAAAGCGCAGCAAATTCGTGATTTGAAGCTGCCGGGTATCGTTGTTGCTGAAGACAACAAACGTTATTATCCTTATGGCGATTTGGCGGCTCATATTCTCGGGTTTACGGGAATTGATAATCAAGGGTTGACGGGAGTAGAGAAAAAGAACAACAGCAAGCTTCGCGGTATTGACGGAAGCATTGCGTATCTATCCGATGCAGGTGGTCGCTTGATGCCCGGTTCTTCTGAGAAGTACGTTGAACCAAAGGATGGTCTGAACTTGCAACTGACCATTGATAAGTCTGTACAGTCTATCATGGAACGGGAGCTTGATCAGGCTATGGTCAAATTCCAGGCCAATTCCGCGTTGGCCATCGCAATGAACCCCAAGAATGGTGAAATATTGGGCATGGCCGGGCGACCAGGCTATGAGCCTGCGCTATACAAACAATATGCGCCTGAAATTTACAATCGAAATCTGCCGATTTGGATGACATATGAACCAGGCTCTACTTTTAAAATTATTACTTTGGCCGCTGCATTGGAAGAAAAGAAGGTCAATCTCAAAGACGATCGCTTTTTCGATCCGGGATACATTGAAGTTGGTGGGGCTCGCCTGCGCTGCTGGAAAAAAGGGGGCCACGGCAGCGAGACCTTCCTTCAAGTCGTGGAAAACTCTTGTAATCCAGGCTTTGTAACACTGGGTCAGCGTCTAGGTAAGGAATCGCTGTTCAAGTATATTCGCAATTTTGGGTTCGGCAGCAAAACGGGCATTGACATGATTGGCGAAGGAAATGGTATTTTATTTAAATTACCCCAGGTAGGACCGGTAGAGCTGGCGACAACTGCCTTTGGTCAAGGGGTATCTGTCACTCCGATTCAGCAGGTGACGGCTGTGTCGGCTGCGATCAATGGCGGCAATCTGTATAAACCTCACATTACAAAAGGCTGGATTCAACCAGAGACAGGCAAGGTACTGGAAAAAGCAGAGCCTGAACTGGTGCGCAGAGTCGTTTCAGAGGATACCTCCCGACAGGTGAGGGAAGCGTTGGAGAGCGTCGTTGCCAAAGGCACGGGCCGTCCCGCTTTTATTGAGGGTTACAGGGTAGGTGGTAAAACAGGCACGGCGCAAAAGGTGATCAACGGACGTTACTCTTCCTCGGAGCATATTGTATCCTTTATCGGTTTTGCCCCGGCGGATGATCCGCAAATTGTCGTCTATACCGCTGTGGATAATCCAAAGGGCATTCAATTCGGCGGAGTAGTCGCTGCGCCAATCGTGCAAAATATTTTGCGGGATTCGCTGCTTGCTCTGAAAATACCACCTCGTACTAATCAGATTGCCAAGGAATACAAGTACGGGGAAAACCGAATGGATACGGTGCCGGACTTGGTAGGTGCCACTGTAGCAGATTTATACGAAGATATGAATATGAACTTTATGCTCGTAAAATCCGGGTCAGGCAAGTTGGTTGTCAGTCAGGCACCGAAACCAGGCTCCCGGCTGGAGCGGGGATCAACAATCCGTATATATATGGGGGATTGATAGGTTCTTTTTATACCCATACTATGATTAACGAGAGAGCAATGGAGGAATGAAAGATGGAGCTTCAACAATTGGCTTCACTGCTGGCCGCCTCCCGCATTGTGGGGGACGGTACTGTGGACTGCCGAGGAATCGGGGCGGACTCACGCCGGGTACAGCAGGGAGATTTATTTCTGTGTCTGCCCGGTTTTACGGTTGACGGACACGATTATGCGCAGCAGGCAGTTGCATCCGGGGCGGCAGCATTGGTTGTGGAACGGGAATTAAATGTATCTGTGCCACAACTTATAGTCAAGGATGCCAGGTACGCAATGGCGGTTTTGGCGGATTATATGTTTGGTTCACCGAGCCGCCGCATGCGCATGATCGGCGTAACCGGAACGAATGGCAAAACAACAATAACTTATCTAATTGAAAAAATCTTGAACGATGCCGGAGTGAACACTGGACTGATCGGCACTATTCAAATGTGTTACGGTGGTCAGTCCTATCCTATGTCCGGTACCACACCCGAGGCGGTAGAGCTGCAACGCTATCTTGGCAATATGGTGGAACAAGGTGTCCAATGTTGTGCGATGGAGGTATCCTCACATGCGCTGGAGCAAGGGCGGGTGAAAGGAACTGATTTTCGTACCGCTATATTTACGAACCTGACGCAGGATCATCTGGACTACCATAACACGATGGAGGAGTACCGTGCGGCCAAAGGGCTGTTATTTTCCCGGCTGGGGAATACCTTCTCGCGGGATGCGTCGGACAGTAAATATGCTGTTCTGAATGCGGATGACCCGGCCTCATCCTATTTTCAGGCCATAACTGCGGCTCAAGTGATTACATATGGTGTGGAAAAGAAATCGGATGTGCAGGCATCCCATATCGTTGTGGGTGCCAAGGGAACATCCTTCCATGTCTCTACTTTTAAAGGAGATACCGATATTGAGCTGCGAATGGTGGGCAAGTTCAATGTGTATAACGCATTGGCAGCCATCACAGCCGCTTTACTGGAAGGAGTGCCTCTGGCTGATATCAAGCAGAGCCTTGAGTCCATAGCAGGTGTAGATGGGCGGGTAGAGCCTGTAGACGCAGGTCAGCCATTTGCGGTTATCGTGGACTATGCCCATACACCGGATGGACTGGAAAATGTGCTTCGCACCGTTAAGGAGTTTGCAGTTGGAAAAGTATGGTGTGTTTTTGGGTGCGGCGGGGACCGGGATCGTACGAAACGTCCTTTGATGGGGAAAATTGCTGCTCAATACAGCGATCATGCTTTTATTACCTCGGATAATCCGCGGACAGAGGACCCGCAAGCCATTTTGAAAGACATTGAGCAAGGGCTGATTAACGAAGGTATACCTGCAGAACGCTACGAGCTGATTATAGATCGTAGAGCTGCTATTCATAAAGCTGTTGAAATGGCAAGCCCTGACGATGTAGTATTGATTGCGGGAAAAGGTCATGAGACCTACCAGTTAATCGGAAAAACGGTGCATGAATTCGATGACCGCATCGTAGCCAAAGAAGCGATAAGGGGTTTATTCAAGTGATGAAAAGAACAATCGGTCAAATCGCCTCCATGAGCGGGGGAACGCTTCACATAGAGGCGGACGCTGAACGAATGATTGAGGGCGTTTTTACAGATTCACGCAAGCCGCAGGCCCAGGGACTGTTCGTTCCACTCACGGGTGAACGGTTTGACGGGCATGATTATGTGCAGCAGATTGTGAGCGGAGAAGGCGCAGCTGCTTTTTTATGGCAAAAGGATCACGGTGCACCTCCGGCAGGAAATGCGATTGAAGTAGATGATACTTTGACGGCCCTCCAGCGTCTTGCGGCCGCATATTTGCGGGAGACGGGTGTATCTGTCGTAGGGATTACTGGAAGCAACGGCAAAACGACGACAAAAGACATCGTCAACGCTCTGTTAGGTACGACCTTTAAAGTACACAAAACCGAAGGGAATTATAACAACCATATCGGTCTGCCTTTAACCGTGCTGTCCATGCCGCAGGATGCGGACATCCTCATTTTGGAGATGGGTATGAGTGGACGCGGGGAAATCCGCCTGTTGACTGATATTGCCCAGCCTGATGTAGCGGTCATTACGAACATTGGCGAAGCGCATTTGCTCCAGCTCGGTTCCCGTGCGGAAATTGCACGTGCAAAGCTGGAAATCGTCAGCGGTCTCAAACCCGGCGGCTTGCTGATTTACAATGGAGATGAACCGCTATTGCCGCAAGTGCTTGCGGAGCCCGAAACGGTTAAGCCTGACGGCTTAAAGCTGTTCACGTTCGGTATGTCTGCGGATAACGATGATTATCCAACTGGAATAAATACGAATGGAGTAGGCAGTTTGTTCACGACGGCCCAATCCGGCAAGGATGTTTTCCGGCTTCCATTGCTTGGGCAGCACAATGTTGTGAACGGTTTGGCAGCACTGGCGGTAGCGCGTCATTTTGGGGTGGATGCAGACCATGTGCGCGAAGGGCTGTCGGCTTTGAAATTGACAGGCATGCGCATTGAGGTCGTGAGCTGCCCCAATGGGCTTACCGTGCTGAACGATGCTTATAACGCCAGTCCGGCTTCAATGAAAGCCGCAATTCAGACGTTATCCGGTTACGAAACGAAGGGACGTAAAATCGCCGTGCTTGGCGATATGCTGGAACTGGGTCCCGAGGAAAAGCAATTCCACGAGGAAATTGGGCTTTTTGCAGCGAAACATGACGTAGACGTGCTGTTCACCTACGGTGTGTTGGGCGCGTCCATTGCGCATGGAGCGCAAGCGTCCATGCCGTCTGATGACGTACATGCTTATGAGGATAAGCAAAAACTGATTCAGGATCTGCAAGCTTACCTTCGTGCCGATGATATCGTACTGGTTAAGGCATCCCGAGGGATGCGACTGGAAGAAATTGTGGATACGCTGAAAAACGGTCTGCTACAGAAATGATGTTGACGAGAGGAAGACTCCCATGGATATCCAATTATTACTGCTGACGATCGTCGTATCGTTTATACTGGCGGTCATTGCCGCTCCAATACTCATTCCGTTGCTGCGGCGAATGAAATTCGGCCAGCAGGTCCGGGATGACGGGCCACAAAGCCATCTTAAAAAGACGGGTACGCCTACTATGGGCGGAATCGTTATTCTGGTGGCTTTTACGCTGACCTTTCTAAAGTTTTCGGCGATAAAAAATACGGACTTTTACGTTCTGCTGGTCGCTACGCTTGGTTTTGGGCTGATCGGCTTCTTGGACGACTATATCAAAATTGTATTCAAGCGTTCGCTCGGACTGACTGCCCGTCAAAAACTATTCGGGCAATTGCTGTTCAGCGGGATCATGTGCTGGCTTCTGATTAGCAATGATCACAGCACTGCCATCGGCATACCGGGAACTTCCTGGTCGTTTGATTGGAGTGGCTGGTTCTATTATCCGTTCATCGTCATTATGATGCTGGCGATTAGCAACGCCGTCAACTTCACAGATGGGCTGGACGGGCTGCTGTCCGGTACCAGTGCGATTGCCTTCGGTGCTTATGCCATCGTAGCGATTCAAGCAACCTCGCTTCCGGCTGCAGTTTGCTCAGCGGCCATGATAGGTGCTGTACTTGGCTTTCTTGTATACAACGCGCATCCGGCCAAGGTATTTATGGGCGATACAGGCTCGCTGGGAATCGGAGGCGCTATAGGTGCTATCGCTATCGTCACCAAAAGCGAAATTTTGTTCATTATTATTGGTGGTGTATTTGTAATTGAAATGCTGTCCGTAGTTTTGCAGGTAGCTTCCTTTAAAACACGAGGCAAACGCATTTTCAAAATGAGCCCGATTCATCATCACTTCGAGCTGTCCGGCTGGTCCGAATGGCGCGTAGTTATTACATTCTGGGCTGTAGGACTGCTGCTGGCAGGACTCGGACTTTATCTCAACAAGGGGTTGTAGACAAATGAACCATCCAGACACATACCGAGATCAAGAGGTCGTTATTATAGGCCTGGCCAAAAGTGGCGTGCAAGTCGCCAAGGTACTGCACCAGGCCGGGGCGAAGCTGATAGTCAATGATAAAAAAGACAGGGAACAGTGTCCCGAAGCTTCTGAATTAGAGGCTTTGGGAATTTCCGTTTTATGCGGCAGTCACCCGGAAGGGCTAATTCATGCGGGAGTGAAGCTGGTTGTCAAAAATCCGGGTATTCCTTATACGGCCCCGCCAGTGCAGAAAGCTGTAGAACTGGGCATTGAGGTCGTGACCGAGGTCGAGGTCGCCTATCATCTATGCAAAGCGCCGATGATCGGGATTACTGGCTCGAATGGGAAAACGACCACGACTACTTGGGTAGGTAAGCTGTTAGAGGCATCCGGCATGAAGCCGATCGTGGCTGGTAATATTGGCACGCCATTATGTGAGGCCGCTGCGGATGCCAGATCGGACGAGTGGATGGTGGTAGAGCTGAGCAGTTTTCAGTTAAAAGGAACAAAGGATTTCAAACCTGATGTAGCCTGCTTGCTGAACGTGGCTGAAACCCATCTGGATTATCATGGTGATATGGAGGATTATGTTGCGTCCAAGGCGCGTCTGTTTGCCAATCAAACGGCAACTGATATTGCGGTATTGAACTGGGATGATCCTGTTTGTCGGGAGCTTGTGCCCTATATCAAAGCGAGGCTGCTCCCGTTCTCGATGACGGAACGCTTGCAGGAAGGGTTGTTCGCTGACCCGCCATACATACCGGATGTGACGGATGACATCGAACGCAGCATCGTATATCGCGATGCGAGTGGTGTGGTGCATCCGATTGTAGGCGTAGCCGAGATTGGTCTTCCGGGCCGCTTTAATGTGGAAAATGCCCTTGCCGCTTGCGCGATTGCTATTGCCACAGGAGCGGAGCCGTCTGGATTGGCTGAACCGCTAAGCGCTTTTCGTGGAGTGGAGCATCGGCTCGAATATGTTGGAGAACATGCCGGAGCGGCTTATTACAACAATTCCAAAGCCACCAATTCCAAAGCGACGATGATGGCGCTGTCTTCCTTTAAGCAACCCATTGTATTGATTGCTGGAGGATTGGACCGTGGTTCGGATTATGCGGAGCTCGTACCGTCCTTGCAGGAGAGTGTAAAGGCTGTTGTGCTGCTGGGCGAGACACGGCATAAGCTGGCAGACCGGGCTCGTCAGGCTGGAATAGAGCAAGTCGAGGTCGTCGATAATGGGGAGGACGCCGCCGCTACGCTCGTGGAGGCTGTGAACAAGGCTGCTAAACTTGCTGAGCAGGGAGATGTTGTATTGCTCTCACCAGCGTGCGCAAGCTGGGATATGTTCCGGTCCTATGAAGAGCGTGGACGTATTTTTAAAGAGGCGGCGCATAAATTGTAAGTAGGGGGGTTGGATAAGCCCCTACTTTTATGCAAGGGGTGGCCTCCTGATGAAGCAATCTCGTCCGGCGCCGGATATATGGCTTTTCGTCTGTATTTTGAGCTTGTTAGCCATCGGTATGGTTATGGTATACAGCGCGGGCGCCGTCCTCGCTTTTCACGAGTACGGGGACTCCTACTATTTTGTGAAGCGGCAATTGCTGTTCGCCGGGCTAGGTCTTGTAGCGATGTACTTTACTGCCCGAACGGACTATCGGATCTGGCAGAAGTATGCCAAGGTCGTGCTGCTGATCTGTCTCGCGCTGCTGGTTGCCGTATTAATTCCCGGTATTGGTGTAGTCAGAGGCGGTGCACGAAGCTGGCTCGGTATCAGCTCTTTTGGCATTCAGCCATCCGAGTTTATGAAGCTGGGCATGATTCTTTTTCTCGCCCGCTGGCTCAGCCGCCAGGATTATGATATTAATTCCTTTACGCGCGGCCTGTTGCCCCCGCTTGGACTCATGGGACTGGCCTTTGGCCTGATTATGCTCCAGCCCGATTTGGGCACAGGCACGGTGATGATGGGGGCGTCCATGCTGATCGTATTTACGGCAGGCGCACGTATGAAGCATCTGGGCCTGTTGGCATTGACGGGAGCGGCCGGATTTGCGGCACTGATTGCGGCTGCGCCTTATCGGCTCCAGCGGATCACCGCGTTTTTGGACCCATGGTCCGATCCGCTTGGTGCAGGCTATCAGATTATTCAATCGCTTTACGCCATTGGACCTGGTGGGCTGGCAGGCTTGGGGCTCGGCATGAGCCGCCAGAAATACAGCTATGTTCCCGAGCCGCAGACAGACTTTATTTTTTCGATTTTGGCGGAGGAGCTTGGCTTTATTGGTGGAATGACGGTGCTGGCGCTCTTTCTGATTCTCGTGTGGAGAGGAATGCGCGTCGCTATTACCATCCCAAATACTTACGGCAGTTTGCTCGCTGTGGGCATTGTGGGAATGGTTGCCGTACAGGTGGTCATTAACATAGGTGTCGTAATCGGCTTAATGCCGGTGACAGGAATAACACTGCCCTTAATCAGCTACGGAGGCTCTTCTCTGACGTTGATGCTAACAGCGCTGGGCATTCTACTAAATTTATCACGTTATGCGAGGTGAACGTTTATGCGCGTCGTGTTGAGCGGCGGTGGTACCGGAGGACACATTTATCCGGCGCTCGCCGTAGCCAGACAGTGCGAAGAGATTGATCCGGACGCTGAATTTTTATACATTGGCGGTCAGCGGGGACTGGAAAGTAAGCTGGTTCCCCAGGAAAAAATTCCGTTCGAGGCTATTGATATTACAGGATTCCGTCGTAGCTTGTCTATGGAAAATATAAAAACGATCATGCGCTTCTTCAAAGGGGTTCGCAGATCCAAAGCATTATTGAAAAAATTCAAGCCGGATATCGTTATCGGCACCGGGGGCTATGTATGCGGCCCTGTCGTCTATGCAGCTTCCAAGTTGGGAATACCCAGCATTATTCATGAGCAAAACGCAATTCCGGGCCTGACCAATGCGTTTCTGAGCCGTTACGTGGATACGGTGGCTGTCAGTTTTGAGGGCTCGGAAGGAGCTTTCCCCAAAGCCAAAAATGTACTGTACACCGGGAATCCGCGCGCTACAACGGTTCGTCATGCTAACCGGGACCGAGGCTTTGCAACCATTGGGGTTCCAATGAACAGCTCGGTCGTGCTTGTGGTCGGTGGCAGCAGGGGAGCAAAGGCCATCAATGATGCCATGATTGCAATGGCTCCGCAACTTGCGCAACTGAAAGACGTCCATTTTGTATATGTGACTGGTGAATCTTATTATGAGCAGACGTTGGACAGCATACGGAATCAGATCGGCTCACTACCCAATCATCTGCATGTGCTTCCCTATATTCACAATATGCCAGAGGTGCTAGCTTGTACCTCTTTAATCGTTAATCGCGCTGGCGCGTCCTTTTTGGCTGAAATCACATCGTTAGGTATTCCATCGATTTTGATTCCATCTCCCAATGTGACGAACAACCATCAGGAGGTCAATGCCCGTACACTTGAAAAGTCAGGGGCTTCGGTCATGATTGTGGAGAAGGACCTGAACGGTTCGTCCTTGTTTCAATCCGTTGCAGGGATTATGGAGAATGAGGCATTGCGCAGCCGAATGGCTGAATCAGCGTCTGCACTTGGCAAGCCTGATTCAGCTGATATTTTAGTAAAAGAAATGGAGCGTCTTGCCCGTAAAAGTTAGACCGCAGCGCAGACTGGGCGATTGTCACACACCGGATGGTATTGTCATAAGATACCCTATACATTGTGACCATCACTCAGGCAGCCGGTTGTCAGGTGAGAGCCTTATAACCATGCGGGGCAAGCGACAAGGAGGTTTCAGTACAATGCAGCAATGGATGCCATTATTAGCGGAGCATGATATCGGAAAAGTGCTGAAGCATGAGCCGCTTTCCAAATATACGACGTGGAAGATTGGAGGTCCGGCGGATGCTCTTGTCATCCCGGATACCAAGGAGCAGCTAGCAACTTTACTGCGGCTAGCTGGCGAGCACGGAATCCCGTGGATGCAGTTGGGACGGGGCTCGAACATGCTCGTTTCCGATAAAGGAATCCGGGGCCTCGTGATCAAGCTGGGACCGGGATTTGATTATGTCCGTTTTGAAGATGAACGGATCGTCGCCGGTGGAGGCGTGTCACTAGTCAAACTGTGTGTCATGGCCAGCAAGCAGGGGCTATCTGGCCTCGAATTTGCGGGAGGTATCCCGGGATCGGTTGGCGGGGCTGTCTACATGAACGCCGGTGCCCATGGGTCTGATGTGTCACAAATATTCCAGTCCGCTGAGATCGTGCTGGATACAGGGGAATTGGCTGTGTATGATGCCGAACAAATGCATTTCAGCTATCGTCACTCCGTGCTGCATGAACAGCGTGGAATGGTAACAGAGGCGGTGTTTTGGATGAAGCAGGGCGACCGCGAGGAAATTTCGGCGGCTCTTGCGGCTTTCAAAGATCGTCGCAGGCTGACTCAGCCGTTACAGCTGGCTTGTGCGGGAAGTGTGTTTCGCAATCCGCCAGGAGACTATGCGGCCCGACTTATTGAGAGCGCAGGCCTCAAGGGCTTAAAGGCGGGAGGCGCTGAGGTTTCCGCACAGCATGCCAATTTCATTGTAAATACCGGTCAAGCGACAGCAGAGGACGTGCTTACCCTAATGAAGCATATTCAAAGTACAATATCATCTCAAACCGGCATCAAGCTAGTTCCGGAGGTTTTCGTAGTGGGTGAGCGGTAAACTCGGAGGTGATACATTGGACAAATTGGTGATTGAGGGAGGCCGTCCCTTGTCAGGCACCATACGTATCCATGGGGCAAAAAACGCGGCACTGCCTATTCTTGCGGCAAGCTTGCTTGCACAAGGTAAGGTAGAGATTCGAAATGTGCCTCATCTATTAGACATTAAGGTTATGCTGCACATTCTTGAGAGACTTGGCTGTACATGCCGACATGAAGAGGAAACGGTATACGTGGATACGTCGTCCGTCCGAACGTTCCATATTCCGGAAGATTTGATGAAGCAGATGCGCTCGTCTATCTTTCTGATGGGACCGTTGCTCGCCAGATATGGAGAAGTTTCCATTTACCAGCCGGGAGGCTGTGCCATAGGCGAGCGCAAAATTGATCTTCACTTGGAGGGCCTGAAGGCTCTTGGAGCGGAGATCGAGGAAAAAGACGAACAAATTACGTTTCGGGCCCGCAAGCTGACTGGAACGGATATCCATCTGGATTTCCCGAGCGTGGGGGCCACCGAAAATATTATGATGGCCGCTGCGTTGGCCGAAGGACGAACGACGATTACCAATGCAGCGAGGGAACCTGAGATTCAGGATCTTCAAAACTTCCTGAATGCGATGGGGGCTCATATTATCGGAGCGGGGACGGATACGATTACGATTACAGGAGTCAACGGTTTGTATCCTTGTACGTATGAGGTTATCCCCGACCGCATCGTAGCTGGGACCGTTATGATTGCGGCTGCGGCCACGCGCGGCAGTGTGTCGTTGACGCACTGTAATCCCTCACATTTGTCCGCTTTGATTCACGTCCTCAGGCGGGCTGGTGTTCAAATCGGCATCTTGAATGATATAATGACTGTAAGCTGCATGAGCCGCCCCAAAGCGGTGGAGAGAATTGTTACCTCCCCTTACCCGTCTTTTCCGACGGACTTGCAGTCTCAAGTTATGGTTCTGCTTTCTCTGGCAGATGGCTTCAGTGTGATGAAAGAGACAGTCTTCGAAAGCCGATTCAAACATGTGGATGAATTGAATGTGATGGGTGCCGATATTACGGTTGATGCGAATACCGCCTTTATTCGGGGAGTTCCCCGTCTGTACGGGGCCACGGTAGAGGCTACCGATCTACGCGCAGGGGCTGCGCTGGTTATAGCGGGTCTGGCCGCTCAAGGACTTACCATTGTCGAGCAGGTACACCATATTGACAGAGGGTATGACCGGATCGATCGTCTTTTCCAGGGGCTGGGTGCCCGAATGAGCCGTCAGTCTCCGGTGCCGGAGCAGCTGGATTTCGTAAATTAATGCCTGTAATGTCCCTCCGTTAGCGGAGGGACCAAAGGCTTTTGTGGAGAGAAGCTATGCCAAACGCTCAAATACCTGTTCTTAAACAGAACAGAATGAAGAAAAAAACAAGTCGGAAGATTGTCATCCTTCTCATTTTGTTGTTTATCGTACTGCTTGCTGTTCTCTTTTTTCGTTCCTCGTTAAGCCGAGTTTCTGAAATTCGTTTTGACGGTAATGTATTTTCGACTCGGGAACAGTTGCTTAATCGAAGTGGTCTGGCTATCGGCGATCAGTATTTCGGAGTCAGTTCTTTGGGTATTTCCGAGAGGCTGCGAGAGATTCAGTCGATTCAACAAGTAACGGTGGACAAGCAGTTTCCGGGAGTTATTGCTGTTCATATTAAAGAGTTTGCTACGGTTGCTTACGAGTTACAAAGTGATGGGAGCCTGCGCGCCATTCTTGCGAATGGGACAAGCGTAGGCGTGGGCAGCAGTGGAATTGCGGTTGAGAAACCCATTTTAACCAAATGGAAATCGGATGATCCCTACAAAGCAAAGCTTTGTGATGCGTTATCTCGGATTCCAGGGGAATGGACAGCCGACATTTCGGAAATCATTCCCGCGCCGATCCCTTCTTTTCCGGACCGCATAAAAATGTATACACGCTCTCAATTTGAGGTCATTACGACGGTTTCTCTGCTGAACTCTAAAATCAGCTATTTGAATCAGGTGCTGGAAACAGAAGAGCCCGGTTTAATCACAATGCTGGAGGCAGATTCCTACGTTCCGTTCAAACAGGACACGAGCGAAGAGGTCCAAGAAAAAGATACTACTCAGTGATGTGAAAAAATGTTAGAATTGATTTTATGGGTAATAGACTTGCCTCCTTCTTTTTTCTTCGAATTTTTATGTGACTGCAACCATAAATTGGCTTCTTAAAAATTTGTAGAAAAAAGAGGGAAAGCATGGAGTATGTTGAATATGTTACAGAGTGTGTTTAAAGAACGAAATATATTTTGGAGTCAGGAGGTGCCACAGACTTGAGCAACAATGACATCATTGTTAGTTTGGACATCGGTACATCCAAGGTTCGGGCTATTATTGGGGAAATGAACAATGGAACCTTTAATATTATTGGAGTTGGATCTGCCGACTCGGAAGGAATTCGCAAAGGTGCAATTGTAGACATTGATCAAACCGTGCAATCAATCCGTAACGCCGTGGATCACGCAGAGCGCATGGTTGGTATTCAAATAACAGAAGTGTATGTGGGGATTTCAGGCAACCATATTGGCCTGCAAAATAGTCATGGCGTAGTAGCCGTGTCCAACGAGGACCGTGAAATCGGTGAGGAGGACATTGAGCGTGTGCTCAAGGCAGCTGAAGTTATTGCAGTACCACCAGAGAGAGAAATTATTGATGTGGTAGCCAAGCAGTATGTCGTGGATGGCCTTGAAGGTATTCAAGACCCTCGCGGTATGATCGGAGTTCGTCTTGAAGTAGAGGCTACGATTGTTACGGGAGGCAAGACGCCGATACATAATCTGTTGCGCTGCGTTGAGAAGGGCGGCTTGAGGATCAAAGATTTGGTGCTGCTGCCTCTGGGTGCCGGACAATTGTCACTTTCGAAGGATGAAAAGGTGATGGGTTCGGTGCTGGTGGATATTGGCGCAGGCTCTACAAATGTTTCTATTTTCCAGGAAGGAACGATTGTTGCCACATCTACACTTCCCATCGGCGGAGAATTTGTAACCAATGATATTGCCTACGGACTGAGAACCCTTACCGACCAAGCTGAAAAAGTAAAGCTTAAATACGGCTGCGGATGGTATGATGATGCGGCAGCCGATGTCGTCTTTAAAGTGACTCGTATCGGCAGTAACGTCGATAAGGAATTTAATCAGCAGGATTTGGCTGCCATTATTGAGCCGAGGGTGCAGGAAATTTTTCAACTCATTCAGGCGGAAGTTAAGCGCTTGGGTTACACAGAGCTTCCGGGGGGTTATATACTTACCGGAGGCACCGTCTCCATGCCTGGTGTACTTCAGGTGGCACAAAGCGAACTGGCCGCTTCTGTAAGGATCGCCGTACCTGACTTTATCGGTGTAAGGGATCCGGGTTACACTAGCGGAGTTGGCATCTTGCATAATGCCATTCGCTACTATCGCGGAAGATCAACCAGCGTTAGCAGCAGCAGCGGTGGAAGTTCCAAGAAGCCGACCAACCGAACCAAGAGCAGTCCCGCTGCGGAAGGTGAGCAAAAGCAGGGGTTGATTGAACGCTTAAAGAACATGTTCAGTGAGTTTATATAACGTTCATTGCTAATTATGCTAATCATGGACGGGCCATCCATGCACATTGAGGGGGAGATGGAATAGTATGTTGGAATTTGATTTTGAAATGGAGAGCTTGGCTCAAATTAAAGTGATCGGCGTCGGAGGCGGCGGCAGCAATGCGGTTAACCGAATGATTGAAAATGGTGTTCAGGGTGTGGAGTTTATCACCGTTAACACAGATGCTCAGGCGCTTCATTTAGCGAAGTCTGAGCATAAGCTTCAAATTGGTGATAAGCTGACTCGCGGCTTGGGTGCCGGAGCTAATCCGGATGTGGGTAAAAAAGCGGCTGAGGAGTCGCGTGAACTCATTATGAACACACTCAAAGGTGCGGATATGGTATTCGTGACGGCGGGAATGGGTGGCGGTACCGGTACTGGAGCAGCTCCTGTCATTGCTGAAATTGCTAAGGAATGCGGCGCACTGACTGTAGGCGTTGTAACACGACCATTCACCTTTGAAGGGCGTAAGCGCTCTAATCAAGCCGAGCTGGGCATTGAGGGATTAAAAGAAAAGGTAGACACCTTGATTGTTATCCCGAATGATCGCCTGCTTGAAATTGTGGATAAAAAGACCCCTATGCTGGAAGCATTCCGCGAAGCGGACAATGTTCTTCGTCAGGCGGTACAAGGTATTTCTGATTTGATCGCTGTACCCGGCCTGATCAACCTCGACTTTGCTGACGTAAAAACGATCATGACGGAGCGTGGCTCCGCCTTGATGGGGATTGGCGAAGCAACCGGTGAGAATCGGGCGGCTGAAGCAGCACGCAAGGCTATCATGAGCCCGTTGTTGGAAACATCCATTGAAGGCGCACGGGGTGTGATTATGAACATCACTGGCGGCAACAATCTGTCTTTGTACGAAGTGAATGAAGCAGCTGAAATTGTAACCTCGGCTTCCGATCCAGAAGTCAACATGATTTTCGGTGCTATCATTGACGAAGAGTTGAAAGAAGAGATTAAGGTTACCGTCATTGCAACTGGCTTTGAAGGTAAACCAAGCCAACCGGCACCGGGGCGTAAACCGGCAGCCAACCCGGCGGCTCCTGAATCGGCGGAAAAGGGTTCTCCTAACTTGCGTCCGTTCGGCAACACTCAGAGCAGTGATCAACTTGATATTCCGACATTTTTACGTAACCGTTCACGCAATAATAATAACGATAACTAGATTGAAATTGGATAGCCCGTATTCTCCTTGGAGATACGGGCTTCTTTCTGTTTTCTGTATCTCGTATTCGATTCGTTAGCCGATTCCAATGTAAGAACTCCATTTTTATCATTTCCCGTGCTTCTCCCCTTTCCGACAAAATTAGTCGGTCACCGTCCCCATCGTTAGACAGACTTTGAACAGCATGACTACTATACTTAAGCCTATCCTGCAAACGCTGGGCGGGTGAATCTTTGGTTGTTTACATCGACTTAATTTTTTTGACCAATTTGTTCATTGATGCTGTACTGCTGATGGCTACCGCCTGGATGAGAAAAATTCGTCCGGTGTGGTGGCGGCTGCTTGCTTCGGCTGTCATCGGTGCGATGTACGTGGTCATGATGTTTGTGCCGGGGCTGTCCTTTTTATTTACATTCCTGATTAAGCTGGCTTTATCGGTCATTATGCTGTTGGTGGCTTTTGGGTTTGGCAGCATGCAAAAGTACCTTCGTACGATGGGTGCTTTTTATATGATCAATTTTGTGGCAGCTGGAGGAATTCTGGGGATGCATTATTTACTCCAGAGTACAGGGGAATTGTTTAATGGCATCTGGTACACGGCTTCAGGTGGAATGTCCTTTGAGTTGAAAATCGCATTCTGGTTTATTTTATGCACGTTTGGCGGAGTGATGCTTTTCTTTCGTATTGTGCAATCTTCAAAGCAGCGTGCGGAAAGGATGAGTGGATTTCTAGGTGAGGTGCAGGTATGGATCGGGCAGGATCATATTGAGTGTACAGGCTTGTTGGATACGGGGAACCAACTTCATGATCCTTTGACCCGGACACCAGTGATGGTCATGGAGGCTGCCTTGTGGGAGGAATATTTACCCTCTTCTTGGCTCCAAAAGCTATCTGAGGGAAATGCGGATCAGCTGGTGATGGAGTTGGGAGACGAATCGTTCAACTGGCAGGATCGAGTTCGTCTCGTTCCCTATCGTGGCATTAATCGTAACCATTCCTTCATGCTCGCACTCAAACCGGATCGCGTAGAGGTTGTGATGAATGGGGCTCGCTATGTGCATCATCGGGTGTTGATCGGCTTGGATGGGGGGACGTTGTCGGCAGAGGGAAAATACCGTGCAATCATTCATCCGGATGTGACGGCACACGCGGAGGGGGCTAATGAGCCGGGCCAGAAGCAGGAAGCACGCTTTGAAGCGCAGGACGATGGTCGTGGACACACGATCAGGTCTGAAGGCAATCAGGCATTGCTGTAACGGACGAAGGGATGCAGCGAGATTTTGCACCATTTTCAGAAGGGGGAGAATGACATGCGGGAACAGATGAAATTCAAGATGAAAATCAGGTTGACTTTACAGTTGCAATATTATCGTATTTTATTTTTATTCGGGTTAAAAAGTGAAGAGATTTATTATATTGGCGGTAGCGAGGCGCTCCCCCCGCCGCTGACGAGGGATGAGGAAGAGTATTTGCTTGGAAAGCTCTCTTCCGGAGATGCAGCAGTACGCTCTATGTTGATTGAACGGAATTTGCGGCTGGTGGTGTACATTGCGCGTAAGTTTGAGAACACAGGAATCAACATTGAGGATCTCGTATCCATAGGGGCAATTGGACTTATCAAGGCAGTTAATACCTTTGATCCCGAGAAAAAAATCAAGCTCGCTACCTATGCTTCCCGATGCATCGAAAATGAAATTTTAATGTATTTGCGCCGAAATAGTAAAACGAGAACGGAAGTTTCTTTTGACGAGCCTTTGAATATTGATTGGGACGGGAACGAGTTGTTGCTTTCCGACGTGATGGGAACGGAAAATGATACCATTTATCGCAATATCGAGGAGCAGGTTGACCGCAAATTATTGCATAAGGCGCTGGATAAGCTGACGGATCGGGAACGTCTGATTATGGAGCTGCGTTTTGGCTTGCAGGACGGGGAAGAGAAGACACAGAAGGATGTTGCTGACCTGTTAGGTATCTCACAATCCTATATTTCGCGTCTGGAAAAACGTATTATAAAGCGCCTACGAAAAGAATTTAACAAAATGGTATGACGTTTGGGGATATTCGGAAGCGATGGAAACGGCGAATAAAAAAACACCCTCAGGAGATAATGTACATTAATGTTGCTCCTTGGGAGGTAAGACACGATGACCCGAAACAAAGTGGAAATTTGCGGTGTGGATACCGCCAAACTGCCGGTGCTAACCAATGCGGAAATGCGCGAGCTGTTCACATCACTTCAGCAAAATAATGAACGATCAGCCAGAGAAAAATTGGTTAACGGCAATTTACGGCTCGTCCTGAGTGTGATTCAGCGCTTTAACAATCGGGGAGAGTTTGTTGACGATTTGTTTCAGGTTGGATGCATCGGCCTGATGAAGGCGATTGATAATTTTGACCTTTCGCAAAACGTGAAGTTCTCCACTTATGCGGTACCGATGATTATCGGTGAGATACGCCGGTATTTGCGGGACAATAATCCGATCCGTGTATCCCGTTCGCTGCGAGATATAGCATATAAGGCGCTTCAGGTGCGGGATAGTCTGACAAATCTGAATTCGCGGGAACCGACGATTTTTGAAATTTCTGAGGCGCTGAACGTGCCTAAGGAAGATGTTGTGTTCGCATTAGATGCGATTCAGGACCCGGTTTCGCTGTTCGAGCCGATATATCACGACGGGGGCGACCCAATCTATGTGATGGATCAGATCAGTGATGACAGAAATAAGGACGTCTCATGGATTGAGGAAATTGCTCTGCGGGAAGCGATGCATCGCCTGGGCCAGCGTGAAAAGATGATATTGTCCATGCGCTTTTATGAAGGAAAGACGCAGATGGAGGTTGCCGACGAAATCGGTATCTCTCAAGCCCAGGTTTCGAGATTAGAGAAGTCGGCCATACAGCAAATGCAAAAGCATGTGAAGTCGTAGTTCTTTAGGGAAGAGAAGCTTGGAAGGCATACCGATAAAAACGATCCTGTGTGGATCGTTTTTGCGTTTACAGGACATTTTTTGGGTTCTCTCGCTCATATAGTGAAATAAAGGATGTGATGAGTGTGAGTACGCCGGAAACGTCGGTAAGGGCCATGAAAATTTCCGAGTTTCAAACAAAGGATGTCATTAACATTGTAGATGGGCGACGATTGGGACAAATTAGTGATTTGGAGATTGATGTACGACAGGGCAAAATCGAGGCCATTGTTGTCCCTGGCAGCAGCCGTTTTATGGGCTGGTTGGGTGGGGGAAGCGAACTGGTCATTCCTTGGCGCAATATTGTGAAAATTGGCTCGGATGTGGTGCTTGTACGATTGGAGGGACTGCATGAGCCGCAAAGTGATGGTGAGGAACAATTATATATTGAGCGCCAGGAACGAAATGATCGACGGGGATTTTGAGCTTTAGAAATATGTGCATTTGACAGCTAGGTGAAGACACGGCGGCGGCTTTTTGGTACACTGAGCAGTAGAGGTGAAAACGAATGGAACCGTTTGTAGTGAATACCGGAGCAACGGGTGTCGCGTCAACGACAGATGGCGCGCATCCCTTGCCAGAGTTATTATATATTCAATCCTGGGAGAAACAGGTTCGTGGATTGACAGCAGGTTTTACCGGACGCCATGGCGGTGTCAGTGAAGTGCCTTACGAAAGTCTGAATTGTGCGTTTCATGTAGGGGATGACCCGGAGAAAGTTATTCGCAATCGACAGCTTATTGCGGGGCAGCTCGGATTTGTGCCTGAAGCCTGGACCTGTGGAGAGCAGGTACACGGTAACCACGTTGCTGTTGTAAAGGCTGCTGACCGCGGGCGCGGCTTTGTGGATCGTGCATCCGCTTTTCAGGATACAGACGGACTGTTGACCGATATACCAGGCATTTTACTGACATCCTTTTATGCGGATTGCGTGCCGTTATATTTTTGCGATCCGGTGCGGCGTGTGATTGGGCTGGCGCATGCGGGCTGGAAAGGAACAGTTGCCGAGATTGCGCTGAAAATGGTGCAAACGATGCAGACCGAGTATGGATCGCACCCGTCCGATTTGCTTGCAGCCATTGGCCCTTCCATTGGTTTGGAGTCCTACGAGGTGGATGAGCATGTTATGAGCCAAATTCGGGTTTTGGAGCATGATTGCCCGGGTAATGATAAATGGGAAGGCACTGTCTATTTCCCGTTAGGCGGCGGGAAAACGCTCCTTGACTTGAAACAATGCAATCGACACATTATGATGAAAGCAGGAATATTGCCGAGCCGTATCGAATGTACTACCTTATGTACGAGTAGCCGCAGCGATTTGTTTTTTTCGTATCGCAAGGAAGGCGGCGTCACAGGGAGAATGGCGAGCTGGATTGGTCTGGAAGAGAGGTGAGTCCTTCCGTGTCTTTGGAGGAACGAATGAAAGAAGTGAACGCTCGTGTGGAAGCGGCATGTGTCCGCAGTGGACGTTCGCGTGAAGAAGTAAATGTGATCGCTGTCACGAAATATGTTTCGGTAGAGGCGATGACATCCGTATTGGACAATGGCTTGGAGCATGTTGGCGAAAATCGCTGGCAGGATGCTGCGGATAAATGGAGCAAGCTGGGTGACCGGGGAACATGGCATTTTATCGGTCATCTGCAAACGAATAAGGTTAAAGATGTTATTGGAAAATTTGAATTTATACATTCGCTTGACCGACTGTCGCTGGCTCAGGAATTGGACAAGAAGGCGGCCGCTCTTGAACTGAGGATCAAAGCCTTTGTGCAAGTTAACATTTCAGGGGAAGCTTCGAAATATGGCCTTTCTTCTGAGGCGGTAGCCCCTTTTCTGAAACAAATTCGCGAGCTAGAGCATGTGGACGTGATCGGCTTGATGACGATGGCTCCCCATGAGGAAGACTCGGAGAATACCCGGCCTGTATTTCGAGGGCTACGCGAATTGCGTGATGCGTTAAATGGACAAGCTTTAACGAGAGAACCTATTGTTCACCTGTCGATGGGCATGTCTAATGATTTTGAGGTGGCGGTTGAAGAAGGAGCGACCTGGTTACGGCTTGGTTCTATACTGGTCGGACGAGAGGAGGATTTCCGTTGGGCGTTATGAATAAGTTCATGAACTTCCTGGGACTTCAGGAAGAAGAGGAAGTTGTAGAGCGAGAGGTTATGAATACGCCGGAAGATCAAGAAATTGAAACCCCAAGCTTTGATAAACGTAAGAACCAGAAGGGCAATAATGTTGTCAGCATCCATTCACAGAAAAATGTGAAAGTTGTCCTGTATGAGCCGCGTTCTTATGATGAAGCACAGGAAATTGCCGATCACATTCGCTCCCATCGTTCCGTTGTGGTCAATTTGCAACGCATCCGCAAGGATCAGGCGCTGCGAATCATTGATTTTTTAAGTGGTACTGTATATGCGCTGGGCGGGGGTATTTCCAAGGTGGGCAATAATATTTTCCTGTGTACACCGGATACGGTTGAAATTCAAGGCTCCATTACGGAAATACTAGCTGAGACTGAACAAGAACTTAACAGAATGAGGTGAGCTTTTCTTGATCGAGGTAATCGGTTGGCTATTTCAGATTTATTCTTACATGATCATTGCATATGTCCTGATGTCATGGCTTCCTAATGCAAGAGAGAGTGTGATCGGTGATTTACTTGCCAAGTTTGTGGAGCCGTATTTGTCTCCTTTTCGCAGATTTATACCGCCAATCTTCGGAATGATTGATATTTCACCTATTGTTGCGCTGATTGCTCTACGTTTTGCTTCGTACGGTCTGTTGACTTTAATTAGAAATTTCGTCTAGGAGGACTTATGCGAACCGAGATTCATGAGCATTTTCACCCGGATGAACGGGATTATGTGGATCGCGCTTCCGAATGGATCAGTCATGCGGGGGCTTATCATGAGCAGAAGCTGACTGATTTTTTGGACCCGCGTCAACTGTACATATTGGAGACGCTTGCTTCGAAGGAAGACAAGGTTACGATTAGGGTAGATGGCGGTTATGAGGCATCGGAACGAAAGCGGGCGTTAATAGCGCCCGATTATTCGTATGTGGACGGAGAGAATATGGGTATTCAGGTTCTTTCCGTCACGTCCGATGATCATAAAATGGAAACGTTGGAGCACGGGGATTATCTGGGTGCAATATTAGGACTTGGAATCAAGCGTGGAAAAATAGGGGATATTCACGTGCTGGACGATGGGTGCCATGTATTGGTAGCTTCTGAGATCAGTGATTTTATTACAATGCACTTACAGCAGGTTCATCGTGTTCATGTGTGGACAGAACTGTTGCCTCCAGGAAATCTGCGGACGAAGGATGTTGCATTGGAGCCGCTGAACCTTACGGTGGCTTCTTTGCGTCTAGATGTAATTTCCAGTGAAGTGTGCAAGCTGAGCCGCAGCAAGATTTTAACACCGATCCGGGCGGGACGGTGCCGGGTGAATTGGAAGGTGGAGGAGAATCCATCCATTTCACTTAAAGCGGGGGACGTTATTTCTATGCAGGGATTTGGGCGTTTTAAAGTGCTGGAAACAGACGGGGTGACAAAAAAAGGGAGATTACGTGTCAAAATTGGCAAGTTTATATAGCTGGAGGCAGGATTTACGAGCTTTCTGTCGAAAGAATTAAGCTATAGCGAAGAACTGGAACGATTTTGCTCTGTACAGCATTCACAAAACGGGGTATGATGACCGATAGATGATAGTGAGCGTCGTGACGCGGAAAATGTTTTTTTGTCAATCTTATAGGAGGTGAACGGCATGCCATTAACGCCATTGGATATACATAACAAGGAATTTTCCCGCCGGCTTCGCGGTTATGATGAGGATCAGGTCAATGAATTTTTGGATCAGGTGATCAAGGATTATGAGGGAGTTATCCGTGAAAATAAAGAACTGAGTACACAGCTGTTGAATGTTCAAGAGAAGCTTGATCATTTTTCGACCATTGAGGATACGCTGAGCAAGACGATTATCGTGGCGCAAGAAGCGGCTGATGAAGTCCGTAACAACGCCAAGAAAGAATCGCAGCTCATCGTGAAGGAAGCGGAAAAAAATGCGGACCGTATTGTGAATGAAGCGTTATCCAAATCCCGTAAAATTGCGTTGGAGGTCGAAGAACTGAAGAAGCAGGCCTCGATTTACCGAGCACGTTTTCGTACACTGGTGGAGGCGCAGCTTGACTTGTTAAGTCAGGACGGATGGGAAGCGCTTGAAAATCGTGAACGCGAAGTGCTGGAGCGTGAGCGTGAAATGAAAGAGATTTATTAATCGTCATCCCGAACAGCGATTTCTGGGCCTTGTCAGGGTTGACTTTTATCTCCAAAGAGGCTATAACTGTAAATACTATACCGAATAACACATTACCCATTGAGGATAATGTGTTATTATTCAGAGCAGCGAGCTGCTGATTTAATATCCCGATGAATTTAACATTTGGAATTCGTTGATGGGAACGAGTACGTCATGATTTTGTTCCTCAGAGAGTTGGCCTTTTTTGGTGTAAGCCAACGTTCAGAACATGACCGAAGATCCTCCCTGAGAAGTGAGCTGAAGCGCTTGAGTTTTATCAGGCGTGTGTAAGCATGCACCGTTCGCCATACGTTACAATGGCGCCCTGCTGTAGTTGAGTAGGGCTCGGAGAGCCGTGACGGGATCAGTCTTTTTGAGAATGGTCTGTTTACGGAATCAGGGTGGTAACGCGAGCACAGTCTCGTCCCTTACAGGGACGGGGCTTTTTTGTTGCTTTTTTCAGAGAATGCTACAGAAATTAATGATGATCAGAGAGGAAGAATGACATTATGAACAGAGTGGATGTCAAAGAAAAGGCTCGGTCCCGCGACCTGCGCATCCTGAGCAAATGGAAGCAGGAGGATACGTTCCGCAAAACCATCACGCATCGTGAGGGGAAGCCAAACTTTGTATTTTATGAAGGTCCGCCAACAGCTAATGGTAAACCGCATATCGGTCACGTACTGGGCCGTGTAATTAAGGATTTTGTCGGCCGTTACCAGACGATGAAGGGATACCGTGTCGTACGTAAGGCGGGTTGGGATACCCATGGTCTGCCGGTAGAATTAGGTGTTCAGAAACAATTGGGCATTTCCCATAAGCCTGAAATTGAGGAATACGGCGTTGAAAAGTTCATCAAAAAATGTAAAGCCAGCGTGTTTGAGTATGAGCAGCAATGGCGTGATCTGACCGAAGCCATCGGATACTGGACAGACCTCGACCACCCATATATCACGCTGGATAATAACTATATTGAGAGTGTGTGGAACATTCTGGCGACGATTCACGAAAAGGGTCTGCTGTATCGCGGTCATCGCGTAAGTCCGTATTGCCCGGATTGTCAGACAACGCTGAGTTCCCATGAAGTGGCACAGGGCTACAAAGATGTGAAAGACCTGAGCGCCACGGCCAAATTTAAGCTGCATAGTAGTGGTGAATATGTGCTGGCCTGGACGACAACACCTTGGACCTTGCCGAGTCACGTAGCGCTTGCTGTTAACCCTGACCTGGAGTACGCTCGTGTGAAACAGGAAGACGGTGTATACATCGTTGCCAAAAATCTCGTCGAAGACGTCATTAAAGGCGATCATGAAGTGATTGGCACGCTGTCGGGTTCCGAACTGGTAGGTCAAACGTATACTCCGCCATTTACTTATTTCCAAGTCGAGAAGGGTAATCAGATTCTGGGTGCGAAGTTCGTAACGGACTCCAGCGGTACAGGTATCGTTCATATGGCTCCGGCGCATGGTGAAGATGATTACCGGGTATGCCGTGAAAATGGCATTGGATTCATCAATGTGGTGGATCTCCAAGGGAACTACGTAGAGGAAATCACTGATTTTGCAGGCCGTTTTGTGAAGGACTGTGATGTAGATATTGTTAAAATGCTGTCGGAAAAAGGTTTGCTGTACAGTAAGGAAAAATACGAGCATAGCTATCCGTTCTGCTGGCGTTGTGACACCCCGCTGTTGTACTACGCTATGGACAGCTGGTTTATCAAAACAACCGCGATCAAGGATCAACTGATTGCCAACAATAACGAAGTCGAATGGTATCCGGGTCATGTACGCGAAGGACGTTTCGGTAAGTTTTTGGAGGAATTGGTGGACTGGAACATCAGCCGTGACCGCTATTGGGGCACACCGCTGAACATCTGGGTTTGTGAGGAAACCGGAGAGCAGTTCGCTCCGCATAGTATTGCTGAATTAAGGGAACGTGCGATGGGTGATGTACCAGCGGACATTGAGCTGCACAAGCCATATGTGGATGAAATCCAGGTTCGAAGTAAATGTGGTAAATACGAAATGACCCGTACACCGGAAGTGATTGACGTATGGTTCGACAGCGGCTCCATGCCTTTTGCCCAGCATCATTATCCGTTTGAAAATAATGAAACATTCGAGCAGCAATTCCCGGCAGACATGATCTGTGAAGGGATTGACCAGACTCGCGGCTGGTTCTACAGCTTGCTTGCTGTTTCGACCATGCTGACAGGGAAAGCTCCTTACAAAGCAGTTATGGCAACAGGCCATGTACTGGATGAGCAGGGACAGAAAATGTCCAAATCCAAGGGCAACGTGATTGATCCATGGGAAGTGATTGACGAGTACGGTACAGATGCTTTCCGCTGGGCATTGCTGTCCGACAGTGCGCCATGGAATAGCAAACGGTTTTCCAAAGGCATTGTAGGCGAAGCCAAATCGAAGCTGGTAGATACGCTCGTAAATACACATGCTTTCCTGACTTTGTATGCGGATATCGACGGTTATGATCCGGCGCAGTATCCGTTCAAGCCATCAGCACACAAGCTGGATCGCTGGATTTTGTCCCGCCTCAACAGCTTGATTCTGGTGGTGGACAAAGCGCTGGCAGTGAACGACTTCCTGAATTCTTCCAAAGCGATTGAGTCGTTCGTGGATGAACTGAGCAACTGGTATATCCGCCGTTCGCGCGACCGATTCTGGGGCAATGGCCTTACAGAAGATAAATTGGATGCGTACCGCACACTGACTGAGGTGTTGTTGACAACAGCGAAGCTGCTTGCGCCATTCACGCCGATGCTGGCTGAGGATATTTACCTGAACCTGAGCAACGGAGAAAGCGTTCATCTGGATGATTATCCAACTGCTAATGAAGCCTTGATTGACCTGGAGCTGGAACGTGACATGGAGACGGCTCGCCGCGTAGTAGAACTGGCGCGCAATGTCCGTAACGAAACGGGGCTGAAAACGCGTCAGCCATTGTCTGAATTGATTTTGTCAATGGATCAGGATTTTGAGCTGAGTGGTTATGAGGAAATTATCAAGGATGAAATCAATGTGAAAAATATTCATGTTGAAACGGACGATAGCGGCTTTGTAGACTTTACACTGAAGCTGAATTTGAAGGTAGCGGGCAAGAAATACGGCAAAAATGTCGGCTTCCTGCAAAACTTTTTCAAAGGAATGTCTGCTGAAGACACCCGGTCGGTTGTGGAAAAAGGAGTGCTAAACGTGGCTTCTCCAGAAGGGGAAGAGCTGCAAGTTACAGCCGAGGAATTGCTGGTGGAGAAAAAAGCGAAGGAAGGCTTTGCTTCCGCTTCCGGCTATGGTTTAACGGTAGCGTTGAACACGGACATTACGCCTGAGCTGGAGCAAGAGGGCTGGGTACGTGAGGTTGTTCGTGCGGTGCAGGATTACCGTAAGAAGCTGGATCTGCCGATTGAAAAGTATGTAGCACTGACGCTGGATGTAGATAGTGAGCTTCGTCAAGCGATCGAAAACTTCGATTCCGTGTTGCGTGAGAACGTACTGGTAACGACGGTGACCTTTGGTCAAGCCGAGCCTGTGGAACGCGTAGAAGTAAACGGCAAAACCATCGGCATGCATATTGGGGAATAATTACAAGACCCTTGTCCCATAATACAATAACAGGCAGCATATAAAACGAGCCTAAGCACTGGAAACGGATGGATGTTCTCCGTTACGTGCTTCGGCTCGTTTGCTGCGTTCAGCGCAGCATGGGAAAGGGGGATTGTGCATGACCGCACGATCAAGGCGCAGACACGGGAGAAGCCGCCAAGGCATGAACGGGGGAAGTAGGGGGACTGTAGCAACAGATCAAGGTACAGCAGGTGATCAGGCTGACCAGCTAAGCCGTGTGGAAAAGCTGGTGCGTTCCGTGTCGCAGCAGCTGGAACGCACGCGCATTGCTGAGTATGCCCTGTTGCTCAACAAACCTTGGCGATTGCTCTGGCTGAACTTAATATCAGGTCTGTCCCGGGGGCTCGGCATCGCGCTTGGATTTACTTTTTTCGCGGCGACCATTATTTATGTGTTGCAAGTGCTGGGAGCGCTGAATTTGCCGATCATCGGTGATTATATTGCTGACATTGTACGGATTGTGCAACGACAACTGGAGCTAAACACCTATTAGGTTTTTTTTACCTGTTAGGATTTGGTTTAACTATTCGTCTTTGTACGTATCCGGCTCCAGTAGACCTTCGCCCTCGCCATCATCCAGATAACGCTGATAAATGGAGCTGCGGACAACAGATACATTTTTTCCATATATGTCTGTAGCTATAAAGCTTTCGTAAGGCTCTACGAAGCCCATATTATCATCGTTGGCCTCAATTTCCATATCGTCGTAGCTATGGATTTCTCCACTTTCGGCCATGGCTGGTGTATTAGATGTACCCCAGCTTTCAACGATCTGCCAGGCATCTTCACCGTCGAAGCCATTTTGATCTTCACGCTCATCCAGACTCGTTCTGCCGAACGAGGGAGCGAGGAATTCTTCCTCCACCGGGCGGCGGTTGGACACTTCCGTTTCGGGACTGTATTCTTTGCAGTAAATGGTATAGGGAACAGCTAGCAGACGCTCATAAGGAATCGGTTTGCCGCTGGCTGCGCAAATGCCATAGGTTCCCTTATCCATTGCCAATAAGGCTGATTCGATACGTTCTAATTGAAATTCGTCGTGTTCCAGTAGGGAAATGTCTTTGGCTCGCTCATACGTTTCGGTAGCTAAATCGCCCGGATGATTGTCAATAGGGGAAAGCTCGCCGGTCTGATCGCGTTGGGAATCACCGAGTCCATAATGATCGTTGTCCTGCAAACGATGCTCAATCTCCTTTTTACGTTCCAGCAGTTCGTTACGCAATCCCTGCAATTGTTGCTCCGTCAATGGGGACATGGAATCCTCTCCTTTATTCTAGGTTTAACCTGCGCGTGCGCTATGTCGGTTATGCTCCTTGTAGTTTGCACCGGGAAGACCTCTTTTACATAGGAAATTCTGATCAAATGCGCTGGAGATGATCTCATTCATATTCCAGGCCCGATAGCTTGCGGGATACGTGGACGATCTGAGAATGCTTATGCTACAATAAATGGGTTCGACAACGGATATAAGCAGATCGGAGTGACGAAGGACTGTGATTTATTTTGGTATTGCGCTAATTATTTTTTTGATTGATCAGGGAGTCAAATATTTGGTGGCTACGCGCATGGAATTGTACGAGCAGATACCTGTCATCGGCAATTTCTTTCTAATCACGTCCCATCGTAACCGGGGAGCCGCTTTTGGGATTTTGGAAGGCCAGCGTTGGCTTTTTATCGTGATTACGATTGTGGTGGTGATCGGTATCATAGGGTACTTGCGGAAAACGGTTAAGGCCGGGCAGAAATTGCTTCCAGTTGCATTAAGTTTGGTACTTGGAGGCGCGGTCGGTAACTTCTTGGATCGGGCTATTTCAGGGGAAGTGGTTGATTTTGCTCAATTCAATTTTGGAAGCTATACGTTTCCGATTTTTAATGTGGCAGACTCGGCGATTGTCATCGGTGTAGCACTGATTATTTTGGATACATTGCTGGAATCGCGTCGGAACAAAGGTAATGGCAGTGATCGCATTGAAGGGAAGTCATAGCATGAAAGAAGTAAACGAAAACGGCGAAGCCACAGGTCTGTCTTATGAGGACGAACTGGAGGGCGAATCTTTGGAATGGATAGCGGAATCCGGTGATGCCAAAACGCGTATAGACAAATATATCGCCGAAGAAATGAAGGGTGTGTCCCGTTCCCAGATTCAACTGTGGATTGGGAACGGCCGGGTGCTGGTAAACGGCACAGCGATCAAGGCGAATTACAAGCTGGCTGAAGGTGACCAAATTACATTATCCGTACCTGAGCCGGAGAGCGTGAATATTGTACCGGAAAATATTCCGCTGGATGTTGTTTATGAGGATTCAGACGTTATAGTTATTAATAAGCAGCGTGGTCTGGTTGTCCATCCTGCACCGGGGCACTCTTCGGGAACACTGGTCAACGCGCTCATGTACCACTGTCATGATCTTTCCGGCATTAACGGAGAATTGCGTCCTGGTATCGTCCATCGTATTGATAAGGATACATCAGGACTGCTGATGGCGGCCAAAAATGATCAGGCTCACGCCTCACTCGCAGCGCAGCTCAAGGACCACAGTGTCACTCGCAAATATATAGCGCTGGTTCACGGCCATCTAAGTCATGATCAGGGCACGGTAGATGCTCCCATCGGGCGTGATTCGGGGGACCGCAAATTATTCACCGTGACAGAGCGTAACAGCAAGCATGCAATTACCCATTTCCTCGTGATTGAGCGTTTGGGGGATTACACTTTGCTAGAACTTCAACTGGAAACAGGGCGCACGCATCAAATCCGTGTTCATATGAAATTTATCGGACACCCGTTGGTCGGTGATCCGATGTATGGACGTAGCAAAGGGGTTCGTATGGACGGTCAGGCGCTGCATGCCGCTGTATTGGGTTTTAAGCACCCCACCACTGGAGAATACATGGAGTTCAGCAGGCCGATTCCTCCCGATATGGAAGATGTCCTGTCATCCTTACGCAGTCGGTAAACCGTGATGAATTGCATCCGTATTCACAAACCTGAATAATGATTAAGCATAACCGCCTAATTGGCGGTTATTTTTGTTATTGGGAAAGGTTTATGTAAAAACAACTATGGATAATTATACAGTAATGATGTATAATTATTTAAGTGCTTCCGGTGGCTCCGATTGAACAGGTGTTGACACGTGATTTTCAATCTGTCATACTTCTTATAGTTGTGATGAACTTTGTCCAAAAGATGGCTTGCCATCTTTCACTATGAGAAGCTGGATAAAGGAAATCCTGAATAGCACCTTTAAATCAGTCCCGTGAGACTGGCAAGGTAACGTGAATGGATCACTGATCGGTGCATCCGCTGCGGCGGCATGTCTTCAGTGTATCCGAGAGAACGGTGGAAGACTGTTCATACGAGACTCCTTGCCTAACTTGGGCAAGGAGTCTTTTTTGTATCTGAACACGGGACCATGTCTGAAGGGAACATAACCTGAGGAGGCTGGAAGCATGAGTCATGAAACACATGTACTGATGGATGAAATTGCGATTCGTCGGGCTTTGACGCGGATTGCACATGAAATTTTGGAAAAAAACAAAGGTATTGAACATTGTGTGCTGATAGGCATTCGAACACGAGGAGTTCCTCTGGCGCAGCGTCTGGCTGCAAAGATCGCAGAAATTGAGGGTGCTCCGATTCCGTGGGGAGAACTAGATGTCACAGCTTACCGCGATGACCGGGGCAATAATGCTGAAGCCAAGGAAAATGGAAAAGAGCTTTTGATGAATCCCGCTGACATATCGGTTCATGATAAGAAAGTCATTCTTTTCGACGATGTGCTGTACACAGGCCGCACCATTCGCGCGGCGATGGACGCATTGATGCACTGCGGACGACCGCAAATGATCCAGCTGGCGGTGCTGGCAGATCGCGGACACCGCGAGCTTCCGATTCGTCCGGATTACATCGGCAAGAATATCCCTACCTCCAAATCGGAGGAAATCATTGTTGCGCTTCAGGAGATGGATGGTAAGGACGAAGTGACGATCAATCAGAATCGGGGGGAACAGGCATGATTACAACAACCAGTCAGCTTAGAGAACGCAGCCTGCTTGGATTAAAAGAACTTAGCAGAAATGAAATCGAGTCGATTCTGGATCGCGCTCATTATTGGGAATCACAGCCGGAAAAGCTGGTTCCAGTATTGCAATCACGCTTTGCGGCCAACATGTTTTTTGAAAACAGCACCCGCACCCGCTTTTCTTTTGAAATGGCAGAAAAACGCTTAGGCGCTCAGGTTTTGAACTTTTCCGCTGCGGCCTCCAGTGTAGAAAAAGGAGAATCCATCTACGACACGGTACGCACGCTTGAATCCATGGGTATCGACGCAGGAGTCATTCGGCTGAAGCCAGCCGGAGTGCTGCAAGAGCTTGCTGAGAAGGTCAGTGTTCCACTGGTGAACGCCGGTGATGGCAACAACGAGCATCCTACGCAGGCGTTGCTGGATCTGTACACCATGCGCAAAACTTTCGGGGAGTTAAAAGGCTTGCGGGTATCCATTATTGGAGACATTATGCACAGCCGTGTGGCTCGTTCGAATCTGTGGGCCTTGCAAAAATTTGGAGCCCAGGTTAGCTTCTGCGCGCCGGATAATATGCAGGCATCTGATCTTGCGGCGCACGCGCCTTATGTACCGATGCAAGAGGCATTGCAGGCAGACGTAGTCATGATGCTTCGGGTACAGCTGGAACGACACGCCGAAGGAATGCTGCGCTCAGCGGATGAGTACCGCGAGCAGTACGGCTTGACAGAGGAAAGAGCGGCCAACCTTAAACCCGGAACGATCATTATGCATCCGGCTCCAGTGAACCGGAATGTGGAAATCGACAGTGCAGTCGTGGAAAGCGAACAATCACGGATTTTTCCGCAGATGGCAAACGGAGTTCCAATCCGCATGGCGGTTATGGAACGGGCAATGAAGCTGTAGAAGCTGTCAGCAGAATCGCGGAATTAGCATCGGTAACGGTTAAGGCGGTGTTTAAATAGAGCGCCCCCCTTTAAGGAAAGCATAACAAGCAGCGGCAAAAGTTGCAGAAAACCTGAGCGGAGGAATTTTTTACATGAACCAATTAATTATGAACGCAAGCGTATTGAACGAACAGGGCGAAGCTGAACTGAAATCTATTCTGATCGCGGACGGAAAAATCTTAGCAATCGTAAATGCGGACGCTGGAGTTAGTCTACTTGTGGAAGAAGGGGTATCCGAACAGGAGAGCCAAGTCGAAAAAATTGACGCCCAAGGCAAGCTGGTGATTCCCGGTTTAATCGACATGCATGTGCATCTGAGAGAACCTGGCTTTGAATATAAAGAAACGATTGCAACGGGCAGCCACGCAGCGGTAAAAGGCGGATTTACGACGATTGCCTGCATGCCGAACACGCGCCCGGTAACGGACAATGTGGACACAGTTCAGCTGGTACTGAAAAAAGGGCAGGATGCCGGGCTTGCCAAGGTACTTCCTTACGCAGCCATTACGAAAAACGAGCTGGGCCGCGAGCTGACGGACTTTGAAGCACTCAAAGCAGCAGGCGCAATCGGCTTTACGGACGATGGTGTCGGGGTGCAAAGCGCGCAAATGATGAAGGACGCCATGGCGCGGGCCAAAGCGCTGGATATGCCGGTTATTGCTCACTGCGAAGATAACACGCTTGTTGAAGGAGCAGCGGTGACAGACGGCGAATTTGCCAAGCGTCACGGACTTAAAGGCATTCCGAACGAATCCGAAGCAATTCACGTCGGACGGGACATTTTACTATCCGAGGCAACCGGGGCACACTATCATGTATGCCATGTCAGCACGGAGCAGTCCGTGCGGTTGATCCGCCACGCGAAATCTTTTGGCATCAAGGTAACGGCTGAGGTATGTCCACACCATCTGGTATTGTCGGATGAAGACATTCCGGGACTGGATGCAAATTGGAAAATGAATCCTCCGCTGCGCTCGCCTCGTGATGTGCAGGCTTGCATCGAGGGACTGGAGGACGGTACGATCGACATCATCGTAACCGACCATGCGGCACACAGCGAAGAAGAGAAGGCAAAAGGCCTGGAGCTGGCACCTTTTGGTATCGTTGGCTTCGAGACGGCCTTTCCGCTTCTGTACACGAAATTTGTAGCTACTGGGCAATGGACGCTTGACTTTCTGGTACGGCGCATGACGGCTGATCCGGCGCGTGTCTTCCGCCTCGACACAGGGCGCTTGGAAGAAGGAGCACCCGCCGACCTGACCATGATTGATCTGGAGCAGGAGCAAGCAGTTGATCCGCAAACATTTGCCAGCAAAGGACGCAACACTCCTTTTACAGGCTGGAAGCTTAAAGGCTGGCCAGTGAAAACTTGGGTAGATGGCAGACTGGTATGGTCTGCGGACAAAGCAAAATAAATTCAAGCCACTAAATAATAGAACCTTATAGCAGGAAATCATACAGAGGAGTGAGACGGGATGCAGGCAAGATTGTTGCTTCAGGATGGCACGCTGTTTACAGGCACAGCATTTGGTGCGGAAGGTGAAAAAACAGGCGAGGTCGTTTTCAACACAGGAATTACAGGCTACCAAGAGGTGCTGACTGATCCCTCTTATTGCGGACAAATCGTAACGATGACTTACCCGCTGATTGGCAATTACGGAATTACTCGGGACGACTTTGAATCGGTACGGCCTTATGTGCATGGCTTTGCTGTTCGACGTTACGAGCCGGTGCCAAGCAACTGGCGTGCCCAGTACAGCGTGGACGATTTGCTGAAGGAATATGGCATCATTGGCATTAGCGACATCGACACCCGCATGCTTACCCGGATTATTCGCCATCACGGCGCGATGAAGGGCATTTTGACGACAGGCACTCAGCCTGTGGAAGAACTAAAAGAAATGATGGCTGACCTGACGATTGAAGAACTGCGTAATCAGGTTCCATTGACCTCTACACCTCATCCGTACAGCAGCCCTGGCAGTGGTGAACGGATTGTATTGATTGATTACGGTGCTAAGAGCGGTATCTTGCGCGAGCTGAATAAACGGGATTGCGACGTAGTTGTGGTTCCACATGATACAACGGCAGAAGAAATTCGCCGCCTCGACCCGGACGGAATTCAGTTGTCCAACGGCCCTGGAGATCCCAAAGATGTACCACATGCCGTACGCACGGTTGCTGAACTGCTAGGGGAATATCCGATCTTTGGAATTTGCTTGGGACACCAGCTGTTTGCCTTAGCTTCGGGAGCAGATACGGAGAAACTGAAATTCGGCCATCGCGGTGGCAACCATCCGGTGAAGGAACTGGAGAGCGGACGCTGCTTCATTACATCACAAAACCACGGCTACACGGTGAATGAGGGTTCGATCAAAGGTACCGAGCTTGAAGTGACGCATATTAATAACAACGATAAAACGATTGAAGGTCTTAAGCATACCAAGTATCCCGCGTTTTCGGTGCAATATCATCCGGAGGCTGCGCCAGGACCTTACGATAACGGCTACTTGTTTGACCGCTTTCTGGACATGATCCGTGAGCACAAAAGAAATCATCCAAAGCAACCGCGTCAGGCTGCTATCGCCGCCGCAGTGAGAGGAGAGCGCTAATATGCCAAAAAATACAGAACTTAAAAAAATACTCGTAATTGGTTCCGGTCCTATCGTGATTGGTCAGGCTGCGGAATTTGACTACGCTGGTACACAAGCTTGTCAAGCGCTCAAAGAAGAAGGCGTCGAGGTAGTGCTGATCAACAGTAACCCGGCAACCATCATGACAGATACGAACATGGCGGACAAAGTATACATCGAGCCAATCACACTTGATTTTGTAACACAAATTATCCGACAAGAGCGTCCAGATGGTCTGCTTCCTACACTGGGAGGACAAACAGGACTGAATATGGCGGTAGAGCTAGCTCGCGCCGGAGTACTGGAGCGTGAAAACGTCAAGCTGCTGGGAACACAACTGACTTCGATTGAAAAAGCCGAGGACCGTGACTTGTTTCGAGATTTGATGCGTGAGCTGGAACAGCCTGTACCTGAGAGCGTCATTGTTACAACGCTAGAGGAATCGCTGGATTTTGCTAACGAAATCGGTTATCCGATCATCGTTCGCCCGGCTTATACGCTGGGTGGAACAGGCGGCGGGATCTGCGCGACCGAAGAAGAACTGCGTGAGACGGTAAGCTCTGGCTTGCGTTACAGTCCAATTGGACAATGTCTGGTGGAAAAAAGCATCGCAGGCATGAAGGAAGTCGAATATGAGGTCATGCGTGACGGTAATGATAACTGTATCGTTGTCTGCAATATGGAAAACTTTGATCCGGTCGGCGTACATACTGGCGACAGTATCGTTGTAGCGCCGAGTCAGACGCTGTCAGATCGCGAGTACCAGATGCTGCGCTCTGCTTCCCTGAAAATTATCCGCGCCCTTAACATTGAAGGCGGATGTAATGTGCAGTTTGCGCTTGATCCACACAGCTATCAATACTATGTCATTGAAGTAAATCCGCGGGTGAGTCGTTCTTCAGCGCTGGCTTCCAAGGCGACTGGATATCCAATTGCTAAAATGGCTGCCAAAATTGCACTGGGCTACACGCTGGATGAAATCGTGAACCCGGTAACGGGACAAACGTATGCTTGCTTTGAGCCTACTCTGGATTACATCGTGAGCAAAATACCGCGCTGGCCGTTCGATAAATTCATTTCTGCCAACCGCAAGCTGGGCACGCAAATGAAAGCAACTGGCGAAGTGATGGCCATCGGACGCACGTTCGAAGAGTCCATTCATAAAGCGGTACGGTCGCTGGAAATCGGTGTACATCGTCTGCATCTTAAGGGGGCCGATCTACTGTCGGATGAGGTGCTCACGGAGCGCCTGATTAAAGCAGATGATGAACGCTTGTTCCTGGTAGCTGAGGCATTCCGTCGAGGCTGGGAGCAGCAGGAAATTCAGAATTTAACGAAAATTGACTGGTGGTTTCTCGACAAGGTAGAGGGCATCGTCAAGTTCGAAGCCAAAATGGCAGAAGAGTCCGAACTGACCTACGAAACACTTTATCAGGCTAAACGTAATGGCTTTACGGATCGCTCCATTGCCGAGGTTCGCAGTCTGGGCCAACCAGGCGGCAGCCTGACAACTGAACGTGAAGTGCGTGAGTTCCGTTTGAGTCACAACCTGCGTCCTGTCTACAAAATGGTAGATACATGCGCAGCTGAGTTTGAGGCCACTACGCCGTATTACTACTCCTCTTATGAGGTGGAAAACGAAGTGATTCCATCCAATAAAGAGAAAGTCATTGTACTAGGCTCCGGGCCGATTCGGATCGGGCAAGGGATTGAATTTGATTACTCCACCGTGCATGCGGTATGGGCCATTCAAAAAGCGGGCTACGAAGCAGTGATTATCAATAACAACCCTGAAACGGTATCTACGGACTTTAACACATCCGATCGTCTCTACTTCGAGCCGCTTTTCTTCGAGGATGTTATGAATGTCATTGAGCAGGAAAAACCGATTGGCGTTATCGTCCAGTTCGGCGGTCAAACGGCCATTAATCTCGCAGCTCCGCTTAGTGCGGCAGGCGTGAACATTTTGGGTACGAGTCTGGAAAGTATCGACGAAGCGGAAGATCGGAAAAAGTTCGAGCGGTTGCTGTCACGTCTGGCTATTGCACAGCCTAAAGGCAACACAGTCATCTCGGTAGATGAAGCAGTAGGAACTGCGCAGGCGCTGGGCTATCCGGTGCTGGTGCGTCCATCCTACGTCCTGGGCGGACGAGCGATGGAGATTGTATACTCTGATGCGGAATTGCTACGCTACATGGAGGAAGCCGTTAAAATCAACCCCGAACATCCGGTGCTGATCGACCGTTACATGCTGGGCAAAGAAGTTGAGGTTGACGCCATCTGTGATGGTGATACGGTGCTGGTACCAGGCATTATGGAGCATGTGGAACGGGCTGGGGTTCACTCAGGTGACTCTATCGCGGTGTATCCGCCGCAGCACTTGTCCGACGAGTTGAAGCAAAAAATCGTTGAAATCACGATCAGTATCGCCAAGGAATTGAAAACGATCGGTCTGGTGAACATCCAGTTCGTCATTCATCAAGACGAGGCGTATGTGATCGAGGTCAACCCGCGTTCCTCGCGAACGGTTCCTTTCCTGAGCAAAGTCACGAATATCCCGATGGCGAATCTGGCCACACAGGCCATTTTGGGCGGCAAGCTCAAGGATGCGGGCTATACAGAAGGGCTATGGCCTGAAAGTAATTATGTCTCGGTCAAGGTTCCGGTATTCTCCTTTGCCAAGTTGCGCCGTGTAGAGCCGACTCTGGGGCCGGAAATGAAATCGACGGGTGAAGTGATGGGACGCGACATTCAGTACGCCAAAGCGCTGTACAAAGGACTCGTGGGTGCTGGTATGAAAATCCCATCTACCGGAGCGATCATCATCACGGTGGCGGATAAGGACAAAGAAGAAGCAGTCGAACTGATGCAGGGCTTTTACAGACTGGGCTACAAAATTATTGCAACAGGTGGAACGGCGGCTGCGCTGGAGCAGGCTAACATTCCAGTGAAGACGATCAACAAGCTGAGCGAGGGTACCCCGAACATCTTGGATATGATCCGCACGGGTGAAGCCCACTTCGTCTTCAATACGTTGACCAAGGGTAAAACGCCAGAGCGTGACGGATTCCGCATCCGCCGTGAAGCGGTTGAGAACGGCATCGTCTGCATGACCTCGCTGGATACCGTACGCGCTTTGCTGAGAATGCTGGAGACGATTAACTTTACATCTGAGTCCATGCCGGTGCTGAGCCAGTAATGCAACACGAATAAATGATGAAAAATAAGTAATACAGGAAAGGACATTCATCAGCTTCGGCTGACGGATGTCCTTTATCACGGGCAAATATACCCGAATTGACGTAAAAAGGGGATGCAAGACGGTGAACGAAGCATTTCAGCAGATGGCAGGACGGTTGATGGTCGCGTTAGATTACCCGGATGCGCAGCAGGCAGAGCGGCTCATTCAACAGCTGGAGGGTATTCCCTGTTATATAAAAGTAGGCATGCAGCTGTTTTATAGCGCAGGGCCAGCTTTTGTAGAGCAGCTAAAGTCGAGAGGATACTCCGTATTTCTGGATTTGAAAATGCATGATATCCCCAACACCGTACGGGGAGGTGCGGAGAGCATCACCCGCCTGGGTGTGGATATGTTCAACGTACACGCTGCCGGAGGACGAAATATGATGGCAGCCGCCAAGGCTGGTGCCGAAGCCGCAATTTCCGCAGACAATTCACTTGCCATGCCGCTCATTATAGCAGTTACACAGTTGACCAGTACGGACCAGACAACCATGAATAAGGAGATAGGCATTCCCGGTACAGTACAGGATGTGGTCGTTCAATACGCACAACTGACCCGTGAGGCGGGACTGGACGGAGTAGTGGCGTCCCCATTGGAAGTGCCTGCGATCCGTGCTGTATGCGGACCTGACTTCAAAACGATTACCCCCGGCATACGTCCGGCAGGCAGCGCTACAGGCGACCAGTCACGTGTAGTGACACCCGGACAAGCTATCGCCCAAGGCAGTAGCTACATCGTCGTTGGACGGCCCATCACGGCTGCAGCAGACCCACGTGCCGCTGCGGAACACATTATTGAGGAGATGAACCAAGTATGACTACATTAAATAATATACCCGAGCAAATTGCATCCCATCTGTTACGAATTCAGGCGGTAGCGCTGCGTCCGCAGCAGCCTTTTACATGGACATCCGGCATTAAATCGCCTATCTACTGTGACAATCGCTTGACTATGTCCTACCCGGAGGTGCGTGAGCTGATCGCTGATTCGTTCGCTGCTGTGATCCGTGAGCAATACCCTGAGACTGAAGTCATTGCAGGTACGGCTACAGCGGGGATTGCTCATGCGGCCTGGGTGGCGCAAAAGCTTAATCTGCCGATGGCATATGTAAGAGACAAAGCCAAAGGACACGGCAAAGAAAACCAAATCGAAGGTCGGATCAGTGAAGGTCAAAAGGTGATTGTTATCGAGGATCTCATCTCGACCGGAGGTAGCTCCATTAAAGCAGCGCAGGCCGTAGAGCAAGCAGGCGCCCAGCCGTTAGCTGTACTCGCCATTTTCAGCTACCAGCTTGATAAAGCGACTCAAGCCTTCGCAGAAGCAGGTGTGAAGCTGCAAAGCTTGTCCAACTACACGGCCCTGATGGACGTTGCCTTGCGTGAAGGAACGATTCAGGAAGAAGAGATGGAACTGCTGCGTTCCTGGCGTCAGGACCCGGCCTCCTTTGGCAAATAAGGCTTAGCATATTGAGTGCAACGGGGCTATTTGTTAAGCGACTCATACTCGTTGCCAACCGTTGTAGATTGTTGTTATAATTCAGGCTGTGTAAATCGAATTCGATCCGGTTACACTAACTCCTACCATCATGTGAAAAGAGGGAGTTCGGATGTATTGGATTTACTACGGCAGATTGTACACGACCAAATTTCAGGCAGGATGCCTGGCAAAAAGGCTGGAGCACGATGGCTGGATGTATGGCTACAACGATCCCCGCGCAGTGGAGGTGTACCGCTCGCATAAGGGACGTTACGGTGTTCGATTTATTCCTTAGTTTTTATGAAAAACGAATTAGAAAAATATTTTTCTGAGAAACTATTGACGAAACACAAGGAAATGTTGTATATTAATTAACGCCGCTGTTTTATGTAAATGTAGCGTGAGTATACATGTTTTTTTGAGGGCCCTTAGCTCAGTTGGTTAGAGCGGTCGGCTCATAACCGATTGGTCGGGGGTTCGAGTCCCTCAGGGCCCATCTCCTCAACCCCCCCTTGCTTAGCAAGGGGGGGTTCTGTCTTCATCATCTTTTCTGTACTATGAGGGAAAGGGTAATAGAGACTAATTAGGTTTTAAGGTTATAAAGAAATAATTGATTGAAAAGTAAATTGATCTATTTCTTCTTTTTTTAAATTTATAGATAGAAGAACAAAAAATATCACAATTAAAACAAACAGCCAAGTGATAAGTGAATATACTCGGAAGTATGCCATTGTTCGGGTAGATTCATTGTGTTGTCTATCCGACATTTTGTACTTTTTGATGATTTCAGCAAGCTGAACGCCGCTATAACATATAAGTACAACATATGTTGTTTAAGCAGCCGCAGTCATCAAAGTATGAAATCGTTAAAGTTATATTGTAACTTTGTATACGGATTTCGTGTCGCCTTAATCTCCCGCATTCAGGAGAAATTAGACGCACTGGATTCGCAGCTTCAAGCCGATGGAATCGAAGCTGCAGGATTTGCCCCCAGATTTCTATCCATTTGCTTCATTCAGGAAATCTGGGGGCAACAGCGATGGGAAGCCCATCCGCCTGCGTAGTGGCGATTTATGTACATTTTATAGTGAAATCAGCGAAATAAGCGAGATGGAGGAAATAATCCATGAAACCCGTTTTGCATCATTACATTGCTGAGCTTGAATTCTCCGGGGATCTATTTTCGGACGTAGAGAAGCTTTTTAACCAACATAACGCAGATGCTACGTGGGTTCATTGTACGAAGCTAAGGCACTGGCTCTACATTTCCATGCTGATCCGGCCATAGCTAAACGAGCGGGGTGGCTGCACGACTTAGGCATTATCATTCCTAATGAAGATAAAGTAGCTGTAGCGCATACAATACATATCCCCATTTTAGAAGAAGAATTAGCAGGGATCAAGCACATGCCGCGCCTTCTCTGAAAGAGATAAGGAAGAATGTGAATGATCATTTGTTGGATGAAGCGATTATGATTTATTTTAACCATGTGTGGAGGGGTACTTTTTTTCATGGCCTTTGTATTTTACCTTTTCACGTTATAACCTCGCAAAATATCCAAAAAAACGGTGGCCGCTTTCGTTTCAAATACCTCTGAAGGGGTTATAAAAGAGAATTTCCGAACGACCGGGAAGCCGCTTATATCCAACACTTTTAAAGTGCCCAAGTTGAGTTCCTTTTGAATCGTCCACTGTGACAGCAAAGAAATGCCCAAGCCTGCTTCTACAGACTCTTTGATAATCTGGGTGCTGCCAAAATCCATAATTTGAGCAGGTACAAACTGAAATCGTGCAAACATCTTTTCCGCCGCTTCCCGGGTTCCAGAGCCTTCTTCGCGCAGAATCCATATCTCCTCTTGTAGCTCACTTAAACCCACTTGAGATGTACTAGCCAAACGATGATGATGTGGAACGACGATAAACATTTCATCTTCTGCAAACGGTTCAATATACAAATGGTCATGCTGAAATTCTCCTTCAATAATTCCCACATCCAGTTGATTACTAATCACCAATCCTTCAATTTCCTGAGTGTTGCCGATGCTAATGGAGGGTTGAATGAACGGATATTGGCTTCTCATTTGCGCAATCACATGAGGAAGTACGTACTCTCCGTACGTATAGCTTGCGCCAATGGACAGATTGCCTTTTGCCGTATTCATCAACTCGTCCACCAAATACTGCATTCGGGTGTGGAGGCGGATGATTTCCTTGGCATGATGATATACAATTTCACCAGCTTTGGTTAAACGCACATATTTATTACTTCGCTCTAAAAGCCTGGCTCCTACGGTACGCTCCAGCGTTTGAATATACTGACTTACAGCAGGCTGGGTCATGTGCAATACTTCAGCAGCTCGTGTGAAGTTTTGTTTCTCCGCGACCATAACAAATACGATTAAAGATTGATCCAAAGCCCATTCCTCCAAGTCTATCATATCTGATTACTTATCATAATTATTATAATGATTTATTTTTCTTGTGACAAAAAAAAGATTAAGCTGGAGCATGTAGAATTGGAGGGAGTCACCATGAACAGTCATACAAAACACATCAAATTATCATCTAACAGGGGGCGATTTATCCAATGTGTATTAGGCATCGTGCTAACGATGATATTCGCGTTTGCAGGATACGTTCTGAACGAATTGCCAGGCCTTCATTATGTCGGTCCATTGGCTTGCGCCATGTTTCTCGCTGTCTTGTACCGACAATTGTGGGGGTATCCTGAAGCTGTACGCCCGGGGGTTGAATTTTCGGCTAAAAAACTGCTGCGAGGAGCTATTGTGCTCTACGGGCTAAAGCTCAATATGAATGTTGTCATTCATCAAGGCCTGGGTTTGCTCTTGCGTGATGTAGGCACTGTTGTATTTTCTATCTTGTTTACGATTGGGCTGGCCAAACGATTCAAGGCAGATGCTTCGCTTTCGCTTCTTCTCGGTATTGGAACAGGAGTTTGCGGTGCAGCAGCAATTGCGGCTGTTTCTCCCCTGCTGAAATCCAAAGATGAGGATACGGCCATTGGAGTTGGATTAATCGCCTTGGTTGGAACGGTATTTTCCATTTTGTTTACAGTGCTTCGCCCCTGGATTCCTTTGACGGATATACAATATGGAATTTGGTCGGGAAGCAGCCTGCATGAAATTGCACATGTGGCCTTAGCTGCGGCGCCTGCCGGACAGGATGCTCTTGCGATGGGTCTATTAGCCAAACTGGGGCGTGTCTTTTTACTAATACCGCTTAGCTTTATTTTAATGTACTGGATGAAACGCACGGGGAAGCTCCGCCCAGATGCAAAAGTAGAATTCCCGTGGTTCCTCATTGGCTTTATCGCTACAAGTATTTTGGGCAGCTATGTTTTTGGGAAATATATTGTAGTTCCTTCCAGTCTGATGAACGAACTTTCCCAAGTTACTTCATTTATGCTCACGATGGCTATGGTAGGCATGGGGCTGAATGTAAGCTTTAAGGCTTTACGAGAGAAAGCGCTGCTTCCCTTACTGGTGCTGTCTATCACTTCAGTCATGCTTGTAGGTTTAACCTTTTTAACCGTTTGAATTAAGAGGAGTAATCTTCATTTGTATGCGTTGAAAATGTTAGTAAAAACCCGAAAGGACTCTGCTTGCTGTATAGCTGGCAGAGTTTTTTTGTACAGTAAATGAGTAAGTTTGAAATATGTGCTAGACTAATCGTAACTTCTACATATTGTTCGCGTCTATACAAAATAAAAGGTTCTGAGGATCAAAGATTGTAAGATCATAAGCGAAAATTTAGAGAATGGTAGGGTACATATGAAGAACATTCGTTGGTTTGCTTTTTTAGTTCTGTTTCTACTCGTATTTTCAGAAGAAAGTCACGCCGCATCTTCAAGTTCACATATTCAGTTGAACGGTAAAGATATAAGTGTTGCAAAGGGAGTTCAGATTCAAGAAATAAAGGGTAATGTGTTGGTCCCACTTCGTCTCATTGTGGAGGAATTAGGTTATAAGGTCAATTGGGAATCTAATACAGGTACTGTAACGATACAAAATCAAAATAAGAATCAGAATCTCAGTCTTCAGATTAACAATCCCATTGCCTCTGTTAACGGTAATCAAATGGGGTTAGCAGTAGCTCCATTGCTTACAGGAGGGACAACTTATGTTCCGCTTCGCTTTGTATCTGAGCAGTCGGGGATTGATGTGACCTGGAACAGCAAGCTTAAAACAGTGTTCTTGACTACTCCATCTACTTCAAGCGGGAATAGCGAGTCTTCCCTCGGGAATTCTAGCACTCAGACTGTTACTGATGCAGAAGAGAGTGCACGTGCGGCTATTAACCAAATTAGCTTCACTAATCACCAATTAACCATTGCGGTGAATGGAAAAGTAAGTCCCAAAGTAGCTACGTTAACTCACGCAGACCGTATTGTTGTAGACATACCTGATTCAAAGTTTTCTGGGGATTTTCTATCATCGCAATCTTTTGATAAAGGCGGACAAGGAACTTTTCCAGTTACAGATGATCCGGATGTTTCACAAGTCAGATACTCTATATTTAGTACAAACCCCGCTTCAGTACGTATTGTAGTTGATCTAAATAACAGCACACCTTATCATGTACTAAATTCAAATGACGGTAAGGTTGTTATAGCATTGGATCAGAAAACAGAGGAGGCAGTACCTACCGAGCCTGTTACAGCTATTACGCCAACTGATCCTTCCATTGCTTCCGACGGACATGCTCAGGGGATTGATGTTTCCCACTATAATGGAAATATCGATTGGCAACAAGTGGCGGCAGCAGGTAAGACCTTCGCTTTTATTAAAGCTACCGAAGGGAAAACATATCAAGACAATCTATTTTTAGCAAATGTTCAGGGAGCGAGGGATGCCAACATACTGGTCGGCGCTTATCACTTTTTGAACGCGACAACTACGGATGGCGCTCGTCAGGAAGCTGCTAATTTTGCCAGGGCTATAGAATCAGCAGGGGGCAGGCTAGATCTGCCACCAGTGCTGGATTATGAAAATAACCCAAAAGGTCTTACTCCTGCACAAATTAGTGAAGTGGCTCATGCATTTTTGGATGAAACGGAGAAGCTTACTGGACGCCTGCCGATCGTGTACACGGGAAATGTTTTTGCTTCCAAGTTTGATCCTACATTTTCGATGTATAAACTGTGGGTAGCCAGATACAGCACTACTCAAAAGCCGACTGCAGTTCCAGCCTGGAACAACTGGTGGGCCTGGCAGTACAGTAGCACAGGCAGTGTTCCGGGTATCCGTGGTAATGTGGATTTGAATGAATTCAATGGAACGATAGATCAACTCCGTTCTTCGCTGGCAGGAGATTTTGAATAGCAGAAGCTTGTGACGATCATAAATCCTCGCGAATCCTGTATAGGATCGGCGAGGATTTTTGGTGTCTAATCGTCTAGTTGGGCATAATCCATACGATTTCGCAGATCCGGACAAAGAATTTCTTTCCGTACACATCCAAAATGACATGATCAGGTTTACAGTCCACTACACATCCGTCAATTCTACCGCGTGTGGTCTCCAATACAACATATTTGCCAATGACCGATTTTAATGTTTCTACGACATACGGGTCTACGGGAGTTACCATGATATGATGCGGGGTATGGTGGTGAGGGGGAAAAGGTTGATTCGTACTATAATTGAGCGCTTGGTTCGGATTCAATTGCTTCACTCCTTCAGGATTAATTGTGATATCTTATGCTCCTGCCCAGAAAGGGTGCAGGCGGATGCCCAGTCGACGGAGTGAATCATTTCATTGCCGATAAGCCCGGTCCATAGGAAACCTCTCTACATAAGCTATGATGTACCTTGGAATGAAGGAGGAACTTATCCATGGGTGAATGCGAAAGAGGTTGTGGCGGTCAAGTTGGAGGCTACGGAGGTTGGACATCGACAGGGGCTATCCTGGTACTGTTCATTCTGCTGGTCATCATCACCAAGTCTTTATGGATCTAAATTGAAATGAGCGTATTAAATCCCTCACCGGTGTATAGCTGGTGGGGATTTTAAGCGTTTTAGGAGATTCAAATGACTTGTTTGTATTGTAAAACCCCCAAAATAGCAGCTACCACTCCCTAACGGATGAGTGTCGGGGGTGGTAGTTGTCATAAGAGGTGTCATGGTTTGGTAAGACAGGGCTTGATGGGTGCAGTGGACTTAAATTAAAGCAATCGCCAACAGGGTGAACAGGCTCAAGGTTAAGATTTGATTGCTATATCCATAGCCAGGATAAAAAGCAGACGTCTGAACACGCCCGTTTGATTCTCTTTTTAAGTACACGTTATTGGGATCCACCTTTATGATGGTTCCTTCGTGATATTGTCCGTCCATAGTCAAAATACGTACCCTTCTGTTCATACAGCCCAAGCAGTTGTAATAAGCGTCCATTCAATCACCCCCTCTTGTACATTCGCATTCTATGAGAGGAATGATGTAATGGTAACGGCTAATATACAGGGAGCGGGCATTCCTACGGATTTATGATCATATCAGGGTCAGGTCCATTCATGATAAGGGTTAAAGGCGAAGCCGGGATATCCGGCTGTAGGGGCATAGCTTTTTTCTGGGGCTGGTTGCTGGTGCGGGGAAGTATCGGCAAGTCTCACATGTATTCCCGGTTTTTTGGCCTGCTGTTGCTTGCAGTCATTGGACGGACCGATAATCACAGGCTTTTTGATAGGAGCGAGCGCTTCCTGAATCTTATTCTCATTCAGGCAGTAGGTATGAGCCAGAATATTGCCTGGCGTTAACCGCAAAATGTCGGAGCCGAGAATGAATTCGGGGATGGGGGCATTAAAAATCGCTAACAAATGAGTATCATCCATTGTGGCGACCTCGTAGTGCCACCATCCCTGGGGAACATTAACCACTTGACCAGGTGTGATCGGAAAATGCCGTAACTCGCGGGTAAACGGGTTAATCAGTGACACGGTCACCGAGCCAGATATGCAGTATACCAGCTCTGTGGCATTTTGGTGGTAGTGAGGCTCTATGACGTTGGCTGTGCTCAGGCGAATATCCAGCAGCGATGTATTTACTAACGTATTTAATTGCTGGACCGAAAGCTCGTTAATGGAGTTGTGAGCATCCTTTTGAAACAAAACATTGTCTTTTAAATCATAAGTAAATTGTGCGGAGGGAGAGGAGTAATCCATATATGAATCCACGCGTCGTTCCTGCCTTTCTGCTATTCAAAATTTGATGATCGTACAGCTACCCTATGCATCCGCCCAATGTTGTGTGCAAGGGATAGGGGCACGCGCCAGTCCGTTACGGCTGTCGTTAATTTGTATGCGCAGTCATAGGACCAGAGCCGGATGATACGTAAATGCGGCTTGTGGTATACTGCAACGGACGTATGAGAGCATCTTTGTCCGATTCCGTATGTAGCAACGCGTCATTTCCGTAGCTTGGCATAAGCTATAGCAGAAGAAACATCATCGGATAAACGCCCCTGAGTTGTACAGGCCGGAATGGTTGTGCCGGACAGAACAAGAAAGAGGAGGTTGTCTGGAATATGAAAAAATGTTCTATGTTGGTCCTGTCCTGCGCATGTATGCTGGGCGCTGTGTTGTTGGTTGCGTCAGGACAAGTACAAGCGCAATCGTCAACGCTGACGAATGGAGCTCAGAGTGAGCAGGTGCTGAAGCTTCAACAGCAGCTTCATTCGCTTGGTTATTTTAAAGCCGGTTTTACCGGGTATTACGGCTCTTTGACCGGTAAAGCGGTTGCCCGTTTCCAACGGGACTATGGCCTTACACCCGACGGTGTAGCCGGAGCGGCAACGCAAGCCAAGCTGAATTCCTTCGGTAAGGTGCGTTTAACCGCCCTGGAGCAGCTGGCCCGGATTATTTATGCCGAGGCACGCGGGGAATCTTTTCAAGGGCAGGTAGCCGTGGGCGCGGTCGTATTAAACCGTGTGCAGTCCAATGAATTTCCGAGCTCGATTCCGGACGTTATTTTGCAGCCAGGCCAGTTCACCGCTGTACAGGATGGTCAATACCGCCTGAAACCGAACAAGAGCGCGTATCGTGCGGCAAGACAGGCTCTTAATGGTGTCGATCCGACGAACGGTTCCCTATTTTATTATAATCCGGCCATTGCCACAGCCAAGTGGAGCAAGAGCCGTCCGGCTGTCATCTCACTCGGTCGCCATACGTTTACAAATTAATTCAACATAAGAACACGTAACTCGTCAGCCGCCAGTTGCTTCCTGTAGTCAGGAGCAGTGGCGGTTTTTTTGAACATTCACAAATCTGTAATATATTAGTGCCGATTTATCTAATTTAATATTAATAATTATGAATATTTTTCCTGTAATATTGATAGACAAAAATATGAAATCAAAGGAGTCTTACTGAAATGAGTCAAAATCCTTACAGCATCGAGGTCGATCAAACGATTAAAACGGTACATATGGCGGTGAATGGTGTGTTTAACCAGGCTAAGTATGATAGCTTTGCCAAGGAATATGTATCCAAGATTTCTCTATTCAGGGGGAATTAGAAAAACTGAAAGGTTCTTTTGTACGGTATAAAGAAACCGGGTTTGCCAAAGTGATTTTTGGGATAGCCCGGACGAGATCGGTTTGACGATGTACTTATGCGAATTATGGGGATGCCGCTTGTGCGGTTATTTCTGGAGCGCACAGAAGAGCAAGGTCGTTAGCGTCGTAGCGCAGAAACACTTCAAATTCCTTGGCTTTGCCTTAGGAAAGAACGGAAGTGGCGTGTACATCCGCGTACATCCCCAATCGCTCGTCAAGGCCAAGAAGAAGCTGAAAGAACTGACGAGCCGGAGTCAAGGCAGGAATGCTCGGCAGGTCATGGAGAACGTGAAGGTCTACATTCGTGGCTGGATCGGCTATTTCTATGTAGCCGACATGAAACGAATCCTGCAAAGCTGGAATGAATGGATGCGAAGGCGGATGCGCATGTACATCTGGAAGCGATGGAAGAAGCCGAGAATGAAGGTGCAGAATCTGCAAAAGCTGGGAGTATCGGAGTGGCAGGCTTACCAATGGGGAAATACCCGTTTAGGCTACTGGCGTATTGACGGAAGCGCGATACGGCATCGCTCTGTTACAAACGAAAAGCTCGTACAGGCAGGATATTATGATTTTCCTGCACAATACGAGCGTCTTCTCAATTGTACTTAAACGGTTGAACCGCCGTATACCGAACGGTACGTACGGTGGTGTGAGAGGTCGGCTGCTCAACTAATGGGCAGCCTCCCACTCGATTATACTCATTCAAATGTAATGAGAGATTATTTTTCGCAGGCAATTCCGTCATGATCACGGTCGAGTGCTGAGCGGTAGCCGGGATCATCTTTGTAGAGAGGTGCCTCACCTGCCTTTTTAACAGCTGTACAGTTTTTGTAATAGACGGAACTTTGCGTAGCTGATTTATAGGATTTTTTTGATTTTTTGGCCTCCGCGGTGGGGGCGAATTGAAAAGAAACGCTGAATACTAGAGCCGATGCCAGTGCGATGGAGACGATTTTGGATTGTTTGTTCATCCTTATTCTTCCTTTCTGTTCATGACTATAGTCTGGGTCCTTTATACAAATATGTAGGGGATTAGACTAGTTATAGTCTATCAGAATCAGGAATATTTTTCTATAAAAAAGGATGAGCGGATAGTTTATGGCTATTTGTTTGTGTTTTGTTCGATTGTTTTGTAAAGTTTATACATTGAATTCCTGAGGGGGGCTTATATTGCGGACGTTTAATAGCATGATAGCTGGAAGCGGAAAAATGGGACAACACAAACAGGAGATGAAGAATCATGACAATCGAAAATTTATTTTACGGGGATCGGATTAAACTAGCCGCTGTTAGGGAAGAAGATGCCGAGACGATGTTCAGATGGGGAGAGGATGCGGAGTACCTGCGAAATGTGGATACGGACCTGGCACTTCCTTATACGCTGAAGCAAATGGAATCGGAAGGTTCACCCAGTTCGAATGAAGTTTATTTCCGGTTGAGAACGTTGGCAGATGATGTCCTGATCGGATTTGTTGCCATTCACGGGATTGAGTGGAATAATCGGATCGGTCAGCTGGCGATTGGCATAGGTAATACGGACTACCGTGGGAAGGGATACGGGGCAGAAGCGGTGCGTCTCATCCTTCGTTATGCTTTTTACGAACTAAATTTGAATCGGGTCGGTCTGGATGTTATTGAGTATAATGAACAGGCCATTCGAACCTACGAAAAGGCGGGTTTTCAGCTTGAGGGCAGGGTTCGTTCGGCTGTTCTTCGTGATGGCAACAGTTACGACCGTATTATGATGGGGATGCTGTATTCCGAATGGAATGAAAGCGTTAAAGCTTGATGAATACACAATTTGTTCATAAATTATTCCATAAACAGTCTTTTAACAGGGGCAAAAGAGGTTTATAGTTAAGTTGTCACATACTGAGATACATAGTGTTTTCGGTGTGAGTCAAAGCTGAGGAGGAATTTACATGACAAATGTTGTAAGATCCGTTACTTCACCCAAAAAATTTATTTCTGGCCAGAATCTGCTCTCGTCGTTAAATGACTACATTAAGGATTATGGCGATAAAGCCTTTATTATTTGTGATGAGTTTATACTCGAAAGGGCCCAAAAAGAGGCTGGCGTTTCTATTGAAGAGGCTGGCAATCAGGCGATTTTCGAGAAATTCCAATATGAATGTACTAAAGAAGAAATTGAGCGTAACCGGGAATTGGTGCGTAAGCATGGCGCTAACATCATTATAGGAATCGGCGGCGGGAAAACGCTGGATACCGCTAAGGCAACGGCTTACTATGAAAAGCTGCCTGTCGTTATTTTCCCGACGATTGCTTCTACGGATGCCCCTTGTACAGCCCTTGCGGTCATCTACAAGAAAGACGGCTCCTTTGATGAGTATTTGTTCCTGCCAACCAATCCCGACGTTGTACTTGCAGATACGGGCATTCTGGCATCGGCGCCTGCACGCTTCTTTGCAGCTGGCATCGGCGATGCACTGGCTACTTATTTTGAAGCGCGGGCTTGTTATCAGTCCAACGGAGACAACTTGGTGCTGAACAAGCCTTCCACCACAGGGTTAGGGCTTGCCCGTCTCTGTTATGATATGTTGCTGGAAAACGCCGTGAAAGCCAAGCTCGCGGTGGATCGTAAAGTATACACTCGTGCGGTGGAGGATACCATTGAAGCGACAATTTATCTGAGTGGTGTTGGTGCGGAATCAGGCGGTTTGGCAGCAGCGCATGCGATTCATAATGGCATGACGGCTGTTCCTTCACTGCATAAAGCACAGCATGGCGAGAAGGTCACATTCGGCTTGCTAACTCAGCTGGTACTGGAAAATGCACCGAAAGAGGAACTTGAAACGGTCATCAAATTGGTTAAGGACGTAGGCCTTCCATTGACGCTTCGTGATCTGGGAGTAGAGGAATTTGTTGAGGCTGAATGGCGCCAAGTAGCTGAAGCTGCCTGTGCATCGAATGACACAATGGTCAATATGCCGTTTCCGGTCAGTCCTGCTGACGTGTACAACGCTATCATTGCGGCGAATGCGATTGCAGAATCCTATCAAGGATAGTTTTTACCCTAAAGAACGAAAATCTCTTTTGCAAAAACGGGTCTGTCATATTACTGGCAGGCCCGTTTGGTTTAAACGCGGACTTATATCATATCTTATTCTGACCGATATACATGTAACAGATGAAATTAGGAATGGTTACAGCAGGAGGAGATTTGATGTTGGTACATGGTAAAACACGAAGAGGCAGCTTGTACATCCATATGTCCAGCGGTTTTCACAAAATTGGAGATTATCGGGAAGAATATTCAGTAGCGCCGGGAGATCGACTGATGTCGAGACTGACCAAGCGAATTTATACCATTGTATCTGTGCATCTTGGTGAAGAGGCGTACGCCGATATTGATCTGGAAGAAGTGATGAGAAATAGTTAAAGCACTTGGCTTGGTTAGACCCAAAAAAAGCTTCAATTTCACTCATAGAGCGAAGTTGAAGCTTTTGATATTTCAGCGCAGACCTCCCCCCATTCCGATTGGCTTGCCTTGTGCAAGCTTGAGCAGTCCGGTGTAATATGAGGAATTGTAATCATTGTTGTAAATATCAGCTGCGAGAATATCCTCTCTGTTTATACCCGGAAAAGTTCGACTGTACGGTGTGCTGTATGCGTTCGGTGCATTCGGAGTCCATACCCATAATAGGTTATTCAGATGGTGAACATTAACGAAACGGTCATACATCACATTCCAGAGCTGGGTGTAATTTTGTTGGTTTCCCCACTAGAACCAGTTGCCGTTCATTTCATGATAGGGCCTCCACAAAACAGGCACATCTGCATCTTGTAAGGTTTTGAGGGAGAGTGCAACCTCATCAAGATCGGCAACCAACTGTCGATATTGCGGGGTATCCGGTGTGATGTAACGATTAAATTCCGCCTGACTGAGGTTGTTTTGCACGTTTTTCCACGTTTTCGTTTACCTAGCAACGCCTGATGAAAGGTAATAGCTATCATCCCGCCAGACTGGCTCCACTGGATAGCACTATCCACAACACGCTGACGTTGCTCTTGTAAGGCTGCGTGGGACTGATTGGTTAATTCTCCAAACTCATAGCCATGGAGTTCTGCATATTGTCCGCTGATTTGTTGTAGCTTGTTATTTTGTTCATCCGGTGCCTCCAAATCATCATGCTGCCCGGAGATTAGCGTACTCTCCGGCACATAGTAGCAGTAGCACCCTTTGCAACCAAAAGCGTATTGAGTAAGATTTCATGGCGCTCCTCCTTTGATGACATCATGATGAAATTACATTTTTTCTTTGCTTTTTCTCAGTTGGTTACATGCGCTAATGAGGATTATTAGAAAACTAAAGTAGAACAACAAGTTCGGTTCCTGTGAATACATCCAGTCTTCTACCAGAAGGAAGCTGAAAATCAACACAAGCAAACCCATGGTAAGAACCATTTTGGTTTGCGCTGGACGGCGGCTGCGTTTGGAAATCCAGTGTATGATGCCCAGAACGATGGCTGCTTGAAGTGAAAATATGCCCGTTAACATTAAAGTAGCTAGAAAGATTGGGGACATCGGTATCCTCCTCCTAAATTACAATCAGAATATGCAGGTTGTAACTGGGATGCGGATTCATGGATGCGGATTCATGGATGCGGATTCATAGATGTGAATTCAATACAGGTAAGTAAGTAGTTATAATCTAGTTACAATCATAATTAAGTTGGCTAAATTATACCATAACTACCGTCCTGCAATAAAAGGTGTCAAAAGACCTGCTCTGCCTTGATTCGCCATCGTACGCTATATTCAGTGGGAAAGTTTGATATCATTAAGGTGGTATGGATAAGGAGGCCATTCACATGAATGAAGATAACCGACCGTTTTCTAGCCCTGTAGATGCTGAAGGAGCCAAACCGAATTTTGATGCGAACCAGTGGAATCTTCACTCTGAGGGAGACTCTGGCTTATGGCGTCAGGTCAGCAATCTGCTTGTTCTGGTTGGCGCGATTGCGTTGATTATTATTTTAGGTCGAGTGCTCTAAGGATGGCATCTGAGAAATAAAGCCGAGAAGATTAGCAGAATAGGGATGTGAAATGGTGTTAAAGGCAGCGTTACTTTTTATTCTGGCTGGCATAGCCGAAATTGGGGGAGGGTACTTGGTCTGGCAGTGGCTGCGTGAAGGGAAGACATGGTATGTCGGACTTTGCGGCGGGGTGATTTTGGCTGTCTACGGAGTCATTGCAACATTTCAGGTTTTCTCCTCTTTTGGGCGTGTGTATGCAGCATACGGAGGTGTCTTTATTGTCCTTTCCATTGCATGGGGATGGTGGATTGATAAAAAGGCACCTGATTTGTACGATATCGTGGGTGGATTGATTTGTTTGGTCGGAATAGCAGTAATACTCTTTCCCCGGACTGGAGGATAGGACAAAAAGCCCTTTTTTTATTTTTAGAAAACATGACTATTGATCTACATAAATGAGCTTCATATTCCGAAATAGAACTTAAGGAGGGGGTTCTATGAACCGGAATCAAATGAAGCTTAGATTAAAATTTGGTCATGCTGTACCGAAGAGCGAAGGGAATTTCTCAGTGGGCATCGTGTGGGGAATCCTGATTAGTATTGTGCTTTGGGTTTCGATTATTGGCTGGTTTATGCTTATTTTCAAGTAATCTCTAGAAATAACTGTTTATAAGGTTGCTTGGTCCAATGTTGTTGTTTGAGTAACCCGTGCCTTATGATCCATGCTTTAATCTGTAAAATCGTTACGCAGTTTGTTCAGGCCACGGCCCACAGCTTCATCAAACAAATCTGTAGCAGCAGGAGTGTCGGCATCGAGGTTAGGGATACGATTAAAACCTGGCTCGCGCTGATCTAACGACTGTTCATGTTCGACCTGATCGACGGTGCGATTCTTTTCTTGCCAAATGTTTTCTTTCATAATACATCACACGCTCCTTTACGAGTGCAAGCATACTGTATGCTTTATATAAACATTAACGCTCAAGGCGGCTAAAGCGGCTATAATAATAAAGCCGGGGAGGAAGTAGCTCCCGCCCGGCACTTCCCAAACGACTAGCGATGCTCAATCAGATCAATCGCTCCCAGAACAACATGAGCCAGTCCGAAACCTAGAATGCCTGTAGCCGCAAGCTTGTACTTACTGCTCAGCAACACAGCGCCTGAAGCCGATACTACCGTTCCAAGAACAGTTGGAATCATACCTTCACGCATTCGTAACACCCCTTCTGGTAGTTTGGAAAGACGTTTGTTAGTGTAATTCAAATGCGCCCAAGTTATGCAGAAAAGAAATTTTATTATTTCAGAAAAAAATACTTTACAACTTGATGAAATTGTCGTACTATATGTTGGTACCCATTGAAACGGTATTTACATAGCGAGAGCCATTTTGTACATGAGCTGGATGTTTCTCCGTTACTTGCAAGATAAGTAAGTATGAAAATAGCGTTTCTGAATTTATGCCGGGGTGGCGGAATTGGCAGACGCACAGGACTTAAAATCCTGCGGTAGGTGACTACCGTACCGGTTCGATCCCGGTCCTCGGCATCCTTGATTTATCACGATCACATCAGCGTTAAATAGACGAAAATAACGAGAGGTCCTGTGTACCTGCGGAGTATTCCGTTTTAGATACACAAGATCGACGAAGCGCCTCACCGTTAATATGCGGAGGAGGCGTTTTTGTTTTAGCAAGATTACGAAGTATAAAACCGGGCGCAGATAACCGGACGGACTGGCGCCAGTTACTAACGGAGTTTCAGGCGTATAAGAAACTGGAGGACGGGGTAGGCGAGTTCACGCTAAGTGACTACGATCGAACCGTTAAGCTGCTATTCAAGCGGTTTCCCAACGCGTGGGACTCGGAACAGGCATTGAGGGACGCGGTAATGGAGCACTTGGCGGAGGACATCGCGTCACCAACGTTTAACAATCGACTTGTCTATTTGCGTACATTCTTTAAATATTGCGTAAATGAGGGCGAGCTATCCGCAAACCCGCTCGCAACTATGAAGAAACGCAAGACGGAGAATAGGGCGGTGTCGGTCGAAGTCGACGTGTTAAATGCGTTGTTGGCCGCGCCTAATCAAAGCACGTTTGTCGGCCTGTGTGATTACATGCTTATCCTTCTAATGCTCGATGCCGGTATACGTCCGTCGGAGGGTACGAAGCTAATACCGCAGGATTTTAACGCATCTTTGCGGAAAGTTTACGTACCTGCGAAGGTGGCGAAAGGGCGCGTTGCCCGGACGCTTCCTATATCGGAGACTACAACGAAGGCAATGCGCAAGTTGATATCAGTACGTGTGTCTGAGTGGGGCGATGACGTTCCGATATTCTGCTCGTATGAAGGACGGCCACTAAACCGCCATACGTGGGGTGACCGGATGGAGATTTACTGCAAAAAGATCGGGACGCATATCCGACCGTATGATTTGCGACATGTTTTCGCGTTGGAGTTCTTACGTAACAGGGCGAACGCTTTTGCTACGCAGCGGGCTCTCGGCCACTCTACGATGGAAATGACACGGCGTTATGTGGCGCTTGTAAACGATGATTTAAAAGCGGAACACGCGAAGGCGAGTCCGGTCGATCGGCTATTTAAGAGTACGAAAGCAAAACGGAATACGAAAATATATGGACTACAAAGAGAAAAGAAAGAAAAACATTAAAGAGGCCATAACAGCCGGACACTCTTGTACAATTGACCGCGATGGAGCCGACAGCAACCGGGATAAGTCACTAAAAGGGGTCCCGACCCAAAAAAGGAAATGATCGTGACGAGTGGCCGATGGCAATGTGTGTGTGCTGAGGGTGGCTCAGGTGCAGATATAAAATAGTGATAACCGAGGAGCTGAATCATGGGTAAGTCATCAATTAGATAAGTATGCTGATGGCACAAAAGTAAGATTTATTGTGAAGTAAGAATGAGGGACTCTACTGGTGTTTGACTGGTAGAGTCTTTTTTATATCCAATAAAAAATAAATATGCAAATATATAGATTATATTTATAGATTAGTAAGTTTATGTTTAGACAGGTTTCGTTGAATGATTTACCTTAGTATTTGTTCAATAGAGATTACTTATGGGGAAATAATAGTGAATATGCGATTTATCAAAAAATAGGAATATTGTTCGGGGCTTTTTTACTTGTGGCGGTCAGCCTGTTAAATTCAAATATGTATGCCGCGTCTGTAGGGCAGAGGCTTGCTGGATGAGAAGAAGGATGGCAAAGATATGATGATACTTCACCGTTCCTTCACTATACCGGACGGTGGACGAAAGCAAGACCTTCAGCAGTAGGAAATCATTATAAAGATAATTATAGTTAGACAACTGACATTAAAAATGGAAAACTGAGCTTTGCCTTTTACGGTACTAAATTAAGATATATAGGACAAACATACTCTAACAAAGCAAAGGTAGTTAGAATTAAGATCGACGGAAGTGAAGAAGTTTTCAGACAACAGGGGCCGGATACATATATAATCCTTAACTATGAAAAAATGGGCTTCCATTAGGATATCACAAAGTTGAAGTTTCGTTTGATGATGCCATGTTAATGATTGATGCTATTGATATTGATAAGAGCGGAATGCTTGCAGGTGAAAATATTCCATTGCAATTAGAAGCTTCTGGTGGTGATCGCCAGGTTGCTTTAAATGGGATTCGGTTCAAAACGCTGAAAGCTATACAGTCAAATACGGAACAGAATCGGGTAAGTACACTGAAATGGTAACAGCTACTAAAGATGTATATGGCAACTTTGTAATACCAAACCTGACTAATGGAACGAAATACTACTTTGTTGTGAGTGCTAAAGTTAATGGTGTGGATTCAGAATACCCCAATGAAGCATCTGCAACTCCACAAGGAGGGAGACGATCAAACTGACCTTGAGCAACCTTCAGGTAATCGCGCAATCCTGGTAGTCACCATGACAACTGGATTGGAGAAAGAATTCGATCTAAGCATGAAAGAAGTAAACGACTTTATTACCTGGTATGAGGGCAGGCTGGATCTGGTTCGGCTTCGTACGCTATTAACAAGCATGACAACAATAAAGGTCCATTCAGCAGTCGCAAGGACTACATGCTGTTTGATCGTATCCTAACATTTGAAGTACATGAATACTCTAAATAAACCGAAAAGCTCTGCTAACCTTAATTGGTCTGCAGAGCTTTTAACTGTTCACGCCTCTTATAATGTATCAAGGTATTCTTTCTGGAATTTAATGAAATCTTGCACACTATCGTGATAGGTAAATCTACTGCCATTTTTATCAATAATCCAATTGATCTTCTCGTCATTTAACAAGACTCCATACATGCAGTGATGCAGCAGTTCAATTTGATTTTCATCCCTAATTCGGATCAAGTGTTTTTCTTGTTCGTCAATGAGGTACCATTTCGTTTCTGTTTCATCTAGATCTACATCCGCATCCACATACAGTATTGATACCGACAAGGGGAATGGCCAGTCAAACCAATGTCCTCGCTTGTCTTCTCTATAACCTTCAAATGCCATGGTTATTTCCTCCTACTTGGATAATTTTCTGATTAGTTTAAATGTACGTGCTGCGATTGTACGCTTTATTGAAAACTGTTTTTTGGGAACTCGCAGCTATCCTCAGCCTTTGGCATCTTGGCACCAATGCGGTGAATGACCTGCCGTTTGAGGTTGGCACTGGGAAGAAGGGGACAACAAGAGCGATATACGCTCTATATTGTAATCATAGAGGGCTGGGATGGTGACCAAAAGATCATTACACCCCTTATAATAAACCCTTGGTTTATCCGATGAAGTTCTAGGGGGTGCATTTTTATGCTAGCGAAAAAAGGACAGAAGTTTAAAGGATACACGTTTGAAATCCAAGTAGAGGCCATACGGCTTCATATCGAGAAAGTTGGACATATCGTAAACTCATGGAGAAGTTCGGGATTGCAGATCGACATCGGTTGAAAGAATGGATGCGGAAGTACAAGGAACTCGGTGAATTCGGACTTATGGACCAGCGAGGACGGCGGAAGGAATATATGGACCAGGACAGGTACGTCCAAAAGTTAAATTGGGAAAACGATATGCTAAAAAAGTGTTTGGTAATCTGGATGCAAGAGATGAGGCGCACAAGTATGTAACGATTGAGAAGATCGCTAAAGAGTATCCAGTTAGCGAACTCTGTAAGCTATTTAAGGTCTCTAGAAGTGGATATTACGCCTTCTTAAAACGGAGAGAAGCAGATCGAGATCGGGACGCGAAAGCACCTGTGAAGAAAGTGTATGAGCAGTATAACGGGGTCTACGGCTACCGTCAAATCCAACTATTTTTGCAGCACGATCATGGAGTCTGGATGAACCATAAAAAGGTACTCCGGTTCATGCAGGTCTTGGGAATCCGCTCACAGATTCGTCGGCAGCATCGCTGCAACTATGCTTCTTCTACGGAAGGTCGTGTGGCGAAAAATCTGCTAAAACAGGATTTCAAGGCGGACAAACCAAATCAAAAATTAGTCACGGATATCACGAATGTCCCATGCGAATCAAGACATGCTGCCAAAGGTGGCGCCCGAATCAGCATGTCTCGCCGAGGCAATTGTTATGATAATGCCTCGATGGAGAGCTTCTTCTGTCTATAAAATGGGGTCTTGACCAGTCTACTCATATCTTTTTGCAGAAAACTCGTGTTCCTTGGCAACCCACGAAACGACGAAGGCAAGAATCATTAGTAGAAAATGAATATGACGGAGGCTGCCAAAGCACTGTTTATTTCCCAACCTGCGGTTAGCAAGGCTTTGATCCAATTTGAAAATACTTTGCAGGTAAAATTGTTTATTCGCGACAAGCAGAATGAACTCGTACTGACCGAAGTGGGAAAAGAAATGCTAAGTTTGGCCAGACGAATGAAGGAGATCGAACATAAAGTTGAAATTGGAATAGTAGCTTCTCCTTTCAATCATTATGACGTCCATATTCTTGAACACGATTCCATGGTTGCCATCATACCGGAGAATCATCCATTGCCAGCAGAGCATGAGGTTTCTCTGGAAAAGAACAGGAACGACCTTATCTTTTGTAAAGGAGGACATGAATCTGCTGTATTAAACACCTTGCATGAGCAGCAAATTCCTTTTCAGGAGAGTCTCACGGTACAAACGGCTAAAACCTTAGTCCACATGGTCCAAAAAAAGCTGGATATCGGCATTATATCGAAGTTTACGCTTTCCTCGGTGTCCCATTCACTCATTGTTAAGGAGATCATTCCCCGGATTACACGGGATATCGGAATTATCGCGCATTCTTTTGATGAAGCGACCCCGGCAGCACGTGAGTTTGTAAAAGCGTTGGGTCAGTTGTATCGTTCGAGTGAGTAACTTAATAAAAAGGCCTTTGTAAAAGCAAGGGCCGAATTTCAGTTCAGTTTGGCCGCTATTGATTTTAATAAGGCACCACAGGCCAGTGGACTGTTCGCCCATGTTAAGGATACCGCAAGCTTTTATCCACGCGCATTATAATGGCGTAGAGATTTCAAAAGATATCAATCCTTCAAAAACTCTGACTAAGGAAGAGCTCACCTATATGCTGTTTCAGGGCATGGAAACCCCTTGATTTTTACGAGGTACCGTGCGGATTTGGGCTTACAGTTACTTGACACCATTATCGTTAATGCTATAATAATGAAATCGAATTTAGATTCAACGGTAGCTGATTATCGTATAGTTTCTATCCTGGTCCTTCGGCATGCAACACAGGTAACGAATAAATAAGCTGGCTCCGGATGTGGGAGACCAGCTTATTTTTTTGTGAATACAACGCTTAAACATTTCGGGACCATAGATTGAGAGGAGACGTGAGTTATGTTTGGTAATGATTGGGATGAAGTTTTACGGGAAGAGGTAGAAAAGCCTTATTTCAATGAGTTGAGGTATACATTAGCACGCGAATACAAGATACATAAAGTCTACCCTTCAAAGGAAGATTTGTTTTCCGCACTCAAATTAACACCATATCATCTTACCAAAGCGGTTATATTGGGGCAGGACCCCTATCATGGAGAGGGACAAGCCCACGGCTTGAGCTTTTCCGTAAGATCAGGTGTGCGTACACCGCCGTCTCTGCAAAATATATATAAAGAGTTGCGCGATGATATCGGCACTCCCATTCCCAATCAGGGCTACCTTGTTCCTTGGGCAGAGCAGGGAGTGCTGCTGCTGAACAATGTGCTGACCGTGTGTGAAGGACAACCGCAATCTCATCAGGGAATAGGCTGGGAACGTTTCACGGATGCCGTTATTGAGGCGATTAATGAACGTGAGCAGCCGGTAGTGTTCATTTTGTGGGGAAGCCATGCTCAGAAAAAAGCAAGCTTCGTGAATACGAGCAAGCATTTGGTGTTGAAATCGAGCCATCCGAGTCCTTTGGCGGCTCACAGGGGCTTTTTCGGCAGCAAGCCTTTTTCGCGAACCAATGCATTTTTGATTGAGCATGGAATGGAACCGATTCGGTGGGAGATTCCTAACCGCTAGCACTGGAGGTGAGGACATGCGTCAATGGAAGGGACGTCAGGTCATTTTATATCACGGCAACAACGGTCATACCCAAAAGGTGCGCGGCACGATTGAAAAATGGGATAACACGCACAAGTGCGTTATTTTAGGTCCGAAGATGTTGTCTATTCCTTTTGAAAATATTACGTATATTACAATGCTCCCTCCTGGGCGTGAACGCAGAAGCCGTCATCCGGCAAAGCTAAATTCTATCGGTTACGTAATGAGTGTTCCACTGCAGTTTGATAATGCCATTCTTTTTCAATCGGCGGTGACCGTTTGGAAAGAAGATCAGCTAATTGCCTGCAACGCAAAATTGACCAGTCACACGACCTACGATGTCATTCTGGATGATGGACAAACCTTGTCCAAGGAAGGTCATCTGTTCGTGGTCAGGTCGCTACGCGGAGGACATTAACTGTTATAATCCACCTTTTTCTTTCCAAGGGTTCAAATTAAGTAGCTGTTTACCGATAAAAGTAATGGTGTTGTTGATTGTATCCTATAGAGTTGAAACTAAGGGAGAGAAACGAATGGAACGTATGAAACGTATAAGCAAACGGAGTACCTTCTTACTTGCTGTGCTGATGTTTTTATTTGCAGCATTGCCAGCAGGTCTGACCCAAGCGGAGGGGAGCACTGCCTCTACAGTAAAGTGGGATAGTGAAAATCCGACTATATTAAATCTGGGTGGAAGCCCCGCTCAATTAAAAGTGTGGTATGTGACGGATTCCGGCAAAGAGGATGTTACCCAAAATGCAGTATGGATCTCTGGGAATCCAAGCATATTAAAGGTAGATAAGGGGCTCATTACTCCAGTTTCCAAAGGTCAGATTAAGGTTGTTGCCACATATGAACAGCAAACGGTAAGTACAATGATTACGGTTAAATCGCCTTACAGCAAGCTGCAAATAGATCCATCTGATCCCATCAATCTGGTGGTTAGCGGAGATTCGAAGCAATTGACTGTCCAAGGTACGCTTGCGACGGGCGGTACAGAAAAAGTATCCGATGTGGAATGGACATCCACGAATCCGTCTGTGGCTACAGTGGAAAATGGTCTTGTTCGTCCTCTTGCCAAGGGCATGACTTACATTAAAGCAAGCAAAGATGAACTCCAAGCACAAACGATCGTGTATGTACGTTCCTCTTCCCAGGCATTGATACTGAGTCCCTCCAGTTCTCAATCGGTCTTCCTGGGTAGTTCACCAATTCAGGTCAATGCGACTGATGTGAACCTTACCGGAGGTAAAATGGATGTTACCAGTACTGCAGAATGGACTTCCTCCAATCCGCTGGTTGCCACAGTGGGGCAAGGAAAAATCAGCCCGCTGGACGCAGGGAATTCAGTGATAACGGTGTCCTATCACGGTTTGAGCAAGACTCTGAAGGTCAACGTATTGCCGACCATTGAAAAGCTGGTATCCAGCAAAGCAAGCTTATCTCTCGAAACAGGCAGCAAAACGACTCTTCCGAGTATATCTACTTACTTGGTCAATGGAGCCAAAAAAGCAGTACAATCCGATGTGAAATGGAGCCTAAGCAATGAAAGTGTCGTCAAAATGGCAAACGGCAAGCTGATTGCAGTGAACCCGGGTAGCGCGACACTGACAGCTACATTGGGTGCCATTAAGCTGGATATCCCGGTAACTGTACAATACAAAGTACTAAAGCTGATCGCCTCCGAGAAAAAATATGTGCTGGTAGCGGGACAAGAAGTGAGTGTTCCCACGGTAAAAGCACAAATGGCTGGTGGTGAAACACTCGATGTCACCAATCAGGTAAGCTGGCAGGCTACTACTGCGGCAGTAACAGTGGGAAATGGCAAGGTAAAAGCAGTAAGCGGCGGTAACTCTGGTATTAAGGCCATATATTTGAATAAATATGTGAAAGTACCTGTCATCGTGGAAGGAACTATTTCTACGTTGACGCCAAGCATTTCAAGTGCTGAAATGAATTTGAAAGGGAGTCAATCCGTCAAAGTCATTGGTGTATATACAGATGATAAAAAGGTTACGCTCAGCAACAAAGTGAAATGGACAACATCCAATGCCTCCGTGGCGATTGTAGAAGGCTCAGCCATCAAAGCGGTTGGGAGTGGAACAGCGACGATTACGGGCACATACCAGGATAAGTCATTTAACATTGAGGTCAAGGTTACACCTAAGCTGCTCAAGCTGGTATTGAGTAACAAGAACTTGAAGCTTCCTAACGGTTCCTCTCAAGTGCTGAGTGTGAATGCAGTTTATGACACAGGCACAATTACCAATGTGACAAGTTCAGCGGTATGGACTTCTTCCAAGCCTTCTATCGTACAGGTTAGCGGAGGCCAGGTGAAGGCATTGGCTTACGGAAATTCCAGCATTAAAGTGGTTTATAACAGTAAGACTGTAGCTACCTCTGTCAGAGTGTTAAAATAATCTTCATATATAGCACATTTCGCTTATGCAAAAATAACCCCCGGTCAATGACCAATGACCGGGGGTTATTTTTCAACTTATTCTACGCCGTCCTGATAATGGTTCTTCCAATGCTTGTCGCCTTTATGAGAAAAGTCTTCAACCGTCTTTTCCAGCGTGGCCACCAGTTGAGCTTTAATTTCAAAAATTGTATCTCGAAACAGTCTTTCTTCCTTGCCGTTAATTTTTTCACCATACAAAGCCTGAGCGGCTATAAATTGACGATGTTGCTCAACAAAACTGTCAATTGAATGCAGCGCATGCTCCACGTATTGTGAAATGCTATGATGCTCGTTAGGCAGTTGCAATTTTAACTCCTGTACTCTGTTTAATAATGCCAAGATGATCACCTCGTACGTTTTATTATGTCAATAATTATACATCATTTTTGGAATACTTTCATTAAATTTTGATTAAGATGTGATCTTTTTTATATCATACTTGTCATTCCCGATGAGGATGCGACTTATTTTCGCAATGATTCCAATGGATCTTCAGATTATTATGTTTTAAAATTAAAATATTTATGATTAAGCTATATGCGGGGCATGTTGCGACAACAGTCTTTCTGACATGTTATACTAGAGCAAAACCCAGTCGGAAAGGTTGTCAGTGCGGTATGAAGCTTTTTAAAGGTTTATTTTGGGGAATATTGGTCAGTCTTCTCCTGTGGTGTGCCTTCTTCGGGCTTGTCCGCTGGATATCTCATTGAGTCGGGTTACAGAAAAATAAAGTTCGAGAACTTCCTTGGTTGAAGGTCATCTACTGGAATAGCTTGAAGGGAAGAGGGAAATTGAAGAAAAAGCTGTTAAGTTTTATAACTCTAGTGCTGCTAGCTGCTGGCGTGTATTGGTTTGAAGGTGGCAATCTTCTTACGAAAACGATAGGAGAGAATCCGCCTTCATCGTCTCAGGTTACGCTGCAATTTCCGTCAGGTCGTTATCCTGAAACAGCGCAACATATCAAGGAAGCCATTCAGGCGGGGAAATCATTCATATGCACAATTGACCGCGAAGGAGCCGAGCAAAATCGCAAGCATTCGCTTGCAGGAGTTCCCACTCGTAAAGGATACGATCGTGACGAATGGCCGATGGCACTGTGTGCAGAAGGTGGAGAAGGTGCAAATATCAAATACATAGCCCCTAAGGATAATCGGGGAGCTGGATCATGGGTCAGTCACCAACTGGATGAGTTTGAGGATGGAACTCGCGTAAAATTTGTCGTCAAATAATATGTTATGAGATCGTATCGTTACTTTTTTTTCCCTTTACTAGGCTCCTGCTTGGCTCTAATCAATGCCAAAAAAGCAAAAAAATCACCTAGTGTAGTGAAGCCGGCACCTAATATCGCCAGATCTTCAGCGGATAATTGATTGAACCATTCCATTTGCTTAGCATCAAACATTTTATCACCGCCAACCATTAATAATGTATAGTATGTGCTGACGGCAACGAATGTCAGGGCTCAGGATACCATTTAAGTTAACCTGGCTGAATATTTATTTACCTTCGCTCGGACGTGTTGTATCAGAGAATGGAGCCGGTTTTTATGATCAGAAAGCATTAAACCAATCGATTAAAGACGGTTGGCAGGTATCTAAAAAAAGAATGTACGGGAAGCACCAATTTATATTTTCATGGTTACATTATCCCCGTTTTCTTCACTTGGTGATCCGAAAACTGCTAACACGATTATTAAGGTTGAATTTTACAGCAGCAATATTCAGGACATGTTTGACCGCTTCAAATGTGATGGACGAAAGGACCCCTTTTATTATAAAAAGGTGTAGGAGTGATTTATAATCGCACTGCAAATGAAGAGCTGTCAGGCCAAGCTGATTGCGATACTGGAGAAATGGACTGCATGAAGTTGATAATCTGACCGTGAAAATTGGAGAAGAGAGTTACCCTGTTCACGCTTCTTTCGCAGACTACTGGCTGGTATTTGATTGACTACATGCCTTTGTCCGATATGATGTATGGGTGCAGATCGGAAATGAGACGAATAATGGAATACTCTGAGAAGAAAGCAAAGCCTCGGTGAACATGAAAAACTACGCCTGGCTCATCAATCAGAGAATAATACTGTAAAATCGGTAAGCAGCAGTACTAAAACGATAGTGCATCTGGCCAACGGGGATAATGGCTCCACCTTAGCCTGGAATATTGGCGGCTTGATTGACAATGGTGCTCAGTTTGACGATTACCAATGCCAATAATATCGTTGCAAAATACGGCAAAGGTATTGTCATCAGTGAAATCGGAATGGAATATAATGAACCTGCAACTTCCAAGGTATTTATTGCCGTTATCAAAACGAAGGTTTGTAGTATCGCGGGCTGCAAAGGCCTGGGGGTATTTTATTGGGAACCGGCTGCAACCCCAGGTTATAACAAAGGTGTTTGGCAGGCTGACGGTAAGCCAACCTCAGCGCTGGAAGGCTTTATAAACGAGAGTGCGTACGAGTATGTCAAAGAACCTCTAACCCGCACAATGTGCAGAATAGAGGTTCTTTGTTTTCGTTGGTTTATTTAAGGTAGATCGTTAGGATTTCCGGTTGACCTTGAAGAACGAAATGAGCTCTTCCAGCTCCCCGGACATCAATGTAAGCTTGTCAGAAGCTTTGACGATAGAAGCCATAGATTCAGCCTGTTCTCCAATGGTATGTTCAATTTGTTTGCTGCTGTCAAATGTTTTGCTAACCGTGGAAGACAGCTCGTCAGAGGTGGCTGACATTTCCTGCGTGCTGGCCGATATCTGCTCAGTTGCGCTGGAAACCTCCTGGATTTGTGACGATACTTTATTAGCTGCATTTAAAATTTCAGAGAACATTTCGCCTGTCTGTTTCGTAACTTTCAGCCCGATGTGAACTTCTTTTGTACCAAGACGCATGCCTTCTACGGTTTGTTCAATTTCCTTTTGAATTTCTTCAATAAGTTCTGCAATTTGTTTGGCGGATTCTTGAGATTGCTCAGCCAAATTACGCACTTCTCCCGCTACTACTGCAAAACCCTTGCCTTCTTCACCGACTCTGGCAGCTTCAATAGAAGCGTTCAGTGCAAGCAGGTTAGTTTGGCTGGCAATGCCTGTAATGATGCTTACGATATTACTGATTTCGTTAGATCGATTCTGTAGCGTATTAACGGAATCAACTGCACTTTCTATTGTAGTGGAGATAGAATCCATTTGAGTTGATAGCTTTTGGGCTACCTGATCGCCTTCAACCGAACGTTTTTCCATGGAATAAGCTTGATCTGCTACCGAGGAGGAGCTTTCGGCAATGGTTTGGATAACCGCAGACATTTCATTCATAGCCCTGGAGCTTTCATGTGCTGCGTGATCCTGAGCTTTAAGTCCCTGGGTTATTTCCTGAATATTGCTGTTAATGATGTTCGTATTCGCACTGTTTTTCTCGCTAATACTTAGCAATTCCTGAGCTGATCCCGTAACTTCTTGCGTCGTATCCTGTACTTTCACCATTGTATCGTTGAGGCGTTTGATCATGGTATTAAATTTTTGGTTGATGATGCCAAGGTCGTCTAGACCTGTCTTGATTTTTACAGTCAGTTTCCCCTCGCTGACTTCTTCAATGCCCTTCATCAGGCTACGAATCGGGGAGAGGATACGTTTTACCAGCAAATATTGAACGGTTAAGAAAATAGCAAGGAACAGAATGAGCAGAGATATACCGTATAGAAGCAGTTTATGAAGTCCGGCAGGTACCGAGCTTGCGTCTACGTCAAAGTATATGGCGCTCGTAATTTTACCGCTTGCATCTGTAATTGGATAAACAATGGTAGTCCATGTGCCATAATCGTCGGTGTAAAAGCTGGTCAACGCCGATTCTTTCGTTTTTAGCATTTCATCTATAGAATTTACATTCTCAATAGGAAGAGGATACATATCCCCTATGTTCATTTTGGAATCTTTTTTGGAATCTTGGAAAGCTTGAACTAAATTTGTGGGAACGCCAATAATGGAGACTTGATTTCCTTCTTTTAGCTCTGTACCAAATATGTAAGCTTGGGCAACATTCGGATAAAGTGTGTGAATAGAATCGAGAAATTTGCGTAATTCTTGTTGAACAGGGCCATTATAATCTTTTTCGCTTAATGCTTGTTGTACTTTCGTTTTATCAACATCTTCTGCCCATTTTTTAGTCAATACCTTAACCTGGTCTTGCAGCTGCGTGGTGAGAATGTTCTTTTGAAGTATGTAACTGGATGTAATAAGAATAGCACCTATTAATACGATGTTAATGAATGAAATCAATAGATTTTTACCAAAAAAGGACATAGTACTCCACTTCAAGTTTTTCACGAGTTTCTTCTCCTTTGAATTAAAAATTTAGGTTAATATACGACCTATCCCTTATATATTTCGTCAATATGTTTTCTAAATGTTAGGTTTTTTTTAATTTGGAGAATATCAGTTGCATATTGGTGAAATATAGTTACAAAAACTGAAAAAGATAGATTTTATATAGGAAAAATGAGGCTTGGAGGAGAAAGGAAATGGGAGGCTATAGAATAATAAGCGATGGCTTTCAATGAAATAACGTACCTGCAAAATAACCAATTAAAATGACAAAGAAAATAGGAATTAAAATGATAAAAATACGATCTGTAGCTATAATGTCGCCTTCAATGAAGATGTCCGCCAAAGGGCTGGCGGACATCGGGTAATTAATAATTACTTTGCTTGTATGCAAGTACAATCTGACGTTGTTCGCTAATTCTTATACCAGGACAGTTTATTTGCCACTCTTTTTAATTGGTCTATACTTGCAGTCCCACATTGCATCCCGAATCGCTTGGCGAATATCATCGGGCTGGTGACGTGCTACGCCATCCTGAACCGCAGCCTTTGCAACTGCTACAGCTACAGCTTCAGACACTTCACGCAGCTCGCTGATTTTCGGCAGCAGGGAAGCTCCAGGCTGTGACAAATCAACCATATCGGCTACTGCATGGGCAGCGGCGGCAAACATGCTGTCTGTGATGATCTTGGATTTCACTACAATCGCGCCAAGACCAAGACCAGGGAACACGAAAGCATTATTGGATTGTCCGATTTCAAACTTAACATTATTATAGGTTACCGGTTCAAAAGGGCTGCCTGTTGCAATCAGCGCTTTTCCTTCAGTCCAGAGGATCAAGTCTTGCGGAGTTGCTTCAGCCAGTGGAGTTGGATTGGACATAGGCATAATAATAGGACGTTCTGTATGCTTGCTCATTTCTTTAACGATTTCCTCACTAAATGCTCCGGTAACACCAGAGGTTCCGATCATAATGGTGGGTTTCACCCGGCGAATGACTTCGAGAAGCGGAATTTTGCCGTCTTCTGCACGTTCCCAATCACGGCATTCTGCGGCATCCCGTACATAAGGAACCTGGAATGGGAAGAGTCCTTCTGTTTCATTAGTAAGCAGACCACGGTAATCATAAGCCCAGAAGTTACTTCTTGCTTCGGTTTTCGATAGTCCTTCCAACATCATGGCTGCACTAATTTGGTCTGCATTACCGATACCAGCGGCTCCTGGACCAAAGACCAAAACTCGATGCTTACTTAGTGGGATTCCGGACAGTTTAACACCAGACATGACACCTGCGAGCGTAATTGCACCAGTGCCTTGAATATCATCATTAAATGTCAAAATACTGCTTCCGTATTTATTGATAATGTTCCGGGCGTTGACATTGCCCAGGTCTTCCCAGTGCAGTAGTGCATTTGGGAAATAAGACAGTGCAGTTTGAACATAGGTGTCAATAAATTGGTCATATTGTTCTCCGCGAACACGTTTGTGACGGTTCCCCATGTATAAAGGATCTTCGAGCAGCTTCTCGTTGTTCGTACCCGCATCAAGAACAACAGCCAACACTCGGCTAGGATCAATGCCGGCGGCTGCTGTGTAAACGGCCAGTTTACCAATGGAGATATTAATTCCGCCAACTCCCCAGTCCCCGATCCCCAGAATACTTTCGGAATCCGTGGCTACGATGAGGTCAATATCCTCAGGGTCCAAGTTCAAATTTTTAAAAGCTGCTTCAATGCCCGCAAGATTACCAATGGATAAATACATACCTCCAGGCTTGTGGTATTCATGACTGTATTCCTGTATAGCCTGACCGACAGTTGGAGTATAAACAATTGGAAGCATTTCGCTCAGGTGCTCGGAGAGCAAGCGATAGTAAAGGACTGTATTCCGGTTAAAAAGATCGTTTAACGCAACATTTTTGCGCAAATTATCCGGCTGGCTCTGGAACTGCTCATAGACCCGCTGAACCTGCTCCTCTATGGTCAATAGGGTAGGGGGAAGGAGGCCGTCAAGTCCAAGCTGCTGCCGTTCTTCAAGAGTAAAAGCCACTCCTTTATTCAGCAGTGGGTTAGCCAGCAATTCTTTTCCGGTTAATTTGGTTTCGATAGAACCATCTTCAGTAAATTGAAAAGTACGCATTTCTAATTTCCTTCTTTCTAAAAATTACATTTAGTTAAACCTCGAATATTTCGTGAATAATTATACGCCTTATTTTAAACTAAGTGAACAAGTATTTTGTATAAAAAAATGTTTATATTATAAAAAATTTTGTAAAATTAGATTTTCGATCTTTATATTCTCGATTACAGGTTGCTTCTTGGATTTTTGCAAAATTCTCAAATGTTTACACAAGAAATTTTATGACATTTTTCAATCACTTTTATCTACAAATTTCATTATATTTTCCAGAAATCTTTATTGAATTAAGTTCTGTCATAGCGAAGTTGCTTAGAACTGAATGAATCCTTCAATCAGGTATAGCATTTATTTCGTTTCATAGTGTAAGAAGAAATTTGTATAACAGGTGGATAAAAAGGACTCTGTTTTATTTTCAGGCAAACAAAAAAGCCTTGAATATCAAGGCTTTTGACGTATAGGACGGATGGGGATCGAACCCATGACCCTTACCCTGTCAAGATAATGCTCTCCCGCTGAGCTACCGTCCTTCGGTTACTAGATTGTATCATGTATTAACCATAAATGTAAAGTGGAAAAATAGAAATAAGCTTGTGCTTTATTACTATTTTTATATATAATTCAAATTTAGTGGATTTGCAAATTGAAGCAGTGATAAGGGGGAGTGGATGATGGCCGCAGAAATTATTAGTGTAACGACAGAAGAACAGCTACAGGCAGCGCTATTGATCCGTACAAAGGTATTTGTCGAGGAGCAGAAAGTTCCTGTCGATATTGAAATTGACCATTATGACAAGCTGGGGGATGCTGCACATCATTTGCTGATCTCTGATCATGGTGAGATGGTGGCTACGGGACGCTTGACGTATTATGAGGAAGATATAGCTAAAATGCAACGTATTGCGGTTCTCAGGGAGCATCGCTCCGGGGGTTACGGACGCATATTACTGCTGGCTCTGGAGGAACGCGCGCGTGAGCTGGGGCTGCGACATTCGCTGCTGGATGCTCAATGTCACGCTGAAAAATTTTACGAGAAGCTCGGTTACGAGACAATTTCGGAAGAACCTTTTGACGATGCCGGGATTCCACATGTGCGTATGCGCAAAAAGCTGTAGCTGGCATTACAAAGATGCATATAATTCTGCATAGGGTGCATGCTAATAAAAGTTCCTACTATACTATGGATAAGGAGCGATGCGGCATGGCTAATGCAGAACGAGAACAAATTACGGCAGTACGTAAAAACGGTGATGGTGATCTGACGTCGTTTCAGACATCTACCGGTCGGGTTTTGGATTACAGTCAGGCTCTGAATGAAATTGAAGCAGGCTCGATTGCCGGGGTCAATGTATTCAAAGCCAAGGATGGAAGCAAACGGATTCGCGGAGATGCCGATGGAGATCCTACCAATAATTTGGATCAGTTGCCGTTGTTCTGACGTTCATTTCAAGCATCTATCGCTAGCACATTACTACACGCAAGTATATGCCAAAGTCGCCGGGCTTTTTTTCCAGTTGGAAACCCGGCGACTTTTTATTATTTCACTTTGTATCCAGTATTATTTTTGCTCCGTGCGTTCCAACTCCACAATGTTGTATACGCGCTGCTGCTCCAGAAAGGACATGACTCCAGCCTTTTCCCTGAATTGCTCCATGTCGTCACTATAGTGCATGAGACGAATCTGCTCTTGAAGCGGGATTGGCAAGCTGAGCAGCTCGTCCAACGTCGTATGGACTTCTCCTGCACCCTGTAATTGAACCTCATGCAAAATGCTGCGACAACCCCGTTCGTGTACCAGTTGATTCAGTAGGCCGGGATCAAAGGTCATATCCGCACTATAAAAAAGACGTCTATTAATGAACAGGGAGTAGCTGTCTTTACCGGGGATATGACGGGTAGGAATGAGTTCAACTTCGATGCCGGATACTAGGCTGGTGGATTCACCAGGCTTCAGCACGTTCACCTCAAACACATCCTCCAGCTTGTCAATCATGCCTTGCTGTGACATGCCGCCCTTGAGCGTGTTTTCCCATAATGGATGAATTAGCGGTTTTGCGATATAAAGTACAGGTTTACGGCCATGAAGGATGTTCATTTGGAATCCAAACTCTTCCAATCCTCCGACATGATCAGCGTGAATGTGGGTGATTAGAATGGCGTCAATTTCACGCAATTGGATGCCCATTCGGTGCAGTGCCAGAGAAGCAGTTGTGCCGCAGTCGACCAATAGCTTGCCTGCTCCGCTGTCCAGCAGTGCGTTATTGTTGTAATAGTTCTTGGCAAAGGCACTGCCTGTTCCCAGCATTTGTATTATCAGGCTCATTCGTATTTCACCCTCCAGACTAAATGTGTATAAATCCTCTGCAGTCGTATCTTACCATTGATGCTGTTGAAATTAAAGATTTCACGCCATATCAAAAACTTTGGACAATTTGTTAAGCACAGCGCAACTTGTGGAACTGAGCTAGGTATAAATGTAAGACAGAAGTTATTTAACAGATGATGATGGAGGGATATCTAGCGATGAAGTGGAGAAAAGTGATGGCCTTAGTGATGGCCTTTTCGATAATGGGAGGGACCGTCATTTCGGCGGAATCCTACAAGGACCAAGTGAAACTGATTATTAACGGTGAGATGTCGAAGGATAGCGCGGTTGTCATTGACGGTAAAACGTATGTGCCCATTCGGGATTTTAACGGGATTGTCAGTTTTGATCCGTCCGGTGGAAAGGTTGTTTTCGACCAACCGAATGTACACATGTTTTTGTTCAAGGGCGATACGGTGTTTGGCAACGTGAATAAAGGTAACAAAGTGAAATTCAATGTATTCAGTCAGATTGATACGTTAAAAGCGGATATCTCCGGTGTGAAGGTAGCGATCACCGACCCGGAGGGTAACGTGAAGAATATTCAGTCTCAGGATATCAGCGGAGCACAAAAGGATAACTTTTGGTTCCGTACAAACGACTTTACGTATGATTTTAAAACAGCAGGGAATTACCGGGTCGGTTTCTACATTAAAGAAAGCAAAGACAGCAGCTATACACTGGTGTCCGAAAAAGTCATTTCAGCGATAAATTAGGCATACCACAAATTGACCTGTACCCTTGATCATGTTACGATACGGGGGAAAATAAAACAATTTGAAGGTAGGTATTTCCATGAGTGATCACAAACATGAACACGGTGAAGCCTGCAACCACGATCATGACCACGAACATGAAGAAATGGTTCTTACGCTAACTGATGAAAATGGAAAAGATGTAGAAATGGTGCTGGTAGAGACCTTTGACGTAGAAAATCACGTTTACGCTCTCCTGCTGGAGCGCGGCAATCCTGAAGCAGACGGCATTATTCTTCGTATGGAAGAAGAAAATGAAGAAATGGTGCTTTACAATATCGAGGACGAAGATGAATGGAAACGTGTAGAAGAGGCATACAGCGAGCTGGTTGCCCAATACGAATAGCATTGGATCTATCGGCTGTTACAACTTTGTAAGCTAATGAAAAGGCCCCCAAAACGGGGGCTTTTTTTGTTAAGCTTTTAAGATGCTTATAAGATTTTCCAAGCTTGTTACGGCTCAGGAGGCTTAGGAAATGGCGTCTGTTTCAACGATAACCTTCACCTGATGCACGGTGCGATCCTCCGGTCCTTTTACAGGCAGGCCTACTTCTACATGATCGACAATATAATCAATATTGTCCTGCGAAATGACCTCACCCGGTAGCAAGATGGGAATGCCTGGTGGATATACATAAATGAATTCTGCAATAATGCGTCCAGCAGATTCCTTGAATGGTACTACTTCCGTATCTCCGTAAAAAGCGTCTCTCGGAATCAGGGAGAGCTGTGGGATATCCTGTATTTTTACATCCAGTTCATGCTGCTGACCTGTAGAATAATGTTTGGAAGCCAGCTCACGCAGAGCTTTCAATAAAATCTCAATATCCTCTTTCGTATCCCCAGGGGTCACCAGACAGAGAATATTGTACATATCGCTAAGCTCAACCTCGATATTGTAGTTTTCTCTCAGCCAATTTTCCACGTCGTACCCAGTAAGACCTAGATGACGAATATGAATGGTGATTTTGGTCGCGTCATAATTATAGGTTGCCTCTGTACCGAGAATTTCACTGCCAAAGCAATATAATCCTTCAATCTTGTTGACCTCTGCACGGCAATGTTCGGCCAAATCAAGCGCACGTTGCGCTATTTCATAGCCATTGAGAGCCAGATTGCGGCGTGATGTGTCCAGAGAAGCCAGCAGGATATACGAAGTGGAAGTCGTTGTCAGCATACTGAAAATCGTCTGCACACGCTGCGGATTGACGTATCCGTTTTTGGTATTCACATTCAGAATCGAGCTTTGTGTCAAGGAACCGCCCAGCTTATGGACGCTTGTAGCTGACATGTCTGCTCCCGCTTCCATGGCGGACATCGGCAGATCAGGATGAAAATGAATCAGTACACCGTGGGCCTCATCGACCAGGACCGGCACATTATAGCTGTGAGCGAGATCTACAATTTCTTTCAAATCGGCGCACACACCGTAATATGTCGGGTTGATGACGAGGACGCCCTTGGCGTCAGGATGACGTTCCAGTGCCCGGCGTACGGACTTGGTTGTAATCCCGTGGTGAATACCAAGATTCTCATCACTGACTGGAGATACGAATACAGGCTTCGCTCCAGACAATATAATGGCAGACATTATAGATTTGTGTACGTTTCGGGGCACAATAATTTTATCACCCGGCAAGCAGATGGACATAATCATAGTAATGATAGCTCCACTTGTACCCTGTACACTGTAATAAGTATAATCAGCTCCGAAGGCTTCTGCTGCAAGCTTTTGAGCTTCTTCGATGACGCCTGATGGCTGATGCAGATCGTCCAATGGAGCGATGTTAATCATATCTATGGAAAAGGCATTATCCCCCATAAATTCGCGAAATTCCGGATCTGCGCCCACTCCCTTTTTATGACCTGGGATGTGAAATTGAACCGGGTTGCTCTGAGCGTGCTTTTTCAAAGCAGTAAAAAGCGGGGTGTTGCTTTGATTCATTAGTGTTGTCACAACCTTTCGTGCAGGATTTCGACAATCCTAGCAAGTGATAATAGAACAAAATTGAGTATAGCAGTTTGAAGTAGGAATGCAAGCGGTTGACGTTGCTTTTATTTGTGAATGATAGGAGCATGGAGACACCCCGGACTTTATGACGAAAAAACGAAGGTAGAGGATGTGGGACAGATGAAACAAATCGGAAGAGAAAAAAATCCTCGGCGGTTATGGTCTCCCTTTTTTGCAGAATTATGGGTATTGGTATTTCTGGTTGAATTTATGAAGGGATCTCTTCTGGTAGCTATCCTGCCGGTATATATGGGAGAAACGCTCGGACTGTCAGCCGGAATCATCGGTCTGGCCTTTTCGCTCCAGTATTTTGGCGACAATGCGTTCCGGGCACCGGCAGGCTGGATGGCTGAACGGCTCGGCTACCGGGGAACAATGTCGACCGCGTTGCTGTTTACACTTGTAGCGGTGATCATGCTAAGCGTGCTGATAGAGCCAGTGTGGCTCGTAGTCGCCTGTCTGCTGCTCGGTCTGGGCACTTCTCCGCTCTGGCCTTGTGTCATGACTGGAACGACTAAAATGTCCGGGCCTAATAACAGTAATGGTACGGCGATGGGCACATTGGAAATTGCGTCCATGGGCGGAACAGGAATGGGGCCGCTGGTTATGAATTTCGCTATGGCACATTATGGTCATTCCTACGGAATGGTGTTTATGATTTTGACAGGATGCAGCATTGTGTTGCTGTTGGTCTCCCTTATGCTGCCCGGACGGAAAAAGTCTGCTGACAAGGGGGCGTTGCAACGGAGCGTCTTGATGTCCTCCGAAGGTCTTGCGAAGCAAGAGCCGCAGCTGCTGGGAGCAATCAAGGAGACGATCAACTCTCTTAAAACAAAACTTGATGTAAACCCATTAATTTACCCGGCGCTGTTTTTGCAGTCGTTTGTTATCGGTTTGATCAGCCCGGTATTGACGCTGTACGCCCGGACGGACCTCGGGATTTCGCCGAATTTGTACAGCGTACTTCTGATCGCGGGCGGCGGGGTGACGGTGTTGGCGCTTATTCCTTGCGGAAAGCTGGTGGATCGGCTCGGAACAGAGTATTTTCTGCACGTCGGTTTTTTACTTGCCGGGATTACGCTGTTTTTCTTTTCCGCCGTCCGATCCATTCCGCTTGTGTTCATATCTATAGCGCTCATCGGCTTGGGCTATGCGCTCATTTTACCTGCATGGAATACCTTCCTGGCCAAATTGATCCCAGAAAGCGAGCGAGCGACGATATGGGGCTTTTTTCTGACACTCCAAGGCTCAGGTATGGTCTTCGGTCCACTCGTTTCAGGGGTGCTGTGGGACCGTGCTGGACACACAGCTCCATTTATCATCAGCGGAGCTGTAATGCTGCTTATGTTCGGCTGTCATCTGGCTTTGGCCCGTAATCCGCGCAGAAAGAAGGCCGAAGCCTGAATAGCAGCTTGATTAGCTAATGCCGTTACTCTTTCGGGAAAGCAATTCGGTACAGCGGCAGCAAACGCTCAAAAGCAGAACGCACCGTCTGTAGCAGCGCAGCTCCGTCACTAGCGAGCGGGTCGTCCCGGCCAATACGGATACCACACATGACCTCGGCTTTTTTAACCTTCTGCAGCTTGTCGATGATCGTTTGAAAATCCTTCTCGTCCATTTGTTTTTGCTCTGTACCTTCCGGGGCCATGTGGTCCATGGACCAGTAAAAATGCCCCGGTATGCAGGAACGTACATCGCTCAGGTTGGCTTCAAGCGCCTGCGCAAACGTGGTTTTGTTCGGACTTTCATAAATGACTGCGAATATGACGAAAATATGGGAAGCAAACATACCTACTTCGAAATGCGGCAGTGCCTTATATCCCCGCTTACTTGCTGCCCAGGCTACCCAAGTATCTATCGGGGGATTGACCTTGCGTCGTGCATGCTTTGCAACGTGAACGTGCATAGGCTCGCCGCACAAGTCCGTCAGGAAAGGAGCCAACTCCGCACCAATCGCTTCCAGTTTGGGTCGAACCTGTTCAATCAGTACCTCCATGCGAGGCTCCAGCCCCGGTATTTCAAAAACATCAAAGTCCTTTGCAGTAAATCCATTGAACGTCATACCTAATCCTCCTGTAACTAGGTTAAGCCCTTCGTGTGGCATAATATGTCCGATTATAGCATAATGCCAGCAGGCATGACCGACTTTAGGCCGGGTTTGGGACAAGCGTATAAGGCAAAAGTAGGATTGTGCGTTGTTGCTCATAAAAATAGGTCAAATAACCAAGTACCCTTACATAAGATGAAGTATAAAATAGAGCAAGAGAAGATCAAGCGGGAAAGCCGCAGGCTTGCTGTAGCCGGACTTCTTGAATCGGACTTGAAAAAGGAGGGAATGCCGTGAACAAGGGCTGCGAGGTAGAATATTGCAATCTGGAGCTTCGATTTAGCCGTCGGCATATCCATAATCTGATCAAGGATTTGATATCGGAAGGGTATTCGCTGTACTGGAGCGAGGATGAGTCGTACCTGGTGCTGTCGGTAAGAACCGGGCGCAAGCTGGTGAAGCTTCGTTTTCAACAATTGCGTACAGGGCACTACAAGTTGGCCGGAGATTATGTGATCCGCGACGCCAAGCTGGCGGAGTGGTTGGAAAAGCTGATTGGAAGCACTCGAGGCCATGCCATTGTCAAAAGAGTCAAGGATCATCATATTTTGGTGGAAAATATTTTGTTCGGTGAGGTCATTCGTCTGGTGGAGGTTACCGGCTTTAAGCAACGCGTCATTTATCAGAAGGGACCAGTGCTTTCAGCGCAGGAGATGGAGGATATGTACATTTCCAATGAGGGAGAAACCCGACTGCTGCTGCTCAGAATGGAAGTGGATGATGAATTGGAGAAGCTTTTCACGGCAATGACAGAGGGAGATACGGCTAGAGCCGGGAACTGCCATGGTCGCCTGCAAGCGCTATCCCGCCAACTGCTTATGATGGAAGCATAATGATGTAGATTTAGTATAACTGAACACCTCATGAAAATGGGGTGTTTTGGTCTGCGAATAGACGGGGGTTCACTTCTGACATTAAAAACGTTAAAATAAAACTGCACGTGTTCCGATTCACATAAAGTGTAATGCGGTAAAGCGGCGATATAGAATAAAAAATATGTTGCAAAGGATGAGGAACCAGATGGCAAAACAGCAGATTGGTGTAATTGGCCTGGCAGTAATGGGTAAAAATTTGGCCCTTAATATTGAGAGCAGAGGCTTCACCGTCTCGGTATTTAACCGCTCTCCCGAAAAAACGCATGATCTTATCAAAGAAGCAGAAGGTAAGAAACTGACGGGTACTTTCTCCATTGAAGAATTTGTGAACTCACTGGAATCGCCCCGTAAAATCCTGATCATGGTTCAAGCTGGTAAAGCAACGGATGCCACGATTGAGCAGCTTGTACCTCATCTGGACAAGGGCGACATTATTATAGACGGAGGCAATGCCTACTTCCCTGATACACAGCGTCGCAGTAAGGAGCTGGAGGGAAAAGGACTTCGCTTTATTGGTACAGGCGTATCCGGTGGCGAAGAAGGTGCCTTGAACGGCCCTGCAATTATGCCGGGTGGGCAAGAAAGTGCCTACAAGCTGGTAGAGCCGATTCTGACGGCAATCTCTGCCAAAGTAGAAGGCGACCCTTGCTGTACATATATCGGTCCCGACGGTGCTGGTCACTATGTAAAAATGGTGCATAACGGTATCGAGTACGGCGACATGCAATTGATCGGTGAGGCTTATCACCTGTTGAAATCAGCTCTGAATGTGAATGCGGAAGAGCTTCATGAAATCTTCACCGAATGGAATAAAGGCGAGCTGGACAGCTACCTGATCGAAATCACGGCTGATATCTTCTCCCAATATGATTCTGAAACAGGCAAACCCATGGTAGACGTTATTTTGGATGCAGCAGGTCAAAAAGGTACTGGTAAATGGACAAGCCAAAGCGCGCTGGATCTGGGCGTACCTTTGTCCATGATCACCGAATCTGTATTCTCCCGCTTCCTGTCTGCTATGAAAGACGAGCGTATTGCGGCAAGCAAAGTGCTGAGCGGTCCTAATGCTGAATCCTTCAGCGGCGACAAAAAAGAATTTATCGAAAGCGTTCGTAAAGCATTGTTCGCAAGTAAAATTGTGTCTTATGCTCAAGGCTTTGCTCAAATGCGTGCAGCTTCCGATGAATACGATTGGAATTTGGAATACGGAAAAATCGCTATGATCTTCCGCGGCGGTTGCATTATCCGTTCGCAATTCCTGCAAAACATTAAAGATGCGTATGACCGTGATCCTGCTCTGAAAAACCTGTTGCTGGATTCATACTTCAAAAATGTAGTAGAAACTTATCAAAACGCATGGCGTCAGGTGATTTCCGTGGCTGTATCTCAAGGTATTCCAGTGCCAGGCTTCTCCAGTGCACTCGCATACTATGACAGCTACCGTACTGAGCGTCTGCCAGCAAACTTGCTGCAAGCGCAACGTGACTACTTCGGTGCGCATACGTTCAAACGTGTGGACAAAGAAGGCGTATTCCATCACCAATGGTTCTAATCAACTGGGAATATGCTAGAATAACAGCAATGTAATACAACGGAAGCTTCTTTTGCCCTCTGTGGCGGGGGAAGCTTCCGTTTTTCTTTAGTGGATTGTCCAAGCTTTCGGCGCTGTGGTATGATAGAAACAGCTATTTTAACACATCACCGCGTCTAAGCTTTGATTCACGACAAAAAAGACGGGAAGATCCCGTCTCATTTGGTGGGCAGCATTTTACTGCTCTTGTGACCATTGCAGCATACCGCCGGTCATGTTAGTGCAGCCTTCATAACCGAGCTGTTGTAAATATTCGCAGGCTCGTTCACTGCGATAACCGCTCCGGCAAATAAAGATAATTTCACCGGTACGTTCAATTTCCTCAAGACGACTCGGAATCTGTCCGAGCGGAATATGCTTGGCACCGTCAATCATGCCTTCCGCTACTTCTTCTGCCTCGCGAACGTCGATCAGTTGCAATTGTTCGCCTGCTTGCAGGCGTGCACGAAGCTCCGAAGGTTCAATCAGGGAGATTTGCGTCATGGCCGGACCTCTTTTCTGAATCTAAATAGGTGACACGTGTGTTAATGACTTGTACCAAACATCTTGCACACTCTATGTATGATAGCCAAGCTATCTGCAAGCTGTCAATCGGGCTAATCCTAAGATTAATCAATTGCCGGGATGAAACTCCGGCAGACTTTGCTTGATACTCTGTGTTTTTCCGGTGGAGAAATGAACACCGAAGCTTGTATAATTAACGTAAAACGGGTTGGTTAAAATCTGAAAAGGAGCATGTACATTATGGATGTTATCGTTAGACCTACCCCTTCGTTGCAAGGGGAGATTGGGGCCTTGTCCTCCAAAAACTACACTACACGTTATTTGCTGACAGCAGCGCTTGCTGATGGACAAAGCACCATTTATTTTCCGGCACACAGTGAGGACAGTGATGCTATGCGTCGTTGTATTGCTGATCTGGGGGCAGTGCTGGAAGAGGATGATGAAAAAATAGTCATTACGGGCTTTGGTAGCCATCCTCGTGCTGTGAAGGAGTTAAATGTAGGGAATGCCGGAGCGGTGCTTCGTTTTTTGATGGGGATCGCATCGCTTTGCCCGGATGTTACTTTCGTCAATACATATCCCGATTCGCTGGGAAAACGACCGCATGATGACCTGATCGATGCATTGGGTCAACTGGGTGTACAGGTAGATCATCGCGAAGGTAAGCTTCCGATCCGCATTCAGGGTGGTCAGCCTAAAGGCGGCAAAATTCAGGTATCCGGTTCGGTTAGCTCACAATATTTGAGCGCCTTGCTGTTCCTCACGCCGTTACTGGAGGAAGATAGCGAAATCGAGGTACTGCATGATTTGAAATCCAAGGTGGTTATTGGTCAGACGCTGGAGGTGCTCCAAGAGGCAGGTATTATCATTCATGCAAGTGATGATTACATGTCTTTCCGTGTTCCGGGACGACAATCTTATCAGCCACGCACGTATACAGTGCAGGGGGATTACCCGGGCAGTGCTGCGGTGCTGGCGGCGGCTGCGGTAACGAACTCGGATGTCACTATCCATCGGTTAAAGGAGGAGAGCAAGCAGGGAGAACGTGCTATTGTAGATGTGCTTCGTATGATGGAAGTACCGCTGACGCACGAGAACGACACAATCGTTGTGAAGGGGAATGGCCGATTGAAGGCCATCGAGTTTGACGGTGATGCTGCAACCGATGCTGTGCTGGCGATGGTGGCTGCTGCTGTATTTGCTGACGGTACGTCCCGTTTTTATAATGTGGAAAATTTGCGGTATAAGGAATGTGATCGCATTACCGATTATTTGAACGAACTGACCAAGGCCGGAGCTCGCGTGGAGGAACGTCAGGCTGAAATTATCGTACATGGCCGACCGGAGGGGGTCGAAGGCGGTGTTGAAATTAACGCGCATTTTGATCACCGTGTTATTATGGCTTTGACGGTTGTCGGTCTGCGGGCCCAGACACCGCTGGTGATCAAGGATGCGCATCATGTTGCCAAATCATATCCGCAATATTTTGACCATCTGACGACGCTTGGGGCATCTGTAGAGTGGGTAAAATAATAGTAAGTTTTAGAAGTGAACAGGAGGGGACAGGATGGCTTTTGAAAATCCGTCAAGAGAAGAGATCAAAAGCATTTTGGAACAAATAGGCAACATTGCAGTTGTAGGTTTGTCTGATAAATCAGACCGGACCTCGTATATGGTGGCTTATGCTATGCAAAAGCGGGGATACCGGATTATTCCGGTTAATCCTGCGGCAGCGGGGCAAACGATTTTAGGAGAAACTTGCTATGCAAGTCTCCAAGAAGTACCTGAGCCTGTCGAACTGGTCAATGTATTCCGTCGCAGTGAGTATTGCGCTGAAGTTGCTCGTGAGGCAGCTGCCATTGGTGCCAAGGTTTTGTGGCTTCAACAGGGCATTATCAGCCAGGAAGCCGCTGACATCGCGCAGGAGCATGGAATCACGGTAATTATGGATCGCTGCATTAAGGTAGAGGATTCCGTAGCCCAAGCTGTACGCAAAGGATCATTTGGACATGAAGAAAAACCTTCGCCCCGATGAAATACGGGGAGAAGGTTTTTGGTGTGGGATTGGATTATATTTGGCTTCACTTTTTTCATTTAGATGCTTTGTTAAGTTTAGTTAGGAGCAGTATATTCTACTTACAGAAATCCATATAATGTATGTATCACATAGTTGTATATTATCTTAGTGAATCAGCTCATTTTATTGGTTATGGTAATGGGTCGGATACAAGATTCCTGCTCAATAGAACGTTTAGATAAAACCTCAAGTATGGATTCATGCCGTTCTTGTGTGCCGGAAGTCACATGAATGGCTTCAGCGTTCCGTGCAACCTGATTAAAAGTGGCTTCCAACTTGGACTCCAAGCGTTCAAAACTGCTGTCTATTGAATCAAACTGTACATCTATGGCATCGAACCGCAGATCCATGGTTTCAAGACGGGTAACGACAGTATCGAGCCGCCGATCTATCGAGAGGATAAATAAGCAATATACAACTTGAATAAGTTATTTTAATAAAACTATTCAGACCTGTAAATGCGTATATAAGTATTTTTGATCAAGCAAGAGAATCGCTTTGACAAAAGTATTTATTCGGCTTACCATCAGGGATAGAAAGGAGAGGAATGCCATGAATTGGCTCGGATCCTTGCAACAGCTTGGTCGTGCTGTCATGCTCCCGACGATGGTGTTACCGGCTGCTGCTATATTACTAAGTCTCGGCAGCCTCCCCTGGTCCGCGTGGGGATTTCCAATGGTGTCTGATATGGCTAATGCAGCAGGGCGCGGGATTTTTTATTTTTTGCCGTATTTGTTTGCCGTTGGTGTAGCACTCGGCATGTCGAATCAGGCAGGTCAGGCGGGACTGGCGGCATTGGCTGGTATGGCTATATATGATCAGGTCACATTGAGATTTGGAAACGGACTCATTCATCCGGCGACGCTCATTGGCATCATTTTAGGTATCATTTCAGGGGTGGCGTATAATCGCTTCAAAAGCATCAAGCTGCCCGAGGTACTCCAATTTTTTGGAGGTACTCGATTTGTTTTACTGCTAATTGGTTTGTTCTCCGCCGTGTTCGCAGGACTGATGCTTATTGTGGCTCCACTCATTCAGAGAGGATTGCAGTTTATAGCAGGTCTGGAGTTGAGCTTGGGCGGCTTCGGATTGTTTATTTACGGTTTTTTGTATCGGGTGCTGGCGGCTTTTGGCCTTCACCATCTGCTTAATAATATCTTCTGGTTTCAACTGGGTACATATAAAACACCGTCAGGCAACGTAGTGCAGGGGGATTTACCCCGATTTTTCGCTGGAGATCCGACGGCTGGCTATTTTATGTCAGGGTTGTTTCCCATTATGATGTTTGCGATTCCAGCCATTGCGATGGCGATTATTCAAGAAGCGCGTGAAGACTTGAAGCCGAAGGTGCAAAAGACGTTTTTGACTGCTGCACTCGTCTGCTTTTTTACCGGTGTATCGGAACAAATCGAGTTTGCCTTTTTGTTTGCTGCTCCTTATCTGTTCCTCGTTCATGCAGTCATGTCAGGTCTGGCCATGTGGCTTACCTTTGAGCTGGATATTCATCACGGGTTTTCATATTCAGCGGGTTTTATAGATTACGTAATCAATTTCCATCTGTCACATAACGCCTGGTTGTTGATTCCGTTAGGTGTGGCATATGGACTGGTGTATTATGTGCTATTCCGCTGGGCGATTCGGAGGTTCCGTATTCCCACTCCAGGCCGCGAGGAAGGTTCGGTTCTGGAGGATTGGGCAGGCAATATTCCATACAGCGCTCCGCTCATTTTAGAGGCGCTCGGCGGGAAGGAAAATATTGTTCGGGTGGAAGCCTGCATTACACGGTTGCGCCTCACCGTCCACAATGACCGACTGATTGATACCGGAGCGATAAAAGCTTTGGGCTCGGCTGGACTCATCAACCTGGGAGGAGGCAACTTGCAGGTTGTGTTTGGGACGTATTCGGAGCTGATTCGTGAAGAAATCGCGAAGCTTATGGAGCGTGATCTTCCTCAAGTGTTGTTCAACGCCCCTGTGTATGGAAAAATGCTGCCGATTCACGAGGTGCCGGATAAAATTTTTGCAACGAAGCTGGTCGGGGACGGAGTTGCTTTTGTTCCTGAACGAGGTGAACTCGTGTCTCCGGTGTATGGTACAGTTATGCATCTGTATCCGACCATGCACGCTTTGGGCATCTCTACACGAGAGGGACTTGAGGTTCTGCTTCATATAGGGATTGATACTTCACAGCTAAAAGGGAACTTTACTGCTATGGTAGAAACAGGCGATACGGTGGAACCGGGACAATTGCTGATCAAATTTGATTTGCAGGCGCTGCGGGAACATGCTTCATCTTTAGTGACCCCCATGGTCATTACGAACCCGGATCGCGTGAAGTCATGGAGCTTTGCTCCGTTTAAAACGGTGAAAAAAGGTCAGGCCTCGGTAATGTCCGTTGTGCTACATGACAGGAATGTTGGAGGGGTAGAGACATGATAGAAGGCATCGGCGCCGCAGCAGGTGTGGCAATCGGGAAGGCTTTTGTCCTGCCGAGCTGGGAGTGGGATTTATCTGAGCAGAAAATGGATGCGGTGGATCTCGCGAAGGAATTCGAGCGGTTGTATGAGGGGATACGCACATCCAAAAGTGAAATCCAGATTATAAAGGATGAGTTTCGGGGAATGGTGGGACCGGAGGAATCCAGCATTTTTGATGCGCATCTGGCTATATTAGAGGACCCTGAATTCATGAACGAAGTTCGTGGAATCATCGAGCGCCAATACAAAGCAGCCGAGGTGGCGGTTAAGGAAGCGATTGACCATTTTGTGACGATGTTTGATCTGCTGGATGATGAGTATATGAAGGAACGGGCGATCGACATCAAGGATGTGGGGAATCGGCTGCTCAAGCATTTGCTGGGTGTGCCGGAAGTAACTCTTCCGAAGGACACACAGCCTTACATTCTGGTAGCCAAGGAGCTTTCTCCATCTCAATCGGCCCACTTGAATCCAAGCTATGTATTAGGAATTGTGACTATGAACGGCGGCAAAACATCGCATTCCGCGATCATGGCCCGTGCGATGGGCATTCCTCTCGTTTCGGGACTGGAGAGCAATCTCAATTTGCCTGTCCAGACTGGGGATATGATGGTTGTCGACGGAGACTTGGGTAAGGTTTATGTGAAGCCGGAGAAATCTATTATTGATCATTATACGTCATTACGTGATGAGCAGCGCCGTAGAAAAGAACAGCTTCAGGTGCTCGCTTCCGTGGAAGCCGTGACCAAGGATGGAATTGAACTGAGGCTGGCAGCGAATATCAGTTCTGTCAAGGAACTGGATGCGGCATTGAAGCATGGGGCGCAGGGTGTTGGACTGTTCCGCACGGAATTTATATATATGGATCGAAACTCTGCACCGGATGAAGATGAGCAGTATGAAGTGTATCGGCTGGTAGCAGAAAAGGCAGGAAACCACTCCGTTGTTATCCGTACATTGGATATCGGCGGGGATAAACCGCTGGACTATCTTCAACTGCCAGAGGAGGAAAACCCGTTTCTCGGCTATCGTGCTATACGCATCAGTCTCGATTGGAAGGAATTATTTAAGACCCAGTTGACAGCGATTTTACGCGCCAGTGCGGCAGGTAATATCAAGGTCATGTATCCGATGATCTCTTCGGTGGAGGAGATTCGTCAGGCGGATGCTATCTTGAAGGAAGCTATGGCGGATTTGGATGCGAGAGGGCTTGCCTATAACCCACATATCCAGCAAGGGATTATGATTGAGGTGCCAGCGGCAGCAATGATTGCCGATCTACTCGCTGCTGAAGCGGATTTTTTCAGTATAGGCACGAATGATCTGGTACAGTATGTGCTGGCCGTAGACCGCATGAACGAGCAGATTGCCCATATGTACCATCCATACCATCCGGCTGTGCTGCGGATGCTGCGCATGACGGCACAGGCGGCCCATCAGGCGGGGATTGATGTGAGTGTGTGTGGTGAAATAGCAGGAGATGAACGCTCCATTCCCTTGTGGCTGGAGTTGGGAATACACCAGCTGAGCATGTCTCCCCAGTCCTTGCTGCGAGTTAAGCATCATGTGCTGAACACGTCCGCAGCTGAGGCGACGCTGGTTGCCCAGACGTGCTTCAGCATGTCTACCGGCGCGGCGATCGAAGACAAGCTGACCGCAGTTAGTGTCAGCCGTATTCCAGCCGGGCCTGGACGACAGTAATTATGCAATGGCTTTGGAATAAAAAAGCACCTTCAAAACCATGGATAAAGTGGTGGTTTTGAAGGTGCTTTTGCTCGTTTATTTGAACTGTCTTATTTATGGGCGTTGTTTGCCAATAGATCGCAGAACGCTTTTCCGTATGGCGGAAGGTCAGGCGGACGGCGGGCAGATACAATATGTCCGTCTGTCACGACAGCTTCGTCCTTCCAGATGGCTCCTGCGTTTTCCATATCATCACGGATACCCGGTGTGGACGTTACGGTGACACCATCCAAAATTTTGGCGGAGATCAGCACCCAGCCTGCATGGCAGATTTGCCCGATAGGCTTTTGAGCGGCATGAAACTCCTGTACGAGTTGAATCACCTTGGGATAGCGGCGCAGTTTATCCGGCGCCCAGCCTCCAGGGACAAGAATCCCATCATAATCGCGGCTGTTCAATTCCTCAATGGCATATTCCGCTTCAGCAGGTACGCCATATTTTCCGATATATTTTTTACCCTTTTCAGCACCGGCCAAATGCACTTCTGCGCCTTCTTCACGAACGCGGTACACGGGGTACCATAGCTCCAGATCCTCGAATTCCTCATCTACCAGGGCGATAACCCTTTTTCCGGCAAGTCTTGACATCTAACCATCCTTTCGTGCGTCACTTGACACCGCTATTTTATAATCTGTACCTTTTACATCTTAAGAAAAAGAACGTCCAAAGTCCATTCCTTCGCAGATTCTCAAGTTAGTAGTCTGCTCTTTGACAGCAATTGTTGTCATTTTCTGATCCGCCAAAGATTTGATAATTTTTTTATAGCTGCAATCTGTGGAAGGATTTGAGGTCCCAAAGTCGAATTAAACATTATCGTCGAATCGCGCTACAAGATTCGAAAAATTAGCTTGTACCTTTCAAGCTTTTTTGATGTTGGCTTCCATCATGATGTGGCTAGCTTAAAGTTTGAAGACACGCTCTAGTAGATGGATATATCTGGATTATGATGAGATCCTCATATGGTTTGATCCTACGTAATGAGGTGGTTAAATGCATAAGCAATGCCAATGCGGTAAACCGATGGGGCTGGAGTTAAGAAAGGTGATATATGCGGACAAGGTTGAAATTTTACATGTTCCCGTATTTTCATGCCCTTCGTGCTTCTCGAGTGAGGTTTTGCAGCATGTGACGAAGGACATCAAGGAACTGTTACAAAATTTGGGGAGCGAGCCTACGGCTCGGAGCATTTCCTTTGCCCGTAACAACGAGCTGGCTGAAATTATTCGCATGCTGGTGCTGGAGGAATCGGACAATCCCAATGTGGACTGGCAATCCTCTTTGGAGGAGCGAATGGAGCTTCGAATCAACCTGCTGCTGGACCTTTATCGTTATGCGAGAAGTCAGGGAGATGAGGATTGGATGAACGATGTACAGAAAAGATTGGTTCAATTATCCGGTTTTACCAGTGAATCGGTGTTTACGAATACAAAAAACTAAAAAAATGAAAATTTTCATGGTCACCATTGGATTTTACATGTTCTTTTTGTTACGATGTGAATAGGCCATACGACAAGACACAGAAAGGAATGTATATCCAATGGCGACGATGACAAAAATGACTACTGTTCAACAATTAAATTCCGCACTGGAAGCGTCATCAGACAAGCCGCTGCTTCTCTTTAAACATAGCACACGCTGTCCGATTAGTTCCCGTGCACATCAGGAGATGGAATCCTACTTGCAAGGCACTCCCGACGAAAATATTGAATACGGTATCATTTATGTGGTAGAAGACCGGCCGGTGTCCAATGAGGCTGCGGACAGGCTTCAGGTGAAGCATGAATCGCCGCAGGCCATTTTAATCAAGGACGGAGAGGTTGTCTGGCATACATCCCATTCGAATATTACAGCCCATGCGCTCCACGATCATCTCACATAGGCAGAATGAGCGCAGTCGTTGCATAAAGTAGTATTTTGTCGTATCATGGTTTAATTAATTGATCTAGGATTCGGTTGAAAATTTATTGGCAATGGAGAGAAGGAATGTGACGGTAACGATCTATGATGTAGCTCGCGAAGCCGGTGTCTCAATGGCCACGGTATCCCGCGTAGTTAACAATAATCCTAACGTAAAGCCTCAGACCCGCAAAAAGGTGTATGAAGCGATTGAACAATTGGGATATCGCCCGAATGCGGTGGCTAGAGGTCTGGCCAGTAAGAAGACAACGACCGTTGGCGTGGTTATTCCAGATATATCGAACTCAATTTTTGCAGAAATTGCCCGCGGTATTGAAGATATTGCGAATATGTATCACTATAACATTATTTTGTGTAATGCCGATAAGCGGAAAGAAAAAGAGATTCGTGTCATTAATACGCTACTCGAAAAACAGGTTGATGGACTTCTGTTCATGGGCGGCACAGTTACGGATGAGCATATTCAGGCTTTTCATACGTCTGCGGTTCCTATCGTTCTGTGCGCAACAAGTGATGAGAAAGGCAGCTACCCTTCGGTTGATATTGACCATGAAGCCGCTGCTTTTGATGCAGTGAATACGTTGATCCGCCACGGGCATCGCCAAATCGCGATGATTAGTGGTACGCTTCAGGACCCTGCGAACGGTTATGCACGTTTCCAAGGCTACAAGAGAGCGCTGGAAGCAGTAGGAATTGAGTATCAGGAAGATCTCGTACGAATCGGGAACTATCGTTATGAGTCCGGTGTAGAGGCAATGAAGTATTTCCTGGGCCTCAAGAAGAAGCCAAGCGCGGTTTTTGCGGCTACGGATGAAATGGCGATTGGTGCGATTCATAGCATTCAGGATGAAGGCTTGAAAGTGCCGGACGATTTTTCTGTCATCAGTGTGGACAATATCCGTATGGCTTCCATGGTTCGTCCGCAGCTTACGACAGTGGCGCAACCGATGTACGATTTGGGTGCAGTAGCTATGCGTTTGCTGACCAAGCTGATGAAGAAGGAAAACGTGGAGAATCCTCGCGTCATTTTGCCGCATGAAACGATTTTGCGGTTGTCGGTTAATTATCTAGACTAGACAGATTGGTTAACAGGATAGACCTTCGATGAAAGCTCCTTTAATGGAGCTTTTTTCGTGAATACATAGTCCGTTATGCACATCATTAAACAGAGAATAGAGGGATTTGAGATGAGGAAAATCTATGGATTAATTGGTGCCATGGATGAAGAAATTGAGCTGCTGCTTGCTACAATGACTGAAGCTAGTAAGTCGGTCAAGGCTGGAATCACCTATACAAAGGGAGTCATTCATGGTCAGCAGGTTGTCATATGCAAATCCGGTGTTGGTAAGGTCAATGCTGCGGTAACGACACAAATCCTTATCGATAGCTTTGGTGCAGAACAGATCATATTTACAGGAGTGGCAGGGGCGGTGCATCCGGATTTAAATATTGGGGATATCGTGATTTCCTCGACATGTATGCAGCATGATATGGATGTCACGCCTTTGGGTTATGCCAGAGGGGTCATTCCTTATCAGGAAACCTCGGAGTTTGCGGCTGATCCTGATCTTGTACGTCTGGCTGAGCAAGCCTGTCAATCATTCGGCGATCGTTATATTATCGGCAAGGTGCTTTCCGGTGACCAGTTTGTCGCCAGTCGTGAGCTGGTAGCTGCATTGCATCAGGAGATGGACGGTGTTTGTACCGAGATGGAGGGCGCAGCAGTGGCACAGACAGCTTATATGAACGCTGTGCCTTACGTTGTCCTCCGCTCTATGTCTGATAAGGCCGACGGATCGGCTCACGTTAATTTTGGCGAATTTACGGTAGAATCCTCCCATCGTTCGCACCGGATTGTGGAGTATATGCTGAAGCATCTGGGTTAAAAGGCTAGTGATGTAACATTTAATACATGAATCTTCTCACAAACCGGATACGGTCAAACTGTTCCCGTGATGTGAGGGGGACATCCGCTCCCATTCGGACCATTAGGCAATTCGCCGGGTGGGAGCATATTTCAGGATCATCCGTAGCGTACCAGACCATATCCACCGTCTTCATCAGACGTTCCATCATGCGGCGGTATTCCCATACGGATAGACCGCTGCCTTTTAAATCCCAATGCCAATAGTACTCAGTCGTAAAAATGATATAGGATTCCAGCTGTCCGTCCTCAAAGGCGACCCGGATCATTTGGCTTCCCAGGCCCAGTCCGCGATAGTCGTCGGCTACCTCAATCGCTCCAAGCTCCAGCAGGTCCTTCATTCCGGCTTCCGACCAGCGTTCCATCTCATCCGGGTAGTGAAAAGTCACGAATCCGAGAATGCTTTCCCCATCATGAGCGATGATAATCCTGCCTTCCGGCAGTCCCGAAATATCCAACAGCGCGTCGAATTGCTCCTTCGGCTTGCGAAAGGCGTCCAGTTGTGGATGCATTTGAAATGAACGCAGTTGATCAGCGGATACGGGGCCTTCTACGTAGATCTTTTGCCCGTTATGACTCAGCGTGTTTAAATGGTGCAGTTTTAAATGCTGCATACATGCGCCTCCTTGTTTACCGTGACCTAGCTCTCCATATCCCTTACTTATAGCAAAAAAACAAATAAATGAAAAGGGTGGTCGTCACATCCTCACCTATGATATACTGATTTAGACATGAAATGTTCACAATTATTCGCTTGATCAGACGTTAAACAAAGGAATCGACATGCTTTTATTGAATTTGTAAGCGTTATCTTGTTCTGTATTATTCTCATTATATCGTGAGGAGGCTGAACGCATGAAGATTGAAGAACTCCAGGCTGTAGTTCCCACATCCAACATGGGTCCGTATGAACAAACTTACAACCACTTTCAGTGGGAAGATGCAGAGCGTCATTTTACGTGGTATGAATCAGGCAAAGTGAATATGGCGCATGAAGCGATTGACCGGCATGTAGAGGAAGGAAGAGGCAGCAAAACGGCATTGTTGTATTGTGACGCGAACCGCCATGAAGCCTACACCTTTTCTCAGTTGCGTGCTAGCTCCAACAGGTTTGGTAATGTGCTGCGTAAATACGGAATTCGCAAAGGGGAGCGAGTATTTATATTCATGCCGCGTTCGCCTGAGCTGGTCATTAGTCTGCTTGGCATTTTGAAGGTAGGAGCAGTCGTCGGGCCTTTGTTTGAGGCGTTTATGGAAACGGCTGTCAAGGATCGGTTGGAAGATAGCGGGGCGGTGGCGCTGGTGACCACGCCTGCACTTCTCTCGCGCGTAAAGCGTGAGGAACTTCCGGAGTTGCGGCATATTTTTGTGGTTGGCGATGTGGACGAACGGGAGCAAGGGACTATTGATTTTGAAACGGAAATGCTTACGTCCTCCGAGGAACTTGAACCGGAATGGCTGAGTCGTGAGGATGGGCTGATTATTCATTACACGTCAGGCTCAACGGGCAAGCCTAAAGGCGTGTATCATGTGCAAAACGCGATGATTCAGCACTATTATACCGGTAAAATGGTGCTGGATCTCCGTGAAGATGATGTGTATTGGTGTACAGCCGATCCCGGTTGGGTTACAGGAACGTCATATGGCATTTTTGCCCCATGGCTGAATGGAGCAACAAATGTTATTCGTGGCGGTCGTTTTAGTCCCGAGGACTGGTACCGAACCATTGAGCGTCACGAGGTGACTGTATGGTATAGCGCTCCTACGGCGTTTCGGATGCTCATGAGCGCAGGGGAGGATATCGTTGTTAAATATGATCTCGGAAGCCTGCGGCATGTGCTATCCGTCGGAGAGCCGCTGAATCCCGAGGTGGTGCGCTGGGGCTGGCAGGTATATAAGCAGCGTATTCATGATACCTGGTGGATGACGGAAACGGGTGGACAAATGATCTGTAATTACCCTGAGCTATCGATTAAGCCCGGCTCGATGGGAAAGCCATTGCCTGGCATTCAGGCCGCTATTCTGGACGACAGAGGGCAAGTGCTGCCGCCCAACCGAATGGGACATTTGGCGATACGTACGCCGTGGCCGTCTATGATGAACTGTATATGGAATAACCCGGACAAATTTCAGGAGTATTTCCGTTTTTCTGGCTGGTATGTGTCCGGTGATTCTGCCTATATGGATGAGGACGGATACTTCTGGTTTCAGGGGCGGATTGATGATGTCATTAATTCCTCCGGGGAGAGAATCGGTCCATTTGAGGTCGAGAGCAAGCTTCTGGAGCATCCCGCTGTAGCGGAGGCTGGAGTGATAGGTAAGCCGGATACCGTACGGGGAGAGATCATTAAAGCTTTTATCGCACTTCGTGAAGGCTATACACCCTCCGAAGCTTTGCAGCAGGATATTTATCGCTTTGTCAAAGAAGGGCTGTCTGCCCATGCTGCACCACGCGAAATTGAGTTTAAGGAAAAGCTGCCCAAAACCCGTTCCGGTAAAATTATGAGACGTGTACTGAAAGCCTGGGAGCTTAATCTTCCTACAGGAGATTTGTCTACCATAGAGGATTAAATGCTTTTTAAGAAAGATACAAAAAAAGGGAGTCTCCAAAGCTGTGATGGCTGAGGGACTCCCTTTTTGTTGAGCTGATAAAGTGGATTTTCACCAAATATCAGCATTTGTTGCTGTTGTGAGCTGTTATGGACGAACGGCTCCGGAAGGAGCTGATTCCCCCAAGGCATTCATGGAAGTGATGCGGAACCAACCCTTCGGTTTTCTGCCCGCTTTATATTCAAAGCTGGTGGACGCGGTGGAGCCGATGTTTGTAAAAGGCTCCGCACCGCTTTCACTGTAATACACGTTATAGCCTGTAATAGCATCCGCAGGCTTTCCTGCCCTCCATTGGAGCGCTATGGATGAGCCTGCTGCTTTCGCTTGAGGCTGACCAGGAGCGGTAGGAAGCTCCGTAGGCTGCGCACCTGTTCCATTTTCTTCACCCGGTACAACTGGATTCTCGTGATCAACAGGTGGCACTACAGACGCTGCACTTGCTTGGGAGCTTGGCCCTGACTCACGTCCGCCTACATCAACGGCGGTTACGTAGTAGCTGGAACTACTACCTCTTGGACTGTCAGAGAACACTTTGGAGCCGTCAGCCATGACGACCTTGCCAAGCCGTTGGAAGCTGCCCCCATCCGTAGAACGATATAGACGGTATCCTACGACATCGTTGTTTCCGCTCGGGCTAAAGCTGATCATAGCTTTGCCGTCACCATAGCTTACGCTAACGTTAGACGGAGCACTAGGAGCGGCTCCATCGTCTTTACGCGGATCAATCTGGGTAGGAGCCGCCTTATCTGCATCCTGAGGCAGATAGTAGGACAACGAATTATGCCGTTTCATCACCGTAAAGGCTTGCCGAAGCTCTTTAATCAGCTCTGAAATCGGCTTTTCCCGTTTTCTAACAGTCTGCTCGTTCAACATATCATCCGGTGTGCCGTCCCGTGGGATGTAATTGACACCCTGATTGGTAATATATTTGGCACGAGTGACACCATTTTCACTATTTTTGGGTGGATACTTACTGTTGTAAATATCCGAACCGTATGCGGACGCTGTTCTTGTTACAATACCGTCTGGTCGCTTGAAGCTGTCGGTTTGGAACAGATCCGGATCCTTTGCGGTCACTTCATTCATGATTTGCGCCCACAGGCGGCGTGCCCGCTCTTTTTGTGCTTTCGTTTCAAGCTTATTGACAGGTTGCTTATAGCCAACCCACACACCTAGCGTGACGTCAGGCGTAAAGCCCTCGAACCAAACATCGGTATAGGATTGTGTAGTACCTGTTTTACCGGCTATCGGAATCTTGCCCGCTTGATTGAAATTACGCTTCACCAGTTTGCCTGTACCTTCGGACACGGCTGTACGCAGCATATCCGTCATCAGATAGGCGGTTTGTGGTGTAAAGGCTTGTACAGGATTAGGCTGATGCTTATAAACAATATTGCCTTGCGAGTCCACAATCTTTTCAATCATGTAGGCATCATTAAATACACCGCCATTTGGAATCGCACCATAAGCATTCGTCAGTTCCTCGACTGTGACCCCGTGGGCCAAGCCGCCGAGTACACCCGTCTGAGCGTTGTTATCGCTTGGTTCCAAGGTGGTAATGCCTAGCTTCTTGGCAAAATCCCAAGCTTTCCTGATACCTACTTTTTCGTTAAACAGCTTGAGTGCTACCGTATTTAGTGACTGATTCAGCGCATAACGGGCCGTAACCAGCCCCTGATAGCGGTTATTGGAGTTTTTCGGGATGTGATACCCATTACTGCCATCCTTCAAAATAATAGGTGCATCATCCACGATGCTGCCAGGCTGCACGAGACCGCTGTCCAATGCAGGGAGATAAGCGGCAATCGGCTTCATAGCCGATCCCGGCTGGCGTACCATCTGGGTCACATAATTCATCTGTTCCTTTTGGAAATCCCGGCCTTCCATCATACCGAGAATCGCGCCTGTTTTATGCTGAATAAGAATCGCGGCCGCTTGCTCGTCGCCCTTGGTTTTACTTGTGGAAGAAAAATTATTCTTGTTCTCTGCGATTTGGCGCATCGACTTGTAGATGCTTTTATCAATAGTGGTGTATACCATATAACCACCTGTTCGAAGCTGTTGTTCAGCTTCTTTGAGCAAGTCGTTATCATCCTTGGTCTTGGCATCTGTATCTGCGTTGGCATTGGCCGCTTGTCCCGGATTTGTGACCGACATGAGTGCCTGCGCAGCTTGGCGTTCCGTTTCCATCATAAGATACGGATACGTGTTATAGGCTTTAATGGTGCGTGGAGCGAGCGACTTTTTGATATCAAAAGCCATCGCCTCATCATACTGCGCCTGATTGATTTTGTTCTCCTCCAGCATTCGGCTGAGTACCAGGTGCTGGCGGTTGATCGCCCTTTTAAAGCCGGACTCGTTAAATTCGCCCTTACCGTTGTAAGCGGAATAAGAGGAAGGAAGCTGTGGCAGACCTGCCAGATAGGCGGCTTGAGCCACATTCAGCTTACTCAGATCATTCTCGTTAAAAATACCTTTGGCCGCTGCTTTGATCCCAAAGACGTTATAACCGCTAGACCCGTTACCAAAAGGTACTTTATTGAGATAGGCCGTAATAATTTGCTGTTTGCTCAGGAAGCGCTCAAGGCGCAGAGAGAGCAAAATTTCCTTGACCTTGCGGTCATCCGTGCGATCCAGATTCAGAAAGACACGACGGGCGAGCTGCTGGGTCAGCGTGCTTCCCCCGGTTTGTACGGATTCATGCAGCGCTTTTTGTTTTATAGCCCGCAGCGTTCCCGACAGATCGACACCTTTGTGCTCGTAAAAATGGTTATCTTCAATGGCAATGACTGCGTCAATGACGAGTTGCGGAATCTCCTTAAACGTGACAGGACGCCGATCTTCTTCTGTCCGGAGCTGTCCGATGGGGGAGCCATCATTGAAATAAGCGAAGCCTGTAATTGCGTTTTTGTTTACTTCCTGTTCAATCATGGATCTGGAGCGTACAGGGTCGCTTTTCACAATAGAGGCTACATAGCCGGCTGCGGCTCCTCCTGCGAACAGAGCCCCCATAAAACCGATGATGACGACCCACTTTATGACACGGCCGAGCCTTCGCATGGTTGTCCGTAAGCGGGAAGGCTTTGGCTCTAATACATTGTTGTTTTCTTCAACCATTAAGTCTTCCTCCTTTATAACAGCCATTATTATAGCATAAAATTACAAAATGAACCCATATGCTAAAAAGCCTGTCTTTTGGTGTCGTTGACTCCATAAAAGCGGTGTGTTATAAATAGGTCAAAGTGAATATCTTGAAAAGCAGAGAAAGACTTCAGTAGAAGGTGGAATTACGTTGTGCAGAGAGCCGATGGGTGGTGCGAATCGGTAACGACCCTCCTTTGAATTACCGTCTGGAGCTGTCTGGATGAATGTCAGAGCTTTTGCAGATTTGCGAAGCTGACCATAGTAATCCAGTACCGGGTGTAGGCCCGTTATAGGAATGAAGTGAAAGAAACGCTTGTCTTTGGCATACGTTTCTTTAATTAGGGTGGTAACGCGAGCAGCTCTTTCTCGTCCCTTGGGATGAAAGGGGCTTTTTGGTTTGTTTTAATATGTAATATTTGGATAAAAACAGGAGGTATACAGGATGAAGTGGGAAGAGTTGAAGCCTGAACAGCAGGCAGAGGTAGAACGTCAATTAAGTGTGATTCAACGCGGTGTGGCAGAAATTGTACCGGAGGACGAGCTGAAGCGTAAGGTTATTAAATCGGTCGTTAGCGGTGAGCCACTCCAAATTAAATTAGGACTTGACCCATCGGCGCCGGATATTCACATCGGGCATACGGTCGTTATGCATAAGCTACGCCAGTTTCAGGAGCTTGGTCATCAGGTGCAACTTATCATCGGTGATTTTACGGGCAAGATTGGTGATCCGACAGGCAAATCGGAAACCCGGAAGCAGCTGACTGAGGAAGATGTCCAGCGCAATGCTCAGACGTATAAGGAACAGATATTCAAACTTCTGGACCCCGAAAAAACAAAGGTATACTACAATTCCCATTGGTTGGCTCCCATGTCTTTTGCCGATGTGGTAACTCTGGCCGCTAAAGTAACTGTCGCACGTATGCTGGAACGGGATGACTTTACGAAAAGATACCAAAACGGCTTGCCGATCAGCATCCATGAATTTTTCTACCCGTTGATGCAAGGGATGGATTCAGTGGAACTCCGAAGCGACATCGAGCTGGGCGGTACAGATCAAAAGTTCAATTTGCTGATGGGTAGAACTCTGCAAAAGGAATACGGAGTGGAGCCACAGGCCACTATTACGTTGCCACTGCTTGAAGGGCTGGATGGCGTGCAGAAGATGAGCAAAAGTCTGGGCAACTATATTGGTGTCAATGAGGAGCCGAACGAAATCTACGGAAAATCCATGTCGGTTCCTGATGAACTAATGCTTAAATATTTTGAGCTGGCAACAGATTTGAACAATGAGGAATTGGCTGAGCTGGCGGAAGGCATTAAGAACGGTTCAGTGCATCCGCGTGACGCCAAAATGAAGCTGGCTGGAACGTTGGTACGCATGTACCACGGTAAGGAAGCGGAGGAAGCAGCGAAGCAGCATTTTGTGACTGTGTTCCAGCAACGAGCGCTGCCTGACGATATTGAAGAGTTCACTTTGACGGCGGATCATTTGGAAGCTGGCGGCATCCGTGTCATCCAATTGCTGACTCATTTGGGCTTTGCGGCATCTAACGGTGAAGCCAAACGCAGCATTCAGCAGGGCTCGGTCAAAATTAATGAAGAGAAATGGACTGATGTAAACGAAGCATACACGCCTCAGGAAGGCGATATTGTGCAAGTGGGTAAACGGAAGTTCGCCAAAATCAAGCTGGGCTGATAAAAGTGTGAGACACATGGCGGGAGTGAGGTAGCCCTGGGTCTAATTTAGTCTACACCGCTGTGCTTCTCCAGATTTAAATCAGGTCGCTTCGCTGTCGCCCGCCGTAAATCACCATTCTTATAGCAACGCTGAGACATGCATAGTGTCTCTGCGTTGCTTTTTTATTTTTACTGAAGTAAAAAGGCCGTGGTAAACTTAGCACAAATGATCAAACAAGCATGTGCAGGATTGTACATAATGGATTACGAAGTCTTGCTAAATTCGCTTGGTGGATGAATGGTCAAACCATAACAAGCACGGGGAAGGATCGTATGGACTACTTTAAAAGAATACAGTGTGCGATTGAGTTTATTGAAATGAATCTTCGAGAGGAGTTGAAAATTACGGAAATTGCTTCGCAAGCTTGCTTTTCATCCTTTCATTTTCAGCGGCTTTTTCAGGCGATTTCGGGTTTTACGGTTCAACAGTATATAAGGAAGAGAAGATTATCGGAGGCGGCTGTAGGGCTGAAACAGTCTAATCAAAAGGTATTAGATATTGCTCTTGAATACCAGTACAGTTCGCAAGAAGCGTTTACACGTGCTTTTGAAAAAAGTTTTGGTGTCACCCCGGGGAGATACCGGAATGGTGATATAGATATTTCTCGACAACACAAGATCAATTTTCTGGATTATCAAAAGAACACCAAAGGGGATTTGGATGTGAATAAGCCGGTGATGTTGCAACTCGATACGATTAAGATTATAGGGTATGAATACAAAACAAACCTGAATCATGAGCAGCATTATAATGAGATTCCAGGATTTTATGATCACTTTGGAACGAATAAGCATTTTATGCGTGTTCCGAATAAAATTACACCGGGGATGTCGTACGGTATTGCTTGCTATTTTCAAGATAATGGTGAATTTTCATTTGTGATTGGCGAGGAAGTTGGGGGAGAAGCGGAAGATTTGGCAAAGGGTTTTATCTATATGGAGATTCCAGCAGGAAAGTATGCCGAATTTAACGCTTCAGGTCCGAATGGCCGGGTTCAGGATGTGCGAAACTATATCTACGGCACATGGCTTCCCAACTCTAATTTTGAGCGTAGGGAAGGACCGGATTTTGAAATCACCGACGTGATGAATTCCTCCTTTCCCGATCATTTGGATATTAAGGTATATATACCGATCGAATAAAATGTTGCAAGCTGTACGCTACAGTGACACGAAAAAAGCACCCGAACAAGGTTCGGGTGCTTTTCGGTGCTATCACAAGGATTAGCGGTTGTAGAATTCGACGATTTGTTTTTCGTCGATATCTTGGGACAATTCGCCACGCTCAGGCAAACGAATGTATTTGCCTTCCAGAGCTGCGTCATTGTACTCCAGGTAAGCTGCCAAGTGGTTGCGGTTTTCCAAAGCTTCTTTGATGGAAGACAGGGAACGACTTCTTTCACGAAGACCGATCACGTCGCCCAGGCTTACTTGGTAAGAAGCGATGTCAACTTTTTTACCGTTCACAGTAACGTGACCGTGTGCTACCAATTGACGTGCGCCTGCACGGGAATTAGCAAAGCCAAGACGGAACACAAGGTTGTCCAGGCGGCTTTCCAGCAAGAACATGAAGTTCTCACCAGCGATACCGTGCATGTGTTGAGCTTTGTTGAACAGAGTGCGGAATTGTTTTTCACCCAAGCCGTACATGTGACGCAGCTTTTGTTTTTCTTGAAGCTGCATACCGTAGTTGCTGATTTTTCTCCGTTGGTTTGCACCATGTTGTCCCGGAGGGAAAGGGCGTTTCAATTCTTTACCTGTGCCGCTCAGGGAAATCCCCAGACGACGGCTCAATTTAAATTTAGGACCAGTGTAACGTGCCATTATAGAGTTAACTCCTTCATAATTAAAATTTGAGTTGGGGCTCTCTTTGCGCTCCAATTTGTTCGGCGCTACCAATCAAGGTGATGCGCACTACTGACAGAAAAGTTCAGCCGCTGTCCTGTTAGCAACAAATGAGATGAGGGTGACACAAACTGTTACGCCCAAAATTTAAGATCCGCACAGTAGATAGTTCTGCCGTACAGTCTTTTTCATTAATATATACTATATGTAACAGTGGGTCAATGTCAAGAAGAGAAAAAGAATGAAAACGTCAAAATTTGTCGATAGGGCTTTAGAACTAAAAAATAGGATGGATTTCTGGAAAATGGATGCAAATTTTTGGAGTTAAGAGTAAAATAGATCATATTATAAGCTATGTGGTGTATAGCCGCTGTCTTGGTACAGCTAATTTTGCTGTGAAGGAGCGCCTTAATATGTCGGACTTTTCAACAATGGATCAGCAAACGCTTGACGGTAAAACAGCCCAGGCTAGCGGTGCTTCGCTGTTTGATGATAGAGGATATACGTCTTTTGCCTGGCTCCAAAACATGGATATGACACCATTTGATTTCCCCTATATTAATCAGCTTCTTGTTCAAGGATATCGGAACTGGTTGCAGCAAAGCAATGGTATATCGTGGGTTAATGAAGAACATACCGCCGTTTTTAATTTTACAGGTGTTCGGGTTGCAGGTAGGGGAGAGGATGATGACGAGGATCTGGAGTTGGTCGAACGTTGCTGCTTGTCCAGAGAAATGGAAGTAAGCCAATGCAAACTTCGGGACGAAAGCCTTGCATTTGTGTACATGGTTCCTGTATTTTGCCGCAATCATAAGGGCGAGGCTTTTGCCGCTCTTCGTTTTACACTGCCTGTTCAACATTCAGTTCCAGAGCAGGACGAATTATTGGCGGCAGCTTTGCATTTTAGATCCTGCTTTTATACGAGATTTGAGTATATATTCATGGAAGATATTCTCGGGATGCAGAACCAGTGCGACCGCGAAGGCAGGCGACGCTCTATTTTATTTCAGATTGTGAAGCGGATGCATGACAAGATTGATGTTGAAGGCGTGCTGGACGAAGTATTTGGCAGCATAGCTTACTTGTTTCCGCATGTGGATATCACATTGTACATGAGCCAGGATCGGCACAGTTATAATCCGCAGGTCAAACCTTTGTTATTGCACGAGCGGGATGAGGATGTATGTTTTCGTGCATTTATGAAAGGCCAAATGGCTGTTAATGAGCCTGTAGGCACAGAAGGAGAAATGACCGAAATCGGCATTCCTTTACGTGGCAAGCAAGGCGTATATGGTGTATTTCATATGATTCTTCCATCAGGTGCCGAAAGCATGAAGAAAGTGGATATGGAGCTGATCGCCATGATGGCGGACACAGCCGGAACCGCATTTGAAAATGCAAAGCTGCTGGAGCAATCCAATGTGCTCATCCATGAGTTGCGTCTCATTAATGAACTGGTTCAGCGCTTGAATCAAAGCCTTAAGCTGAATGAAATTTTCGAGTTTGCTGTGCAGGATTTATTGAAAATGTTCTTAGCTGACTTTTGCTGTATTGTGCAACTCGATCAGGTGGGAAATTGCTTTAAGGTCACGTCAAGCAACATAGAAAATTTGAGGCTGCACAGTTACTCTGGTGAGGATGGGTTTGCAGGGCTGATACGCAGAACAGGAGAGCCTGTCATCGTGTCAGATTACAGAAAGGAAGGGAAGATATCCTCCGATTTTATGGATATGACCAACTCCCTTTCTTTGATGGCGGTGCCTATGAAGACCAGCGGCACGCCGAGAGGGGCTATTTTATTGTCCAGTAAGCTTCCTCACTTTTTTTCGTACGATAATTATAAAATGCTGCAAATGCTGGCTCCCCATATCGGTTTGGCGGTAACAAATGCCATGCTGCATGCTGAGGTACGGCGTCTGGCCAATATGGACATGCTAACAGGTCTGTATGTACGTCATTATGTGGACAAAGTGATTCAGAGGCATCAGGAGAAAGATTTTTGCGGATCTCTCATTTTGGTGGACATTGATCAGTTCAAACAGGTGAATGATACATACGGGCATCAGACAGGTGACCAAATATTGAAAAGCGTCAGCGATATTGTTCGTTCGGCGACTCGCAGTGAGGATGTATGTGCCAGATGGGGCGGCGAGGAATTGGCGATCTATTTGCCGCAGCTTGGGGTACAGCAGGCGCTGGAGTATGCGGAAAAAATCCGTTATCGTGTACAACATGAGACCGAGCCACAGGTGACCGTTTCCTGCGGAATTGCCGAATGGAATTGGCTGGATGAGCAAATTAGTATTGAATCTTTATTTTACAGGGCGGATATGGCTCTGTATGAGGCGAAAAATGAAGGGCGCAACCGGAGTGTTATTGACCATGTCAATAATTCATAGAGAATGTTCCTAATGGAATATTCTCTTTTTTTTTGCTGTGCATAACCTTTTGTAGACAGGAAACCCTAATCGTAGCTATAAAAATAATAAACTCAGACGTGTGTGTCGCTTAAACGGCACTATGAATGATGGACAAGTACAAGCAATGTAGTTTTCCTGAAGTACGGCTCTTGCCCACTAGGTAAGGGTTATATCAGGACATGATGGGCGGATGATTGGATGCGTTGGAGAAGAGAATGGGTTATGCTAGTTTGTATGTTGCTCGTAATGTACTCGTTGAGTGGATGCACACTGACAAAACAGCAAAATGCGCCGGAGCAGATTTTTAAAAGATCCGTTGCAGGAATAGCGGGCAAAGAAATGTTAACGTTCAAAGGACAGGCTGGTGTCATCACCAAAAACGGTCTGCTGATGAATCAACAATTTGCATATCATGGTAAAGTGAGCAATCACGATGAACTGACCATGCATTGGGGTTCTGCGGCGGCTTTTAACAAACAGTCAAGCTATGCTGCACTCGAACAAGGCGTATCCGGGGATGGGATAACAAAGGAGCGTTTTCTTCGTCTGGATGGGCAATGGATTGCGGTGACGCCTGGTCGTATAGCTATGAATGGAGTAGGGACGTTAAATCGTTTTAACCCCATTCAGGAGCTGGAGGAATTGAATGCACTGAATAAGACCATTCGTATGGAGGCCGGGGCAGCGCGGGGAACCTGGGTAGTGAGGATTGAGCCAGAATCGTCCTCAGCCAAGCGATGGTTGAAAGACCGTTTAATGAAAGAAATGGATGCCATAAACCCTCAACTCCTGCAAGCAAACATGAAGCAGAACGGAAAGAATCAAAAGGTGCAGCAAAAACTGAATCGAATATGGGTGCAGAGTCGTGAGGATATGAGTAGCCAATTAGAACATTCTGATGTGCATGCTGTGTATCATCTGACGATAGACCGCCAAACAGGTCTGCCCCTGAAGTTGTCGTCGGAATGCCGAATTGCCCGCCAGGAGGCAATGGGAGAGAGACATGAGGAAGCCCTGATTACCAGAGTTGCTTTTGAGGGCTACAAGTAGCAGGGCGGGTATGATACAATGGATTTAAAATTAACCGTTGTTCAAAAAGAATGAAATAGAGAAGGAGAGATAACAAATGAAAGATCCCAGAATAGTTAAACTGGCAAAAAACCTGGTGGGTTACTCTGTTGAAGTACAGCCGGGTGAGAACGTGCTGGTTGAAATGATCGGTACGGAGCGTGATCTGCTTAACGCCATTATTCATGAGGTAGGCAAAAAAGGCGGCAACGTTTTCGTTCAGCTCACGGATCGTAAGGTACAGAGCGCCATGCTTCGTCATGCGACAAAGGAAATGGTGCAAACCTGGGCTGAAATAGACCTCAATCGGATGAAACAAATGCATTGCTACATCGGGATTCGCGCTGGTGAGAATGTCAATGATCTGTCAGACGTGTCGGAAGACAAGATGAAATTGTATAATTCGATTTATCAGCATGCGGTACATAGCGAGCAGCGGGTGAAGCATACGAAATGGGTTGTGTTGCGTTATCCGAATGACAGCATGGCGCAATTGGCGAATACGAGCACAGAGGCGTTCGAAGATTTTTATTTCAATGTGTGCAATCTGGATTACGCGAAAATGGATAAGGCGCAGGATGCGTTGGCAGATCTGATGAACCGGACGGACAAGGTGCGGATTAGCGGACTAGGCACAGATCTGAATTTCTCTATTAAGCAAATCGGTGCCATCAAATGCTCCGGTCAATGCAATATTCCGGATGGCGAAGTATACAGCGCACCCGTGCGAGATTCCGTTAATGGAACCATTAGCTATAATGCACAAACGGTGTACAATGGTATCACTTTTGAAAATGTAAAATTCCGCTTTGAGCATGGTAAAATTGTAGAAGCAACGAGTAATGATACGAAGCGGCTAAACAATATTTTGGATTCCGACGAGGGAGCACGCTATATTGGCGAGTTTGCGATTGGGTTCAATCCGTATATTTTGCATCCGATGAAGGATATCCTGTTTGACGAAAAAATCGCAGGGAGCTTGCATTTCACGCCCGGTCAGGCTTATGAGACAGCAGATAACGGGAACCGTTCCTCGATCCATTGGGATTTGGTCTTGATTCAGCGCCCGGAATACGGCGGCGGCGAAATTTATTTTGACGATGTTCTAATCCGCAAAGATGGCATATTTGTACTGCCTGAGCTGGAGCCGTTAAACCCTGAGAACTTGAAATAACGGCATCTCTCCTTGCTGAGAAAGCGATTTCAATGTATTATAATGGATGAGAAATGATACATGATATCCAGTAAAGTGAGGGATCTCTATGTCTAATAATAATGCCGCGGTTGTTGAAATTGCACAGACAGCGAGTAAGTTTACTTCTTCCATCGTCCTTCATTCAGAAAATAAGTATATTGATGTGAAAAGCATACTTGGCTTGTTTACGACATTAGTCAGCAGTCACAGCTATGAGCTGCACGCTCACGGACCTGACGCGGAGGAAGCCAAGAAGGCGATCTCTGAAGTGTTCCAGAAGCACGGGCTTCACATATCGGTAGCCTCCTGACTATATTCTTGGATCAAAGGCATCCCTACCTGTAACTGCAGGGATGCTTTTTTTGTCAGGTTCTTGTATTAGCCTGCAATTTGGTCTAATATTAGGTTAGAACATCTTGTGCGACATTGAGAGATAGGGGGGAAGAATCCATGACTTCATCTGATTTGCAGGAACAATTGAACATTAAGGCTATTAATCTGCTTCAGGACGACGCAGATAAAATAAAGAAGCTTATTGAAGTACAGATGGAGAATCTGGCAACCCGTTATTGCCCTCTCTATGAGGAAGTGCTGGATACTCAGATGTACGGATTTTCCAAGGAAGTGGATTTTGCGGTTCGCGCCGGCCTTCTTCCGGAAATGATAGGTAAACAGCTGGTCAGTGAGCTGGAACGCAATCTGGCTATTCTATATGAGGCCATGAACAATAAGGCCAATTAGGAAGCCGGTTTAATTGATGAGAGCATGCGGAGTCTGAGAGCATGCTTTTTTTGATGCCTTTACATATGAAATGGGAACGAGTCGACCTATCTTTTAAAATGTTCTTTCAGGAGATAGCAGCAGCGTAGTGGTTCATTTGAATCTGGAGAAGCGTAAGCGGTCACTACCATCCTAATGTACATTTTAAAAACCTTGAAAGGTGTTTACACGAGGAAGAAAGATACGCCTAACAGAACATACACAACCAGCAGCATCAATCCCTCATACCAGTTGGTTGAGCCGTCTTGGGTAATGGACTTGGCGATAAATACAGCGACGGCAATGGCGACGAGCTCAATCGTGGTGAAAACGATATTCATCGTATTTCCCATGAAGTAGCTGACAAAAATTAGTACAGGTGCAACGAAAAGCGCAATTTGCAGACTGCTGCCGACTGCGATTTCGACAGATGCGCCGATTTTGTTTTTCATCGCCAGCAAAATGGCCGCGCTGTGCTCGGCCGCATTACCGATAATGGCAACGAGGAATGCACCCACGAACAATTCGCTGAGTCCGAACTGGGTTGTAAATACCTCCAGTGTTCCGACAAGCCATTCGCTGACAAAGGCGACCATAATGGTGGCGATTACCAAGTAGGTAATGGATTTGTTTCTGGACCACACAGGGGCATGCTCATGAGGCAATTCTTTGTCTTTTTGTTCAGTTACATCAGATAAATAGTCTTTGTGCGTGATCATGGAAAAAATAAGCCACGCAATATAAGCCACAATTAGCGTGCCTGCGACAATGAGGCTGAGCGTATCCGATTTACTATCTGTAATGACATGTGTATTCAGAAATACAGCCGGAACAAAAAGGGCAATGACCGCCACAATCATCAGCGAACCGCTTAAGCCAGCCAGCGATACATTAAAATTTTGTACTTTGTATTTCAATCCGCCGGCGAATAGGCTTGCTCCAAGCACCAGCAGCAGATTGCCGATGATCGAGCCGGTCAGACTCGCCTTCACCATATCGTAAAGACCTTCTTTTACAAGAAAGATGGCGATGACCAGTTCGGCTGCGTTGCCAAAGGTGGCATTCAAAAATCCGCCCAGACGTTGGCCTGCATAATATGCTACGCTTTCGGTGGCTCTGCCGAGAAACCCGGCTACGAACACGACAGAGATTGCGCAAATGACGAATTGGGCGATTGCGTTCCAATGTGTGTAATGAGCGACTGCACTAAGAGCAAAGGTCGCGATAAGCAAAGCGGGAGATAACCATTTTTTCAATGAAAAGCACCTCGATATCAATGGATGTATACAAGTTTGGTGAATGCTGTTACTTGTATGGATTTTCTAAAATAATATACCCAAGTTAATATAGGTTGTAAACGAAAGTTATTTTTCATACGTAAGGTTTGCAATTGCAGTGGCTGAGGCTTTACAATACAAATAAGGGATGATGAAGGGGGACATAGGTCATGGCAGAGCAAATTCAACAACTAGAAGCAGGGAACATCAAGATTTCCAACGATGTCGTAGGTAAAATTGCGGGAATGGCCGCACTGGAGACGCCCGGCATTGCTGCAATGTCAGGTGGCTTATCCGAAGGCTGGGCCAAAAGGCTGAGTGGTAAAAATGTGCAAAAAGGCGTATCAGTGGAGGTTGGAAAGTTGGAAGCTGCCATTGATCTGCGTATTATTGTGCTCTACGAAACACCGATTCATGAGGTGTCCCGAATTCTTCAGCAAAATGTGCGGGAAGCCGTCGAAAGCATGACAGGTTTGCGGGTTTTGGAAGTGAACGTAAAAGTAGAGGGTGTTGCTTTCAAGGACGACGCAGTGTAAAAAAGACAAGGCGGGTACATCGACGTTTCCGCCAGTTTTATACATGCAGGGAATTCCCCGGCGAGGATACAAATAAAACACGAAAACTGGCGGTTTCAGGATCGCCAGTTTTTGTTTGCAGATAAGCAGCGGCGTATAAGCAGATTGAACGCATGTATATACATATACAAAAGAACTTCCAAAACCACCGTTGTCGGTGATCACGGAAGTTCTTTTTTAATGGGAGCGGTTGGCTTTCCGGGTTTGAAAACGGTTAGGCGCTTCGGTTCGGACTGCTACTCTTGTGGTACGTTCCTGTACTGACTGCTTGGTGTTTTCTCGGGAGATACTAAGCATGATTCCCATGGAGAACATCGTGACGAGAAGGGACGACCCACCAAAACTGATAAATGGAAGCGTGACCCCGGTGATCGGAATGGTCTGGGTTACACCGCCGATATTAATGAACGCCTGAATGGCGATCAGGCCCATAATACCTGTACCCACCAAAGTCCCAAACGGATCATGACAACGTAAGGCGATAATCATCCCTCGCCAAATGAAATACAGGTACAGCATCAAGAATATCGCTGTTCCAATGAATCCAAATTCTTCACCAATCACAGAAAAAATAAAGTCATTAAACGAGTTAGGCAAATAGTGAAGCTTGATAATGCCTTTGCCAAATCCTGACCCACTTAGTCCGCCTTCTCCTATAGCTTGCAAGGATTGTACCAGATTATATCCAGTCCCCAGTTTATATTCCATAGGATTGAGAAAGGCCTGAAAACGTCCGATTTTGTAATCTTGCTTGGCTGTGGCTTGTCCATCTGTTGTTGCAGAATTTCCTCCAAACAACGAGCCGATACCAAAAACGAGGGCGGCGCCCAGTAAGAGCAGACCAATCGAAGCCGTAATATGCTTGACACTGGCTCCCCCGGCATAAATGATCAGGCCACTGGTGGCTACCAGAATGAAGCAGGAGCCAAAATCCGGCTGGAGCATAATGAGTCCTGCAACAAAGCCTACAATGACGGTTACGGGTATGTAGCCGGTTCGTAAATCTCTAAACTGATCCCCTTTTTTGACAATTAGCGCGGATAAGTACAGGATAATGGATATTTTTGCAAGCTCGGTTGGCTGGAAGTTAAGGCCGCCACCAAGTCTGATCCAACTTTTTGCGCCGTTGAGAGAGCCTGTAAAAAGAACGATGATTAGCAGTAAAATGGTGATAAAAAACAAGGGCACGAAGAGCTTTTTATATTTTTCCATCCTAATATTCATAGCTACGAACATGATGAAAAGTCCAAGTATAGCAAATGCAAATTGACGCTTCACAAAATATAAAGAGTCAAAATTGTAATCTTTATTCAGCAGAGCTACGCTGGAGCTGGAGCTAAATACCATGATTACACCGAATCCAACCAGCAACAAGGTGAGGATCAGCAATTGGAAATCCGGTGTGCCTCTTCTTCGAGTCTCCGGCTTCGTATTTCTCATATCAGCTTCCCCCGGTATTCGCCGCAAGGTATGCCTCGCAGACGTTTATCATTATTATTTTATCGTTTATACACTTAATCATAGTATGTTTGGAGGGCTTCTGCAACCTTCATACGGCAACGGATATCGCAACAATTCCATATCTGCTACAATAGAATAAAAAATGAGGCTTGAAAGCAGTGGCACATACGTTGTGAATCTGCAAGATTTATCGGGAAGCTGCCCGGTGTTTTAAAAGGAGAGGTGGAGTAATTTGACACAACACACGATAGATAAGACCTGGTTTGACCAGCTACAAGACCACATGGTGGAGTGGCGCAGATATTTACATAAAAATCCCGAAATTTCTTTTCAGGAAAGCAAAACAGCAGCCTTTGTTGCGGACAAGCTGGAGAGCTGGGGTATTGAGGTTCGCCGTCATGTAGGGGGGCACGGTGTTGTCGGTACCATTCGTGGTTCCAAGCCCGGGCCTGTTGTGATGCTGCGCGCCGATATGGATGCTCTTCCCATTCAGGATGAGAAAGAATGCGAATATCGTTCCAGCGTAGACGGAGCCATGCATGCTTGCGGACATGACGGGCATACGTCCGTTTTGCTCGGAACGGCTTACTATTTCAGTCTGCATCGGGATGAGCTGGAAGGAGAAATACGGTTGTTGTTCCAGCCTGCGGAGGAATTGTTGCCCGGCGGCGCAGTCAATGTACTAAAGGATGGTGTGCTGGAAGGAGTGGACGTTATTTACGGCATCCATCTGTGGACACCGTTTCCGGTCGGGACGGCTGCGAGTTGCGCAGGACCTTTGATGGCGGCGGCGGACGATTTTTATATAGAAATTACGGGTAAGGGTGGTCATGGTGGTATGCCTCAGTCCACCCATGATAGTGTGGTAGCGGGTTCAGCTCTTGTTATGCAGCTGCAAAGCATCGTGAGCCGTTCAGTGGACCCTTTGCGGCCTGCTGTACTGACGGTGGGAACGATTCAAGGGGGGGCTGCGCAAAATGTGATTGCGGAAACATGCCGCCTGAGTGGGACGATCCGTACCTTTGACGAGGAAACCCGGACAGTTATGAAGGATCGGCTGCATGCGGTTACGGAGCTTACAGCGGCAACTTACGGAACAACAGCCAATATCCGCTATATTATGGGATACCCGCCTGTTGTAAATGATGCGCACGAAGCTTCGCGTTTCTTTACGGAAGCAGGACCCGTTTTCAGTGAGGGAAAAGTTCAGGAAGCGTCGAAGCTGATGCCTGCCGAAGATTTTGCTTATTATTTGGAACGTGTACCGGGTTGCTTCATGTTCGTGGGAGCAGGAAACCCTGCTAAAGGAGCGATTTATCCGCATCATCATCCTAAGTTTGATTTTGACGAGGATGCGATGATTAAGGCGGTTCGCTTGTTTATTGCCATGTCTATCGGATATGCTGCGGAGCGAAAAACAGAAAATTCCAGCCGCTAACAGCTAACGTGAGCTGAATCTGAATGAGCTGATTCGGCGTATAAGCAAAATGGAATGGGGTACCCTACTTTTGAAAAGGAGGGAGTGCCCATGAAAAAGGTTCAGGAAGTTATGACTGAAAAATGTGTAACGGTTACTCCGCAAGACAATATTTATGAAATTGCGCTCAAAATGAAGGATAATGACACTGGTTTTATCCCTGTTGTGGAGAGCGAAGGCAGTGGCAAGCTTATCGGTGTGGTAACAGACCGTGACCTTGTCGTTCGCGGTTATGCGGGCAAGCATTCAGGCTCTAGTTCGGTCGACGCAGTGATGACAACAGGTATCCGTACAGCTCAAGCCGACATGTCGGTGGATCAAGCAGCCGAGCTGATGGCGGAGCAGCAAATCCGCCGTCTGCCCGTAACGGAAGGGGATCGTTTGATTGGGATTGTTTCGATTGGCGATCTGGCCGTACGTAATATTTTTGCAGACAACGCTGGAGAGGCGCTTAGCCATATTTCCGAGCAGGTCCACTAGGTAAAAAAGCAAGGATAGACCTGAATGACAAGGAGTTCAACCCGTACGGGTTGGACTCCTTGCTATTCCGATTGATCTGCGAATAAACGGACAAACTGTTTGTTATATAGACTTTAAGATGATGCGTTATAGATTGACGGGAGGTAATTATGAATCCGGATCACCCTTGTATTGTACAACGCGATTTTACCGTTTTGCTGGAAATCGGCCTGCCCGCTTCGGAGTATGCACGTTCACAGTTGCAGGTCTATGCGGAGCTGGTTAAAAGCCCTTCCGCTTTTCATACATATCACATCACTCCATTGTCTCTGTGGAATGCGGCTGCCCTTGGGTGGAGTGCCGCGGATGTTCAAAATAGTCTACATTCCATGTCCCGTTGGGATATTCCCCGTGATTTGTTAAAGGATATTGAACAGCTCGTCTCCCGTTACGGGACGTTGACGCTGTCACGGGCGAGAGCAGAAAAAGAGGGGCGTTACAGCCCGGATACTGCTGATCTGAACAGTATAGAGCAAGATGTAACTATAGGCATGGAGACGGATACAACTCACAGGGATACAGCGGTCGACCATTTGATCCTGACGGCGAACAGCCCGGCTTTACTGGATGAACTACTGCTCAAGCAGGATCTTGAGCAGCTTGGTTTACTTCGTGAAAGTGAAGTGACCGTGTCGGTTCCGCCAGAAAATCGGGGACTGCTCAAGCAGGAACTGACCCGACTTGGATTTCCGGTTATGGATACGGCAGGCTATCTTGAGGGGAATCAGCTTCGTTTTTCTCTAGGTCAGGGACCAACGGAGCTGAAGCTTCGTGATTATCAAGTGGAGGCGGCTGATGCGTTTGAGGGGGCTGACGGTCTGGGTGGCAGCGGTGTGCTGGTGCTTCCATGTGGAGCGGGAAAAACCGTGATCGGTATGGCGGTGATGGAGCGTCTTCAGTGCGAGGTGCTTATTTTAACCTCCAATACCACATCTGTTCGGCAATGGATTGAGGAATTGAAGCTAAAGACGGATATTCCTGTTGATTCCATTGGAGAATACAGTGGACAGAAAAAGGAAGTACGTCCGATTACGGCGGCAACCTACCAGATTTTGACGCATCGCCGTACCAAAGATGGAGAATTTGAGCATATGAAGCTGCTGAGCGAACGGAAATGGGGGCTAATTGTATATGATGAGGTGCATTTGCTGCCCGCGCCGGTATTTCGAGCAACGGCGGATATTCAGGCCACCCGTCGTTTGGGATTGACCGCGACGTTGGTTCGGGAGGACGGGTGTGAGCGGGATGTGTTCTCCTTGATCGGACCGAAGCGGTACGACATGCCGTGGAAGGAGCTGGAGCGGCAGGGATGGATTGCCCAGGTCGATTGTGTGGAGCTGCGGCTTCCCATGTCGGCTGCGCTTCTGGAGCGCAGTATGCGTGCTGAAGGCAGGCAGCAGTACCGGATTGCCGCCGAAAATCCGGCCAAGCTGGAAGCGGTGCGCAGCCTGATGCAACAGCATAAGGGTATGCCCACGCTTATTATCGGGCAATATTTGGATCAATTGCGCACATTGGCGCAGGAGCTGAGCGTGCCGTTGATAACCGGGTCTATGAGCCAGACTGAACGGGTGCGGTGGTTCGATGCGTTCCGCAACGCTACAATTCGGACCCTGCTGGTGTCCAAGGTGGCGAACTTTGCTGTGGATTTGCCAGATGCGGCCGTGGCTATTGAGGTATCGGGCAGCTTCGGCTCCCGTCAGGAGGAGGCACAGCGGCTTGGACGCATTTTGCGACCGAAGTCTGGTGAAAATAAGGCTTATTTTTATGCGCTGGTGACGGAGAACAGTAAGGAGACGGATTTTGCAGCCCGCCGTCAGCTGTTTCTGATTGAGCAGGGCTATGAATATGAGATTCGCAGATTCAGCTCGGGGGAGGTTATCGGGAACCTGAATAATGAGGCTGAAACTGGCGGAAAGAAAAGAGAGGCGTGATCAAAGAATGGGCGTAACGAACACGGAAGGCGGCTGGAAGGAGCTTGCATCGGATGAACTGTTAGTACTACGTCGATGCTTTATCCGGCACGCGGGACAGCCCATGAAGGAAGAAGAGCCATTAAGTCTTACCCGGGGAGCGCTGAGTGGAGCCGAAACGAAACTGGCACTGCACGGACTGCGCGACCGGGGCTGGCTGGAGGCGGTTACCAAATCGTGGGGTGAACGAATATTATATATTCCGGTTCATCGGCTGCCGGATCTGTACGAAATGCTGTTGGAGCAAAGTCAAAGTACGATGAAAGCGATGGATACGGATCAACCGCTGACGGTGCATGAAGCCATGACGGGACTGGAAGCGGAGCTGCTACATGCGTTGTCCCGAATTGCCGTGCAGGGAGTTCCTTTGACAGCGAAAGGGACCATTCATAAACGGTCGCTGCAAAAGCTAAATGAGCTAACTCCCTTTCATCCGGAAGATTTGACTGGTCTGGGGCTACAATATGCGCACGCTGAGCTGTATCCGGTGCAAACGGTGGTGATGATGGACTTGCTGCTCAGCCTGGGCTTGCTGGTGAAAGAAGCTGCTTCTTTTCATATTCAGGAAGCCGGACTGGCAGTGTGGATTCGCTTGTCCACTTGGCAAATGCGCAAGCATATTCTTGTCACACTCATGGAAAGATATGGAAAGGCCGAAGCGTCTATGCAGCATTTTCGTTATATGCTGTGCGTTGCCTCCGATCATGCGGGACCGGAAGGCTGGATTCATATCGGGCCGTTGCTCCAATGGATGACTCAGACGGGACTGATTTCGCGGGAGAGTCTGAGCGGATTGGACCGTAAAAGCGATAATTACCTGGAATTTTATACTATAAATGAAAATAAAGTAATGATTGAGGAGAACACGGCACCTAATTTCAACCTTAACGGACCATATATGGATGTAGTTAGGGGATGGGTGATAGCGCTGACCGCCTTTGGAATGGGTGATTGGGGTCTGACCGCGTCGGGAGAACTGTGTTTTCGCTGGAACGTACCAGCGCTGAATATGCTTCGTTCCGATGATGAGAAGGATGCGGTTCAGGAGCAAGGTACCTTTTATGTACAGCCGGATTTTGAAATATTGGTGCCGCCGGATGTAGCTTATGATGTGCGCTGGAAGCTGGGATGCTTCTGTGAACGTATGACGGGGGACCGGATGGCGGTATACCGGATCACCCGAGAAAGTGTTACAGAGGCGATCGAGCTGGGGATGGAGGCTAAAGCCATTCCTGCACTTCTGGATAAGTATAGCCGTACAGGCGTGCCTGACCATGTACGCGTGGCAGTGGAGCAGTGGGCAGGGGATGTGGGACGGACAGCGTTTGCAACGGTAACACTTTTGCGCTGTGGTACCCGAGAAGACGCAGACACTGCTGCACGTCACCCCGGGCTGGATGGATTGCTTGAACGGATCGGCGAAAGGGACTTTATTATTCCGGCACATTCGGCTGCCCAAATCCGCAGGACACTTGCTACAATTGGGCTAAATCCGCGCCGGGAGCTGGAGGGGATGGACGAGTCGGTTCACCGTTATCCGCTCGTTGCGGAAACGGAGGGAATCTGTCCGGATAGCTCCAACAGTCCATTCGGTGTGAATGATACAGAAACGACGAATGGCGAAACGGCTGGCGAAGCGGTGGCAAACTCCATTCAGGAATGGACGATGTTTTCACAAGAGGGCAGGGCAGGTTTGGTTTACACGGGGAGAACGTTGCATTTTTATGAACGCGAGCATACGCTACCTGACCCATCCGATTATTTTCCAGAGAAATCGTCAGTACCCGCGTCATGGACGAAGGAATGGAGAAGCTATCATGCATCCACCGCCCGGCAACTCATGGAACAGGCGATTCGCTGGCAAGCGGCGGTAGGACTGCGAATCGGTGAAAAAGAGGTCAAATGGATACCGGAAGCGGTGGCTCCTGGCGAGCCATGGAGTGTGACTGGTTGGTATGCTACCGGAATGGACGGTGAAACGTTGTCCCGCACGACTTTACAGTCAGGGGAATGGTCGGACATGCGCCTGCTGGTTCCTTTTACATAGAAGAGCCAGGATGTGCATGAAACTCCTTCTTCTCAAAAGAAGGATGTGGTATGATAAATGAGTCTACTACCAGTAGAACTTTATATAAAGTGAGATGAACATTCATGAGCGTAGCCGAATTGAATACGGTCAATATGGCAGAAGTGCTTATTAACGCCTATGAATTGGGCGATATGGTCAACCGGTCCTTTGAGGTATCGGATTATTTATATTGGAAACAGCGTGTGGAATTGAATCCGTCGATTCAGGCGTGTGTACGCAAGCTGGATGCCAAAAAGGAGCTGTTCGCGGAAACGGAACGCTTTGGACATTTTCACCCAAACTTTCATGAAGCGAAGGATGCAGTACAGGTCATTGAACTGGAACTTGAACAATTTCAGGAGGTTCAGGAGTTCAAACGGGCAGAGAGAGCGTTGGATGATATGCTTCATGCCATGTCTGAAATGATTGCTTATTCTGTATCCGACACCATTAAGGTGCCAAGCAATGATCCGAATGTGAAAAAGGGTGGCTGCGGTAGCGGAGGCAAGTGCTCCTGCGGATAGGCCATAGGGATGATATCGAATGGAGGGGAGATGAAGCGAATGTTTGCCGAGCGGACAGGGTACATCATTTGGGTAAGCGATATCAAGGCTGCCCGCAATTTGGAGAAATACGGGAATGTCCACTATATTTCGAGGCGTATGCATTATGTTGTCATTTACATGAATGCGGATCGGGCAGAGGATACCGTTAAAAATATTCGCAGGCTTTCCTATGTGCGAAAGGTCGAACGCTCCTTCCGAAATGAGATAAGGACGGAGTATAACGACGATAAGGAAAAAATAAAAGAGTTTGAAATATAATCTTTAATTTGGTGTGAATTTCAAATTTTTTTCAAAAAAGTCGGCCTTTGGGCTGGCTTTTTTTGTTAGTACGCCCAGCATGGGCGTCATCTCTAGGGTGAAAGTCCTCAACGGGGGCTGGCGAGCGCCTACCGTTAGCCAAGGGCAAGGGTGTCCACCGTGAGGTGTTTCAACAACTTAGGGAAGGGCTGAACCGAAAGGAGAGAGGAAACTGATGCGTTCGCATGAAGAGCAAAGACAGCCGAATATCTCGCAAGAGAGCTACCAGCAAAGAGAGGCGGTGAAGCCGTCAGGGTATGCTGGAGCGCCGAGTTCTTCGTCGGCACAAGTCGCCCCTTCCTCTCGCGAAGACCAGAACAACGTGCTGGAACGAATGCTCGAAGGAGATAACCTCAGGCTCGCATACAAACGAGTGGAAATGGCCAAACCCGGAGGCGGTGTACGGCTTTTAGGCATCCCGACCGTAATGGACCGATTTCTCCAGCAGGCGCTTTTACAAGGGATAAACCCGATCTTTGACGCGCCATTTTCTTGGTATAGCTGCGGCTTTCGCCCGGGGAAAAGTGTACATGACGCGGTGAAACAAGCGCAAAGATATATCCAAAGTGGACTTCGCTGGGTCGTGGATCTAGATCTGGAAAAGTTCTTTGACCAGATGAATCATGACATGTTGATGGCAAGGGTGGCGCGGAAAGTGACAGATAAAAGAGTGCTGATGCTGATTCGTGCTATCTGAACGCCGGAGTCATGGTGGACGGAAAGCTGGAGCGCAGCTGGGAAGGAACACCACAAGGCGGTCCGCTCAGTTCGCTTTTGGCCAACCGAACAGGGTCCATTTCCATGGAAGAACGGATACGCCGATTGAACCGCTATCTGTTGGGTTGGCTCGGTTATTTCCATCTAGCCTCGGTGAAGACGCATCTCCAAAAACTGGACCAGTGGATTCATAGAAGACTACGAATGTGCCCGTGGAAGCAATGGAAACGAGTTCGCACACGAATCCGTGAACTCCGGGCACTTGGGGTTCCAGAGCGGGCATGTTTCAAGATGGCTAACTCGAGGCGAGGCGCATGGGAAATGTCCCAGAATACCCATAATGCCCTTCCTACTTCCTATTGAAAAGAGAAAGGGCTGAAAAGTTTGCTTTCACGTGATTTGGAGCTTGGTTAACCTTCTGGAACCGTCGTATGCGGACCCGCATGTACGGTGGTGTGAGAGGACGGGGGGTTACCGCAATGTTGTCAGGTTAGTAGAAATTGGTATAGTAGAGGTAAACGATAGACATGGATGAACCGGTGTGAAAAAAACAAATCCACTACGATATCCCGTGTGTTTAAGAAGATGAGAAGCGATGAATTCAAAGAAAGTGCGAAGCAACCGAGAACGATTTTAAACGAAATCGAAAGATGGGGTTTATTCCGCTGCTGCTGCTCATCCTTCGTATGGTTCAAAAAACAACGCAGTTAGAGTTGGACGAGTTTCGAGGGAGATTCATGCCAGAAGAGGCAGCAAAAACCACATACACGAAACAATTCTTCTCCAAAGCCAGACAAAAACTTTCTCCCACCGCGTTTACGATGCTGAACGACGAACTAGTTCGAGCTAAACGCTTAACCTGACAACATTGGGTTTACCGCTTCCTCCTTCTCGATAAGTCAGGACTTTTACATAATAGTCTTAATGCTTATAGGCCTAAATAATCTTTAAAAAATAAGCGATAAACTTCAATTTTGTAACTTGTAGTCCCGGGTCTGTTGAGGTAACATATGAATATATTGATAGATATAAAGACCTATCTGGTGGGGAGAGTGATCCCGTGCGTGACAAGGCAATGCAGCGATGGAGTACATACGAACCGTTCTACGTAGATATGGGCGACAAGAAGGTCGCCGATATTGTGATTACAAATCATGCGAAAACACGCTACTTAGACCGTATAGAACAGAGACAGTCCGAAATGAATCATATCGCCGTCTGGCTTTGGGAATGCCTGAAGCAAAACAGGATGGAGTCCTATTATCACAACGAAGAGGATGTATATTTAATTGATGGTGACCTGGTCGTCGTGGCCGAGTTTGGTGAGTTGCCTGGCGAAATGGATATTGCGGGTAACCCGCTCCACAAAATGATTGTGATTACCTTTTTGGGCCGGATGTCAGAGACCATTGAACTACGGGATTTGAAGTCATACTATTCCTGGTTGCGCCATTCGCGGCGTATGACACTGATGAAGAGCACCCGCAAGCGGAAATAGACGTTGGTTTGGCGGAAGGGATATCGTCAAGTATCTTATGTAGTAGAAGTATGCAGGAATCAGCTGCATACTTTTTTTATTTCAGCATTTTGCATAATTCGATTTCCAACGCTTAAAAATACAATATATAGACAAACTAGACTGTTTTGATCTATATATTGCTGATTTGAAATTGTTCTTGGGATTTATGCAAAATGCTCATTTATAAAATCTATAATAAAAACCCCTAATTTAGGTCTGTTTTGTTGGGGATATTTCGATAGGTGTTTTTCTTATGTTAAAATAAGGAGATCAGAGAGGGGAGGGGGCTGTCAGTATGAACTTTCATCAGCTGCATATTTTTTATACGATAGCGGAGCGGGGGAGCTTCCTCGGCAGCGGCGCAAGCGCTGCATATGACGCAACCTGCCGTGACGATGCAAATTCAATCTTTGGAAGATTATTTTGGTACAAAGCTACTACATCGATCCACCAAAAAAATCGAGCTGTCGGAGGCAGGAGCGACACTGCTACCTTTTGCAAAAAAAGCATGCTGGAGGGGAGATTACATATTGGCGCAAGTCTTACGATTGGCGAGTACATTGTGCAGAGAATGTTGGGGCCGTTTGGTCGGGAGTACCCTCATATACGTATGGCGATGAACGTAATGAATACGACTCAAATTATGGATGATATTTTAAAGCATCAGTTGAATTTGGGGCTAATTGAGGCACCGATTCAGCACCCGGATATCGTGTTGGAACCCGTGATGCAGGATGAGCTGAAACTGATTGTTCCTTCGGGGCATGTACTGGCCAAGGCCAAAAAGGTAGTTCTGGAGGACGTGTTTAAGTATCCTTTTGTAGCAAGAGAGAACGGGTCAGGTACAAGGCAGGTGATAGAGGATGAGTTGAAAAGCCGTGGTGTTGATGCGTCCCGACTTTCCATCGTTATGGAGTTGGGCAGCACTGGGGCGGTCAAATCGGCGGTGGAGGCTGGATTGGGCATTACGATGCTATCGCCTTCTTCGGTGAAGCATGAGGTTGCGCTGGGATTGTTGAGAATTGTAAATATTTCCGATATCACCTTCAAACGCGAGTTTTATGCCATCCATCTGAAATCAGCGTTGTTGCCGATACCTGTAGTGACCTTTTTGTCATTCTTGCGTCGTCATGATCAGGGAACGGACGTGTCCAGAGATACGGTAGACGAGCTTGCAGAGATGAAAGAGGAGGAGAATGCGTAATGGAGGAGCATACGAATTCGGGACGATACGATTTGCACACTCACACTCAGGCATCTGACGGAATGCAGCCACCAGCGGACAATGTGCGTTGGGCCAAGGAAAAAGGATTGGCAGGGGTTGCAATCACGGATCACGATACGGTAGCTGGGCTGGAGGAAGCTCTTGAGGAAGGACGACGATTGGGCATTACAGTAGTGCCGGGTGTGGAAATTAGCACACGGGCAGGCGGTAAGGACATTCATATACTCGGTTATTTTATGGATTATCGTAATGGAGTTTTTTTGGAACGGTTGGAAAAGTTGCGTCAGGCGCGGGATACCCGCAATGATCTGATTTTGAGTCGGCTGCGTAGTCTGGGTGTGAAAATCACGCTGGATGAAGTGATAGCTACGATGGGCAGACCGCTGGCGCCGGATGAAAGCATTGGACGCCCGCATATGGCGGATACGCTGGTGCAAAAAGGCTATGCGAAGGATATGAGGGATGCGTTTGATCGTTATTTGGCAGAGGGAGCGCCCGGTTATGTGTCTGTGCCCCGAGTGGAGCCTGCGGAGGCCATAAGCTGGATTCGGGAAGCAGGAGGGGCACCAGTGGTGGCTCACCCCGGATTGTATGGCAATGATGAGTTGGTTCGCTCCATTGTAGAGAAGGCGAAGCCTGCGGGCTTGGAGGTGCGACATTCAGACCATGATGATGCGGCTGAGTGCCGATACGCCGCGATGGCGGCACACTACGGGCTGATCCCGACTGGTGGCTCGGATTTTCATGGTGCGCGCCAAGGCGTTATTTTTCACGGTGATCTGGGCAACCGCAGTGTGGAGAGTCAGGTCGTGGAGGAATTGAGAAAGGCTGCTGTTAGACAAAAGTAACGAGTACAGGGCTTTTACGCAAAGATGAGCCGCTAATTGCACATATAGGAAACACAAATAGCCCCTTGCTCTGTGACTGCACATGTGAAGTGTGCAGCCACAAGAAAAGGGGCTTTGGGTCGATTCATGGGACTTGTCCGCTATGCTGTGTTTTGCGGCGGGCGTTCCTGAATGAATACTTGTTTACAAGATTATGCTAGTGCGGCTCAGCCGTTTTTGATGCGATTGGGCAGTTTTTTGACCAGACCCTCATCGGGTGTGATGAAGAGCGTTCGTTGATGATCGTAGATAACAAAGCCGGGCTTGGCTCCGCTAGGCTTGCGCACATGACGGATCAAGGTGGCGTCTACGGGCACGCTGCTGGACTGTTTGGCCTGGCTGAAATAGGCAGCGAGCTGAGCTGCTTCCTCCAGCGTTGTGTCTCCGAATTGCTCGGCGCGAATAACGACGTGTGACCCCGGAATATCCTTTGTATGCAGCCACGTGTCATTAGGCCCGGCCAGTCGGTTCGTCACATATTCGTTCTGCAAGTTGTTTTTGCCGACCAGAAGCTCGATGCCTTCGGATGACGTATATACATGTAAGGTTGGACGATCCGTTTTCTTCTTTTTCTTCCCTTTTTTGACCCGGTCTCGGAGATAGCCTTGCTGAACCAGTTCTTCACGTATTTCCTCGATATCGTTCATGGAGGCATGAGCCAGTTGCTGTAGGAGATTGTCCATATACCGAATTTCTTCGTATGTTTTCTCCAGTTGTTCATCAATGACAGCCAGGCTGTTTTTATATTTATTGTACTTTTTGAAGTACCGTTGCGCATTATCTGATGGGCCCAGCAACGGGTCCAGCGAGATGGTCATCAGACGCTGTTCTTCATCATAAAAGTTGGTGAGCGTCACTTTCTTGTCGCCCTTCTTCACTTCATGCAACGAAGCGAACAGCAGTTCCCCATAAATGCGAAATTGATCGGCATCCTCCGCCTCAGCTAAATCCTGATGCAGATGGTCGAGTTTTTTTACGTTTTTACTCCGTTCGTTTTGCAGGAAACGCAGCAGGTCGCTGACCTTTTGCTTGACCGTATCCCGTTCTGCTTTTTCACCAAAAAAGTCCTCCATACACTCACTGATTGTAGTGTATTCTTTGCGCTCTCCTTGAATCAATGTAAGGGGAATGGCTGAAAATATCATTTTTTCCTGTGCGTTCAGACCGGATACCGGCTGAAAACGATGATTCCGCACGTCGTCCATGATGTGACTGAATGTATTCCACAGCGGACGATAATCGTCAGCAGGTGCTTCGTTGGAAACTCGGGTCAGCATCTCCTCGGCAATGAGGGGACTCAGTCCAGTAAAGGTGTTCACGATCCAGCGTTTGGGAGCTTCTTCGGCTTCGATAGCTGTCTGATAGGAGGAGGCAAAAGCCGTTTCTTCCGTTTCCAGCGGATTCAGCTTATTTTGTTCAGGAGGCTCCGTATATTGAAAGCCGGGCATGATGACCCGATAGCTGCTGATGGACGGTGTGACATGATGGATGCCGTCCAGCATAACGCCTGTTTCCGGGTCAAGCAAAATAATGTTGCTGTGCCTGCCCATTAGCTCGATGATCATCCGCTTGAGTGAAATATCCCCCAGCTCATCGCGCTGACGCACATCCATGTGGATAATGCGCTCCATGCCCACCTGGGTAATTTTCTCGATGATACCACCTTCGCAGTGCTTGCGAAGCAGCATACAGAACATAGGGGCCTCCGTCGGATTGAGAAAGCTTTGTTCTGTAAAATGTACACGCGGGAATGTCGGGTTGGCCGACAGCAGCAGCTTGACGCTCCCACCTTGAGCCCGCAGATTCAGTAAGATATCGTGATCGTTCGGCTGATGTATTTTATTGATGCGCCCGCCCCGGATGCTTTGCAGCTCGTGTACAATAGCGCGGGTTACGATTCCGTCCAATGCCATAATGTCTGTTCTCCTTTGAAGCAAATATTTTTGCCTTCCTTCTATGATACATAACTTTGGGAAAAAACTTAAGCGACAGTGTGATATTTCAGGTCCTGTCCGAATAGATTGAATCTAGAAAGTCTGTCCAGCTTATCAGCATTCGTGGCACAAACACGCAATAACGGGCAGCCATCCTACGCACTACCGACGGAAACGGACTATCTGACCGGGAGGGAATTGGGGAGAATGGAACAAGCACATTGGCACCAATTAAGCAATGAACAGCTTTCAACAAGCCTGGAAGTCGACCCGAAGCAGGGTCTTTCGGAGGAACAGCTTGCGGAAAGAAGAGAAAGGTCAGGATGGAATGAGCTGAGCGAGGGGAAGCGTGTCTCACCGATCCTGCTGCTGCTGAACCAGTTCAAGGATTTTATGATGCTCGTACTAATGGGAGCCACACTGATATCCGGCCTGCTCGGCGAATATCTGGATGCGATCACCATTATTGCTATTGTTGTGCTGAATGGAATTCTTGGTTTTGTGCAGGAGGCTAGAGCGGAACGTTCGCTTCGAGCTTTGAAGCAGCTGTCCGCTCCGACCGCTAAAGTACTGCGGGGAGACAAACGGATTCAGATTCAGGCCAGAGAGCTGGTGCCGGGTGATATCGTGCTATTGGAAAGCGGCGATCGTATTCCCGCAGATATAAGATGGCTGAGCACGAACGGCTGCGATGTGGAGGAATCCGCTCTGACTGGCGAATCCGTTCCAGTGAGCAAGCATTGCCGCCCTATTCATGCCGCTGAGGTACCGCTGGGAGATCAAAAGAACATCGGCTTTATGGGCACCATGATGACCAGAGGTACAGCTCAGGGGGTCGTTATTCGTACAGGTATGAATACGGAAATGGGCAAAATCGCAGACTTGATCCAAAATACGGAGTCTCAGGAGACCCCGTTGCAGCACAGACTGGAGCAACTGGGCAAAATTCTGATCATCGTAGCACTGGCGTTAACGGTGCTTGTCGTCGTAGCAGGTATCATGCATGGACAGCCAGCGATGAGTATGTTCCTGGCCGGGGTGAGCTTGGCTGTAGCGGCTATACCGGAAGGCTTGCCTGCCATTGTGACGATTGCGCTCGCCTTGGGCGTACAGCGTATGATCAAACGCAAGGCGATTGTGCGTAAGCTCCCTTCAGTTGAAACGCTCGGATGTGCATCTGTCATTTGCTCTGACAAAACCGGTACGCTGACCCAAAACAAAATGACGGTCACCAAGCTATGGGTGGACGGTCGCTTCTGGGGAGTAACGGGAGAGGGCTATGACCCGCACGGACATATTATGGATAGGGATACTCCTGCGGATCTCAAAAACGGACAATCACTTCGCAGACTGCTACAAGCCAGCGTGCTATGCAACAACGCTGAAATTGTTCAAGCCGACACGGATGAGCTGCGCTCGAAAAAGAAAACCAAGGAGCCGACGCCGTCCGCTGTTTGGGAGCTGAAAGGCGACCCGACGGAGGGAGCGCTTGTCACGTTAGCCGCCAAGGGTGGGGTTACGCGCCAAGGGCTGTATGAGCTGTATACACGGGAACGCGAATTTCCTTTTGACTCGGAGCGGAAACGGATGTCTGTACTTGTACAGCATCAGGGAGGGCACATCGTCTTTGCCAAAGGCGCGCCGGATGTGCTGTTGGGTCAGTGCTCCTACATTTTATGGGAAGGAAATGTCGTTCCACTGACGGGCACGCTGCGCCAAAAGATGCTGGCAGCCAACGAAGGAATGGCCTCGGAGGCACTGCGTGTACTCGGTGTGGCTTACCGGGATATCCGCTCGCATGAGCGTGTCGTCTCGGTGGAAGAGGCTGAGAATCAGCTCATCTTCATCGGCCTCACAGGCATGATTGATCCGCCGCGCCGCGAGGCCCGCGAAGCTATTGGCAAGTGCCGACGTGCGGGTATCCGCACCGTGATGATTACGGGCGATCACGGTACAACGGCCGAGGCCATTGCGCAGCAACTAGGTATTTTTCAGCGCGGCTCGCATGTGTTGACCGGACAGCAGCTGTCTGTGATGGATGATGCGGCGCTGGACAAAGCAGTTGACATTGTCTCCGTGTATGCACGGGTGTCCCCGGAGCATAAGCTGCGGATTGTCAAATCGTTGCAAAGACGTGGGCATGTCGTAGCCATGACCGGAGATGGCGTGAATGACGCGCCAGCGATCAAGGCGTCGGATATCGGTATTGCGATGGGCATCACAGGAACGGACGTGACCAAAGAAGCGGCTGCACTCGTGCTCAGCGACGATAATTTCTCGACGATTGTAGCGGCAATCGAAGAAGGACGGAACATTTACGAAAATATTCGTAAATTTATCCGTTATCTGCTTGCTTCCAATGTTGGTGAAATTTTGACGATGTTTTTCGCGATGATGGCCGGTCTGCCGTTGCCGTTACTTCCGATTCAGATTTTATGGGTAAATCTGGTGACCGACGGGCTTCCGGCGATGGCTCTGGGTGTGGATCAGCCGGAAAAGGATCTCATGGAGCACAAGCCACGCGGCGCGAAGGAAAATATTTTTGCCCGTCGTCTCGGCTGGAAAATCATTAGTCGGGGCCTGCTGATCGGCTTATGTACGCTTGCGGCTTTCTGGCTGACGCTGCGTATCGCGCCTAATGACGCAGGACAACTGGTCAAGGCACAGTCGGTCGCCTTCGCCACGTTGGTGCTGGCACAGCTCATTCATGTGTTCGATTGCCGCAGTTCCCGTTCTATTTTCCACCGTAATCCGTTTCAAAATAGTTATCTCGTACTTGCCGTGCTGTCTTCATTGGTGCTGATGCTGGTGGTTATGTACGTACCTGTGCTGCAACCTATTTTCAAAACGGTGCCGCTTAGTTTCCGCGAATGGGCGCTTTCCATTGTCGCTGCTGGTATTCCGACCTTCCTGATGGGGGCGGGAAGCGTATGGGGCGGCAGACGCAACCATCGTCGTGGCGGACATACCCGCTTCACTCCGGGATGTACGAAGTTTTCGGCTTAAGCTTCCGGCTCTACTCGGGTACAGACATACATGCATCACTTTTCCCTTTTTGTCCTGTATGCTATCATGGAATCCAAGCTTCATAAGGAGCACGAGATTATCAGCAACGGCGGGGGAAAGCTATGGAATTCACAAAAATGCACGGATTGGGTAATGATTTTATCGTTTGGTTTGGGCATCAAGAATTGCCTTCTGACGCTTCGGAATTGGCTGTTCGGCTGTGTGACCGACATTTTGGTGTCGGCGCTGACGGTCTGGTATATATATTGCCATCTGAAAAAGCGGATTTCTGCATGCGCATCATCAATTCAGACGGTTCGGAGGCTGAGCAATGCGGAAATGCCATCCGTTGTGCATCCAAATATGTGTATGACCGCAAGCATATCAGCCGTGAGCAGATCACGATTGAGACGCTGGGTGCAGGTGTGCAGCAGGTCGAATTGACTGTAATGGACGGACTTGTACGTCAAGTGAAGGTCGATATGGGAGAACCGATTCTGGATGGCTTGAAAATTCCCACCATGCTGGATCTGGCTAGTGTCATCAACCAGTCCATCGAAGCTGGAGGCAGCGGCTTTCGTTTTACAGCTGTATCCATGGGCAATCCACACTGTGTCATTTATGTTGAGGATGCACCTGACTTTGATCTGGAAGCGTGGGGACCGAAGCTGGAATGCCACCCGCTGTTCCCTAAAAAAACAAATGTTGAGTTCGCTACGGTACGAAGCCGTGGACAAATTGACATGAGAGTATGGGAGCGGGGAGCCGGGCCTACGTTGGCATGCGGAACCGGAGCCTGTGCTACGCTTGTGGCGTCTGTACTGAACGGATACAGTGACCGCCGCGCGATGGTCAGCCTAAAGGGCGGCGATCTGGATATCGAATGGAACGAGAATGACAATCATGTATATATGACAGGTCCGGCTGAGGTTGTGTACGACGGCCGTTTGTCCTGAAATTAGCGAATACAGCGTGTGATACAGAATGATAGAGGTAAGCGTGATGAAGACCTTAGCGGGTCTTTTTTTTGCCTTTTTTCGTGTGAAATGAAGAAATACGGAGAGTGAAGCAACATTCTGTCTTTTTTTGACGTATGAACCATGTATAATATAGAAAATGAGAAAACGATAAGGAGGCCGTTCATGGTTGTACCGATGAGTTCTTGTACTGCCTTTTCCAGACGGTTCACGACTACGGCGATGAAGCATTTTAACGGTATCTATTTAATGACTCCATTTATGTTCTATGAAATGACGGCGGAGCTGACTTCTTATGTATGGCAAAAATCCAGCTGCGTGCGGGCCCCCTTGTTTCGACTATAATAATCAATTACAATAGTATAATGGATGTGATGCCGATGTCATTGAGTATGACCGGATACGGTCAAGCCATTCTTCATTATGAAGGATATAAAGTGCGCTTGGAGCTGAAATCGGTGAATCACCGCTATTGCGAAGTGATGATGAGGCTTCCACGCGAATGGACTCGTTATGAAGATGGCTTGAGAAGAACGGTTCAACAGCAGATCAAGCGCGGCCGTGTCGACGTCTTCATTCACAGGGAACGTGATGATGAACAGATACCCGCCGCACGGTTGAATGACACTGTAGTGCAGGCTTACTTGCATGCAGCGGAGCAGTTGGCGGATCGGTATGGCGTGAAGGGAACGTTGGGTATAAGCGACATTCTTGCGTTGCCTGACGTTCTGGGTGAGCCTGGTGAGGCTTGCGATGGAGACGAAGAGGGCTGGGAAGAGCAGCTTCAGCAAGCATTGAATGAAGCATTGCAGGGATTGCTGGACATGAGAAGGCGAGAAGGCGGGCATTTGGTGCAGGATGTGGAATCCCGTATTTCGCGTCTGGAATCCCTACATTTTGAAATGACGGTGCAGGCTCCTCATGTTGTGAGCGACTACCGTAACAGGCTTAAACACAGGCTTACTGAGCTTCAGGACGGTTCATTTACGCTTGATGAGCATAAGTTCGGAATGGAGATTGCTTTATTCGCGGATCGCAGCAGTATTGATGAGGAGCTTACCCGGCTTCAAAGTCACTTTGGGCAATGCAGGGGATTGCTGCTGTCGGACGAGCCAGCCGGCCGCAAATTAGATTTTTTAATCCAGGAAATGAACAGGGAAGTCAACACGATCGGCTCCAAGGCCAATCATCTTGCGCTAGTTAATTTAGTCGTGGAGATGAAGGCGGAGCTGGAAAAAATTCGTGAGCAGGCTGCAAACATCGAGTAGCTACCTGGTAGCGGCACGGCTGCAATAGTCACATGTATAGGGGGAAAGACCTGAATATGGCAATCAAATTGATCAATATTGGCTTCGGCAATATCGTGTCGGCCAACCGAATTATCTCCATCGTCAGTCCGGAGTCTGCTCCGATCAAGCGGATTATACAAGAAGCTAGGGACCGTCATATGTTGATTGACGCTACCTATGGCCGCCGGACACGGGCTGTTATTATAACGGACAGTGATCATGTGATCTTGTCTGCGGTGCAGCCGGAAACGGTCGCTCATCGGCTATCCACTAAAGATGATGACAATGACGAATAAAAATGGAGTGTACTATGGCTAAGGGATTATTATTTATATTATCCGGACCTTCGGGTGTCGGCAAAGGAACGGTAGGCAACGCACTGCGTGAGAAACTGCCGGAATTGACATACTCGGTTTCCGCGACAACCCGCACACCCCGCAAGGGTGAACAGGACGGAGTTAACTACTTTTTTAAGTCGCGTGAACAGTTTTTGGGCATGATTGAACGGGATGAGCTGCTGGAGCATGCAGAGTACGTAGGAAACTATTATGGCACTCCACGTGATTTTGTAGATCAGACGCTTGCGCAGGGAAAAGATATTTTTCTGGAGATTGAGGTTCAGGGAGCGCTCAAAGTGAAGGAGAAATTTCCTGATGGTATTTTCATTTTCCTGCTTCCGCCTTCGTTGGATGAATTGAAGGACCGGATTCGGGGACGGGGTACAGAAACTCAGGCAACCATTGATCACCGTATGTCGGTAGCTGTGGATGAAATGAATCTGTTGCGTCACTATGATTATGCGGTTATCAATGATGAGATTGATTTCGCTTGTAAACGAATAGAATCCATTATTATCGCCGAACATTGTAAGGTCCATCCATAAAACAGGGCTTTACATATGCCAAGCGTATTTAAAGAGAAAATGACTATACAAGCTGAACTCGGGAATGTACACTGGAGTTTAGCTTGTATAGTCCCAAAACTACATGAAGAGGTGTCTATTCGTGCTGTATCCTTCCATTGATGAAATGATGAAAAAGGCAGATAGTAAGTATTCGTTGGTTGTAGCGGCTTCACGCCGTGCCAGACAGTTGCGCGAGGGTGAGAAGACGACTCTCAAGAATCCTAAATCCCACAAGCAAGTTGGAGTGGCGTTGGAAGAGATCTACGCGGATCATTTGCGACTTGAAAGCGGCGAAGACGAATAAGAATTATAGACAATTATTATAACCGGGCGCAATGCCAATTCCTTTGACAACCGCAAGGTTGTTATTTTTTTCGGTCAGGGGGAGTTAACGATGTTGAAGGGGAAAGTCATTATTCTTGGTATTACCGGCGGAATTGCCGCTTATAAAGGGGCTACGCTGTGTAGTAAGCTAACGCAAAAGGGAGCTGAGGTTCATGTCATTATGACGGCATCCGCGAAGCAGTTTATTACCGAGCTTACGCTTCAGTCGCTCTCTCGTCATCCGGTATACAGTGACACGTTTGATGAAAGAGAACCATCCGTCGTATCCCATATTCATTTGGCGGACAAAGCCGATCTGGTGCTGGTTGCTCCTGCAACCGCGAATATCATCGGGAAAATGGCGCATGGGCTTGCTGATGATATGCTGTCCACAACGCTGCTGGCTACGAAAGCACCTATTATGGTAGCACCTGCTATGAACGTGCATATGTACACTCATCCCGCAGTAATGCAAAATATGGACACGCTCGTATCCCGCGGTGTCATGATGATTGAGCCAGGTGAAGGCTTGCTGGCTTGTGGTTATGTTGGCAAAGGGCGGCTGGAAGAGCCTGAAACCATCATACAAACGGTAGAACGATATTTTGAACAGCAAGAGCAGGAAAGTAAAGGTGTCACCAACAAGCCGGAGCCACGTTGGTTTGGCGGAGAAGCTGTGGATTCAGGTGGACAATCGCAAGGTTCGCTACTGAATGGCGATGAACGGCTGCTGTCAGGCAAAAAAGTGATTGTAACTGCTGGGGGTACAATCGAGAGGATTGATCCGGTACGTTATATTACGAATGATTCTTCCGGTAAAATGGGCTTTGCCATCGCAAAAGTGGCTCAGGAGTTGGGTGCCGATGTGCATTTGATTGCTGCAAATACAAGCGCGGAGCCTCCTGTGGGCATTTTAATTGAAAGAGTTCAGTCCGCTGACGACATGTATAGCGCTGTGCTCAGACAGTGGGAAGATTGCGATTTGGTCGTTATGGCTGCTGCGGTTGCAGACTATCGACCGCGTGAGGCGGCACGGACCAAAGTTAAAAAGAAGGATAGTACATTTACGCTAGAGTTAGTGAAGAATGTCGATATTCTGGAGTCACTCGGACGCAGCAAGAAGCATCAATTTTTAATTGGCTTTGCTGCGGAGACAGGGAACCTGGAGACGTATGCCATGGATAAGCTGGAGCGGAAAAATTGCGACCTTCTTGCAGCTAACGACGTGACCGCTGATGGAGCAGGCTTTGGCTTCGATACAAATGCTGTACAAATTTACGACCGCGCCGGGATGGTAGAACGTATTCCTGTGCAGTCGAAGGAAGAAGTAGCACGTAAGCTGCTTACGATAGCGGCTGGACGTATGGGTGGGGTGTTGCATTAATGGAAATGGGCAATTTAGTTGCCAAGGTTATTGTAGATGTGCCCGCCAAGAATACGGATCGTACTTTCGATTATCTGATCCCCGAGTCGATGCGGCCATGGATTGAGCCGGGTAGCCGGGTTGCAGTGCCGTTTGGCAAACGGACGGTGCAGGCTTTTGTCATCTCGGTAGTACCTGCTGAGGAGCTGCCGAAATATCGGATGAGGGCGATACAGGAGCTGCTGGATTTGGTACCGCCCTTGTCTCCGGATCTGGTAGAACTGGGTAAATGGATGAGCGAACGCTATGCCTGCAATCAGATTATGGCGCTGCAAGTGATGATTCCTACAGCGTTAAAGGGCAAGGCCGAACGTTATATTTCTATCGCTGAGCAGTATGAGTTCGCAGATCATCCGCCTGCTGCTGACGTTTTGGATTACGGTTCAGAAGCGGATACACATCGAACCATGCGGCCGGATATGAGGGGAGAACCCGAATGGGCTCTCCTTATTGACGATGGCATGAGCGACCCGGCTGAACGCCAGATTGTCAGATTTATTCAGGAGAAGGAGCAAGTCCCTCTTCAGCAGCTAAGTCGCCATTTTCCCGAAGAAGCAGAGGTTATTAAATCGCTGTTGCGCAGGGGTGTGCTTCAGGAGAGTCAGGTTATTAAAGACAAGCTTGGCAAGAAGACTATGAAAGCCGTGGATTTGGCTATCGGTATAGAAGAGGCCTCAGCGGCATTAGAGCAGTTTTCCGCCAAAGCGCAGCGTCAGCGGGAGGTACTTGCTTTTTTGCTGGAACGTAGCGAGTTTCTGCCTCTGCCGCTGAAGGAAGTCATGACCTCGCTTAGTGTATCAGCCTCAACGGTCAAGTCGCTGGAGGATAAGGGCTATGCGGTGCTTGAGGATGTAGAGGTGTTCCGCGACCCTTATCGGGGTAGAAACTTCAAGCCTACGAAGCCATTGCCGCTCACTGAAGAGCAGCAATACGTGTATGAACGGATCATCCGGCAGTTGGATACGCGTGAGCAAGGAGCTTATTTGCTGCATGGAGTTACGGGCAGTGGTAAGACAGAAATTTATTTACAGACGATTCAACGCTGCATTGAGCAGAATCGTCAGGCGATTGTGCTGGTTCCGGAAATATCGTTAACACCGCAAATGGTAGAGCGTTTTAAAGGTCGCTTTGGCGATCAGGTCGCGGTGATGCACAGCAGACTGTCCGGGGGCGAACGTTACGACGAGTGGCGCAAAATACGCGAAGGCCGTGTGAAGGTGGCGATTGGCGCCCGCTCGGCTGTATTTGCGCCTTTTCGTAAACTGGGTCTTATTATTATGGATGAGGAACATGAAACCTCCTATAAGCAGGAAGAGACACCCAAATACCACGCGCGTGACGTGGCCGTACGCAGAGCCCATCAGCATGGGGCTGTGGTTATTCTTGGCTCGGCTACGCCGTCGCTGGAAAGCTATTATGCAGCCCGCTCGCAAAGCAATGACGAGTTTGCGCCGCTGCTGCTTGAAATGCCGACTCGCGCACTAGGGAACTCATTGCCCGAGGTGCATATCATGGATATGCGCGAGGAACTGCGTGCTGGCAACCGTTCCATGTTCAGCCGCGCATTGCATAACGGAATCGCAGAGCGGCTGGAGCGCAAGGAACAGACAGTATTGCTGCTGAATCGGCGTGGACATTCCACGTTCGTCATGTGCCGTAGCTGCGGCTATGTGGCGGGTTGCCCGCATTGCGATATTTCGCTCACATATCATCAGCGCTCGAATAATTTACGTTGCCATTACTGCGGCTATTCTGAGCCCGTGCCTCAGGTCTGCCCGGAATGCGATAGTGAGCATATTCGCTACTTTGGCACAGGTACTCAGCGAGTGGAAGAGGAACTGGCAAAGCTGTTTCCCGGTATACGTGTCGTGCGGATGGACGTCGATACAACGACGGAGAAAAATGCCCATGAAAAGCTGCTCAAGCAATTTCGTGATAAAAAAGCGGATGTACTGCTCGGCACCCAAATGGTTGCCAAAGGACTGGATTTTCCCGATGTGACGCTGGTGGGTGTCATCACAGCGGATTCGGCGCTTAATTTGCCGGATTTTCGGGCTGCGGAAAAGACATTCCAGTTGTTAACACAGGTAGCCGGACGCGCCGGACGGCATCAATTGCCTGGAGAAGTGTTCGTGCAAACCTATACACCAGAGCATTATTCGGTTATTCACGCGAGTCGGCACGACTACGGTTCTTTTGTCAGGGAAGAATTGAAACACCGTCGTAATCTGCATTATCCACCGTATTGCCGTCTCATTTTGGTAACCTTCACTCATGAACAGCTCCCTATACTGGTTCGACTGGCTGAGAACTATTCAGCCACACTCCAAGGGAGGGCGAGACAAAGGGGGTGGTTCGGCAATATGGATCGGCTTACATCGGATGTACTTGACATTTTGGGACCTGTAGCTTCACCAATTTCGAGAATCAAGAATAGATACCGATTTCAATGTATGATAAAATGGCGTGGAAATATAGACGCGATTGGTCTGGCCCAGCAGGTAGCTGATGAAATGGCTGAATCCGCACAGGTCCAAAAGCTACTGATCAGTCTGGATGTCGATCCGCAAATGCTTATGTAGCGTAGGCGCAAAAGTTTTCGGCACAGTTAATGCGGACAAGCCGTCCGTACATAGGATAATGTAGCAGTCGCGCTTGTTGTGAATACGATGAAGCTCAAATAAAGAATAAAGAGGAAGGTGTTCTATTGTCATGTCAATTAGAATTATAGTGTTGGAACCGGATGATGTATTGCACAAAGTAGCAAAGGAAGTTACTAAAATTACGCCTAACGTGCAAAAGCTGCTCGACGATATGGCAGATACCATGTATGAAGCTGAAGGAGTGGGCCTTGCTGCTCCACAGGTAGGTATTTTGAAGCGTCTAATCGTTGTGGATGCCGGGGATGAGCACGGTTTAATTAAAATGATTAATCCTGAAATTGTGTCCGAAGAAGGCGAGCAATTGGGTGCGGAGGGCTGCTTGAGTATTCCTGGGTTAAATGGTGATGTTCGTCGTGCCGAGAAGGTTAGCGTCAAGGGGCTGAACCGTGAGGGTAAGGCGATTACGGTTACAGCGACAGGATTGCTTTCTCGTGCTTTTCAACATGAAATTGACCATTTGAACGGGGTTTTATTCACGGATATTGCGGAAAAGGTATATGAGGTTGCTCCGGAACAGCCAGGACCGAACCGTCAGACAGGAGAGTGAGGTTCGATGATTCAAGACATTCGTATCGTCTTTATGGGCACGCCGAATTTCGCTGTGCCTTCGTTGAACATGCTGCTGGACAATGGCTACAATGTAGTCGGTGTCATTACGCAGCCGGATAAGCCGCAGGGACGAAAAAAAATATTGGCGCCTACGCCAGTCAAGGAAGCAGCGGAGAAGCGCGGGTTGCCTGTGCTTCAACCGACCCGCTTGCGCCAGTCGGAAGCAGTGGCTCAGGTAGCGGAGCTGCATCCTGATCTGATCGTGACAGCGGCTTATGGGCAGATTTTGCCCAAATCTGTATTGGACTTGCCCCGTTTCGGCTGCCTGAATGTGCACGGTTCGCTGCTCCCCCGTTATCGGGGAGGGGCGCCGATCCAACGTGCCATTATTAACGGCGAAACCGTTACAGGTGTAACGCTGATGTATATGGCGGAAGGACTGGATACCGGCGATATGATATCGCGGGTTGAGGTTGCTATTGAACCGGAGGATACATCCGGTACGATTTTTGAGAAGCTGAGCATAGCTGGAGCAAAGCTTTTACAGGATGAGCTGCCTAAGCTGCTGGCAGGGCAATCAGGCCGTACGCCGCAAAACGAGGAAGAGGCAACCTACGCACCGAACCTGAATCGTGACGATGAGCGTATTCCGTGGAATGACAGTGCGCAGCAAGTATACAACCGGATTCGCGGGCTGGTTCCGTTTTCCGGTGCATTTACGCTGTGGGAAGAAAATGTTTTTAAAATATGGGCGGCTGAGCAGCCTTCCATCCATAGTGAAGCGGCTAGTGCAAATGCTCCGGGACCCGGGACAGTTCTGCAATTGACTGCCCGTGGCATTGAAGTACAGACGGGCAAGGGCACTATATGGCTAACACAGGTGCAGCCGGCAGGCAAGAAGGTTATGGAAGCCGGGAACTTTGCGCGTGGTGGTCAGATGAAGCCGGGCACGGTGCTCGGGTGAGCGGCGGTCACTCCCGTCAGGGAGGCCAAGGCAGGGATGCTGGTGCCAGAGCAGGCAAGACTCGTAACCAGACGGCTAGAGAAGTTGCACTGGACGTGCTGACGGGAGTTGAGCAAGAGGGTGCATATAGCAATCTTGAGCTGAATCGTCGGCTTCAACAGGCGGGTTTGTCCGCGAGTGACGCTGGCTTGGCGACGGAGCTTGTATACGGTACAGTTGCACGCCGAAATACGCTGGATTATTTTTTAAACAAGTTTGTTCAGAAAGGAACAGCCAAGCTTCAGGCTTGGGTGCGTTCTTTGCTGCGAATGAGTGTGTACCAGATCGTATATCTGGATCGCATTCCGGATCATGCAGTCGTTAGTGAAGCGGTAACCATTGCCAAGCGTCGCGGACACCAAGGGATTTCAGGGATGGTCAACGGCGTGCTGCGCAGCATGCTGCGTGAGCCGGACAAGCTGCGCATTCCGGACGGGCTGTCAGCCGAGGAACGGATTGCATTGGAGCATTCCCATCCACAGTGGCTGGTTAAGCGTTGGATCAAGCAATACGGTGTGGATATTGCGGAAGCCATCTGCCGCGCTAATAATGAGCCACCAGCGGTCAGCGTGCGGGTGAACACGACAATGACCAGTCGTGATCAGCTCTTGAACGAGATGCTTGCGAAAGGGTTGGATGCCGTTCCATCGGTGGTTAGCCCTTACGGAATTGTTGTTCGCAGCGGTGGAAACATGGCGCTCACCTCCTGGTATACGGACGGTTTGCTGTCCGTGCAGGATGAAAGCTCCATGCTCGTCGCCGAGGCGGTTGCGCCTGAGCCGAATATGCTGGTACTGGATTGCTGCGCTGCCCCGGGCGGCAAAACAGCTCATATGGCTGAATTGATGAAGGATCAGGGCCGGATTATCGCCAACGATCTGCATGCTCACAAACATCGGCTAATCCAGGAACAGGCAGACCGGCTAGGGCTGGATGCCGTGGAAACGGTCACCGGAGACGCACTTGAGTTGAAAAATCGTTATGCTCCCGCATCATTTGACCGCGTTTTGCTCGACGCGCCATGCTCCGGTTTTGGAGTGATCCGCCGCAAGCCTGATTTGCGCTGGAGTAAAACTCCACAGGATGTCCGCGACATCACACAGCTCCAGCATGAGCTACTGGACAACGTAGCTGAGCTTTTAAAGCCGGGCGGTATTCTGGTATACAGTACATGCACGATTGAGCCGGATGAAAATGAAGGGCAAATCACCCGTTTTTTAAGTGACCATCCCGAGTATGAACTGGCAGAAGGACATTTCTTATCAGACGTAACTGACGGCATGGATCATGCTCAGTGTGGATCGATACAGCTGTTGCCGCAGCATTTTCACAGCGACGGATTTTATATCGCGCGTCTGCGCCGGGTGAAGTAGTTCGTAAGAATCCCGCAGGCATTCAACCACCAACATTTCCACATTCCGCCGGATATCATCCGGCGGTTTTTGCATTGGGACGAAAAATTTTTACCCTCTTAGAGATTTGTGTTAAAATAGGAAGAATGAAAAACACTGTCTGTGAGAATGAAACAGAACTTAATGAAGAAGGAACGGGTGCAAACATTGATGAAACCTTTTATATACGATTTAACTCTGGAGGAGTTGCAGGACTGGGCCAAGCGCAATGGCGAGCCTGTTTTTCGCGGAGGACAAATTTTTGATTGGCTATATGTGAAGCGGGTCAATGATTTCAGTGAGATGACGAATTTGTCCAAGTCGCTGAGAGAGAAGCTTGAGGACCAGTTCAGCTTTGTGACGCTTCATGAAATTACAAAGCTGGAGTCGAAGGACGGTACGGTAAAATTCCTGTTTGGTCTGCATGATGATCATGCTATCGAGACAGTTATTATGAGACACAATTACGGAAACAGTATTTGTGTAACGACTCAAGTAGGCTGCCGGATCGGCTGTACATTCTGCGCTTCTACACTTGGAGGACTCAAACGTAATCTGACCGCCGGTGAAATTACTGCGCAGGTCGTTCAGGCACAGAAAATTTTGGATAAGACGAATGAACGTGTGAGTAGCATCGTCATTATGGGTTCGGGTGAGCCTTTTGAAAACTATGAAGCGACCATGACATTTTTGCGTACGATGATTCATGAAAAGGGTCTGAATATTGGTCAGCGTCACATCACGGTTTCGACCAGTGGTATCGTGCCGAATATTTACAAATTTGCGGACGAGGATACCCAGATCAATCTGGCAATATCCATTCATGCGCCTAATGATGCGCTTCGTTCGAAGCTGATGCCTGTAAACCGGCGTTATCCTTTTCAGGATGTTATGGAGTCGCTTCGTTATTATCTTGCTAAAACAGGCCGGAGAATTTCGTTTGAATATGCCTTGATTGGCGGAGTGAATGATCAGGCGGAACATGCTGAAGAACTGGCGGACGTGCTGAAGGACATGCTGTGCCACGTTAACCTGATTCCGGTTAACCATGTGCCTGAGCGCAAGTATGTGCGCACATCGCGCAGTGATATTTTCAATTTCCAGCGCATTCTTGCCGAGAAAGGCGTCAATGTGACGATCCGGCGTGAGCAGGGTCATGATATCGCCGCTGCGTGCGGCCAGTTGCGTGCAAAGCATATGGAGTTGGGGTGAGACCATTTGATCAAAACAGTTCATGTCAGCCACGTCGGACGTGTACGTTCGGTGAATGAGGATTCTGCCTGGATCAGGCACTTGGAGCAGGGGTATATTCTTGGAATTGTTGCCGACGGCATGGGGGGTCATTTGGCCGGTGATACGGCCAGCCGTCTTGCGGTTGAGACACTTGCCGCTGATTTGGCGACGCTGGAGAGCGGGTTATCCGCGCATTCTTTGACAGCGGCGCTTAGCGACGCTATTTTGCATGCTAATGAAGTCATCTTCCAGACGGCTGCCCACGATGACAAGTATCATAATATGGGAACAACGGTTGTAGCCGTTTTGTTAAACGATGCCTCCGGGATTATCGGACATATCGGGGACAGCCGTGCCTATGTGATTTCTAAAGGAGCGGTACGTCAGATTACGGAAGATCACACACTGGTCAATGAGTTATTCAAAAACGGTCAGATCAGCAAGGAAGAGCGGGAGAACCATCCCCGCCGCAATGTGTTAACGCGAGCGCTGGGTACTGATTCCGAGGTGCTGGTGGATATGGATTCCATCTCCCTGGAAAAAGGCGATGTGCTGTTACTGTGCAGCGACGGGCTGAGCAATCTGGTGACGGAGGAGCAAATTAGTAAAGTAGTAGGTGCCGCCGAGAATCCTCTGGAGGAACGAGCGGATCGTCTACTGCATCTGGCGCTGCTTGCCGGAGGCGACGACAATATCACGGTAGCTTTGTTTGAATTGCCTGATGACACAGTTTCGTTGAGTGAAAAGGGGTGTGACGCATGATCGGACACCTGCTTGGGGGAAGATACGAAATTATTGAGCGCATCGGCGGCGGCGGTATGGCGCTGGTGTATAAGGCTCAAGACATTCTGCTGAATCGTAATGTGGCGGTCAAGGTGCTGCGTCAGCAATTTGTTCATGATGATGAATTTATTCGCCGGTTTCGGCGTGAGGCACAGTCTGCGGCCTCCCTTTCCCATCCGAATGTGGTCAGTATTTATGATGTCGGCCAAGAGGATGAAATCCATTATATTGTAATGGAGTGCGTGGAAGGCAAAAATCTGAACGAAATTATTAAGGAACGTGCCCCGCTGCAAGTGGATGAAGCGGTACGGATCGCTTCTCAAATTTGTGATGCGCTGGAGCACGCTCACCAAAATCAGATTATTCACCGGGACATTAAACCGCATAACATATTGATCGGACGCAACGGAAGGGTCAAGGTAACCGATTTTGGGATTGCTAGAGCCGTCACGTCAACGACGATTACCCAGACAGGCTCTGTCGTGGGCTCTGTCCATTACTTTTCACCTGAGCATGCGAAGGGAGTCGTCACCGGCGAGAAATCGGACTTATATTCTTTAGGGATTGTCTTATACCAAATGCTGACGGCGCAGCTTCCTTTTCTGGGAGAAAGTCCGATCAGTGTAGCGCTCAAGCATCTGCAAGAGGAGTTTGAGGAACCGCGCAAAATTAATCCGTTGATTCCGCAAAGCGTGGAAAACGTCATTTTAAAATCCATGCGCAAAAACCCGGAGGAACGTTATCAATCTGCGGATGAAATGCTAAAAGATTTGGAGACATGCCTGCTGCCGGGACGCCGTAACGAATCCAAACTGGAATTCACACATTTGGATGACGAGGATCAAACGCGGATTATTCCGGCTATTAAGCCACAGCAAATGGGAATGTCCTCCAGTGGAGACGACGTGCCTGCCCAATCCGGCGATTTTGAAAAACTTCAGAGCAAGCAAACGACTAAAAAAAGTAAAAAGAAGTCGATTTTGTGGATAACCCTGGTGCTCGTGTTGCTTCTTTGCATGGGTGGCGTGGTGTACTATGTGCAAAATTTGCTTATCGTCCCTGACGTTGAGGTGCCGAATGTGGTGACCAAAACCGAGGAGCAGGCCAAACTGCTGATCAGTCAGTCCGGATTGTCCATTAAGGACCCGATTAAGTATGAGTATAAGGATGGGGTTGCGCCCGGAGTTGTTTTCTACCAGAGCTATCCAGATAAATCTGTGGTTAAGAAGGGAACAGGAATTGAACTGAAAGTCGGGATTGCCAAGCCGCTTACTCCGATGCCGGATGTCAAAGGCCAAAGCTTCGAGAATGCTGTTAAGCTGCTGACCGCCCAGCAAATTAAGGAGACGCAGATTCAGCAAAATGAGCAGTTCAGTGATCAGGCTGAAGGGACTGTCCTTAGTCAGACACCCGCTGCTAATGAGCCATTTGATAAAGATTCAGTCCAGGTTGTGCTCACAGTCAGCAAGGGTGCTGACACTGTAAAAATGCCGAGTCTGGTAGGGAAGACGCAGAACCAAGCGGAAAATGAGGTCAAAAAGGCAGGGTTGAAGGTTGGCTCGGTCAAACAGGAATTCAGCTATGAGCAGGAAAAAGGCAAAGTAACCAAGCAGTGGCCGTCAGAGGCTGGCAGTGATTTGCCTCCAAATACGGAAATTACTTTTTATGTAAGCAATGGATATCCGCCAGAAGCCATTTCGTTGCCATTTAATGTGCCAGTTGCGCCGAAGGAAGAGGGTAAAAACAGTAAGATTCGTATTACTTATACGGATGCACGCGGAGAAAACCAGGAATGGGGAAGCCGTACGATTAATACGACACAAGTGTTCACTATTAATCTGTTGCTGGCTCCGAACAAGGACAGTGTTGTCTCTGTATACAGAGATGGACAATTTGTTGATACGTATCCCGTTTCTTATATTGACGCGAAGAATGGAACGGTGACGATGCCTCAAATCGCTCCACCTGCTGGAACTACACCGACGGATACGCCAGAGGGTACTTCTTCACAGAATGGCAGTGGAAGCGCCGAACAAGGGAATACCGGGGATTCTCCAAATGATAGTGGTAATAAAGGGGGCGACTCGAACAATCATGATGGCACCGATGGTAACGGTGAACCGTCCGCATTTGCCCCCGAAGCCGGCTCCACGGGCGTAACACGTGGTAAGTTTGCCGTTAAACACACAATCGATTCAGGTAATGGAAAGGTCCTCCACAAAAAAAAGGGTGAAGTCGTTGAGGCTGTAAAGCATCAGTAATTTTGCCGGAGGTCAGTATACTATCCGTTATTCGCTTTCACTATTCGAATTTTGGAACTTAAACATATAAAGGAGGACGGCTTACACATGCCTGAAGGTCTGATCGTCAAGGCGCTCAGCGGATATTATTATGTCTCCAGTCTGGATCAGAATGGGCGGCCGGTATCCGGCGAAGCTACGGTACAATGCAGAGCACGCGGAATTTTTAAGAAAAAAGAGATTACGCCGCTTGTCGGCGACCGGGTCGTTTACGAACTGACTGAAAACGGGGAAGGTATGGTTAATGAGATTCGGAAGCGCACGACGGAGCTCATTCGCCCGCCAGTGGCTAACACTAGGCTTGCCGTACTGTTGTTTTCCTTACGTGAGCCGGATTTAAATCTGCCGTTGCTGGATAAATTTTTAGTGCATATTGAGCACGCCGGGCTGGATACGATCATCTGTCTGACAAAGCGCGATTTGTATGAGGGCAGTCCTTCGGAGGATGAGATGGTTTTGGCTGTTCAGGAAATGTACCGGAAGATTGGTTATGAGGTACTGGTGACCAGTGCTCGTACCGGGGAAGGTACGGCTGAGCTTAAAAAGCTGTTGGCTGGTCAAATCAGCGTGTTTTCAGGGCAGTCAGGTGTAGGGAAGTCTTCTATGCTTAATGCGCTGGAACCCGGCTTAACGCTGGAGACGAGCGCCATTAGCAATAAGTTGGGCCGGGGGCGGCATACAACTCGTCATGTGGAATTAATTCCGCTCGACAATGGCGGTTTTGTAGCAGATACACCGGGTTTCAGCCAATTGGATTTTCTGGAGCTGGGCGTGGATGAGTTATCCCCATGTTTCCGTGAATTCCAGCCTTATGCAGAAGGATGCAAATTCCGAGGCTGTACTCACATTCACGAGCCTGGCTGTAAAGTGAGAGAGGCCTTGGCAGAAGGACAGATTTCGCAGGGGCGATATGACAGCTATTTGCAGTTCTATAATGAGTTAAAAGAAAAAAAGCGGAGGTACTGAGTATATGTTAAAAATAGCACCGTCGATTTTATCCGCTGATTTTGCTCGTTTGGGTAGTGAAGTTGCGGAAGCTGAAGCAGGGGGAGCAGACTGGATTCATGTGGATGTCATGGATGGTCATTTTGTATCCAACATTACATTAGGGCCTCCTATCGTTCAGGCTATTCGTCCGCATACGAACCTTCCTCTGGATGTTCATCTGATGATTGAGCATCCTGAACGTTACATCGGCGATTTTGTGAAGGCAGGAGCTAATATCGTCACTGTTCATGCCGAAGCTTGTGTTCATCTGCACGGGGTCATTCATTTGATCAAGCAGCAAGGTGCTCTTGCGGGTGTGGCCCTCAATCCGGGCACTTCACCATATGCGATCAAGGAAGTGCTGCCAAATGTAGATATGATTCTGGTTATGACCGTTAACCCTGGATTTGGAGGGCAGTCTTTTATTCCGGAGACGCTGGATAAAATCAGACAGATTCGCACATGGTTGAATGAAGTCGGCCGTCCGGATGTACATATCGAGGTAGACGGAGGTATCGCCGAGGAGACAGCCCCAGCCGTATTTGAAGCAGGAGCTGACGTTCTGGTGGCTGGTAGTGCGGTATTCGGCAGAGCGGACCGTGGAGCGGCTATTGCGGCTATTCGGGACAGTGCAGCTCATTTGTCCAAGTGAAGCTGACCGAAGCCCTGTGGACGACGGTAGCGAGTATGGCGACAGGTGTGATCCTATGCTGCTTCTCGCTGGTGAAGGGCTCCCTGGAATGCTCTTCTTTCACTCGTTGCCGTTCTTATTGTGCTGTTTTATTTTCGTAAATGAACGGCGCGGTTTGCGCATTGGCCTTGTAATAAGCAGATGCTTTATTATATCCTATTTATTTTCATACTCTCGGCATATCCGTATGTTTGTGGACTTGTCTAATGGTATAGCATGGGATGGATGTGCATAAATATGGTTACATGAGCGGGATTCTCATGTAGCCTTTTTTTGTATGGCAACAACCCATGACAGGTTGCATAAACTACAGAGAACGGATGCACGAGGATGATGGGGAGGGTGAAGCATGAAGTTCTATACAATCAAGCTGCCAAGATTTCTGGGTGGATTCGTCAAAGCCATTCTGAATACATTCCAGAAAAGCTGAATTTCGCGTAACGTACACACAGGATGCAAAATGAAGAGCAAGGTACACAGGGCATGCTTCCCGGGCACAACAACAGACAGGTAGCTAGGCATCAAATGGCAGGAACGCGCGGGAAGATGCCTGACATTTTGACATCATGGATCGAATGGACGTAACATTTTGAATAACCAAAAAAGCACCCGTTTAAAACGAGGTGCCTTTTGTTTATAACATTATTTTTTTGCGACTACACGCGAGTCACTTTACCGGCTTTCAATGCACGAGTGCTGACATAAACGCGTTTCGGTTTACCGTTAACGAGAATACGAACTTTCTGTACGTTGACGCCCCAAGTACGGCGATTACGGTTGTTAGCGTGAGATACGTGGTTACCGGTGCCAGGCTTTTTGCCTGTTACAGAACATTTACGAGACATGATTCCACCTCCTATTCTGAAAATAACCAAGTTCCGTATGGAACGGGTCGTTCTTCAGGCCGACTGGGTCAGTCGGACTTTGTAAGTCACTAACCTGAACAAAACAATACTTATATATAATATCATAGTCAAAAAAGCTCCGTCAACCGATTCAAAAACTTTATTTATTTCTCTTACACATTATAGTACAATATGGAATAGCTATCGCTGTGATTATTCTTGTAATAGTTGGAATGTGAATTCTTATCCCAGTCATGCTGGACAGATCAGAGGCGGAACCATATTTATCATTCCAGCCAATGTTTCAGTGTCGGGTGGTTGACTGGTTTTTCATATATATGACCTGTGGAAGGCTGATCAGGCCGTGAGTACGAAAAGCTTGCGAAAGTGTGACATTCGTATTCGTTGTCTGGCTTTAGTATAATTCAATTAAACCTGCTCGCACAGATGAACATGATGGTGCGGAAGGCTGATTGCAAAACAAGTGTATTAAGCTAGGAAGGGGAATTCTCTTGAGTAATCGTTCTTTGAATGGAACAGATTTTACCGCAATGGTTTTAGCCGGGGCGGAACAATTACAGCAGCATACGGAACACGTCAATTCGCTTAATGTATTTCCGGTGCCGGACGGTGACACAGGAACTAACATGAATTTGACGATGAGCGCGGGCGCAACAGAATTAAAGAGGGGAGGTCCTTCCTCCATCGGTGTCATGTCCGGCATATTATCCAAAGGTTTGCTGATGGGAGCCCGCGGCAACTCAGGGGTTATCCTGTCTCAGTTGTTTCGTGGCTTCAGCCGTTACGCTGCCCCATACGAGGAAATGAATACCCTTCAGTTCGCATCGGCATTGCAGAGCGGGGTGGATGCGGCCTACAAGGCGGTGGTTAAGCCGGTGGAGGGTACAATTCTTACCGTGGCGAAGGAAGCGGCCAAGCATGCTGTGTTTTTCTCACGCCGGACGAATGACATTACTGAACTGATGGAAGAAGTGCTTGCCAAAGCGAAGGAAACGCTTGCCATGACGCAGGACATGCTCCCGGTACTGAAGCAAGTAGGGGTTGTGGACTCGGGTGGACAGGGACTTGTGTATATTTATGAAGGGTTCATGCAGCATCTTGGGAACGGTTTGGCGACAGCTCCGATTGTAAAAGGAGAGAATGTACGCACTGCTTATGCTCCTCATGTATCCGAGAGACCGACTGCTGCCGCAATTGCTCCTTCATCGGATGCACCGATTTCGGCGCAGGCGAAGCTTGAAACGGAAAATATTGAGTTTTTATATGATATGGAGTTTTTTATTAATCGACAATTGGGAGAAGCCAAAGGTACAGACTTTGATGAGGAAGCCTTCCGTAAAGCGTTATCTGTGGATGGAGACTCTATCATTGTTATTTCTGACGATGATGTTATTAAAGTTCATGTTCATTCCAAGGCTCCGGGCGAAGTTTTGAATCTGGCGTTACGCTACGGGGAAATTACACAGATCCGTATTCTGAATATGCGCGAGCAGCATCGTGATTTGTTATCTGCGGGTATGGATGGCGCTCCTGAGCCTGAGTGGTTTGCTGAAATACCGGCTGAGCCTGCACGTAAGGAGGAGCCATCTGAGCCACCGGCCCATGAACTGGCACCCTATGGGTTTATAGCAGTGGCTTCGGGTGAAGGAATTGCTGATATTTTTAGAAGCTTGGGTGTGGATGTTGTCCTTTCCGGTGGTCAGACGATGAATCCGAGTACGGAAGACTTCGTTAATGCAGCTCGCTCGATTGCGGCTCAGCACATTTTTATCCTGCCGAATAATTCCAATATTATTCTGGCGGCAGAGCAGGCGCGTGAACTGCTGGAGATGGAGCGCTTGGTGTCGGTTATTCCGAGCAAAACGATCCCTCAGGGCATTGCTGCGGCATTCGCTTTTCAGGAGGAAGAAGCTTTCGAGGCCAATCAGGACAGCATGCGGGACGCGGTCAGCCGCGTGAAATCAGGGCAGGTAACCTATGCGGTACGGGATACGACGCTTGATAACCTGCACATTACGGCCGGCCATTATATCGGTATTCAGAATTCCAAAATTGTGGCGACCGAGGAACAGTTAATCGCAACGTCTCGTCTTTTGCTGACCAAAATGCTGGTGAATGGCGATGAGATCGTTACGATTCTCACAGGCTCGGATGCGAAGCAAGAAGATACAGAGCAGCTCGTTGCATGGCTTGAAGAAAATTACCCGGATGCTGAAGTGGAAGTTCATGAAGGCGGTCAGCCGATTTATCCTTACCTCTTTTCGGTGGAAGCTTGATGGGCTGTAGAGCGTCCATAGAAGCTCACCATAAAAGGAGATCTGACCGATGAGCAACACCATCATTGTGACCGATAGCACGGCTGATATTCCACAGGAACTGGTAGACCGTCTTGGTATAGTCATTGTGCCGCTGACGATGATGTTCGGCAGCACGACTTACCTTGACGGTATTGAGATGTCTGCCGCGCAATTTTATAGCGAACTGGTACGGGCTGATGACCTGCCTACGACGTCACAGCCTTCACCAGCCCGTTTTTTGGAGACGTACACGACGCTGCTGGAGCAATCCCCCGAGAGCCAGATCGTCTCTATTCATTTATCCTCCGGTGTGAGCGGAACGTATCAGTCCGCTCTGCTGGGCAAATCCATGCTGGAGAAGCATGAAGATAGAGTGACCGTGGTGGATTCCAAATCAGCTTCATACGGATACGGCATGCTAGTGGTTTATGCGGCAGAGCTTGCTGCTGCCGGGCAATCCCCGGCTGATATTGTTCAGGCTGTGGAACGTCTTGGGGAGCGCCGTTGTCTGTATTTCCTGGTGGATACACTGGAATACTTGCAAAAAGGCGGACGTATTGGCAAGGCAGCGGCTATGGTTGGTACGTTGCTTAACATTAAGCCCATTCTTTCGATTGACAAAGAAGGCATTATTTATTCGGTTGATAAGGCGAGAGGACATAAAAAAGCGACAGCACGAATTATTGAACTGCTGGAGCGGGATTTAAAGGGCCAAAAAATTAATATTGCTGTGGGTCATACGGCAGATCGCTCGGTGGCAGAGGTGTTCGAGGCTCAACTGGCAAAGCATTTTGAGCTAGGAGATCGAATCTATACCGAACTTGGCGCTGTCATTGGGGCTCATGTAGGGCCAGGAACGATTGGAATTTTTGTATGGCCGGCCGGAGATGAGAGGTAATATGCTGCAATTGGATCAAATACCTTTAAAACAAATACACGGCGTGAGTGCTCTCAAAGAAGGTGAGCTTCACGCTTTTGGCATTTTTAACGTGCAGGACATGCTGGAATATTATCCGTTCCGGTATGAGGATTACCGTCTGCGTTCGCTAAGCGAAGTGAAGGACGGAGATAAAATTACGGTGCATGCCAAAATTATGGGCATTCCGGTGCTTCAGCGCTATGGACGCAAATCCAGGTTGACTTGTAAACTGATGGCTGAGGATTGGATGTTTACAGCGACATGGTTTAATCGGCATTTCATGAAGGAACAGCTAACGTCAGGCCGCGAAATTGTCGTAACTGGCAAATGGGACCTCAAACGGATGCAGATGACTGTTACGGATTCTGAGTTTCCTGATAAAGGAGTGGCCCGCTCGGGGACGCTTCAGCCTGTGTATTCCGTAGGCGGCAAGATTACACAGACCTGGATGCGAAAAATAATGAACCAGACGCTCCAGCAGTTTGGTGAAATGATTCCCGAAATATTGCCTGAGCTGCTTGTACGCAAATATAGTATGATGCCGCGTAAGCAGTCTATTGCAGGTATACACCAACCTCAGGACAATCGAGAGGGACAAGAAGCCCGCCGCCGGATGGTGTATGAAGAGCTGTTTTTATTTCAGTTGAAAATGCAGGCATTCCGTGCGTTGAACCGCGGCCGGGCAGACGGGGTTGTACATACGGTGGATAATGCCACGGTTCGCGAGTTTGTGAGAGCCTTGCCGTTTGAGCTGACGGATGCTCAGAAGAAAGTTGAGCTTGAAATACTGGATGACCTGCGTTCGCCTTATTGTATGAACCGTCTGCTTCAAGGGGATGTTGGGTCAGGTAAAACCGTTGTTGCCGCCATCGGTTTGTTTGCTACGGTGCGTTCCGGTTTTCAGGGGGCGCTGATGGTGCCAACGGAAATTTTGGCTGAACAGCATATGCGGTCGCTTCACAAGTTATTTGAACCGTTTGGGATTAGTGTGGGATTGTTGACGGGCAGTACGAACGGGAAGAAGCGTAAGGAGCTGCTGGCTTCGCTCCAGATGGGTCTGCTGGATATTGTGGTGGGCACGCATGCCCTTATTCAGGAAGATGTGTATTTCCGCCAGCTTGGGCTTGTTGTAACGGATGAGCAGCACAGATTTGGTGTCAATCAGCGTAGTATATTGCGTCGCAAGGGCTATAATCCCGACGTTCTTACGATGACGGCAACGCCGATTCCGCGTACGCTGGCAATCACCGCATTTGGCGATATGGATGTCTCTACGTTGTCCGAGCGGCCAAAGGGGCGTATTCCGATTTCTACGTATTGGGTAAAGCATGATCTGATGGATCGTGTGCTCGGATTTATTTCCCGTGAGGTGGATCAGGGACGGCAGGCTTATCTGATTTGTCCGTTAATTGAGGAGTCCGAGAAGCTGGATGTACAGAATGCCATCGATCTGCATATTCAAATGCAGCATGCTTTTCCACGTTACCGCGTCGGTCTGCTGCATGGGCGAATGACTCCCGCAGAAAAGGAAGAGGTTATGCGTTCTTTCTATGCCAACGAAGTTCAGTTACTCATTTCAACGACAGTTGTAGAGGTGGGCGTAGACGTGCCGAATGCGACGCTAATGATCATTATGGATGCCGACCGCTTTGGCTTGTCCCAGTTGCATCAGCTGCGTGGACGTGTCGGACGGGGCGCACATGCCTCGTACTGTGTGCTGGTCGCTGATCCCAAGTCTGAGGTAGGTCAGGAGCGGATGAAGGTTATGACCGATACCGACGATGGTTTTGAGGTGGCTAGACGTGACTTGGATTTGAGGGGGCCGGGTGACTTTTTCGGCACCAAGCAAAGTGGGCTGCCTGAGTTTCGGTTAGCAGATATGGTAGCGGATTTTGAGGTGCTGGAAAAGGCACGTGAGGATGCGACTGGTTTGATCGCGGACTCGTCCTTTTGGACGTCTCCGCAGTATGAAGCATTACGTGGTTATTTGCAAAAAGAGCAGATTTTCCAGGGAGATCTTATCGACTGATACACGTTGAATTATAAGGTTGTTGTTATAGTTTTAAACAGATAGGCACAATGGACAGGCTGGCCGTCATATATTTGGGAATGACCGAATGATATGGGAGGTGCGGTAACATTGAGCTATCAGCAATATGGAATCAGTCCGCAACTGGTGGAGCGGATTAAGTTGAAAATGAAAAATCGTGCGCTCAAGGAACGGGTTAAGCAGCAAATCGAAGGTGTGACCAAGGCGGACCTGCAAAACAAAGCCAAGGTACGTCAACTTGTGAAGTCTACTTCCTCTATTTTGAACGAGCGGCTGACAGCCGCACAGGAAGAACAATTGACGGCCTTCGTGCTGGCGCAAAAAATCGATCCGTCAAACACGTTTCATCTGATTAAGCTGTGGGGGATGTTTCGTTAACCGGACATGCGCAAGATGTCTCCTCAAATCTCTCTGAATGCTCGATGCTCATCCAAGCTGGAAAAAGGATTGCCTGATGTCAGGCGGTCCTTTTTTGCTTGCTTCTCTATTTCCAGGTTACTCTCTGTTCAGCATAGTATTCCGTAGCCTTCGCTCGTATTTAATTCCCCGGGCAATAGACTGCATGTTAATAGAAAGATTTTATTTGTAATGACCGCCAATTTTGACGGATCGCTCCAGAGCCTGACCAGCGTTTGTTAACGACGATGCACGCATGATGATCGCCTGACCATATCGATCCTTTAAAGTGTCTGTTACTTTTTCCAAAGCTCGGGATCGCTCCTGATCTTCAAAAAAGTCCAGCTGGTAAAGCTGATCATCCATCAGGCCGCTTAAGGTGACACCCACGCGCTTCACAGGCATATGGTTCCAAAAGGTATAAAAGATTTTTTTCACGGTTTCATATATCTTTTCGGTACGGTTTGTAGGATCGGGCAGCTTCATCTGGCGGGAAAATCCGGTCGGTGCCTCGCGCGGACTGCATATACAATGAACGGTCACAACCGAGCCCATATATCCTTTGCGGCGGGAGTCCCGGCATACCTCTTCTGTCAACTCAAGCAGGATAGTCTCCACCTCCGCAGACTGGACATAATCCCGGGGCAGGGTCATCATATGACCGATGGATTTTGGGGGCGTATCCAATGTTTCCGGCTTGACCGGACTGTGATCCAGACCGTTAGCAGTTCGCCATAAAACTTCTGCCTGAATATCTGACTGCTTGCCGAAATGAGACCGGAATTTGTCCTGAAGCCGGGGCAAGGGAGTACGTGCGACGTCTCCAATGGTGTGCAGTCCAAGCCTCTCCAAATGCCGTTCCATGCGCGAGCCAATGCCGAACATACTGCGAACCGGCTGAGACCACAGCAACGCTGTAATATCGGATGGAGAAAGGACAAAAATGCCGCTTTCGTTCTTCTTGGCCCATATATCTGTCGCCATTTTAGCGAGCATTTTATTGGAACTGATACCGATACGAATCCATACCCCTGTTTGTGATATTACTTTTTGTTGAATTTCACTTGCGATGCTCACCGAATCTCCGAACAGGGAGAGGCTTCCGGTTACGTCCAGAAACTGCTCATCGATACTGAAAACCTCAACCAAATCCGTATACTCGTTATAAATTTCTGTTATCTTTAATGAGACGTCGATATAATGCTGCATGCGCGGGCGTACAATGGTAAGGTCAGGGCATTTTTTTATCGCTTCTCCCAGACGCTCTGCTGTAGATATACCGTATTTTTTAGCAAGTGGACACGCAGCCAGGATAATACCTGAACGCAACGAAGGGTCGCCGGCAACGACTAGCGGCTTATGCTGATATTCGGGATTGTCGGCTTTCTCAATACTGGCATAAAAGCTTTGGCAGTCTGCTAAAAATATAGTTTTTTTTCCGTGTTCGTTCAATGTGGCAACCTCCTTTCCAGATGTATGCTGATCGTCTTTCCAAAATATTCTTGAATGTAAATGCATATAGTAGTATTATATATAGAACAAGTGTTCTTAATCCAAATGTATTTTCTGGAACGTTATTGTTTACGGAAAACCTAACATGGCGTATCATATTATCTTGAATGAAAACGTGTGGAAATGAATGCATATTGAGAGGAGAAAACCATTTTTATGAACCCAAAACGTCGACCATCATCTCAGAAACGCAGCAGGTGGCGTATTTTTGGCAGAGTTTTGCTGATTAATATCAAGTGGTTCTCGCTTGCGGGTGTACTTGGGGTCCTATTTGCCGGAGGCCTTATATCCGGTTATGTGGCAGCGCTGGTTCATGATGAACCTGTACGATCACGTCAGTTGATATATGAAAAGGTGAATGAGAACGCTCTGACCAGCTTTGTATTTTTTAATGACCAGGTAACCCCGGTCGGACGAATGCGCATGGAGGAGGATCGGCAGCTTGTGGATCTGAAGGATGTTCCCCAATCCATTGTAGATGCCCTTATTTCAACGGAAGACAGCCAATTTTATGAGCATCAGGGTGTTGATCTAAAAGGGACGGCTCGCGCCGTCAAACAGAAGCTTCTGAACGAAAATCGCCAAACAGGCGGCAGCACACTGACACAGCAGGTAGCCCGGCGGGTTTTCCTCAGTCTGGATAAGACGGATAGTCGCAAGGTGAAGGAAATGCTGCTTGCACTGCGCATGGAACGTTTTATGAGCAAGGATAAAATATTAGCGGCATACCTAAACAAAATGCCGTTTGGCAATGGCTCCGCAGGTTACAATTTGTACGGGATCAAGTCGGCTTCGTTAGGGATTTTTAATGTAAGTGATCTACATAAGCTTCATATTGCTCAAGCGGCTTATTTGGCCGGTCTTCCACAATTGCCATCTGTTTATTCGGCTTTTGACGGTAAAGGGAAATTTGATGAAGAAGGCTTCAACAAAGCTATGGAGCGCCAGCGTGTCGTGCTGGGAAGAATGCTGGCAACAGGTAAAATCACATTAACGGAATATAACGAGGCACTTCAATTTGATATTAAAGCTACTCTTGCACCACATCGCGAGAAAAGTTATAATACACTCCCTTATTTGATGCTGGAGACGGAGCGAGAGGCCGCTCGGTTGTTGGCGCTCCAGCAAAATCCGGATCTTACAACAGCTGAGATTTCCAAACCTGAGTATGCTGAACTCCTTCAAAATACACGGGAAGAGCTGCAACGGTCCGGTTATCGAATTTATACAACGATAAATAAGAAAGTTTATAACGATATGCGGCAGATTGCATCCAATCCGCAAAACTTTTCTCCATACAGTAAGCAGAAGGGACTGGAACAGATTGCTGCCATCATGATTGATCATAAAACGGGTGGGATACTCGGTATGATCGAGGGCAGGGACTTTAATACTGAGCAAATGAACTATGCAACCCAGATGACGCGTCAGCCCGGTTCTGCCATGAAGCCTCTTGCAGCTTATTTGCCTGCTTTGGAAAAAGGCTACACTCAGCCTGCTGGTCTTATTGATGATTCGCAAATTGTATTGAAAGACGGACGTAAAGGCTATCATATCCCTAAAAATTATAACAGACGGTACGAAGGACTGATGACAGCCCGCGAAGCACTCAATCGGTCAATTAACATTCCTGCGCTGAGATTGTTTTTATATGAAGTTAAAATTCCAAACGCCTGGAATTTTGTTCGTGCCCTTGGGATTACAACGATTCAGCCGCAGGATGAACATGCTCAGACAGGCGTTCTGGGTGGGCTCAGCAAGGGGGTATCTGTCAAGGAACTGACAGCAGCATACGGTACGATTCCTAATATGGGCGTATACAATGAACCCCATTTGATCAGTAAAATTACGGATGCCGACGGCAAGATCGTTTATGAATTCAAACCGCAGGCGAAGCGTGTATATTCCCAGCAAACCGCGTTTTTGATGACAGATATGCTCAAAACGGTTATATCGGACCCGAGGGGTACAGGCAAACGTATACAAAATGCTTTTAAAAGCTACGGTACCATTGACATTGCTGGCAAGACCGGTACGACACAAAACTTTGGCGATGTATGGTTCATGGGCTATACACCGGATGTAACACTCGGCGTCTGGGCAGGTTACCGTCAACAGGTTAACACGCTATCTCAAGAAGGGCACTCCAGAGCACAATCGGTGTGGGCACTTGTCATGAACGAGGCAGTCAAGGATCAGCCCCAGCTTTTCAAAAATAAGCATTTTATACAGCCGGAAGGTGTTGTAAAAGTTACGGTCTCCAGCCTTACAGGTAAGCTACCGGGAAGTTATTCCCGTCAATCCGGTCAACTCGTGACAGACTGGTTTAACCAAAAATACGTGCCAACGGAAGTCGGGAGGGAACAACGACCACGTTCATCCACATCTGTCATGCCGTCCAAACCGGATGTGAAGGATAAAGCAGCTCCAGAGAAACAAGAACCTGCAACGGATCAGAAGGAGATTCTACCAGAAGAAACAGTACCTTCTGATCCAGAGACAGAAATAGATACGAATGGTGAGAGTAATGATGTGCCACCAGCAGATGTTTCGCAGCCATCTGTTGAAAATAAGCAGGAGCCTCCTTCTGAGCCAGAAACCCAGAAGGAAGCTCCAGAAAATAAATCCAGCGAAACTATTCATACCGAAACACCCGATCAGCCGAAAAACTAAACAAAAGGGAGCGGCCTAATTCAAAATGCCGTTCCCGACAATATTGACGGTGATCTGTGGGTGAAAACGAACATTAGGGTGCTCTTTACTCCACTCCAAACTTTTCCACAAGGCGGGTGATGGGCAATCAATTGTTTGCCGATGCCAAAGGCATCACAACCGCTTTTTTGGAGCGTACGGATAATTTCCTCGCATCCTGGGTCATGATTTCGGAAAGCTGCCGGTTCAGGCGCATGATATTATCTTTATCTTGAAGATGATCCCGCGCGTATTCAACAACATCGACAGGGAGCTTCAGGTTATTAGATACACATCAATTTGACCATCGCGCCCAACTTTCACTATAAGCTGGCGTTTGATGTTCCGAATATGAGCTTGAACTGTGTCCTTCCATTTCCCGGTCATCAGGACATAAAGCACCCCTTGCTCGTTTGCTCGTCGTTAAGGGTTCCTGTAAATCTTTGCCCGTGAAACAAGGCAATCCCTCGTGCTACGATGTCTTCTCCATCTTTGGAGAGATAGGGGAGAACAAAGTCCTGTCCTGGATCAAGCATAGGGGGGAACATGCCTTCTGGAGTAAGATCGAAGACCGAAGCATTTGCCGGCCGGGCATCTTTCAAGCTGTCCTGATCCCAGCAGCCAGTCATAAAAAAGAGTAGAGCCAGCATACCCAATGCTCTCCTCTTTTTTTCATGTTCCGGGCTCCTTCTTTTTGTTGAATATATACGATAGAGTCGGCAACAGCAGAGGTAGTGCAATCAGGAAAAAATATGCCGAATTGCCGGCAATTGTACCGACGAGTTCAAAATTCCCTCTTTGTTGAGGGATGCAGGCAATAATGCATGAGACGAACACTACGAAAGGAACGGCTTGTTTGTGGTTTTTCTGCTTGAACAAATAGCCTAGTCCATAGGACGTTGCATAATAATAACCGCTTATGGAGCCAAAGATTGAAATTAACCAGATGGGCAGGGAAATAAAATCAACCCGGTCCATCGTTTCGGAAAAGCTTCTCCTTACTTTTGCCCTCGACCATGGAAAAGATCACAAGGATGAATTCAAAGTTGAACATGGCTAGAAGCGTTTCTTTGGAACCCATAATAGTATGAGGCCATCCAGCTCAGTCAAAGGCAGCAGATAGAGCAGATTGGCCTGTTTTATTCCATAACTGATTAAAAACATCATCGGTACGATCAGGAAGGAGATTAAAACAAGCACTCGGGCAATTGTCCTCAAATTTTCGCGAACCAGATAGATGCTGCTGAACAGAATTAGAGCCAATATAGCCCAACGTGTTTTTTTTTGTAGCATCCAGCGATTAATGACGTCATAGGCGCTTACAAGAACCGAAGTTCCCATCAACAAGTAGTACATAATGTAAGCCACCGTCAAAATTTTACCCATCCAGGAGCCAGTAATCCGAGTGAGGATTTGGTAAATGGAGGAGGAGGGAAAGCGTCTTAACAGGAGCCAGCACATTAAAATGATAAGCTGGATCAAAATTCCTCCAATAATGACGGATATCCAGCCTCCTACTTGGATGACAGATGCATCTGATAAGGAAGTGATGGAATATCCACGCCAATCTCAAACTTGATAATCAAAAAAATAATTGACCCTGTGTAATTGTACTTTCTTTATTCACGACGTTTTCAGCTCCTAGAGTAGTTCTGCTGCTTCATTTTTTGGGGGCGGGAATCATGCGGGCGCTGTTGGAGTGTCCAAATGGGATAGTGAATAAAAACATCTTTCATATCGCCAAGCCGGAAAGGTGCCAGAGGAGCAAAATAAGCATAACCAAATATTTACATATTGCAAAGGTGAATAAGGATAATAAAGAGAATAAGCATTCCGAAGGCTATGCCAAAATATCCGAACAAGGCTGCTCCAATCATCATAGGAAAACGGAGAATGCGGACAGCTGAGCTCATTTCATGTGAAGGTACCAAAAAAGAAGAGATAGCTGTTAACGAAACGACAATACCGTAGTACCTCAAAGGTAGAATGGCTGAGTGAAAGGCAATCGTTGCAATATAAGCGGCGGGCAGTGTAAAAGCAATCAGAAAGCTCATCATTCGAATCATTCTCATAAAGGAACTAATAATCGAGCAACCGTTATAATCATCCGGGCTTTGGTAAAATGCAAAAAAGGGGACAGGAGCGATTAAAGCAGTAGGGCTGCCTTCGGCCCAAATAGTTACTCGCCCTTCCATTAAATTAGCGGTTACCCGATCCGGACGTTCTGTGCTGAGTTGCTGAGGGAACAGGGAAAAGGAATTGTCCTCTGTGAATTCCTGAATAAAACCAGGAAGCAGTACCAGATCGGAGGAGATGGCCTTAATTCTTTTTTCTACTTCCTTCCTAGTTCAGGATTGGCCAAGTCTTGCATATACACGATAGCGACTTTGGTCCGGGTTTTAGACCCGACTAAAAGTAGCGTACAATCAGCGATGTGCTGATGATTTGTTTGCGAATAAGATTCAGGTTGACGGAAAGCTGCTCAATAAATCCGTTGTGCGGTTCGCGGATAATCCCCTCGTTCTCCGGCTTATTCGTACTACGGGCGTATGTTTTTCGGAGGTCGGTGTCCTTTTGACTGTTCAGGGTGGTAAACATTTGATGAGAGTCTGAATCGGTTTTCTCATACAATGTAGCCAGAATATGCGTCTGAATGATCTCCTGATCCACGAGTGAGTCTATATAGAGAAGAATGCCATCTTTGCTGTCAACGGAAATAGCCTGTTTTTTTAAAATCATCCGTATAAAAAAGAGCTTGCTCGATATAGGAAATATTCTTGTTCAATTTAAAGAGAGCTGCGTTATGTCCAGTCAAGAAAACACCTTCTTTTGGATGAGATATGCATATTGAGTGCCAAATGAATTTAAATCATCTATTATTAGTATAAAAGTCCATATCATGTATTATCTTTACTTCACGTAACGTGAATGTTTGAAAACGAGAGATGGAGTGAGTATTTTGCAAGGAATGAAAATTAAAGAGCTGACGGCTCAATTACATATATCTGCATGCACGATACGATTCTATGAGAAAAAAGGGATGATTGCTCCTGTTAAGCACCCGGATAATGGATATCGTTATTTTACAGAGCGTGAAGCCGTTCGCCTGAGGATGATTATGGCACTACGTGAATTCGGTATGTCGGTAGAGGAAGTCAAATCCGTACTGGACCGATTGGATCAAGGGAGAAGGGATGAGGCACATCATGAGCTGGAACTGCAACGTTCTGTGATGTTCACGACGTGGATGGATCATAAGCGCAGGCTGGAGGCAGCCGACCAAATGATCGAACGTTTGAGACGTGACAGCGAGCTGGAGTGGGAAGAGATGTTTCAGTTGGCCGGAGGTTTGAAGCGTCGGCGGGAGCTGCGCGAAGACTGGTTTGACGGTTGGGATTTTGACAGCCGCGCAGCTGTACATGATATCAGGGTGAGTCTGGAAGAGGGAGAGAATGGCAGGCATCCCGCGTACAGGCGTGCTTTGCGTCTTATCGTACAGCGTGTGGCTGCCAATGCAGATGAGTATGGTCTAGACGCGGGTACAGGGAATCTGGCGGCGGAAAACGCATCGTAAAAGGATTGTAAACGAGACTACACAGTCGAGTGACGTTGGGTCACATCAATTCCCAAATAATGTCCCAGTTCCCGTCGGACCTCGCTGCGTGCAAAGGAGGAAAGCATGAAAAACCGCTTTTGGTAGCCTCGGCATACATACAGAACCTCCACGCCTTCATGATTCCGGGTTTCGTTGTATATTTTAACTCCCTGCCTTTTCATTCGCGCCTTTGTCTCCGCCAATTGAACAGCTATACGCTGTTGCACCCCGGTCAGGCTGCGAACATACAGATCGGGCATTTTTAAGGCAGAGGCATTCAGAATGCGAATGTCCCGCTCCAGCACATCCAGCACGAGGGTCAGAAGTACACAAGTTTTGATCAGCCCTGCGTCTTCCTGGGAAGGCAGTGGGGCCTTATTCTTGTTGTCCAGTATCTTTTTCATAAGAAATCTCCTTTACTCATAGCAGGAATACGATTATAATCAGCATACAGAACAAATGTTCTTTTTATACTTCATCATAGAAATGATCCTTTGCCAAAGCAATCATCAATTATTGGAAAGAAGGTATACATATTGTCCCGCTCGTTATATGCGGCGCTATTGCTGCTAAGCCTCATTTGGGGCGGATCGTTTTTGTTTATCAAGGTATTATTGCTCCATCATGTAGGGCCTTGGACTATTGTATTTCTTCGTTCCAGCTTTGGCCTCATTTTTATTGTTTTGTTGATGCTGCTCATGCGCAAGCCATTTAAATTCAGAAGCATTCCATGGAAATCGGTTGTTCTCGTAGCTCTGATGAACATGGTTTTGCCATGGGCCTTGATTAGTTTTAGCGAGACCAGAATTGCTAGCAGCATGGCTTCCGTATTGAATGCCACCACGCCAATCTGGACCATGTTGGTCGGACTTGTCTTTTTCCGAGCTATCTTTCATCGAATGCAGTGGTTTGGAATGGGCGTCGCTTTTGTAGGAATCGTTATTTTACTGGGTATTAACCCTGTATCCATTATTTCTGTCGACCTCGTCGGCTTTGGATGTATGCTGCTTGCGACTCTCTGCTATGGCTTCGGAACGCAATTGTCCAAGCGCTTTTTATCCAATCTGTCGATGTTTCAGGCAACCTTTGCGACACTATTGAGTGCGACGGCAGGGGGCGGCATCATGACGGCAATTATAGATCGACCTGATCTGTCGGTCGTCTTCATCCCTGGTGTATTGGGTTCCCTTATAGGGCTGGGGGTTTTGGGATCAGGAATAGCGTATATTTTGTTCAATTATATGATTTTGCAGGGAAGTCCGGAATTTTCCTCCTCGGTGACTTATTTTGTACCGGTGAGCGCTATCGTATGGGGCTTTTTGCTTCTGAATGAACACATCGGCTGGAACGTTCTGACCGGGCTGGTCCTCATACTCGGAGGGGTGTTTATAGCCAACCAGCGCAGAACAGTCAAATTAGCCGGATAGTATCACTGAAAACCTGCATAAACCATGCCATAAACACATTGTATGTGCATCCGCCAAACCTTCGGTATAATGCGGTTATTCGCACATACAATAAAGCATGCTCACGCATAAAATAAAAATATGGTGCGGCATAAAAAGCAAGCTGTTTAGCAGGTGGTAAGGTGTGGTATAATAAATAATAGAATTACATGTACCACAGAAATGTCGGAGTTTTATTCCACAAAAGAAAGGATCAGGATACCATGTGTCCCCGAAGGATACTTCCCCAAAGGACGATTTGGAAACGATTTGATCTGTCTTATACTTAGCTTTTCCGCGGAGTAACGTCAAGTTGCGAAAGCCAACTCTGCGGAAGAGGGGATTGTACATGCGAAGGACCAAGTCCTCCAGGCACATCTTATCCGGTAGCTTCCGTAAGAGTGGGTTCATCCACATCAAACTTACGAGAAACCGAGGGAGCCTGTATGAGGAAAACTTACGAATCTATCGTGAACAATGGAGCATTAAGGCAGATTGCTGTCATGCTGCTCGGAACATGCATTTTAGCTTTTACGTATTATCACATCAATGCTCAAAATCATTTGTCAGAAGGCGGATTTGCAGGCTTGTCCCTGCTGGGACATTACGCATTTGGCGTGTCTCCGGCTTGGAGTATGCTACTGCTTGATATTCCCGTCATATTGCTGGCCTGGGTACTGAAGGGCAGAAGATTTATGCTGCTCGCATTGATCGGGGCGGTCGCCTTTTCCCTGTTTTATGCAGGATTTGAAAAGTATTCGACGCTGGTTATAGATCTGCACGGCAACTTGCTGGTAGCGGCTCTGCTTTGCGGAGTGCTTACAGGCTTGGGAGCCGGAATCGTACTGCGATTCGGTGGAGCAACCGGGGGCGATGATATTTTGTCCCTGCTAATCAGCGAGTGGCGCGGATGGAAAATCGGTAACGTGTTTATCGTCAGTGACATCATTGTACTGGGATTATCGCTGTTGTATCTGCCTGTGAAGGAAACAATGTTTACCATACTGGCTGTGTGGCTCGCCGGAAAAATAATTACATGGACGACAACGTTTCAACTATACCGACCTGTGAAAAAGGTGCTGCCTACAGCTATTCCAGCCAAAAAGGTAGTTGCCAAAACAGTGCCGGTCGTCCACAGCCTTCGTCAATAAGGAAAGGGTGTTACGTCAGGAGAGAAATCTTCCTGCGTGACACCCTTTCGCTGTATCCAGGCTTCGTCAGGAAGGCTTCAAAGTAGAATGAATACGTCCGTTCCAGTCATGAATAATCACCAAAATCTGTTGGTGGTCTACTCATTTTTGAGCCTCGTCCACCGCTTTATTTTTGTGCTTGAAGGTTGAAGCAGGCTCGTCATGTCCTTCTTCCTTAATAGCCCAGCGGTCCTCATGTGGCACGACATGAACAGGCTCCTGAGACCCGGAAGAAGCGGAGTGATTGCCTTTCCTGTTTCCGCTTGAATGCTGTTTTTCATGTTTTTTCTGCTTCTCGTCTCGTTCAACTGGATGATTATTATTCCATTCCTCTGTTTGAGAGGTTGCAATCGCAATGGAACATCCTTCTTCATAGCCGTCACGAAGTAGTGCGTTAGCAATATCAACGGCTTTTTTTCGCACACGAGGCTCCAGGTTTGGTTTTTTTTAGATGGGGGGTAAGCATGTTTGATACAAGGCATGGCTAATCACTCCCTATAGCAGATGATGTATTAGTACCCGCTGTCCGCTTAAACAAAGAAAGCAAAGAAATGAATATATTGTAAAATGTATTTTGAGAAAAAGCGTATAATGGTGTGCAGAATACCAGAAAAGGAGTGGAGCATTTGCTTGCAGCCTAAGGCCGCAGTGAGAGCGGGTGGGGCTGATGTTAGGCTGGAGTTGTATATGCACGGGGGCCTACTGGCTTGGGTGGATTATGGGCTGACGGGAAGTACATATACTGTTTTAATTCAAAAGGCTGACCCGGAGTCATCTGCGAAAGATGATTTCCGGGTCAGCCTAACATATTTTTGAAGTCTATTTACTTTTCAAATAGTGACTTATAGGCTCCATAGCCTTCACGTTCCAAGTCTTCCTGAGGCACAAAACGGAGAGCGGCGGAATTAATACAATAGCGCAGGCCATCTGGACTCGGGCCATCATCAAATACATGTCCCAAATGGGAGTCGGCTTCGCGACTTCGGACCTCGGTACGAATCATAAAGTGGCTGAGGTCTGTTTTTTCTTTGACGTTATAGCTGCGTAACGGACGAGTGAAGCTGGGCCAACCACACCCTGCATCATATTTATCAAGCGAGCTGAACAAAGGCTCTCCCGATACGATGTCCACATAAATGCCTTCACCCTCATGGTCCCAAAACTCATTTTGAAAAGGGCGCTCGGTCGCGTTTTTTTGTGTTACTTCATATTGGATAGGTGTCAGTCGCTCTTTCAAATCAGATTTATCGAGTTTGCCCGACCAATTTTGCTCGATAAAATCTTCACGTCCAGAGCCTTTGCGGTAGCGCTTGTAATGCGCGGGGTTCTTCTTATGATAATCCTGATGATATTCTTCCGCTTCATAAAAAGTTGCCGCAGGCAGAATCGGTGTAGCAATGGGCTTGCCAAAACGGCCGCTTTCACCCAGCGCTTTTTTGGAAGCTTCTGCCTTGATTCGTTGTTCTTCGTTATGAAAGAAAATAGCCGTTTGGTAGGATGAACCTCTATCGTGGAATTGTCCACCTTCATCCGTCGGATCAATCTGTTGCCAGAATAGCTCTAACAATTTTTCATATGGGAAAAATTGCGGATCAAATGTAATCTGTACTGCTTCTACATGCCCCGTTGTTTCGGAACATACCTCTTCATAGGTCGGGTTTTCCGTATGTCCTCCTGTGTAACCGGATCTTACCTTTAAAATACCGGGCAATTCCTCGAAGGGGGAAACCATGCACCAGAAGCAGCCGCCTGCAAAAGTTGCCTTCTCCACGGTGTTTAGATTGTTGGTGCTCATATCTGTCACTCCATTCTGAGAAAGTTTCAATTAATTGTTATTTAAATAGCTTACAATTAAATTATATACGACATGTTCGCAAAATCCAATGGAATGACAGAAACAAACCAGCTTTGCAAACTTCTCTGTACTAAAAGGCCAACGCAACCCTACATCCTTACAGATCCGACGGCAAGCTCACAGAGCTATGATTTATGGGCACGTTGAAGCCTCCTGCGGTAGAACACAAAACCGCCACCCACCAGTGCTGTATACAGCAGCAAAATGAGCAGGCCAGCGACGGGATGTTCAGCAATAGTCCCGCCTGCATAAGCGTATACCGCAATTGCAGGAAGCTTGCCAATGGACGTACCCAGCATAAAGCTCCAGAACGGAAAGCCTGCGACCCCGGCATATACATTCACCGCTGCCTGCGGGATGATCGGAATCAGGCGGGCCAGCAGCACAGCAGCAAAAGGCTCTCGCTCCATGACCCGGTTCAAGCGTTCCAACGCTGGGATTCGCTCCAGATAAGCCCGTCCTTTGTCGCGGAAGAGGGTACGTACCGCGCCGTAAACGACCAATGCGGCTAATGTAGTGCCGAGCCAGCAGATCAGAGTGCCTTGCCAGGTACCCGCTACATAAGCAATGGAAGCGATAATGAGCTTGTAAGGCACAAATGGAATTAACGCGAATAGAAACGCGAGCAGCAGCAGAACTGGAAAGGAGGTTTGCTTGTTCGCCCAGGCGAGCCAATCATATCTGTAGATAAACGCGATGCAGAGCAGCGAAACATAACCCGCGGCGAGTAGCCATTTTTTCATTTACATACCTCTTTCAATATCCCTGTTTGGCTTGTCTCTTATACAGAAAAAATAGGGTTCACATTCCCAATAATGTGTGCTATACTGCCACTAACAGAATAGTTCCCAAAGGGGAGTAGCTCAACGAGTAAAGTCGTCATTACGGGATTTTTAAATCCCCGGCTTTATTGGCAACGTAATGTTGTAAGCGAGACCTTTGCCAGGATTTTTGGAATCCGGGTAATGGTCTTTTTTTGATGCTAAATTTGGGTCAAGCGCCGTTTCCGGATTCCGCGAAACGGCGCTTTTTTAGTATAAAGCGCAGAACTAAGTACAGTATAACAAATAAATAAAGAAGGTGGGAGAAACGTATGGATTTTCTGTCAATCGAGTTTTTAACCGCACTATTGTCAATCATTATCATTGATTTGGTGCTGGCTGGTGACAATGCGATTGTGATTGGTCTGGCAGCCCGTAATGTCGAGAAGGCCAATCAAAAAAAGGTCATTATTTGGGGGACGGTCGGCGCGGTTGTCATTCGTGTTATCGCTACTTTGCTGGTCACGTACTTACTGGAAATTTACGGATTGCGTTTAATCGGGGGGCTTGCGCTCATCTACATTGCTTACAAGCTGCTGGTTGAGGAGAAAAAACATGAAATCTCTGCAACCCATCAAATGTGGGCCGCGATTCGTACCATTATTATTGCCGACACCATGATGGGGCTCGACAATGTACTTGCCGTTGCGGGAGCAGCTCATGGAAATATGTTGCTTGTTATTTTGGGACTCGCGATTTCCGTTCCGATTATGGTATGGGGCAGTACCGTTATCTTGAAGCTGACCGAACGTTTCCCGATGGTCATTACAATTGGGGCTGCTGTACTGGCCTATACTGCTGCCAAAATGGTAGTGGCCGAGCCGCTGATTGTACATTGGTTCACGAATGGAGTCGTCAAATACGGATTTGAAGCTCTAGTCGTCGTTCTGGTCGTAGCCATTGGAATGCGTGTTAAAAAAATAAAAAGTGAAAAAACAAGAAAACAAGCGCTGTACGCCTAAGCTAAGCACACTGAAATCATCGTAGCTGAAGCTGGACGCTCATGCATAAAGGCTGTTCCGGATCGGGGGCAGCCTCTTTTCTTTGCTTGTCAGCGGACATCCATGTAAACTAGACAACAGAAGAAATGAGTCATCAGAGGGTGGGTATGATATGAATAAGCAAACGAAAACAAGAGTGGCTACTGCAGGTCTGGGCGGTATTGCCCGCAAAGTGTATCTGCCGCTGCTGACTGCGCACGAAGGTGTAGATATTGTAGGTGTCATGAACCGTTCGCAGGAGCCGGTTAGCTCCATTATGGAGCAGTATAGGCTGCCTAGGGGAACGACGGATGTAAAGGAAATGCTGGCATGGGAGCCGGAGGCTGTATTCATACATGCTGCCACCGAAGCCCATTTTGATCTGGTTATGGCGTGTATTGAAAAAGGTGTTGCGGTGTATGTGGATAAACCGCTGTCCTATGATGTGCGTAAAAATCTGGAAATGACCGCGTTTGCAGAGGCACAGGCTGTGTTGCTGGCGGTCGGCTTTAACCGACGTTTTGCCCCGCATTATGTAGCTGCTAAAGCGTGGCTGGAGGAAGCAGGCGGTTTCAGCCAATGCACGGTGATCAAGCATCGGACTGGATATGATCGGAGACCTGCGGCACAGACGGTTTATGATGATTTGATTCATATGCTCGATCTGCTATTGTGGCTGGGTGGCGATGATTATGAGCTGCTGCATAGCAGTCTGGACACGACGAGTGAAGGATATATGAACGCTGCTTTCGGGTCCGTACGTTTGGGAAATGCCTCCGGTAGTTACAGTATGAACAGACAGGCATGGGCTGACATTGAGAAGCTGGAGCTGCATGGGGCAGGTCGTTCCGTCGAGGTGACCAACATGGAACAGGCTATTTTTATGCAAAAAAATAAGCTGCCATTGTCACAATCATTCGGAAGCTGGGACACAATCCTGGAAAGACGGGGATTTACCGGAGTGGTGAATCATTTTCTGGAGCATATTCATCGTCCAGAGGAGTGCAGTGTGCGTGCTGGTAAGATACTGGAAAGTCATATGTTGGCGGATGAACTCATTAGCCGTTTAGATGACTAACACAGAAGGAACGACAGCCATCAAGGCAGTCCAGACATCGAGAAATAGACTGAAGGAGAAATGAACGAATGCAAGAGCATAACCGAGGTAAACAGTTAGAAGAGGCTATCATCGAAAATTATAAGCAAGAAGAGGATATGATGATCCTTGTGTTTGCGCAATGGTGCATCAATCACGGGCTGGAGCCAGAGGAACTGTATCGTGCAGCTTATCCACAGCAGGATAGCAATGAGCGTCTGCTCCGAGTACGCAAGCTGACCGTATCGCGTGAAGAAGCGGGAGATATTCCGCTAGACACAGTATTAGGAGTGCTGTCCATGTTCGGAAACGAGGACTTGGCAATGGTCGTATCGGAAGCGGCTGCCCAGCTCCCTCCGGAGCGGAAATAAGATCCTCCAGCCGCATATACAATATGCAGGCACACAATATATTTGACCAGCCTGAGCGTGTGAAAACGGGAACTTTCATGTCCTTCCAGCAGCAAGGTCAGAGCTTGGATGTTACGCTGCCACCGATGTCGGTAGTGATGCTGACAATTGCACCGTAGATCCTTTATAAGCTCAGAAGAAGTATGATTGGGAAATGGGTAAAAATAAAACCTTGATGGAGCCAAGAAAGGCTCTCTCAAGGTTTTATTTTTACCCAATTACAATTTACAATTGCTCGCGGTGGATCACTCTGAATTCCTTGGGCGACATGCCGAAGCGGGAGCGAAATACGCGGTGAAAGTACGTATAGTTTGCAAAACCGGACGATTCGGATGCCTGTTCCAAAGACATGGGGCTGAAAATAATGCGCTCCCTCGCCATGTTGAGCCTGATATCCAGTGTGTACTGCATAATACTTGTATCAAATGTTTCCTTGAATAGATGTACAGCTCTGGATACGCTGATGCCGATATGTGAGGACACGTCATTCAGCTTGAAATGGGAAGAAGCATTTTCTTCAATATAATTTTTAATCTGATAAGCGAGATAATTATGATGTGTAGAAGTAGGATGCTCGGACAGCATTCGGTCAAACTCCAGGCAAAGAATGCGCATGTAATAGCTCGATATTTCCGGATAAGGATTAGAAATACGCCGCTGCTCCATCACAAGCTGCCGAAATAGGCCAAGCAGCGCTTCGGTAAGCTGGACCTTAATACGGTTGGGTCGTTTGTGATGGTGCCGCCACTCATCTACCCAGGAGCCTCCAAAAAAAATGTGATAATCTCCGCTCTCCACGATCTGTTCCCCCATGGGATTTAACTCACTGCGAATGTCCAACTCATAAGGCTCGGTAGGATTGAACAGCAGCAGGTCACCCGCCTCAATCCGTGTCATTTCCCCGTTAATGCGGGCCTGGCAGCGTCCGTCTGTTTGCAGACGAAACAAATAATTTTTAATCCCTTCAGGCTGGTTCGAATAAAAGGGCTTACGATGGAAGGAATAGCCTGCGGTAAGAACCTGACAAGGCTCGACGATAGACATGATGATGACTCCTTTGGGCATAGGGCTGCTTCAAATATTGACCAGATTGTTCATGTTTTAATCATATTATTCATTTTAAACGAAACGGAAATAGAATACTATTGTGTCTGTAAGGCTTATAGCAGAATACAAAACATGTTAGAGGCCGAGGAGTGTGACGATGTGGAACGAATGAAGACCGGGATTATCGGCTGTGGTAACATTAGTGCGGTATATCTTGAAAATCTCCAAAATAGTCCGCTTATTGAAGTGGTGGCCGTCGCTGATTTACTGGAGGAAAGAGCCAAGGCGAGGGCCGATGGATTTAACATTGAAAACGCATACAAGATAGATGAATTACTTCGTCAGCCCGAGATTGAGCTTATATTTAATCTGACTGTGCCTGGTAGCCATGCACTGACGGATATGGCGATACTGGAGGCAGGCAAGCATGTGTACAGTGAAAAGCCTTTGGCGGTTTCCTTGGAGGACGGCAAACGAGTTCTGGATCTAGCCAAAGTAAAAAACCTGCGTGTTGGATGTGCCCCGGATACATTTCTCGGCGCGGGTATTCAGACTGCACGCCATGCCATACAAACCGGAATGATTGGGCATCCCGTTGCCGCTACTGCTTTTTTTATGGGCGGAGGCCCTGAGTGGTGGCATTCTGATCCGGAATTTTTGTATGCCGCTGGAGGCGGTCCGATGTTTGACATGGGACCTTACTATTTGACGTCGCTGATCCATGTACTGGGGCCGATCCGGCGAATCAGCAGTTCAGTGGGCATTCAGATTCCTGATCGTCGTATACATTCCGGTCCCAAAAGCGGCACACCGCTGCGGGTACAGACACCAACGCATTTAGCCGGAACGATGGATTTCCATAACGGAGCCATTGTAACGCTCATTACCAGCTTTGACATTCCGGGAGCGTCAGATCTGCCGCGTATTGAAATTTACGGTACGGAAGGAACCTTGAGCCTGCCGGACCCGAACTTTTTTAACGGGGATGTCAAGCTTCGCCGATCAGGAAAGGAAACCACAGAGCTCGTGAAACCTTTATTCGAGTGTGGGAAGAACGAACGCGGAATAGGCGCGGGTGAGATGGTGAGAGCCATTCGCAGTGAAAAGAACCATCGTGCCAATGTGGAGCTGGGTTACCATGTATTAGAGGCTATGCATGCTTTTCAGCGCTCCTCATTGGAAGGTAAGCATATTACGTTGGAAAGTACATTTGAGCCAGATGAAGATTTGTATCATGGAACAGACATAACGGTTCATCCATCCTAAATGAAGAGGTGAAGGATAATGGCTAAAGTAGGATTGCAATTGTACACAGTAAGGGAAGACCTTGAACAGGATTTTGAAGGTACGTTGCGCAAGGTAGCTGAGCTGGGCTATAAAGGGGTTGAATTTCATGCCTTTTTCGGACGCAGTGCCAAGGATGTCAGAGCGCTTTTGGATGAGCTAGGTTTGGAAGTTGTCGGAACTCATGTTCAATATACCCGTCTGCTGGACCATTTGGATGAGGAGATTGCTTATCACAAAGAATTGGGCAACAAGTACCTGATCGTTCCTTATCTAAACGAGGAGCAGCGCCAGTGGGATAAAATTTTTTTCAATCTGAATCGAATTGGTGAAAAAGTGAAAGAACATGGCTTGGTGCTGGCTTACCATAATCATGATTTTGAATTGACGGAAAAAATCGGTGATCTTCCGGTTTTTGATGCATTATATGATGCTGTTCCGGCTGATTTGTTACAGGTCGAAATGGATACTTGTTGGGTATACTACGGAGACTGTGATCCTGTGGAATACATCGGACGTTATCGCGGACGCCTGCCTATCATTCACTTAAAGGATATGGCACGTGACGAGCAGCAAAAAGCAGTTACCGTAGAGCTTGGCAAAGGAGAAGTGCAGCTTCAGGCCATTACAGACGCCGCTATTGAGGCAGGCGTGGATTGGGTTGTTGTGGAACAGGATTTCAGCTCAAATCCTCCAATCGAAAGCATTGAAACCAGCTTTAAGTGGCTCCAACAATACGCAGCTCAGGGAGGAAATATTCATGTCTAAAACACTCAAAATCGGAATTATTGGTTGTGGAGGGATTGCGAACGGTAAGCATTTGCCGAGTCTTGCCAAGCAAAAACGTGCAGAGATCATTGCTTTCTGTGACATTATTCAGGAACGTGCGGAGGAAGCGGCAGAAAAATTTGGTGTGGAAGGTTCACAAGTTTATAGCGATTATCGGAAACTGCTTGAAAATAAAGACATTGAAGTCGTACATGTATGCACACCCAACGACTCGCACTCGGAAGTTACGGTCGCCGCGCTTGAGGCAGGTAAGCATGTGCTGTGCGAAAAGCCGATGGCCAAAACTGCCGAGCAGGCACGGGAAATGCTGAATGCCGCAAACCGTACAGGTAAAAAGCTGTCCATTGCGTATCAAAACCGTTATCGCGATGACAGCTTGTACCTGAAGCAATTGGTCGAGCAGGGAGAGCTTGGCGAGATCTATCTGGGTAAAGCCATTGCTCTGCGTCGCCGCGCGGTTCCAACTTGGGGAGTATTTCTGGATGAAGAGAAGCAGGGCGGAGGTCCGCTTATCGATATCGGGACGCATGCGCTCGACCTGACCCTCTGGCTGATGGATAATTACAAGCCTAAAAGCGTGTTGGGCTCAACCTTCCATAAACTCGGAGATCGTAAAAACGCGGCAAATGCCTTTGGTCCGTGGAACCCTGAAGAATTTAAGGTGGAGGACTCTGCCTTTGGCTTTATTACCATGCAAAATGGAGCTACTATTGTGCTGGAATCCAGTTGGGCACTAAACGTTGTAGAATTTGGCGAAGCGAAGACGCTGTTATGCGGGACTGAGGGCGGAGCCGATATGCAGGATGGTCTGCGTATTAACGGGGAGAAGAACAATCGCTTGTTTGACACGAAAATTGATCTGGATGCGGGCGGTGTAGCCTTTTACTCTGGAGAAACGGAAAACGAAGCGGATCGCGAAGCACGTCTGTGGATCGAATCTATTCTGAACGATAAAGAGCCGCTTGTGAAACCGGAACAAGCATTGGTAGTTACTGAAATTTTAGAAGCTATCTACGAATCGGCTCGTACTGGAAAAGCTGTCTATTTTGATTAAGCCTGTAAGCATCCGAATAGGTTATCATTATAAGATAAGCAGCTTCTTTCACATATGATACAGGGAGGGATTACGTTTGAAACTTGGAGTATTTATGGTATTGTTCGGCGGACGTTCATTGGAAGAGGCTCTGGACTATGTAGCATCCCAAGGACTGGATGCAGTAGAAATCGGCACAGGTGGTAATCCGGGCGATAAGCACTGTAAGCCGGATGAACTGCTGGACAATGAAACAGCGCTCAAAAACTTCAAAAAAGCAGTAGAGTCCCGTGGACTGACTATTAGTGCACTCAGCTGTCACGGCAATCCGCTCCATCCACAAAAGCATTTGGCACAGGCCGATCACGAAGCGTTTCTTAAAACGGTTCGCTTGGCGGAAAAGCTGGAAGTTCCTGTTGTGAACACCTTTTCCGGCTGCCCGGGTGATCATGAGGATGCGAAATATCCGAACTGGCCTGTTGCGCCGTGGCCGAATGATTTTCAGGAAGTGCTAAAATGGCAATGGGAAAATAAAATTATCCCTTACTGGACCGAAGCCGGAAAATTTGCAGCAGATCATCACGTCAAAATCGGGCTGGAGCTACACGGTGGCTTCTCTGTTCATACGCCAGCGACCTTGCTTCGACTGCGTGAAGCGGCGGGAGAGGTCATTGGTGCCAATCTTGATCCGAGCCACATGTGGTGGCAGGGGATTGATCCGGTACAGGCGGTTCGAATTCTGGGCCGAGAGGGAGCCATTCATCACTTCCATGCCAAGGATACGACGATTGACCCGATTAATGTGAATAAATACGGTTTGACCGATATGCAGGAGTACACGAATATGCTGGATCGCGCTTGGCAGTTCCGTACTGTCGGCTATGGCCATGATATCAAAACATGGGCGGATATTATTAGTGCTCTTCGCCTGGTGGGTTACGATTATGTAGTGAGTATTGAGCACGAGGACGGTCTGATGTCCGTCGAGGAAGGCTTTACTAAAGCCGTTCTCAATCTTCGCCAGGTCCTCATTGAAGAACCGCTGAGCGAGATGTGGTGGGTCTAACCTAATAGGGGGAAGTATTGATGATTAACGTCACCATTTGGAATGAATTTTTGAACGAGAAACTGAATGACGAAGCAAAACAGGTATATCCTGATGGAATACACAAGGCATTGGCTGATGGCCTGTCAGACGAAGGGTTCGCTATTCGAACGGCTACGTTGGGTGATGATGCCCAGCATGGTTTGGGAGAAGAAATCCTGAATTCCACAGATGTGCTGCTGTGGTGGGGACATAAAGCACACGATCAGGTAAGTGATGAAGTTACAGCCCGTGTTGTAAAGCGGGTACAGGAAGGCATGGGCTTGATCGTGCTGCACTCAGGGCATTTTTCCAAGCCGTTCAAAGCCCTGATGGGCACAAGCTGTGATCTAAAATGGAGAGTGGCAGGCGAACAGGAAATTATTTGGTCCGTAAATCCATCACACCCCATTGCGGAGGGCATTGACGCCAAAATTTTGTTAGAGCGTGAAGAGATGTACGGTGAGTTCTTTGATATTCCAGCGCCGGATGAGCTGGTCTTTGTCAGCAATTTTGAAGGTGGAGAGGTGTTCAGAACCGGTTGTACCTTCCGTCGTGGCAGTGGTAAAATATTCTATTTCCGCCCGGGTCATGAAACGTATCCGACCTATTACCAGCCCGATATTCTGAAGGTCATTGCCAACAGTATACGCTGGGCTTACCCGACAGGTATCGTTCAATCGGTTTATGGTAAAAGTGAACCTGTCAGACCTCTCGGTGGTGTGTTGGTATAATTTTTATTTATTGATTCCGATAAGTATGATATTGAACAGACTGGCAGGCGGAAATCTCTTGAGATTTCGTCTGTTTTTTATTTAGCGTATTTGCCATATACCTCTTATGCTGGTTTGTTGTATAATCAGCTTTGGTCAGGGCAACTTTATCGGATCAGGTATTAAATTAAGAAGAAAGTGTTTTCTTTCGGGATAAAGTATGCTAAAATGATATATACTAACAAAAGGAAAGCTTAATCAAACCGAAATGCTAAAGAAGGTGAAAACTATGGAGGGTCAACCGCAACTTGCAAAAATGTGTCCGCGTTTTGAAAGTGCCTTTTCATGTCTGGGTAAGCGCTGGAACGGACTCATTATTCAATCCATGATGAGCGGTCCCAAGCGTTTTAAGGATATTTCCAATCTGATTCCCACAATGAGCGATAAAATGCTGTCTGAGCGGATGAAGGATCTGGAGAATGGAGGGATTCTTACACGTCATGTATATCCGGAAACTCCTGTCCGCATTGAATATGAGCTGACAACCAAAGGCCGTGCCCTTGAGCCGGTAATGGAACAGATTCAATATTGGGCTGAGGAATGGATTAGATGAGTACCAAGCCGAATAAATGTTTTTCATAGCAAAACAGCCTTTTCCTAGGAAAAGGCTGTCAGGCTGTCGAGAAAGTCTCGACAGCCTATTTTATGTTAATTTTGTTTAAGACGACACCGCGTTAATGTTGTATAATATAGGTAACTATTGTAGA
>NZ_JBSHGA010000003.1:0-328428 GCF_053617595.1 Paenibacillus sp. NPDC055715
TCTACAATAGTTACCTATATTATACAACATTAACGCGGTGTCGTCTTAAACAAAATTAACATAAAATAGGCTGTCGAGACTTTCTCGACAGCCTGGAAGGAGCCCTAGGGCTCCTTCTTTTGTATGAAGAACATTATGCGTAATTTGGAAATTTGTTGTGATTTGAAATAAAGCGTTTATAAACTGAAGTTGATAGGTTAATATATGGGTGAATCCTTATGTGGACAAGAGTGGTAAAAAACGGATGGATGGCGGCGGAATCGTATTGGATGCGGGCAATGATCGTTGGAAGGACCAGGCAGTCAGTCTATTTATAACAATAGTGTGATTGCTTGTCATGCCTATGATGCCACTGATAACGGAAATCCAAAGCTACTGATTAGTGATCTGAAATGTGAAATGTGGCTCCGCAGGTTGGCCTACGTACTAAAAAATGTGGCTACATGGAGTCATCTGTATAGCGATCTCACATAGGTATATCCAAAAATGGTTCTTCCATAGGAGGAGTAGTTTTTGGGCTTGCAATGTCATAGAAACATGCTATTATGAATCAAGTTGATAATAATTATCATTATCGCAATCGTTATGAGCATTATGGTGGTTTCAGGTATGGAGGGAGTGACCTCACGAATGCAGTTTAAAGGCAGAGCGGACAAACATGCGGCTCGGGCAGAAGGCACAGCTCCCGAAGTAGCCTTTGTAGCCCGTCCTTTACTCCGGGCGGGCCGGATTCGGCAGGCGCTGCTATTCATAGGTTCTGCTGTGTTGCTGGCCTTGTCCATGTTTGCCGCGATTTCCCTTGGAGCCAAGGACTTGACCTTAGGTACGGTATGGGCGGCGGTATTTCACTATGATCGTTCATTGATGACACATCAGATCGTTCATGAGCTGAGATTGCCGCGTGTGCTGGGGGCGGCTGTCATCGGAGCTGCACTGGCGGTAGCAGGCTCTCTGATTCAAGGTATTACGCGCAATCCGCTGGGAGATACAGGTGTGCTGGGCATTAACGCAGGAGCAATGTTCGTGGTCGCTGTGAGTTTTGCCTTTTTCCCCAATCTTTCTTATGGGACGTTAATCGTATTGTCATTCCTCGGGGCGCTGATGAGCACCTTGCTGGTATTTGGTCTGGGAGCTTTCGCGCCTGGGGGATTGACGCCGATGAGACTGACCGTATCCGGAGCAGTGACGGCTGCTCTGCTAGGCTCTATGACTTCGGGAATTGCGATTTATTTTGATCTGAGTCAGGATTTAGCCTTTTGGTATGCGGGTGGTGTCGCAGGGATCAAATGGTCGCAGCTTGAGATTCTTGCGCCGATTTTGCTGATTGTGATTGCCTGGTCTATGGGGCTGGCACGCTCTATTTCACTGATTTCGATGGGCGATGAGGTGGCGCTGAACCTTGGATTAAATCTCAAGCGTATCCGGCTGCTGGGTTTGCTGACCGTGGTGGTACTGGCCGGGTTGTCCGTGTCCGCAGCCGGGGCCATCGGCTTCGTAGGGCTGGTTATTCCGCATGTCGCCCGCAAGCTGATTGGTGTGGATTACCGCCAGATTGTACCGCTGTCTGCGTTATTGGGGGCTGTGCTGCTGGTGTTGGCTGATTTGGGGGCGAGAATGGCGAATCCGCCCGAGGAGCTCGCTATTGGAATTATGGTGTCTTTTATCGGGGTACCTTTTTTCCTCTTTCTCGCCCGTAAGGAAAGGAGGGATTTATAATGAGTCGCTCTTTAGGAACCGGGGATGCAAGAAGGACAAAGGCTTTGCTCGTCTGCTTGGTTTTGGCGGGGATTAGCTTTGCCGTCATGGTATTGGGTTTGAATACTGGCACAATTCGAATTCCACCGTTGGGTGTGTTGGATACACTGTTTGGCGGTGGCAGCGGGCGTGATCATATCGTCCTGTTCGAATACCGTCTACCGCGTATCGTTGTAACGATACTGGCTGGGGCTGGATTGGGAGCAGCCGGAGCTGTTATGCAGGGCTTGTCGCGGAACGCACTCGCTGACCCGGGGGTGCTGGGGCTTCACGCGGGAGCTGCGTTGGGGCTGGTGATATTCGTCAGTTTTTTTCGTGATCTTGAAGGATCGGCAGCCGTGCTGATCCCCCTGTTTACTTTTGCAGGAGGTGTCGTGGCGGCGGTGCTGATTGTGCTGTTGTCGTATAACCGGAACAGAGGAATCGTGCCTGTGCGTCTGATCCTGTCCGGCATTGGTGTAGCCTCGGGTCTCAGCGCTATAACGCTGTATTGGTCCTTGCGGCTTGATGAAGATACTTACGCGTTCACCGCACGTTGGTTGGCTGGCAGCGTATGGGGCCGGGACTGGATACATGCGGTGGCTTTGCTGCCGTGGATTGTTATTGTGTTGCCCTATGTTCTGTCACAGACGCGTAGCCTGAACAATCTGTCGCTGGGTGACGAGACGGCGGCTGGAATCGGCACGAGTGTGAAGCGTCAGCGTCTGTTGCTGCTGGGTGCAGCCGTGGCTCTATCCAGCGCCAGCGTGTCTATGGCTGGAGGCATTGGCTTCATTGGGCTGATTGCGCCTCATCTGGCTCGCCGTCTGGTTGGGCCAATGTATCAGCATTTGCTGCCGGTGGCCTGCTTTGTCGGAATCGTCATTTTGGTCCTTGCGGATACGATTGGACGTTCTGTGTTTCAGCCGAATGCGATTCCGGCGGGTGTGGTGGTTGCTGTGGTAGGGGCTCCGTATTTTTTATTTTTGCTGTCCCGTACGAAATGATAGATGGAAAATGACAGATGGAATAGGTACATAAACGTACAAGCTGAAGCTTTCTAAATAATATGGGGCTTCTATGACTAGGAGGAATAAATATGGGAAAAAATGGACTCAAGCGCTCATGGGCGGGCATGATTCTTATTTTGTGCATGGTGATGCTGTCCGCTTGTGGACAAGCAGCAGACAACAAAGCTGCGGATACGAAAGCGGCGGACAACGGTGAGAAAACGGTCAGCGCGGATTCGCGCATTGCTTCCATGTCTATTCATTTGACGAACAATCTGCTGGCGCTGGGCATTACTCCGGCTGGCTCAGTCATTGGCGGAGATGTTAAGGACTTTTTGCCGCATGTAAAAGACCGTCTTCAAAATACCCGCAAGCTGGGTGTTGTCACAGACCCGGATATGGAAGCCGTACTGGAGCTGCAACCTGATTATATTTTCCTAGACAAAAAATATTCGGGAACCGATGTTGCCAAGTATGAAAAAATCGCTCCAACCGAGGTCTTCGATCTGAACGAGGGCACATGGAAGGACCAACTAAAAAAAATAGCCGTTATGGTCAAACGTGAAGCCCAGGCAGATGCTTTCCTGAAAGATTATGCTGCTCAACAGGAACGGGTTAAAAAGCTGATCCATCAAAAAATCGGCGACGGAACCGTAATGGCTATTCGTGTTACGGCGAAGGAAGTCCGTGTAATGGGCATGAAGCGCCCGATAGGTCCGCTGTTGTATCAGGATTTAGGCTTGAAGCCAGCCAAGGGTGTGGAAAAGATCAACAAGGCATATCAGGTCGTATCGCAGGAGGTTTTGCCGGATTATGATGCCGATGCGATCTTTGTCATAATCAGCAAAGGCGCGGATGCCCAAAAGGTGTACACGCAACTGGAAGGAAACGCGGTATGGCAAGGACTCAAAGCAGTGAAGCAGGGTCATGTCTACATGCTGAGCGGACAGCCTTGGCTGGACTATTCGGCGATGGGACACAAAATCGCTCTGGATAATGCAGAGCAACTCTTTTCCAAATAAGCTTTAACGTACATCAAAGCCGTATTTCCTAATGCATCTTAGTGCAGGCGGGGAATACGGCTTTTTGGCGAGTTATAAAATATCCACAAGAGCCGCCGCAAACAAAAATCGGGCAGCTCCGGTACAAATGAGAATTGCGGGTTATGAACGTTTTTTGCGTAAAAAAATCGGCTTGAGACCGATAAAGCCGATGGCGGCAAGGATCAGATTCACCCAGGGTGAAATGCTGAACACGGGCAGTACGCTGCGCAGGGCCAACCCTGCGACCAGAATGATCACGACTAACACGACATACAGCAAGATGGACTTGAGGTCTATGCGGGGCTTCACGGGCGTACAGTCTTGCTGTGCTTTCTCTCCTTCTTCCGGGCGGTCCATAAAGTTCATCAGGGCTTCAACCAGCAGGATGGCTCCTGCGGCGATGATGATCAGGGTGGACAGGTTAACTTTTTCAAAAGGAGTGACATCTTTGCCTGTGAACATTACGAACCATCCGATGATCGCTTGTGTCAAAAAAAACATGGACAAGGCAATCCATGCAATAAGCGTATAATTTTTGGCTTTATTCATGGCTTCCTCCTGCTTTGCGGGCGTATTACGGTCTGGCGGAACCGCCAATCCGTAACAAAAACAGTATACGTGAGCAAGCTGTGGATGGCAAAAGGCTTTATCTGCCGAATGTATATTACCGCTGCATTCTCCTCAAACTGGATAAAGGATGAGCACGCGGAGCATCCTGAATGTAAATGTGGAGAGGATGTGGCATCATGAAGTTGGATAAGCAGGCGGATTATACGGTTAATAAACGGCTGAAGGCCGCTCCAGTTACAAACAGCGTGGAGGCCTCGCCTGTGAACGTGAGTCATCGGAACGTTCAGGGGGCATTCCCGACGTACCGTATTCTGAACGATGCTGAATGGGCCCAGGATACCGAGTTCGCAGGGGATCTGGGCGAAGAGAGCTACCGCAGCTTATGGCATGAGGATCAGAATAGCGGTGCCTCTTGCATACTGGAGTGGGAGGGGCGCACGAAGACCCACGAAATGTTCAGGAACAGCTACGAATAGTCTGCTGGATGAAGTTGATTTACCCACTGATAAACGTAATATGGCGTTCTCCGTTATCGTTGCGGGGAGCGCCATTTGTTCGCTTTTTCTCCGTTATAACTGACAGGTTGACAAGGAAGTAGGGCAATGATAGACTGAATCTATCATAAATACTATTAAACTTATCGGGATTAAGGTGAATGAAAATTTTGCTGAGCATCCATGTTACAATATACGTTTGACATATTCGCTTTAAGTCATTAATTACCAATTATTAATTATTACAAGAAGCTTCGCAAGGTAGGGTTGTCAATGCAGCATAGCAGCTTGGTGACGGTGAAGCTTGAAACAGGGGGGCAATCGTGATGGAACGGCACATTGGAATTCGCTTTGAAAATGAGGAACTGGCCGCAACGATTCATTATCCTAGCAATCCGAATGAAGAAGACCGTCAGAGACGGATACCGCTGATAGTGATATGCCACGGATTTGTGGGCAATCGTATGGGGGTAGATCGGTTATTCGTGAAGGCTGCACGTGAGCTTGCGGAAGGAGGATATTTTGTCCTGCGCTTTGATTATGCCGGTTGCGGGGAAAGCACGGGTGAATACGGCAAGCAAGGATTGGAGTCGATGATTAATCAGACACGCACCGTGCTTGATTATGCCGTGAATTGTGCAGATATCGACCCGACCAAGGTGACACTGATCGGTCACAGTCTGGGTGGCGCGGTCGCCCTTCTCACAGCGGTACGGGACAAGAGGGTACAAAATCTGGTGCTTTGGTCGGCGGTCGGCTATCCGTTCAATGACATTGTTAAAATTACAGAGCGGAGCGTGTACGATGAGTCCGTGAACAGCGGTCAGGCCGACTATTTGGGTTATAAGTTCACACCTGCTTATTTCGAGTCGCTTGCCCAGTTCCAGCCGTTTCAGGAGGCCGTCAAGTTTAACGGAGATGTGCTCGTTATTCACGGAACCTCGGATGATATCATTCCTGTGGACTATGCGTCCCTGTTTCAAAAGGTATTTTGGATGCGTCCAGAGGGACGTTGCCACAAAGAGATTATTTTTCAGGGAGATCACACCTTCTCTTCCGGTAAAGAACGGCAGCAGTTGATCGACCGGACGCTGGAATGGCTGGATAAGCAGGAGAATATTCAGCGGGATTGGCAGCACTGGATGATCTGATTTCAGGCTGTAACGGATTGTATTGAAAATTGCGCCCCCAACGGAGTAAAATGGAAGAGTAACACTATACTGGCGTGTGGAGGTTGGCAGCGATGACATTACCCTCAATTTTTGTTGCGCATGGTTCACCGACACTGGCTTTAGAAAACAATGCATACACCAGCTTTCTTGCAGAGCTGGGCGCGAGCCTGCCCCGACCCAAAGGAATAGTCATTTTTTCCGCGCATTGGGATAGTGCTGATCAATGTATCGGCGCGGATGACCAGCATGCAGCGTTGCACGATTTCTATGGCTTTCCTGAACAAATGTACACACTCAATTACCCCGCACCAGGCGATCCGAAGCTGTATGAGGAGATAGACGATCTGTTCGGTCAGCATAACCTGTTCCACCAGCCGGTACGGAACCGGGGACTGGATCATGGAGCATGGGTGGTTTTGCGGCATGTATATCCTGATGCGGACATACCGGTCGTTCCGCTTTCCATTGATTCCCGGCGCGCTCCGCAGGAGCAATACGAGATTGGGCGGATGCTGGCACCGTTGCGAGAACAGGGGATTTTGATCATCGGTAGCGGAGGATTGGTCCACAACTTGCGGACACTCACACAGACGAATGAGCCAGCTGATTGGGCGGTTCAATATGATGACTGGATCGGGCAGCAGCTTCAGGACTGGAATCTGCGTCATCTGTTCCAATATGATAAAAAGGCTCCTTATGCCAAACAAGCGGTTCCCTCTTATGGGATAGAGCATTTTTCACCGCTGTTTTACGCGATGGGGGCTGCGGATGACCAGCGCTCGGCGCAGAAGCTTTTTCAGTCCTATGTTCTGGGCTCACTGAGTCTCAATTGTTGGGTTTTCGGTCAAGAACGTGATACGTAAATGTGAAAAAGAACTTCCGAATCCACATGGCTAGTGGGAATGGAAGTTCTTTTGTGTGGGTACGTTCTTTTTCAGCCAGTCAGATACCTGTGCAGTGCGTTTATCCCTGTTTTGATCCAGTAGCGCTACGAAGGCTTTTAGTTTTTGTACATAAGGACTAGCTGAGCCACTGTTGCGTTGAATCACCGTTGATATCCCTTTTTGGCGTAAGATGACTTCTTGGTATCATAATCGAATAATGGCGTATTGTTCGTGCCGTAGAAGGTATAGAAATAATGTATCGTGAGCATTCCGGGTTGTATCCAACTTGTAAACGTTTGGAAAAATAATGAATCGGATATAAAAGAAAGTCAGCAGCATAGCTGCTCAAAAAAACAACCATTAGCACGGAGAATAACGGTTGTTTTTTGGTAGCTTAAGCTATTTTTCGAGCGGGGTTCGCGCTGGAAAGGTATCTTTATTTTTACGAAACAGTCCACGCAGGAAGGACTGTGCCCGAGAACAGGAATGAGAAGTTCATGACCATTGCCATCAGAGCGGCTAATGTAGTCAATGTACCGAGAAGCAGGCCAACTCCGACCAGAAACTCACCCAGTGGGATCAGGACGTTGAACAGACCGACATTTGGCAGGGCAAAGGCTTCAAGGAACGATCCCCACCAGCCTTGTACAGCGGGATGTTCTCCGCCTGTCTTAGCAATGGCCCCCGAGATAAATCCGCCTGCATCGAATCCGCCAGTCAGCTTCTCAAGTCCATGACTCATCCATTCATATCCCAGATAACTCCGTATTGCAGTCAGCAGCCACATTAATATTTTTTAAATTTTTAATTTCTTTAGATAAGTATTCTATAGAGATGAGGTGTTTCAATCAGGACAAAAACAGGAAATAACGCTTATAATGAGAAAAACGTTTAACTGGAGGGATGAACTTGTCCGGGCCCACTTTCAATCGAAGCCAATGGTTGCGTGTGATGACCTCGGTTTTACTATGTATGACCATGATGTCTTGTTCTAAGCAAGAAACACAGCCGGAGGCGCTTGAGCCGCTCAAGGAATCGACTATTCCAGCATGTACAGCTCCGCTTACCGGCCTTCCGGTGAAGCAGCCTGTTCTGGAACGACCGCTCGCCATTATGATTAATAACGCTCCAGCCGCACGGCCTCAGGCGGGACTTAGCGAGGCGGACATGGTATATGAAGTTCTCGCGGAAGGTGGAATTACCCGTTTGGTAGCTTTTTTCCAAAGTCATGGCGGAAATGTGAAAATAGGCCCGGTCCGCAGCATTCGGCCGTATCTGATTGAACTAGGTGAAACGTATGGGGCATTGCCAATACATGCCGGAGGAAGTACAGATGCCTATGCGATTTTACAACAGCAGCGAAAGGAGCATCTGGATGAGATTTCGAATGGAGGAGCTTACTTCTGGAGAAGCAAGGATCGCCGTCCTCCACACAATCTGTATACAGATGTGAACAGACTTCGCCAAGGAAGCGAAAGCAAAGGCTACGCCAAGCAGACGGTGGTTCCGGTATATAACTATCTTAAATCCGGAGAGACCTCGGTCATGGGAGACGAGGATGCAGTATCTTTACAAATCCGTTTTTTGCTTAAAAGCTACAAGGTATCTTACACCTACGATCCGTCAGATCAACAATATAAGCGTTTTGTGAACGAAATGTCACATGTGGATCAAAACAATAACAAGCAGCTCTCTGCGGCCAATGTCATTGTGATGAGCACCAGGCACCAAACGCTGGATGATGTAGGCAGATTGAGCGTTGAGCTGAATGGCAGTGGAAAGGCCATGGTGTTTCAAAAGGGACGGCTGATACACGCTGAGTGGCAGCATACGCCCGGTGATGCTATTCGTTTTATAAAAAATGGAGTTGAAATTCCGTTGGTGCCAGGTACATCCTATATACATGCGGTTCCGGCGGACGTTTCGCTGAACGAGCATGTGAGTGTAGAAGCAAAGTGAGGTATCCGGAATCGGCCTTTTAAGGTAAAGGTTGTCGGATAATGTACTTCCTTGTCGGGCAATGTATACTTAATATTGTGAAATTTGCCTTTACAAACTTTACAAAAACATTGATGAGTGTGATAAGATAGCAAAGGTTGTCTAATGCAGTCGAAACAGGTTGCGGATATTTTCGTAAAGGGGTAATCGTTAATGAAATTGAAGAAAAAGGATATATTCTTCGAGACGTTGGAAAATATGGCAGATACAATCGTGCAAGCAGCCGATTACTTTGCCCAACATACTTCAAATCTTCAAGATGTGGTTTTGTTTACTAATGAAATGAAGAAGTATGAAAATAAGTGTGATGATTACACACACACGATTATTACTGAGCTGAACAAGACCTTCATTACGCCGCTGGAACGCGACGACATCATGGAACTGACAACGACCATGGATGATGTGCTGGACGGTCTGGAAGCGACGGCCTCTCGTTTTTATATGTACAACATTACGGAGCCGGACGAGTATATTGTGCAGTTCGCTGATATTTTGCGTCAGTCAGCTTATGAAATTCAGAAGGCTGTACATTTGCTTTCACAGAAGAAGCTGCTGGCCATCCGTGAATACACCATTCGCCTGAATGATTTGGAAAATCAGGGGGATGAGCTGTTGCGTATTTGCATCAAAAACCTGTTTGCAACTGTAACAGATCCTATTGAACTGATTAAACGTAAAGAATTGTATGAACGCCTAGAAACGACAACGGATTCATGCGAGGATGTTGCAAACATGCTGGAATCCATCATTATGCGTAACTCGTAAGGGAGTCCTTTTACATGGATACAAGTTTACTGGTATTGGGTATTGTTATTTTTCTTGCTCTGGCATTTGATTTTATTAACGGCTTTCATGATACGGCGAACGCTATCGCAACCTCGGTATCTACCCGTGCGCTGACGCCGCGTCGTGCGATTATTATGGCTGCAGTCATGAACTTTCTGGGAGCCATATTGTTTACAGGGGTTGCCAAGACGATTGGTGGCAGTATCGCTGACCCTACCAAGCTTACGAACGGGATTGATATCGTCATTGCGACACTGATCGCAGCGATTATCTGGAATCTGCTCACATGGTGGTTCGGTATTCCTTCCTCATCTTCCCACGCCTTGATTGGTGCGCTGGCCGGGGCGGTGTATGTAGGTGCGGGATCAGAGAAATTGAACTGGAGCGGCTTCATCGGGATTGTTGAGGGACTTATTTTCTCCCCGCTGATTGCTTTTGTTGTCGGTTACATTGTGATGATGATATTGAAATACATCTTCGCTAAACGCAGTCCACATACAGTGAACAAAGGTTTTCGCACGATGCAGGTCATTACGGCAGCAATTCAATCCTTCACGCACGGTACGAATGATGCTCAGAAGGCAATGGGGATTATCACATTTGCACTCGTTTCGGCGGGTTATCAGGATCATCTGGAAGTGCCGATGTGGGTTAAAATTTCGGCCGCAACAGCTATGGCGCTCGGTACGTCTATTGGGGGCTGGAAGATCATCAAGACGATGGGCACCAAGATTTTTAAAATCGAGCCGATTAATGGCTTCGCTGCTGATATTTCCGGAGCTTCGGTTATTTTCACAGCCACACTGCTTCATTTACCAGTAAGTACCACTCATGCCATTACTTCGGCTATTTTGGGTGTTGGTGCTGCGAAGCGTTTTTCCGCTGTGCGTTGGTCGCTGGCTGGTCGAATTGTAATTACTTGGGTTATTACGATTCCAATTTCTGCCTTATTGTCAAGTTTGATTTTCAAAATTCTTTTTTAGTTCATCATTATTTCTCGTAAAATAAGTACACACTATAGGATACACAATAAGCTTCTGTTCGCTTCTTGCGGCAGGGGCTTATTGGCATTACAAGGGCAAAACAGGTCTTCTAAACCTTACACATCAAGACAGGTATATGGAATATTTTTAAAAAATACCTGACATCAAAGTAGTCAATTTTTAATAACTCCTGTACAATAAACAGAAAACTTTGAACCGTTCAACGGACTGGAGGAACTTATGCAAAAATCTGGAAAACTAATAGCGCTCATAACTTGTATGATTTTTGTAGTTGCCCTGGTCGGTAATTTTGGCGTAGTGGCACATGCCGAAAACAAAACAAATTATGATATCGGCACGGATACAACGTTCGCCCCTTTTGAGTTTGAAGATGTAGATGGTAAATTTGTAGGAATTGACATGGATCTGCTAGCTGCTATTGCCAAGGATCAGAATTTTGACTATACCATTAAGCCTCTTGGCTTTAATGCGGCAGTACAGGGCCTTGAAACGAATCAAGTGGACGGCGTCATTGCCGGCATGAGTATTACAGATGAACGTAAGCAAAAATTCGATTTTTCTGAACCGTATTTTGATTCAGGTGTGGTCATGGCGGTCCGTAAGGATAATGATACGATTAAACGCTATGAGGATCTGAAAGGGCAGCGTGTTGCTGTCAAAACAGGAACAGAAGGCTACACGTTCGCAGAGTCCATTAAGGCCAAATATGGCTTTACTACAGTTCCGTTTGATGATTCCTCTCAAATGTACGATGAGGTTAAGACTGGAAACTCAGTTGCATGTTTTGATGACTATCCGGTGCTGGCATACGGAGTGACACAGAATAATGGACTCAAGCTTGTGACGGATAAGGAAAAAGGCGGTTCCTACGGTTTCGCTGTCAATAAAGGCAGAAACCAGGAGCTGGTGGAGAAATTTAATGCAGGGCTTGTGAATCTTCGCAACAGCGGGGAATATGACAAAATTATGTCCAAGTACCTGGGTAAATCAGGCAAAGGTGCGGCAACTGTAGAGCGTGGTCGCTGGGAACTTATTTCCGCTTCCCTGCCTTCGCTGATCAAAGGAATGGGAAATACACTGCTGTATACGCTCGTATCCCTGCTCGTAGCTTTTGTGTTGGGTCTGGTGTTCGGCTTTATGAAGGTGAGTCACAATAAACTGTTCCGTGGTATTGCAACAGTTTTTGTTGATATATTCCGTGGTATTCCACTGATCGTACTTGCTTTCTTTATTTACTTTGGGATTCCGCAGGTACTGGATTTTAAAATGCCGCTCTTTGTCGCGGCCGTACTGACGTTGTCTCTGAACGCGGGAGCTTATGTGACGGAGATCATCCGTGGCGGTATTCAGTCCATTGATCCGGGACAAATGGAAGCGGCTCGTTCTCTTGGTTTGCCACACCGGACGGCTATGTTTAAAATCATTTTGCCGCAGGCTGTGAAAATCATGATCCCGTCGTTTATCAATCAGTTGGTTATTACCTTGAAGGATACGTCGATTTTGTCCGTTATCGGTCTTGTCGAATTGACCCAATCGGGTAAGATCATTATTGCGCGGACGTTCCAATCCTTTGATATTTGGCTGGTGGTTGCGGTGATGTATCTTATCGTCATTACAGTCCTGACCAAAATTTCCAACCGTCTTGAAGGGAGAGTTCGCCGTGGGTAAAATTATCGTCAAGAACCTGAAAAAAAGCTATGGCAGTAACGAAGTACTGAAAGGCATTGATATGCAAGTACAGGAAGGCGAGGTTGTCTGCGTCATTGGCCCCTCGGGTTCGGGGAAAAGTACGTTTTTACGTTGTATGAATATGCTAGAGGAAATTACCGAAGGCGAGGTCATCGTGGATGACTACAACTTGAGTGACCAGAGTGTGGACATTAACAAGGTCCGTGAAAATATAGGTATGGTGTTTCAGCATTTCAACCTATTCCCGCATATGACGGTGCTCAAGAACATTATGTTTGCGCCGACAGAGCTGGGGAAACAGTCCAAGGCAGAGGCACGGGAGACCGCGTTAAAGCTGCTGGAGCGAGTGGGCTTGTCCGATAAGGCAGATGCATTGCCAGGGCAGTTGTCCGGCGGTCAGAAGCAGCGTGTGGCGATTGCACGCGCGCTGGCAATGAACCCGGATATTATGCTGTTTGACGAGCCGACCTCAGCGCTTGATCCTGAAATGGTCGGAGAAGTGCTCGGCGTCATGAACGATCTGGCCCATGAAGGTATGACGATGATGATCGTGACGCATGAGATGGGTTTTGCACGCGAAGTAAGCGACCGTGTCGTGTTCATGGACGGCGGCTACATCGTGGAGGAAGGAACGCCACAAGAGGTGTTCGGTAATCCGCAAAATGAGCGGACGATTAGTTTCTTGGAGAAAGTATTGTAAGTGGGGCAGGGTTTGTGGTGAGCATTTTTCGCGCGTGGGAGACGCTCCGCGGTTCATTTGATCTTTCGATCGCTGTTGCCCCCGGATTTCCTGAATAAGCTCATGGCTGGAGAAATCCGGGGGCAAAGGCGAGCGCTCACGCTTCTTCAGATTCAAATGAACCGCTGCGCTACTACTCGCTAAACCCGCTCCTTTCTTCGCAAAAGCCTGCCTCACTTTTGAATGAGTAGTTGCAGGGGGAGAGGATGCGCCGCGCGGTGCTTGCTGCCGATAGTAGGCTGGGAGTGAATGGGCTCGGTTAAAGTGTGGTTAGTGAGTAGGTACATGGCTAGATGTGATCTTTTGATTGTAAGAGAGAGTCGTTATTACCTTATATAAATCCTTATGTAATATCCTTCAAAGAAGTGGGTAGTTTGAAGATCAGGACTTCTAGACAAGAGGATATTCCGGCTTTGGCTTATTGATGGAGGAACTTGATTATCCTACATCTGTAGAGGAAATGAAGCAGAGATATGATCGTATCGTTGTTTTTGTGATGGATTCAAAACATCGTAATAAAGGCATCTGCAAGGCGCTAAATCAGGAAGCGGAAGCTTGGGCAAAAGAGAATGATATGGCTTGGAATTATATCTTATAAGGATATCTTGGGGGATTATGATGGCCCGGAGATATCCTTTTCTTTATTTGGCTGTATGAAACATGAATACGGGGCTTAAGATTTGTATAACGCTAAATAGCTTATATACAATGTAAATAGAATCGATGACAGTAGTGTTAGGCGAGGGGGTTGTACGGTGATACGTACATTGACTATAGGGCATGATCATCAGGTGATAGTGGGGCAGTCGCTGGAGCAGATCGTCATGGAGGATTATATATGGATGTGGGTGGATTTTAGCGAGCCTACCGATCATGAATCGAAGCTGCTGACGAGTTATTTTCATTTTCATCCGTTGGCTGTTGAAGATTGTTTGCATGTTCTGCAACGCCCAAAACTGGACTATTACGAGGATGTTCAGTTTCTGGTCGTACATGCGCTGGATGTAGATACATTGGATGCAGAAGAAGTGGATATGTTTATTAGCAGTCGTTTCTTGGTGACATACCATCATCATGAACTGGAGGAGCTGGATCAGGCTTGGGAACGGATTGTCCAGCATGCCAATGAACGCAAAATTTGGTCGCGTGGGCCGCTGGCTGCGGCTTATACAGTGGTGGACAAGCTGGTGGATAACTATTTCCCGAGTTTGTTCATGATTGAAGATGAGCTGGCAGAGCTGGAGAGCCTGGGTGGGCGTGAATCGGTGGAGGACTTGATGAAGCAGGTATTTGCCCTGCGAGGCAGGCTGCTCAAGCTGCGCCGTACGATTGTGCCGATGCGGGATTTGATGTACCGGGTTCTTAATTCGCAGCATGTACAGGATAAAGGGGAGCATATGGCCTATTTTACGGACATTTATGACCATCTGTTGAAGCTTACCGACATGCTGGAGGCCGACCGCGAGATGACAGCCGACCTGAGAGACAGTTATATTTCGTTAAATTCTAACCGTATGAATTCAATCATGAAAACGCTGACCGTCATCACGACTGTTTTTATGCCCCTGACGCTGATTGCGGGTATCTATGGTATGAATTTTTCGTATATGCCCGAGCTGGGCTGGAAATACGGTTATTTTGGAGTGCTGTTCTTCATGTTCATATTAAGTGCAGTGATGGTAATCTGGTTTATGCGTCGGGGCTGGTTTAAATAAAATAGCCTACTTTCTTTTGCGCTTGCTCGGACGTCTGCGTGGGGTCGTAGTGCTTTTGCGCTGCGTTTTTTTCTGGCGTGGACGTGGTGGTTTATATTCATCCAATTCCTCAGCGATTCCCGTTTCAGAATTTTTGCTCGCAGATTTTCCGAATGCTGGGAGCGAGCCCATAATCAGCTTCGCCATCGGAGCAAACTGCTGCACGCTGGATATGACTTTTTGTACCTTGCTGAAAGTAGCGACAATCCCGTCAATGCCGCCCATACGGTCAATGAAGCCTTTAATTTCGCCGAGATTGCTGAGGTTGCCGAGACCGCCGAGACTGCCGAGCAGTCCTCCTTTGGTTGGGACCGGATCAGGTGTGACCACGGCGGCGGATTCTGTAATACTTGATGGCGCCTCATAAGGCACGAGTCCGGAGGAACCGACTTGCGGACCATCGCTGTACGAGTCGAGTCCCGGATACGGAGATGAATTATACGGATCGGAAAGGGAACGCTGTGGCGGCCTCCGATGATAGTAGTGTCCAGGCATGAGATCACATTCCTTTGCAGGTTGATACTCTACTGTATGTTACAAACGCACAGTGGGTTTAGGCGCGTGTCCCGAAATCATGTATAAAAGCGGATTTGGGCTCAAGCATAGTACGATTCTCCTGAAAAATAATGCTGTTCTGTGATGCGTGAAATCGTTAACGCTTGAAAAAGCGACTATTCCTCAAGTACAATGGGGATAGATCGTAACCTTGGGAGATGATAATCCATGCAGCTCAAAAAGCTTAATGATAAAAATATTGATCAATTGTTCGAAGCCATCCTAACTTTAAAAAATTTGGAAGAGTGCTATGTATTCTTCGATGATTTGTGCACGATTAATGAAATTCAATCCCTCTCTCAGCGTCTGGAAGTTGCCCGTATGCTGGGCAAAGGCAGTACGTATAATCAGATTGAAGCAGAGACGGGTGCCAGCACAGCTACGATTTCCCGTGTTAAACGTTGCCTGAACTATGGTAATGACGGTTATAAATTGACACTTGAGCGTCTGGGTCGCTAATGCGAAGCCCAGGGGTGCTGGTCATTAGCCATGGCTCAAGGGAGTCGTATTGGGTGGAACAGGTGGATCAAGCAGCCGCAAAGCTTCATTTGCCAAAGGACATGCCGTTAGAGGTTTCATTTTTGGAAACGGTTAAAGGAAGATTGATTCAGGATGGTATTGACCGTTTGGAAGCCCTAGGTGTGACAGATTTGCTGGTTGTGCCCTTATTTATGTCGTCCGGCAGCACACATGTAGATGAGATTAGTTATGCGCTGGGGGTCAAGGATGCGCCAGACAAAGAAACGGATTTGGAGCCTTTTCGGATCAAGGGGCGTGTGCATTTTGGCAGTCCGTTGGATGACGGAGAAGATGTAGCTCACATGGTGTGGGACAAGGTTAGCCCATTGTCGGTCAACCCTGCGAGTGAGACTATTTTGCTCGTGGGACATGGCAGTGTGCATGATGGATTTTTTCAGCGCTGGGAGCGAGGGATTTCTTCGTTAGCCCTTACGGTGCAAAGGGTGAGTAGTATCGCTACGGACTATGCCTTGCTGAATCCTGAGGGTGTATATGATAAGGTAGCGTACTGGAAGCAGGAGCGAGGTCATGATGTTATTGTAGCGCCGCTTTTTTTAAGCTCGGGATATTTTACAAGCCATATCATTCCTGGGCGATTACAAGGGCTTGAATACCGTTATTCGGGAGATCCTTTGCTGCCGCATCCCCTGTTCACAAGCTGGATGAACGGGCAAATTCGTGAACTGCTGCAAAGGATGCAGGAGCAAGATTGAGCAACAGGCCGCTTGGTTTAGCTACAGCTTTATCATATCCTTAAATTTCTGTATTTAGGTAAGCGTTGGCTTCTTTTATTGTAAAAGAGGCCTTTTTCCAGTATGATGATATTTTGTATAGAGTGAATGTGATGAATGAGAATATAAACATAAATATCATTAAATATACGGGTGGCGTAACGGGAATGAAAAGTGCTAGATTGATCTATAATCCGACCTCTGGACGTGAGGAAATGAAACGCCGCCTTGCGGACATCTTGCAGCGTCTGGATGAAGGTGGTATTGAAGCCTCTTGCCATGCAACTACGGGCGAAGGGGATGCAACTCGTGCGACAGCAGAAGCCATTGAGCGTGGGTATGATATGATCATCGCCGCAGGCGGGGATGGTACATTGTACGAAGTTATTAACGGGATGGCCGAAAAGGAAAACCGTCCGCCCTTGGGCGTATTCCCGCTAGGGACGACGAATGATTTTGCCAGAGCTTTGGGGATACCGAGGCAGTGGGAGGATTATTGTGATCTGGTTATTCGTCAAAATCCGAAGCCACTGGATATCGGTAAGGCCAATGATCGGTATTTTATTAACATTGCGGGCGGCGGTACTTTGACCGAACTTACGTATGAAGTGCCGAGCAAGCTGAAAACGATGATTGGACAGTTGGCTTATTATTTTAAGGGTATGGAGAAAATGGTCAGCCTTGCCCCGCAAGAGCTGATTATCAAGGCATCGGGTCAGGAAGTGATACACGACGAGTTCATGCTTTTCCTGATTGCTAATACGAACTCGGTAGGTGGATTTGAAAAGCTGGCGCCCGGCGCGACCATTGATGATGGGCTGCTCGACGTGATCGCTGTGCGCAAATGTAATCTGGCGGAAATGATTCGGCTCGTAACACTCGCGCTGCGTGGTGAGCATTTGCAGGATAAGAAAATCGTTTATTTTAAAACAGATTACATGGAAGTTATCTCGCCCGGCTATGTCCAGCTTAATCTGGATGGCGAACTAGGTGGTACCCTGCCAGCGACTTTCCGTAATTTGCCGCAGCATTTGAATGTTTTTCGGTAAGGAATGACGGTGAGTGTTTTCGCTTCTTATTGCAGGACAGTACAGTATATGGAATGTAGAGTTGGAAGTTATTTTTCGCTGTGACGATATCGGTTCTTGCCGTTCTCCGTGGGGAGTAACGGCATTTTCGAGTTCACGATACTGGCGTTAATGTGTAGAGCAATGGCCGTGTGATTATATATGGGGTTGTATGCCAATCATGAGCATAAACAGGCTTGAAAAGATTATCAGAAAGAAGTGACATCTATAATGACGACTAACCGTAGCGGACGTGGAAAAAGCCGCCGGAATGCAGCAGCTCCGATTCAAGGGAAACCACAGAAAAAGACCGTGCCGATGAACAGTGAAAGAGGACAAGGACAGGGCCAGCAGCTCCGAGTTGGAAGCGGAAATGGAAGTGCGCAGGAAAGGGAATGGAAGGGATCGGAAAAGGGTCGAGGGTCTCGTCGTTCTTCCGGTGGTGGACGAAGTCAGGATGCGTCCAATCGTAACCGAGTCAGCGTAGAGCGTACCGATCTGCCTGTGCAAAAAAACGATGAAGCCGTGATGGACATTATCGGCATGAACCACGACGGCGAAGGAGTGGGGCGTGTTGAGGGCTTTACGCTGTTCGTTCCGGGCGCGTTGCCAGGTGAAAAGGTGCGGATAAAGGTGCTGAAAACGAAAAAGCAGTATGGCTATGCCAAGCTGCTGAATATCGTGCAGGCAAGCCCTGACCGGGTTGCAGCTCCCTGCGACATCTATGATCAGTGCGGCGGCTGTCAGATCCAGCATATGAGCTACGAAGCGCAGCTGGGCTGGAAACGCCAGCATGTCGTGGACGTGCTGGAGCGTATCGGGAAGCTGAGTGTGGTAAAGGTACACCCAACACTGGGCATGAGCGAGCCGTGGAGGTACCGTAACAAAGCCCAAGTGCCGATCGGTGTCACCGAAGGCGGACTTGTCGGCGGTTTCTACGCACGTGGCAGTCATCGTATTGTGGATATGGACACCTGTCTCATTCAGGATGAGCGTAACGACGAGGTCGTTGCACGTGTCAAAGAGATTGGGCGGACGCTGGGCATCAGCGCATATAATGAGGAAACCGGACGCGGGCTGTTGCGCCATGTCGTCGTCAAGACTGCTTTTCGTACAGGTGAAATGATGCTGGTACTCGTCACGAATGGGCGAGATATCCCACACGCAGATGCCTGGATTGGCAGTATTCGTGAGCATATTCCGCACGTGGCAAGCATTTGCCAGAACGTGAATACGAAGCAAACGAACGTTATTTTTGGTGACGAAACCCGCGTACTATGGGGCCGTGACGTGATCTACGATTACATCGGGAACGTCCAGTTCGCTATTTCCGCGAGATCCTTTTATCAAGTGAACCCTGTTCAAACTGAAGTGCTGTATAGCAAAACCGTTGAATATGCCGGACTCACGGGTAAAGAAACGGTGATCGACGCATATTGCGGCATTGGCACCATTTCCTTGTTCCTCGCTCAGCATGCGGATCAGGTGTATGGGGTGGAGATCGTCAAAGAAGCGATTGAGGATGCACGGAGTAATGCGCTGTTGAACAATATGCGCAATGTGAAGTTTGAGGTAGGCGCTTCCGAAGACGTCATCCCCGCTTGGAAAGAGCAAGGTATCACCGCCGACGTCATCGTCGTCGACCCACCCCGTAAGGGCTGCGATCCCCGCCTGCTCGAGACCATTCTGGAGATGCAGCCAGAGCGTGTAGTTTATGTGTCTTGCAATCCGAGCACGCTGGCACGGGATTTAAGGATATTGGAGGATGGCGGGTACCATACACTGGAAGTGCAGCCCGTTGATATGTTCCCTCACACGGTGCACGTGGAGTGCGTGGTAGTAATATATCGAGATCAGAAGCATTAATGTACAAGGGTTTAAGAGCAATTTGAATATGTTCCTGCATTCAACAAAATGCTTTAGGGTTGAGTGCTGTTCATTGTTAGTGCCGAAGGACAATTAATTTGGAGGATGTATGGGAGAAACGGTAAAGAGGGGCGGCAAAGACGAACCCCTCTTTTTTGTTGCCTTAAATATGGAAGTATCTTTAGCCTAATGAGGTTATCTTTTGTGCAATAATTTTAGTCAGTGCATGTTTGTGGGGAATGCCTGACGAGTTACAGTCGAAGATAACTTCTGAACTATCTTCAATTAACCAGTCGTAATAATGTGCAAGCAGTTCACCAGAGTACCACTTATACGCATTAGGTTCTTTTTCAGGTGGTGGAGCAATAAACGGCTTGTTTACAAACACATTAAAGAAATGTAAGCCGTTTGGATTTGTATACTGCTTATAATTTTCAAATATTTCTTTGCGGAATTCCGGTTTTATGTAGTGTAGGACACCACTTGAAAAGACTACGTCAAAATGCGTATCCAAACGATAATCTAAAATATCTGCCTTGAATACATTAACATGGACACCGATTTTTTCAGCAAGTCTCTTGGTTTTCTCTATACCTGCGTCCGAAACATCAAACGTAGTGACATCATATCCATTTCTAGCAAAAAATACGGCGTCTTTTCCCTCACCACATCCAATATCCAATAATTTCATGTGTTTATTAGGGGGCATAAACTGCAAAACCTGATAACACACTTTATTAGGTTCAGTACCCCAGTAATATTCTTGTGTTTTATATTCTTCCTCGTAAATGGTAATCGGTTTGTCCTGCGATACATACCCAAGAAGCTTGTCTATGCTTACTTCTAGAGTTCTTGATAACTGAGGTAGTAACGATATATCAGGCATTGTATAAGCATTTTCCCACTTGGAAACGGCTTGAAATGAAAGTCCAAGTATTTTTGCGAGTTCTTCTTGTGTAAGTCCTCTTTCTTTGCGGTATATGCTTATGTTTCTTGCTAATTTTTCCTTCATTAATCCTCACGCTCCTTCATGTAATCCAATTCTATTGGAGTTTGTTGATACGAACAATAACTTCATATTTGATTTTTTATAATTTTCAACCACCAGTTGAGCAAAAAGATTTATGACCAATCCTATAATTTATTAGATATGTTACCTACGACTCCTTGTTTTTTACAGAACACGAATAATCTCGGTCTTCTCTTAAATTAGAAGATGAATTTAATTAGGCCCTTGGTATTATTCAAGGGCTTTTTTTGGTTCCATATATCCCCATGAATATGCTATAGTGTAAGAAATAAAGAAGATTTATGCAGATTTTAGTAGAATAATGGGCTGAGGCATTTCCTTGGGATTGGGTATATAGTCCATTGATATTGGTTGAGATATTTCGATGAGTTGAAAGCGAGTGGCAAGGATGTATTATGCTGAAGGAAGGCAAGTTACTTATGTATTGAGAGGGCTATTGTGTGAGAATATAGGAGCAATTAAGACATTTAATAATCTTATTTACAGAATGAGGTGTAATGATGGATACCTATCTACCAGATAGTAGTGGGATATATAGTTTGAGTGGTTTTTCGTTTCAAATAAGAGTTTTTGTTTGCTATATGCTTACGCTTGAAGCGGGCAATCAAATAGAGTTTGAAACCATTGATGATGTAAATGTTAAGAAAATTAAAGCTGATGAAATAGATGATTATGATGAGAATTTTCATAACAAAATAGTAGGCATTAACTCTAATCGGGCTATTCAAGTCAAAAGAACTAATATTACAGAAAGTAGCGCTCAAAAAATTATTTTGAATTGGATTTTACTTGAATCTTCTGATAATGAGATTAGCGAATATGTGTTATTTACTGATAATGAATATGGGAATAAAGATATTTTGTTTGATAGATGTGCAAAAGAGCATTTTGAATTAATTAAAGAGTCAAAAAAAAATTCGAAAGCTATAATTACAAAAGTAAAAAAAATATATAATGATAATTTTGAGGAATTCGAGGAAACATACAACTCTATTAAAGAAAAATATAGTTTTGTTTCTGAAGAAAATATTAATGAAAAAATCAGGGGAAATTGTTCTATGATTTTTAGAAGAGCTGGTACAAATAAAGTTGTATTTTCTCAGCGTATTAATGAATTACTTCAACATGTTACTGTACAAATTATGAATACAATCAATGATAAGAAGCCATATATTTTAAATTATACTGAGTTCATGAAAATAGTGGAGGGTATTTCTTCTAGAATAACAGAGGAAATAACTCTTCCTTTGTATGCTGATTTCAAGAAAATTCATAAGATTGATTTTAATGATATGAATTTATCTAATTCTAGAGAATATAAACAATTACTTGCTTGTAAGTTGAACACACGTTTGCTCGAACAACACTTAACTTATTGTGCATATTATAATAACCTACGCTTTAGTTATATGGAATCAAATAAATTAGGAAAAATAGAAGATATTGAAGTAACTACGCATGAAAACTTTGAGGACTCCAAATTTAGGTTACAGAGGCAGGGATGTGACGAAGCATACAGTAGGCTGGATGAAACAAAAAAAATGGGCAATTCACATGCAGCTAACGAACAAATTCGATACGGATCTGGAATATATTTAACTAAAGATGGAATTGATGAGGATTATCAAATTTCATGGGAGGACCAAGACAATGAGCAAACTAAAGCTTGAGGCCGAAGTATTTCAAGTCAGTATTTATTGCGATATTATTTTAAACATAATAATAAAGCATAAAATATTAAGTGTTAATAAGGTGCTCATGTTTTCTTATTTAATTAAAAAGGATCGTTTGATTCCGAATAATATATACAATGGAAACAATACACAAGATATTATTTATAAATGTATTTCTGTGCTTTCTGGTGATTACGTTGAATATTGTAATAGCATTCCATATATTATAAAGGCTATTCACCTTCTTAATATAAAAGGGCGAATAGGTCTGGAAAATAATCAATTACATTGTCTATCAGAACCAGAAAAAAGTACAGACAAACCTGTATATGGAGAAAGTTTATTTATAGAAAAAGCTATTGAGGAGAGTAGGAAATTGTCCGAAAAACAATTTTTGAGAGAGGTTATGAATAATGTTTAAGATAACTAGGTTGATAATGTATGGAACAGATGGAAATGAGTTTACTTACAAATTTAAGTCGGGAATAAACTACTTCAAAGGGAAAAATAGCTCTGGTAAAACTGAATTTTATAGCTTTATAGATTTTATGTTTGGATCATCTGAAGATATTAAAAAAAAGCCATGGTATATAGATTCGTTAGAGAAAGCAACTCTGATATTTGAATACAATTCTATTGAATACAGTATATCTAGAACAAGGAATCCTGAACTTAACTATTTGAATTATTCTGATGAAGTGGAATCAATAGGCATTAATTTTAGAGAATACAAAGAAAAACTGAATGCTATATTTGTGAAAGATATAAATCAGCTAAAAGAGATAAGAAGGTTTACAGAAGAAGAATTAACTTATAGGTCATTCACAATGTTTAATTTTCTTGGTGAAAAAAGGCAAGGAGCAATTCATGATTTTTTTGATAAATGTAGTGATGTTAGATATTCAATTAAGCTAGCTCCTATCTTAAATTTTATATTTAATAAAAATCTTGGAAGAATACATGAATTAAAAGAAGAGTTGAATAATCTATTAGAAGAAGTCAGGGTTCTAGAAGACAATTTTGCAAAATATGAATTTATATATAATCGAGTGAACAGCAATCTTCAAAAACTTGGTCTGAACATTTGGTATAATGGTAAGAATGCAGATGAAATAAAGCAGAAAATAGATGAAATGAAGGCTATGCATGTTATTTTTAAGAAGAAGAATGAAAAAAATGTTGCAGATTTAGAAGTGATGTATAACAATATTTCTGAACAAATAAAAATTTATGAAAATAGCATTGCCGATTCTAGACAATTCGAAAAGGATAATAAAAACAGAATACTGCTCCTGACAAAATTAGAAGGACTGCTTGATGAAAACAATACATTTGATTATTTAGTTTCCCCGCTTAAAAATCTAGTTACTGAACTTGAGAGCACAATTTCCTTTAGTAAATACGTGATAAGTGACAATACTGTAAAGGAACTAAAAAAGCAGCGAGAAATCTTAAAAGCTAAAATTAAGAGCAATGATGCTAGGTTTAAATTATTTACATTAGAAGAAAAGTCAAAGGCTATTGTACTAATTGAAGACTGTTTATCGACAAGTATTCAATCTCCTGCGGAGGAACTTAAGGCAAAAAGAAAAAAAATTAAAGAAATAAAAGACGAATTAAAAATATTACAAAATTCTGATAATAGCCAAAAAATAAAAGAATTATCACAATATATTACAAAACTTTATGAATCGGCTAAGGATATCTCTTCAGTCGTAAATGATGACCTGGAACGAGACGGGTTTAAATTACAATACTTGAAAAAAGGTAATATTTTGCAACCGATGGTAGTTGAGCCTATTTCTGAAGAAAATAAAACAGAAGAACGAAAAATAGTTAATTATTATATAGGAAGTATGGCGAGACACACGCTTATACAACTATGTGGATATTTAGGTTTTCTCAAAATGCTCTTGAAAGAAGATATATACCCATTAATCCCTATATTAGTTATAGATCATATTTCAAAGCCGTTTGACCAAAACAATAGCAAAGCTATAGGGAAAATAATAACTACTGCCTATGAAAGTATAGGAAAAGATAGATTACAATTGTTTATATTTGATAACGAAGAATACGAAAATTTAGCTATAAATCCTGATCATTCAGAAAACTTAGTAAACAAAAGTAAAACGGGTTTTAATCCATTTTATGTTCCCCCATTAGCCAAAACTGAGTTTGAGAATACTAATGATGTAAACGATGATTAGGGTTTATAAACAGTTCTATTGATTCATCTACTTGAAGGATTGTGCTATACATTAAAATATTCGTTTCTCTTCTTGCTGCTTACTATTTAGATTAATAGTAGGTAAATCAAAGTTTGTTTTAATGCTGGTATAAAACTATAAATAGTCCTGTAACCTAATCAAACGAACAGAGAATAATATATGATTAGTACTGGTATAGAATTCAATAAAGGGGACTCAGCAAACCATTGCTGGGTCCCTCCATCTTGCTCTTCACGCTGCATTTAGAACATGAACTTCTCTCCTCTTTAAGAAAAAATTTTCCCAAATAGGCTCTTTTAATACGAACGTATATTCGATATAATGTTTAGGAACATTTGTTACGTATAGCAGAAAATAATAATATCGGAGGATAACGTATGATCAAAAAAAGACAGTACCACATATGGCAATATCAACTTGATGATGTAACAGAGCAAAATGGCGAATTTTCGCTGGCCTACACTCAAGCAGATGCCAAGCAAACAAGTGAAACCTTCATGTATTACATTTTACACGAAAAGATAATGAATAAGCAATTCGATGCTACGCCAGAGTACATAACCAATCAGGATATTTCCAATCCAAAATCCAATAACAGCAAGCAGATCAGGAAAAAGAAGAATCTCCTCCCAATCATGACTATTGAAACGGGACGTGGACGTAGTGAAGAGGACAACGACAAACTCAAACGTTTGCTGGAAAAGGGCTTTACCGCCATCTATACAAAGTCAAACGGTCAAGAGATTGCTCGGCATACCTATGTATTTTTGGATAATGTTCTTTCCGGTGCTCAAAACAAAGAATGTCGCCAGCTATTTGTACTGGAGAAATACGCTGAAGCATTGAAGGTACATGTTTCCCTTGGAACCGAACCGACCAAGTGTACCGTATCTAAAAACTTGACGCGTAATGCCCTAATGACGACAGATGTGTATCTCTGCCCTGTAGATATGAAGCAGCTAACCATCTGTATTCTCCCCGACAAAGAAATACCCAAAACGGAAGATGTAGAGATGATTCTTCCGTATCATCGTACACTCGAAGAAGAGGACGTGTACACTAAGCTCCAAGCCTATATGGAAGAAGAAAAACACTATGAAAAGCAGCGCCAAAAAATCAGTCGAAAGGTCAAAGAGCATAAAATCGAACTTCCTATCGCACCTAACGATCATTGTATAGTCAATAATATAATTATTTTTGTTTATATAGTTTCCTTCAAATAATAAAACAAAAAAGCCTCCCCATTATAGGAAGACTCTTGTTTTTGGATGTGGATAGGCTACAGTTAGTTGGACAGAAAAAATGAGGACTAGTAGAATGGAAGTTCCCTGACCACCCTCATCTAAGATAGCTGAACAAGCAAGGCCAAAATATCATTAAGAATTCCTTTTCTTTTTTAAGATTATAAAAATGGGGAATAATGAAATAATACCGAGAAAAAATAAGATTATTGGAAGAACATTACTCGAAGTCTTCGAAGGCTCATTAAAATCGAATTGACCTGTTCCCATTATAACAGCTCCATCTTTGGTAGCTGGTCCAGATCTTTCCGACTTCATTTCTTTTATCTTTTGGTCAAATAACGATTTTGTAATTGTTTTATTTGAGCTAGATTCAAGAATGTTAACGTTTTTCCCAGTACCACTTAGATCTACTACACGCTCTTTTTCTCCTCCTTCAATAAGTAAAGCATTGAGACCATACCTTTCATCATCAATAAGTTTTACCTTCTCATTTTTTGAAAGAGTGGCTTTCGCTGTTAATAAAGAATTTTCATAATTAACTCGATTACTAATACTGGATATCTTCCATGATCCAGTATTTGAAGTTGCATAAATGGTTGCAACTTCTCGATCATTGATCTTTAACGTAAAGGTATATCCTGCAAAATCTATAGCGCTACTATATACATCATTAGTAACATTATAAAAGGCAGTACCTGAACTTAATTGTGCATTTTCAAAATTTTCTTCCGCTTTAAGTTTATAATCTGATTTTACAGCATTCAAAGAATCAACATATTTTAGTTTGAACTCACTTTCTATGCTTGCTCTGATTTGAGCATCTGGAGTTGATTCATCAGATTGAGCAAATATTAAATTATTGAAGCTAAATAAAAGTATATTAAACATCAGTAAAAACGATAAGATCAGCTTTTTTTTCATTAAATAGAGCCTCCCTGAATATAATTGGATTACTTCATTAACATGCTTTTGAATAAGATCGCATCTCAGACCAAGGCAAAGCCCGAAGCTCACAATTTAGTAATACACTATTTGTAAATTAATTCACATATACAGCACTCAAAGTATTACGCCAATCCCAAGAACTGTTGCTTACAAATTCGTTATAGTCTCTAACTGTAGCAGAACCATCACCTGGATTAATATAGTACACATTTTGTATAGATCTACTTGTATCTTGGTAGTATCCTTTTATAAGCAGAGCGTGCCCACCACCACTAGTCCAAGCGATTGCTGCACTCAAGTTCATATTGTTATCAATATTACTAATGATTTCCCCAAAAGAAACTTTAGAACGTATTGGTTTAGACTCTACATTCCAATTAGCTAGCGCATTTTTCATATCATAAACAGAGCCTGTATTATTAACGGAAGATCCATAAATTTTAGTGACAATCTGTGATTGAGTTGCATTTGCTCCAAGATAATTAGCAAGCATGCTAGATACTGCTGCCCAACACCAATTTGATTTCTGTTGAACTTGTGCAGATACAGAGTTATTTTTGTAGTTTACATAAGCGAGAGCACTAGAGGCAAATAATGAAAAAGAGAGTAATAAGCATGGAAGAACTAATAATAATTTTTTTCTGTGATTCATTTTCTTTCCCACCTTCATTTTTATTATTTATTTGGACAATATTGAAATTATATCCTACTTTAACAAGCGAAGTAAGGGGAATCTTGTCGAATAAAAAATAATAGTAAACTTCTTGAAATTTTGCTACCTTGATTCTGTAATATAGTTAGCAAACAAGTCTGCATACTTCTATTAAGCACCTCAAAATCGTCTTGGTCAAAAAAGAAATAGAAGTTATTACTTTGAAGGGGCCTCTATTGGAGTGGCATTTTCTGTTCAACTAAGTGTAGCCGATCCATATTATCATTTGATGACGATAGATTCTATTACAGGTATTAATCTAAAATGGATTAACATTCATTAAGAGGGGGAATATTGTCCTCGATTTTCTTGTTTTATTTTAAATCTTTTCTTTTTTTAGGAAAGTTTGTATAATCGTTGTCTTTTAAAGCGAAGGTATATGCGATATAATATAAATAAGAACATTTGTTCTGTTTTTTGCATGAAATATAGGAGGATACACGCATGACCAAATTGCCAAAAAAGTTAGCAGCTTTTGTTACAAGCCGCTTAAGACTATTAAAATAATTACCTTTTATTAACATTTTTAGGTTGCAGAGGGGTATATTTCAGACGGTCATGGCAAGCAATTATTGAAAATGGAATCGTTTTTGAACAGATTGCTAAAAAACAAACCGACCTCAAAGTTTCTTAATGAAAACGGTTCACAAAGAGAAGAAAGTCATTTTGAAAACTATCAATGGAAATTTCATAGTTCGTTTTGGGAGAAACATGACATAAAAAAAGAAAAACTAACCGTAAACGAGGTCAAAAGCTGGGTGGATGGTTGACATTATGATTTAATCATCTCGCCTATTTTGAATTATATGGGACTTGGCTCTGTGGTTGTTTCTAAAAATCGAGGATTCGCTTTAACCGCTCAAATGGATTGTATTGTCAATCATCTTCATATCTCCAATATAACAGAAGAAGATATTGATTTTGCAGTTGTTTATGATTTGGAAAAAAACAAAGAACATTTTGATTCCAAATTCAGACCATGGATGGTTGAAAAATTTTGGGATGAGATGCGAAATGAACTTTTTCACTCTGATATCAACATTGAAGAAAAATGGAATTTACATAGCTTTCAAGATGAATTGAAAAAATGTAAAAATTATAGCGATTCTTTAGAGGAGAAGTCATTGGAAACGTTAACGGAAGAAATTAAATTTTATAAGCAGCAATTAGATCATAATGCTAAAGAGAATCATGTTTCAATGGATGACATACTGGATTAATTGCTGGCCATAGAGTAAATGGTGTCACGTGACACATATAGCGCCTGTTAACACGGGCGATTGGGTGACACTTGCTATAAAGGTGCGATCCACAAATGAGAGGAGTGAATCTGAGTGAGCTATTTTTATTGTTACGATATTCATTTGTTTAATTATCTGACAAGTAAGGGGTTCTCGTTTATAACGAAGGCACGACACTATAAGACGAATGTTTTATTTTCCATGTATCTGAAAACGCCAGAACTATCTGTAGCCATTGATGAATGGGAAGCAACAAATCATTAAAATGTAGATGTTAGAAATGATGTGAGGAGCATTTGATGAGAATTGATGATTATAAGCCAAAGCAAAATGTAACTGAGAAGATAAACGGGGAGGAGGTTGAATGGAAAAATGGAGATATCGTTTTAATTAGCAGTGGGACGGCTTCAGGTAAATCCTATTTTATTCGAAATAAGCTGGAACAATTAGCGGATCGGCAAAATGTGAATATCCTTTTATTGGTTAATCGAAAGAACCTGTATAAACAGAATAAGGAAGCTATCGACAATTCATTATTCTCAAGAATCAAAGTGGAATTATATCAAACGATTGAAAATCAGCTTAACAAAGGGAAAGAGTACAATTTTTCTCCCTATAAATATATTGTGTGTGATGAGTCGCATTACTTTACTACGGACAGTGGATTTAATGATAATGCCGATGATTCCCTTCAAGCTATACTCGGTTTACAGTCTCAAATTAGAATTTTTATGTCCGCAACAGGTCATGTGTTATTCTCTTATATCAAGGATCAATATAGACGTAAGCTCAAACAAAAAGGTAATAAAATATGGACGTACTCCATTCCAATAAAATTCAATCAGATTGCATCGTTATCCTTCTACACAGACTTTTATGCAATAGAAAAATGGATTGAGCGCAAATTCAATAAAGCTAACGATAAAATTATATATTATGCAGACACGATCCAAAAGGCTTTTGAGCTTCATATGAAGTATGACGATTCACTATTCGTATGTAGTAAAAGCAGCAAAAATAAAAAATATCTCAAATATGTAGATGATGATCAAGTGGGGTCCATGATCAAGCAAAATAGGTTTGACTGTAAATATCTATTCACCACGACGGTGCTTGATAATGGTTTTGATTTGAAGGATGAGCAAATTAAATTAATTGTGTGCGATATATTTGATGTGGATACGATGCTACAGTGTATTGGGCGAAAGAGATTCAAGAATGACCAGGATAAGGTACATGTAGTGTTACTGAATCGAAGCAATCGAGATTTGAATAATTACTTGAGATCCGTCCAGAAGAAACTGGATGAAGCAGATGCCTTTTTCATGGTGGGGTTGAAGAATGGAAAAAGCTAGTGGGTAAATTTTCGAGGAAATCCAATTACATCATTAAAGACAACGCAACAAGTGATGGCAAATATAAATCGAAGAAGACAGTTTCCAGAGTTAAATATCTTCAAGCTGTAGCTACGAGAGATCGGATTAAAGTAATGCTGGATCAGAACAGAGAAACCAATAATTTCAGGGAAGAAACTGGGGGGAAAAGGAAAGCGATGCCTATATGATGTACATTTCGAACTTATTACATAAAAATAAAATCACGTTGATTGAGAAACTATTTGAGCAAGAAGAATTATGTAGCTATTTAGACACGATAGTTAGTAAAAGAATATACAAAGAGGGTCAAAAACAAGTCATTGAAAAATTTGATATCAAGGATTATCGAGGCAGATTACAAAAGGATATTAGCCAATTACAATCCTACCTCCAATCGAATCAATTAAAATATGCGATTGGTAGTTTTCCAGATAACCGAAAAAAGTTAGAAGATGGAAGCAACAATCCCCATAAAGGGAAGCGATATTGGTTAGTTAGCAAATTTAACGGATAGCCGGTTGTAACAAAAAAATCAAATTTTTCTTATTTTCGATACTGTCAAAAAGGTAGTACATATAAGGATTTTTTTAATCTTGGACCGCAAATTGTGGAGTAATGCTATATATAACATATATCCATGATTTGCTGTCCAGATGATAAAAAAGTCAATAGAATCAACCGTTTTATGAATTAAGGAAACTTAGAAATTTGCGAAAAAGTGAACTAAATAAGCCGCAAAGGGGTTGGGTGTGGGAGGGGAAACAGCGGCAGGTCGATGAATACCGTTTACGTAGCGTAGCGAAGTGGTTTTATCGCGGTTTTAGTTTCCCCTATCCCACGAGTAGATCATACATAGACTTGGTAGGATTCATGGACAATTCAGAGTCATATTATTAATTGGCTGTATTTATCGCTTTAAAATTTTCGTATTTCATATTGAATTTTACCTTGTTGAATACTGACTGCTATTTGCAAATTTTAAACTACACGAATTGAGGACTTGAGTAAAATGTGTCACGTGACACAATGAGCAGATTTACAAGTATAGAATCATAACATGGGAACTCTGGCTATGAGCTAGGGTTCCTTTTTCATTTAGAGAGGAGCAACAAGAATGCTATTAATGTTACAAGCAATAATTATAGAAATATTACGATTTATTACTGTAGTTGGTGTGGTTTACACCTGGATGTGGATTGCAGCCTTTTTAAAAATGAAGGTAGAAAGGGGGATGAGATGGATTGCAAATCAAATTCGTAAACGTAGAAATGTTAATTCCGTACATAAAAAACGCCAGAAATAATGAGAAAGCTGTAGATTATGTAGCAACAAGTATTCAAAGTTATGGTTTTAAAAATCCCATTCTGATTGACAGTAATCATGAAATCATAGCAGGTCATACTCGTTTGTTAGCAGCTAAGAAGCTTAGATTAAAGCAAGTTCCAACGATACTGGTGGATGATTTAACTCCTGAACAGGTCAAAGCCTTCAGAATCGCTGATAACAAAACGGCTGAGTATGCGGATTGGAATTTTGAATTTTTAGCGCAGGAACTAGAAGAATTAAAACTGGCTGATTATGATCTCTCTCTAACTGGATTTGATATGAGCGAGTGTGAGAAGTTGCTGGATACATTACATGAAGATACAGCCGATGATGAGGATGATTTTAATGTAGAAGAAGCATTACCTGAACATCCGATAACTTGCAAAGGTGACATCTGGATACTTGGTAAGCATAGGCTCATATGCGGTGACTCTACTAATTGGCAGGATATCGCAACATTGATGGATGGTAAGAAGGTTCAGCTTATTGTAACCGATCCACCCTACAATGTGGACTATACAGGTAAGACGAAGGATGCATTGAAAATTGAAAACGATAAGATGGACAATGACCAATTTTATTTTTTCCTATTGGCTGCCTATACTCAAATGTTTGAAGTAGCAGATGATGGAGCAAGTATTTATGTATTTCATGCGGATAGTGAAGGTTTGAACTTTAGGAAGGCATTTATTGAAGCAGGATTCAAACTGGCACAATGTTGTATATGGGCTAAGCAAGCGATGGTAATGGGACATGCCGATTATCATTGGATGCATGAACCTGTATTATACGGTTGGAAGCCAACAGGTGGACACTACTGGAACAGTGATCGGAAGCAAACGACATTATGGCAATTTGATCGCCCCTTTCGGAATGAATATCATCCGACCATGAAGCCGATTCCTTTGATTAGCTATCCGATTAAAAATTCCAGTAAGCTTGGTGATATTGTGTTTGATCCTTTTGGTGGTTCTGGTTCAACGTTGATTGCTTGCGAGGAAACAGATCGGCTTTGTTATACGAGTGAGCTTGACCCCAAATATGTAGATGTGATTGTGAAGCGGTATATTGCCCATGTTGGCAGCGATAGTGATGTATATTTGATTCGGGATGGAGTGAAGGTGGGCTATCAAGAAGTTGTTGCTGAATCCAGAGTTAGTGAGCATATAATGAGTTTATAAGGTTATAGCATCACAAAAATTATAAACAAGGAAATACCGAAATTACCAAGTGTAGATTTTATAGTTTGAAAGAACATGGCAGTTTTAATTGATATAAGCCGACTTTATTAGGTCAAGCCATACGTTTCATATAAATTTGCTACGATAAGTTAAAATTAAGCTTATTTTCAATGAGAACAAAAAAAGCCCCTAACCCTCAAGAAAGCGAGAATTAAGGACCATCCTATTTAATTTTAAAGGTGAGGAGGAGTTAGACCTCCATCTCCTTCTTGACGGGAAGGTGTTTTCATTAAACTATCACCATACACAGAAAGGATTGAGACCTTCATTCTCCCGCGTGAAAGGCGGGCACTTTAATTAAGCTACTGTGTAAGAAAATTGTACCATATGTTATTATATGTGTAAATAATATTTAAGGTGATAAAATGAGAAAATATGAAAGAATAAACGATAATGGCAGACAGCATAGATGCTATGTTTGTAAAGAATCGAATATTGTGGCTCATGAACACTATGTAAAGCTGTGCCAATCATGTGGCGAATACAATGAAAATAAACGTCTAGCCAAGCATCATTTAGAATCTTACATCGCATTGGTTACAGGTGGACGAACAAAAATAGGATATCACACAGCATTACGCCTATTACGAGACGGTTCACGAGTCATTTTGACAACCCGTTTTCCGTATGATGCACTACAGCGTTATATTCAAGAGCCTGATTTTGAAAATTGGAAAGATCGCATCCATATCTACGAATTAGATTTTCGCCAAATTGAAAGGGTAGAAATGTTTGCCCACTTCATAGATAAAGAGTTTTCCTACATCGACATCATTATAAATAATGCTGCTCAGACGGTAAGAATGTCGCAAGAGGATTATAAAGAATTAAAATTAAATGAAGTGGAACTCCAAAAACAAATAATGGACAACCAACATTTACTCGCTAACAGCACGACTATTTCTTACTTTGATAAATCTACGAATGAAACAAAAGATATTCAAAACTTACAGCTTTTTAATCAAGAAATGGGAGTAATAAGTCACAATCATTCGTTTCAAAATTCATGGACAGCTCAATCCCATCAAATTTCCATGGTTGAAATGCTCGAAGTTCAGCTAATCAACGTGACCGCTCCATTTTTGCTCAATACAAAGTTGAAGGATACTATGTTGAGGAGTCCTAATCAAAATCGATTTATTGTTAACGTATCTGCGGCAGAAGGCCGCTTTCAGATGAAGAGAAAAGGTGGATATCATGTCCACACCAACATGGCAAAAGCCTCGCTTAATATGATGACCCTAACCTTGTCTAAAGAGTATAAAAAGCATCGAATATTTGTAACTAGCGTAGATCCTGGCTGGGTATCGAATCAGTTTCCAGAACAGGTAAAGGCTAGTCGAGAGATAAATCTACCATTGGATTTTAATGATGCTGCTGCTAGAATTTGCGATCCAATCTATGAAGGAAAAGACGCAGAAAGACCACTCACGGGTGTATTTTTAAAGGATTATAAACAAGTGGATTGGTAAAAGATATTCATATTATTATAACGAGGGTAGCCAGAGACTATCCTTGTACACCTCTATATTAAAGCTCGTATAGAGGAGTGTGGATTGTTGTTAGGGTAAGCTAGAATACATATGGGGGATGGTCGATAGTTGGCTGTTCCCTTTTTTCGTGCTGGAGGTGAACAGAAGATGAGCAAAAATAATGAAAAACCAAAAAGGAACAAGCCAAAGATACTGACCAAGTATGATCAATTTGTTGTGCCACGGCTTAGAGATATTCCCGTTTGGGTACGAGAGGGCTTAACGGATGAAGAGATTGCTAAGCGACTGAACATTCATATTTGGACACTAGGCGACTACCGTAGAAAACATCCCAAATTTGCTGAAGCATTGGAACATCCAACCAAGTGGGAAACACATGTATATCCTAGATTAGCGGAGATTCAGCAATGGTTCGAAGAAGGAGTGAATGCAGAGGACATTATTAGGAAACTCGATATAGGTAAAACGACTTGGTACGAGTATATAGATAAACATCCGATGCTGGCTGAACTAGTCAAATGGAGCAGATCTGTGCCTATATCCCACGTAGAAAATTCACTTTTGAAAGCTGCTACAGGGTATGAATATGAAGAAATAAAAACGATTATTGAAGAGGACAAAAATGGAAAAAAGAAGACACGTATCGAGAAAGTAAAACGATATCAGCCTCCCAATCCGACAGCGATGATTTTCTACTTAAAGAACCGTGCACCTAACGAGTGGAATGATCGCCGTGAGCTAGTGGTCAATACGAAAGCACTGGAACAGGAGCGAAAGCAGCTATTTCTGGAAATGATCGAAGCGGATGTAGTAGATGCCGACTATGAGGCTATTGAGGAATCGGTTGAGATGGAGGAAGGATATGTGGAGCCTAATGATTCGGAGCCATAACGTTATGTCGTCAGTATTAGCATAGATAAATGCCAGTTTCAGCCCTGAATTAGCCCCGAAAGTAGCCAGAATCAGTGCAAAAGATAAGTTATGTAATCAGTGGACTTTCCCTCGTATCAACGCTATGATGTGACACACGAGCGAAGGGTGGGGGAAAAATGAAGTATATTCAAGGGTTTGAAGCGCATTTACAGAGCAAGGATCGGAGTGAAAATACGGTTTCCTGCTATATTAGGGACGTATTGCAGTTTATAACCTGGTATCAAAGGAAAACGGAATATGGATTGGATCAGTGGATTGAACTGGATGGAGTAGAATACAAGAAATATCTGCAAAGCACCAACCAAGCGATACTCACTATCAACCGGAAAATTGCCAGCGTCAACGTATTTGCACAGTGGATGCACCAGCAAGGCTATATCAAGGAAGAGATACATATCGAAGCGGTTAGGAACAAGGTGGTTCGGCAATACAAAGGGTTAGCAGAAAAGGATTTGTGGAAGCTGCGGAATGAAATTCACCGTATGGGCAATCGGATGCATATCTGCATGATTGAATTGCTGCTGGGTACAGGAATACGGGTAAGCGAATTAGTTGGCATCAAGCTGAAAGATATTGAAATCAGTGAACGCAAAGGATTATTGAAGGTATTTGGCAAAGGGAACTCCTTCCGCATCATTCCATTAAATAAGGATGTGCGAAAAGGCATTACCCGATATCTTGAAATCAGACCACAAGTGGAATCAGAATATCTATGTATAGGGCAGCGTGGGGCTTTGGAGCGAAATGCAATTAACCTGATCCTGAACAAATACGGGGATCGGGTCAACGTAAAGGTCGCACCCCATATGCTCAGACATACGCTTGGCTATAAGTTGGTAAAGACGACTCCATTGACGACTATCCAGCAAATCCTTGGACATGATCACGTAGCGACTACCAATATCTATACCCTAACAACGCATCAGGATATGGAAATGGCTTTGTCGAATATTGAGTGGTAATGAGCCACTTCTTTTGTTGGGGATGGAGGGGTTCTTCTATGTTGATAAACGGAGCCGCCAGCAAAGGGAGCAGAAATTTTTGTGATGATTTTATAGTGAATATGAGAAAGGAGCCGCAACAATTGAAACGATAAACCAAGAACAACAACGCCAAACCGAATTGCTTAAGCAGTATATGGAGAAGCATTTCAAGCCGCCCAAAATGAAACAATTGATCGAGACATTCAGCTTCTCCGAACTAAGAAAGCTTATCGGTGAGATGGACATTGAATTTTTCGCTTTAGCCTATTTTCCTAAATATTTTGATCGAGCATTTGGACAGTTTCACAAAGAGCTATTCACGGAATTAAGACATATGCTTGCCCATACTGGACTGATTACGGCTTTCGGCCTCCCAAGGGAACACGGAAAGTCTACGATCAGTTCCTTTTTATTTCCGTTGTATGCGACTTTATATGATAAATCACAGTTTACATTGATCATATCAGCAACAGAGCAGATTGCATTGCCCTTCCTCGATATGATCAAAGATGAGCTGGAAACCAATCAGATGCTGATTGAGGATTTTGGGATTCGTAAAGGGAGCCGCTGGAACAACAATGAAATATGGCTCAAGAGTAAAGGTGGATTGGACTCATGTATTATGATTCGTGGGATTGACGGTAGCCTGAGAGGAATTCACTATAAGCATCACCGTCCCACATTAGTTCTGATGGATGATTTGCTCAAGGAAGATACAGCACGATCCGAAGCCAAACGAGAACAAATTAAAAATACGTTTACGGATGTCATTCTGCCTATCGGAACAAGAGATACCAATATTCTGATCTGTGGAACCATCTTGAATGAAGAAGACATCATGGCTGATCTGCTCAAGGGTAAAATCCCAGGTGTAAGAAGTGTTCGTAAAGCAGCCGTGCTTCAATTTTCAGAACGGGATGATCTGTGGTCAGAGTGGGAGCGACAATATAATAACTTGCAAGACGAGGACAGGATCAATACAGCTTTGTCTTTTTTTACGGCTCATGAGGAGGAAATGCTAGAAGGTACAAAAATCTTGTGGAGCGAGTATTTGGACTACTATTATTTGATGTGTAAGAAGCAAGCCATGGGTGAAAAGAGTTTCTATAAAGAGCTACAAAACGATCCACGTTCAACAGACGAATACATATTTCAAAATATCATGTATTGGGATAGATTGCCTGAGTTTGATGAAATGGAACTTGCCATGTATATTGATCCAGCCATTAAAGCCGGGAAGAAAAATGACTACTCTGCGGTTTCGATTATTTGACAGCATCGCAAAACAAAGCAAATGTATGTGATCGATGGCAATATCTATAAACTGTTACCGGATGATTTGTTTCAAGTAGCCATTGAAAAATTGAAGATTTACCCTGTAGATAAGCTGGGTTTTGAAGTGAATCAGGCACAAAGCTATATGAAGCAAAAGTTTGAAGAAGAGTTATGGAAAGCGAAGATACATACGCCCGTAGAAAGTGTGCATTCCAGAGGGCAGAAGCATGAACGTATTATTAGCTTGGAGCCGGAAGTGAAGAAGGGTCATATTCTGTTCAATGCAGATAACATCAGATATAATAACCAGATAAAAGATTATAACCGAAACTGCCAATATGATGATGTACCAGATAGTTTATATGGGGCTGTTCAATTGATTCAGTCGGTCAAGAGTCTGAAGTTTTATGATCGAAGTTTGTTATTTTGAGGGTTTTGCTAAAACTCAAATCTTATTTTATCCAATCTCGTTAAGTCAATGGGCAGGATACTGCAGGAAAATGTTGAATCACTAATTATGACCGCATATGCTTTTGTAACTCTAAGAGGTGTATTAAATTGGGAACAAAATGGTTAGCATATCGAATCTTCCCTGAACCATTAGGAACCACTTATCAGGATTATGACTTAATGAATAGAGTTGACGTTGAAAAGTTATTTGGTTACTGTCAAATATTGGAGGATATGATTTCAAGACAGGGTTGGCAATTTTTAATAAATCATCATAGCTATCCAGTATTGTTTGAGATAAATAAAGGAAGTGAATGGTTTGATTGTGAAAGCCTTGAAGAATTTATTTTTGAAGTTGAATCTCATATTGATTCGTTACCTAGTTAAGCTCCCTCGAAGTAGCAAAAGGCAGCTATGGCAGACATGAGTAAGGTGAAACTATGTACGACTATATAAGTATCCATTCGGACAAGTACATGTCCAGAATTAAATCGGAGGTTGTTGAGCAATTCTTAACCTCTGTTTTGGGATTCACAAAAGTTAGTCACCTAACATTTCATAAAGAAATCGATAGGGAGATTGTTAAAGTAACTGGTATTCTTGCTAATCCAGATGGGAGCTATGCTTTCGACACACTTGATGGTACTGAAGAAGTAAATTTAATTGAAATTGATGTACCAATATACACTGATGACATCTTAGAACTAATATTATCTAGCATTGCAACTTCGATTACGAAAGAATTTTCGTGGATAATTGACGACGACCATGGATTGAACTAAAGGGTAAAATAGTAAAGTGTTGTGGAAATCATACAAGCTGATAACTGTAATCAAGACAATAACAGTTACAGCACTCATGATGCCTAAATTTCTTGAACTTTTTAGACATGTGAATCGTATGTACCAGGATACATAAAGAAACATTATACGAATCCTTATGAAGGAGAGATTTTATTGAAGAAGGGCATAAAGTGGACGCTGTGGATTGTATTGCTGCTGATTTTAGGCGGTATTGTTTTAAACTTTTATTTGAATTATTTCACATTTGCCTATGCCTTGATGGGAGTACTCCTTCTTGTATTCTCGGGTTGGGGAGCTGTGGCCAAATTAAATAACGACGTACATGAATATGAGGACCAGATGAGAAGAAATTCGAATATAGAAGACATTGAACAATATACCAGATAGCGTCCAGACTGGCGAGCTTAATTTTTTTATAATACATATTGGTAAATGCAGGATAGAATTAAACATTATAAAATATGGAGGTCGGAGTGTGGGGATTTACAAGAAGAGATTGCTTATTATGGCAGGATGTATTGCTCTATACGTAACGTTAACAGGTTGCGGGGAATCAACCAAAGAAAGCAAAGACAACGATAATGCTGTAGAGACAATAAGCACGGTTGAATCAACTGCTGCAGATGAAGTTGTGACTGATACAGAAAGCGGTGAGGCTTCTGAGGCAGTAAAAGATCAAGGCACAACTATAGAACCTCTGATCACCAGGGCAGGAGGACTTGGTGATACGAAGGAAACTATCGAACATCTCCGCGGGGCAGATGAGAATGGGCAAGATGCTGGCATTAGTTCTTATCAGAACAATAGTTTTCTGGCTATTTATGCCGAAGATGACGTTACAAAGAAAGACACGGCTTTGAATGTAACCCTGTCATTTGAAGCTACGGATACGCCAAGGCGCTCTGTAAAGGAAGCTATACGCGAGACTTCTTCTGTAATTCCAAGTGACGCTGTTAAGGTCAAGGAGTATAAGGTAGACGAGGGGCGAGATGTTATCCAGTACGAGAGTAAGCTCCTTTCAGAACGGTTGAAGGGTTGGTATGAACTTGATGCAGCGAATAGTCCAGAATCTATGCCCGGCAGCTTTATCGTCATACTGAAGCACGATGAAGAGGGAGTTTTCTCAGTCGTGGTTGGTGCTGGTAATAATCCGTAAATAAGCTCAACTAGTAACTATACATGCACCCGTAGAAAGTGTGCATTCTAAGGGGCAGAAGCATGAACGCATTATTAGCTTGGAGCCGGAAGTGAAGAAGGGGCATATTCTGTTCAATGCAGCGAATATTCGATATAATAACCAGATAAAGGATTATAACCGAAACTGCCAATATGATGATGCGCCAGATAGTTTATATGGGGCTGTTCAATTGATTCAGTCTGTGAAAAGCCTGAAATTTTATGATCGTAGTTTGCTATTTTGAGACTTATGCTAAAACTCAAATTTTATTTTGTCCAATCTCGTTGAGCTAACGGGTAGGTTATAATTAAGAAGGAATAGCTAATTTCTATAATGAATTAAGGGATAAATTAGATGTAATTATATATATTAATAGAAAGGAATTATAGAATGGAAAGATCAGTAATCAGCAGCTTAATTGGAGTGTTTACATATAATGAGGACTATACGGCACTCGAGGCAAACGAAGGAAAAATACATTGGAGGTTAGATATAAAAAATGGATCTGTTGATGTAGCCGAAATGATTAAAAGAGCAGAAGAACTTTTTTTATGTTTAGCAGACTTTGATAGAAAAGCAAGAGAAGCTATAGCAGAAGAATTGATTGAATACAAAAATGATTTTTGGCCCGAGTATGATGAAAATGACGAAAATTTAAATTGGGATGCTGTGGATGCAGGTGAATATAATACAACGAACGAAAAATTTCAAAAATCAATAACGTTATATGATATCGAACTTAAAACAAATGAAATATACTGTGAGTATGATGATGGAAATTTATTTGGTGGACATAGGATACATGCTTACTTCGATAAAAATTTCAAGTTATTAAGGGCTGATGTGTAAGTCAACACAAATAAACGCACTTAAGAAGCGCAGAGCTTGAAGTTACGTTAACGAAGAACGTTAGTTCAACAAGGAACTACCTTAGTAAAGGTGGTTCTTTTATTTATTTAAGCAACAATTACTAAGCCTATTTTGAAAGGAAGGATGTATTTGCAAATAACTGAGCAAATCATATTAGATTGTCTAAATGAACTCCAATCGACTGCATTAGCCAAACAGAAATATTCAGATTACTACAATGGTCAGCATGCCATTCTCAAGAACTATGCGATGCAAGAAAGCCGAAGCAATCAAAAGCTCATTTTCAATTTCCCACGTAAGTTCGTAGATAATGAAGTCGGCTACCTGCTTGGAAAGCCAGTAAACTATGTGTCCAAATCAGATCAAGATGAAGCTATACATAACATAGATGTACATATGAGTCATTGGGACAAGGAGCATAATCTACAGCTTCGAAAACAGTCTGAAATCTTTGGAGAGAGCTTTGAGTTGAACTATATTGATTCAGATGGCCAATTTTCCGCCACAGTATTATCTCCTTTGAATGCGTATGTGTTGGAGGACGGAACAGCAGAACGAAATGTATTACTAGGACTACATAAATTTACGAAACGATTTGATAAGCAAGTGTATTTGGACGTGTATACCGACCATGAAATTCTGCACTATACAATTAGTAGTGATAGTAAACCTAATCAGAGTAAGCAAAACCAATCACCTGAACTGAAATATATCGGCAAACATAATCACATCTTTGGAAGAGTCCCACTTATCTCCTGTCCAGCCAATACAGAGAGGAAAAGCGGCTTCCAGGATGTGATTTCTTTATTTGATGCCTATAATGCACTGAATTCAGACTTGGTCAATGAAATTGCAGATCATCGCAACGCCTATCTCGTGATTGAAAATGCCAAGCTGGAAGCCGAGGACTTGCTAAATATGAAGAAGATGGGCATTATTCAGGTCCCGGCTGGGGGAAAGGTAAGTTGGCTTACGAAGGAGATTAATGATTCTTTTGTGAAAAATGAGTTGGATAACATTGAACGCAAAATCTTCGACATGATGGATCAGGTCAACTTTAATGAGAATTGGGCCAGCAATACCTCCTCCTTGGCGCTGCGAAATAAGCTGCTGAATTTAGAGAATCGAGTGGCAATGCGTGAAGCGTTAATGGAAAAGGCGATCAAGCAGCGTTTACGGAATTTCTTTACCTTTCTGCACATTAAAGAAGGTGTGCAATATGATTACCGTGATATCGCGGTGAAGTTTACTCGTAACTTGCCGACAGATTTGGTTGGGATGGCTGATGTGATTGTGAAACTGAAAGAAGTGGTCTCTCAGGAAACGTTGCTTACATTGCTTCCATTTGTGGAGAATCCGAAGCTGGAATTCAATAAATTTCATGCTGAACAACAACGATTAGTTGGTACGGATAAGAAGGTATTGGATGCAGAATAAAAATAGGTTTAAGCGGTTGGTTAAGAATAGTTGTGCATGTTATCTCGGAGCGAAACACGGTATCCCGAATTATTGCTGTTTACAGGATGAGCCATGTGTATTTTTCGCTCAAGATGATGGCCTGCCCCGTTGTACATATTTTGAACATGGAGTGCTGCCAATAGACGAGAAGCTGGAGCGAGAATATAAGTCTGAACGTAATGTAGAGACTGAGCCTAAGACAGCGAAATCGAGGGTGAACTGTACACGTTTCGGAGGAACATTTTCGGCAAATTCGAATCGGCAGAAATATTGTGAGAAGTGTAGAGGTAAGGCGAGAAAAGAAAATATTAGGATACGTGTTCGGAATTTCAGACAAAAAGACGGCTCGATGTAACGCTTTAGAGGTGGAAAAATCCCTATAAACAAAGGGGTAAAAATAGGCAAAAATAAGGAGTGGGTATGCTTGTACCTTTTCGTCACTTTTGCGTTTTCTAATGCGTAACATGATTGTCTTGAGCATAATATTCAATATGATACAGTTTCAGCATACATATACGTTTCTGAAGTTTAGGCAATCAATAGGCTTGATGTTACGCTTTAGGCTATCCAAAATCCGCATAAACAAAGGTTGAAATATAGGCAAAAGTGGGGAGTTGGTATGTGTGTACCTTTTCCTCGTTTTTGTGATTTCTAAAGCGTTACATTGCTGTCCTGAGCATGGCATTAAACTGCTCAAACATACATAAGTGTGTTCGGTTCTACAGAGTCGAATGGGCAATAAAGGAGATTAACAAAAATGAATTTAGAACAAGTAAAGCAGTTGATTAAGGAAAACCAAACGAATGAGGAATGGCAATCGTACCTTCAGGGTTTGAATCCGTATAGCGTAGAAGGGATAGAAAAATTCATTCAATCCAATCAAGAAGCAAGAAGCTGGTTCGATAGCACGGTGGACAAACGATCCGCCAAGTCGTTGGAAACATGGAAAGCCAACCATTTGGAAAGTGCAGTGGATACTGAGATCAAGAAGCGATTCCCGACTAAGGATGAGAAAGAAATTGAAGTTGAGAAGCTGCGAGCCGAAGTGGAGCATATGAAGCTAGAGAAGCAACGTGAACGGTTAACCAGCCAAGCGGTAAAAATAGCATCCGAGAAGAAACTTCCACTCCCGTTAGTGGATTTTTTTATTGGTGCAGATGAAGAAGCCACGACAGCGAATTTGGCTATGTTGGAACAAGCGCTACAACAGGCTATACAACATCAAGTCGAGCAACGGCTTAAAGGGGATGGCTATACACCTCCGGCTAGTTCAACAGGTAGCACATTTACATTGGATTCGATTAAAGGGATGTCCCCAAACGAAATTAATCAGCATTGGGATCAAGTCAAACAAGCATTACAAAACAAATAATAATCAATAGAAAAGGACAGGGTGATTAGATATGTCAGTACAAAATTTTATTCCTACGATTTGGAGCGCACGTTTAAATGAAAGTCTGAAAAAGAATCTGGTGTACGGTAATGTCGTCAACACCGATTACGAAGGGGAAATTCAAGGCCAAGGCTCCACTGTAAAAATTAATTCGATTGGGGCAGTAACGATTGGCAATTATGATAAAGCTGCTGGAATCGGTAACCCACAGGAACTAGATGCTACGCAAAAAACGTTGGTGATCGATCAGGCCAAGTATTTCAATTTTCAGGTGGATGATGTGGATGCTGCTCAAGCGAATGTGAATCTACTGGATGGTGGGATCGTAGAAGCTTCGTATGGGCTTGCTAATGTGGTGGATCAGTATCTCGCTGGATTTTATACAGAGGTTAGAGCTGAGAATACAATCGGTAATGATACAACACCTATAACTCCAACGAAAGATACGGCCTATGATTTACTGATTGATCTAGGCGTACTATTGGACGAAAATAATGTACCTGAAACGGAACGATTTGTGGTGGTTCCCGCATGGTACTATGGCTTGCTGCTGAAAGATGCACGTTTTACCAAAGACCCAAATATCATCCGCACAGGCTATGTAGGAGATATTGATGGCATGACCGTTTATAAATCAAACAATGTGCCGAACACAGCAGGAGCCAAGTATAAAATTATTGCAGGTCATAAGAGTGCCATTTCGTTTGCCGGACAAGTGGATTCGGTGGAAGCCTTCAGACCAGAGAAACAATTTTTAGATGCAGTGAAAGGATTACAAGTATTCGGAGCTAAATGTATCAAGCCGGAAGCTCTCGCTGTACTCACAGCCAATAAGTCTTAATTGAAAGTGGATGATATGCAAACACATTATAATAGAAGAAACACGTTTAGGGTGTCCGTTTTGGATGCCCTATTCTTATTTTTTGGAGGGTGATGGAAATGTGGTTTTTGAATCAGGAAACAGGATGTATATGGGAAGTAACAGATCAGGAGCTAATGCTGCGGTTACAGGCCAGTAGGCATTATGAGCAAGTAGAGGAACCGCAACCAGATGAGACTGAGCAAGATGAACCTGTAACGAAAGCTCAAACGGTCAAGAATATGAAACGTACCGAGAAGGTACAGGTAAAGGAGGAACAGGAGACAGCACATGAGTGATTCATTGATTTTACTTAAACGATTATTAGGCATGGAACCAACAGACATATCTAAGGATGATATCCTGATCCATTATTTGAATAAAGCGAGGAGTAACATTTATGGCTATTGTAATGTTTCAACACTACCAGTGGAATATGATGATGTTATGGTCGATTATGCGGTGTATCTCTATAAAAATCGGGATTCGGTTGGTCTAATAGATAAACAGGAGGGAGAGCGATCTGCTACCTATGAAACAGGCATTCCGACAAGTATTCGATTGGCTCTTCCTCTACCTAAAATCAAGGTCGGAACTGATTAATGTTCTATGATACAAAGCTGGAGATTTTGGATGTTACTCATTTCAACTCTGTTCTGTTAGTAATGGCAGATGTACAACCAAATCGTAAGAGCTTTTCATTTGAAGATGGTTACATACTAGAGACGACATATCGAGCTTTCTGTCCACTGGAATCCTTATTGCAATTAAACGGCTATGTTCGAATTGGCAAGGATATTTTTATTATTTTGGATAAGAAAGAATGGAGCGATTATATGGAGTTGTATCTGTATCGCTGTAAGCAGGATTTTGCAATGGAGGTGAAGGAGTGACACGGAGCTTAGAACCCATGCTGGATTTCTTTCTACGAGAGAAGGGAGAGCTTGTACATATCAATGGTATGCGACAGCTTGCTCTAATTCAGGATGCGACAAATACCATTCAAATGACCGATGAAAAAATTATTCGTGCAGCAACACCCTTACATACAGGAGATATCGTGGATTATCGCTATGAACGTTATCTGATCACCAGTCAGGTGGATCAAAATGAAAAGTCGTGTCGAGGCAAGATGCGAAAATGTAATCAACGACTAGCTTTAAACTGGAATGGACAGGTGAAATGGTTTGATGCTGTGGTAGAAGCCAGAACGTTTTCAACGGAAACAGGTAAAGTTATCTCCATGCCAGAGGGCAACATCCTGATTACCGTACAAGACAATACAGATACGAGGGACATTACATTAAGCCAACGATTTTATATGACTCATCAGCCTTTTAAAGTGACTGGAATTGATCGCACGATGAATGGCATCATCCAGTTAAGCTGTACATTGGATAGCATAAATACAGCTTATGATGACGTGGAACATAACATTGCAGATAGATGGAAGTACGAGATTGCTCATACATATGCATTACATATTCATCAGGGAACGATGGCCCATGTACCTCTAAACGAAACAATACCGTTGAATGTGTCTGCTACGGATAATGGAAATGAGATAGCGAATCCGGCGATTACCTATATATCTAGTGATCCAAGTGTGGTTAGTGTAGATCAGCAAGGTCAGGTTATGGGTATCGCTTTGGGACAAGCAAGAATCACTGCGAAATTAACGTATCACTCAGCAGTACAAAGTAGCATTGAAATGAGAGTCGTCGAAACAGGAACGCATATCTATTCGATAGCCATTACTGGCAATGCAGTTCTAAAAACAGGCCAAAGTGCCTCATACGTCAGCCATATTTATGATCATGGAGTGGAAGTGTTTGGCCAGTCTGTGGAGTGGAGTCTACGAAACCAAGATGATTCGACTCCGATCATTGGTAGCGTGACAGCCAGTACAGGAAATAGCGTGACAGTGAAAGCCGGAAGCAGTAGTGGAGCGAACAATAAAGCCCTTGTACTGACAGCCACCTTAGTAAGTGATCCTAGTATTACTATAGAAAAGACAATCAACCTTAAGAATTTATTCTAAGCATTATATCTATCGGCTTGCCTTTGTGGTGAGCCATTTTTATTTCAAAGGAGCACATACATATGCAACGAAAATCCATCGACTACTTGCTCAGTCTGAGCCTATTGAAGCAATTGAGATCACAAAATGTCATTACAGAAGAAGAATTTATAGCGATTGATGAGCTTAATAAAAAATCTTTCAAGTAGCTATCACATGGGCAGAAATGGACTTGATGATGTACCGCACGCATTATAACATGTGACCGTATAAAGAAGATATCGAAGGGAGAAACGTCTATGGCACAAGCCGCAACCGCAAAAAAAGTCGTGATCGTTCCCATTAAAACGATGGACATCGTAGAGGGAATCCAATCCATTCAAAAGAAGAAAGTCGCCGCCTATTGCCGAGTTAGTACCGATTCCGAGGAGCAAAAGGAGAGCTATACCAATCAGGTGAATCACTATACTCAATACATTCAAAACAACTTAGAATGGGAAATGGCTGATATTTACGCCGATGAAGGCATCAGTGGAACCAACACCAAAAATAGAACGCATTTTAATCGGATGATACAGGATGCTCGAAACGGTAAACTGGATCTGATTCTGGTCAAGTCGATTTCGAGATTTGCTAGGAATACACTGGATTTATTGAAACATGTACGGGAACTTAAAAGTCTTGGAGTGGCTGTATTCTTTGAACGGGAGAATATTAATACACTGGATACCACAGGTGAAGTATTGCTGACCATCCTGAGTTCCCTTGCCCAAGACGAGAGCCGAAACATTTCTGAAAACAGTCGATGGGGCATATTACGAGGCTTCCAAAACGGCAAAGTCTTTTGCAATACGACTCGCTTCCTTGGCTATGATAAGGATGAACATGGTGAACTGGTGATTAACGAGCCAGAAGCAGAGATTGTACGTAGAATATACGAGGAGTATTTGGATGGGAAAAGTTATCAGGCGATTGCCAGAGGATTGATGCGAGATAAGATTAAAACAGTCACGGGTGGCGATACGTGGTGGGATTCCTCCATTACCTTAATTCTGACCAATGAGAAATATTACGGAGCTCTGCTTCAGCAAAAGACGGTAACGGTAGATTTTCTAACCCACAAACGAATAAGGAATAAAGGACAAGAACAGCAATATTTAATTGAGAACAACCATGAGCCGATTGTATCCAAGGAACTATTTGAAGCGGTGCAAAAGGAAAAGGAACGGAGGGCCAAGCTGAAAGGGAGTGTGATGGGGGAGAGTAAAAGATACTCCAGTAAATATGCACTAAGCAGTAAAGTATATTGTGGATGCTGTGGAGCCATTTTTAAACGCCGAACCTGGAACAGCAATAATCCATCCAAAAAAGTGGTATGGCAATGCAAAACGTATGTCAATGAAGGGAAAGTAGCCTGTGATGCCAAATCGGTTGATGAACCAGTTTTACATTCCGCGTTTGTACGATTGTTCAACCGGATGTATGAGAATAAGAAAGGATTCATGAAGACGTTGAAAGCCAATATTGAATCGGTGCTTTCCAGCAAAGTAGGGCAAGAACCGCTATTGGATATCGAAGGACAGATGCAACAATTGAAATCCGACTTGAAGGAATTAGTTAATCTTAAGCTACGGAATCAGATTGATGAGATTGTATATAATGAAGAAACGAACAGACTTTCCAGCGAGCTAAACGAGCTACGGCAACAGATGCTGATATTAGAGGAGGAAGAGGATCAGAAGGAGAAAACCAAGGAACGAGTCGATGAGATTATTCAACTTTTGAGCTCACGGCAAGATATACTGGAACAATTTGATGATAACCTATTTAATGCGTTGGTGGAGAAGATCACGATTCTCTCACCAGCGCATTTTGTTTTTACCTTGAAGAGTGGAATGAGCATAGATGAAATTATAGAAGATTAATAGATCATTGTTAAATGAATTTAGGGGCTAGAGAAACTATAGGCTAATACGATCAATGGGCTAACGAATATTTGTGGGTTGTATGACGGGAAGGATCAATCGAATCCCGTCTTTAACTCCTTCCATATAGATGGATTGTTTGTCCTCACTTAGCTGATAACCTATAGCTTCTTCCCATTCAGATAGCAGACGTTGGATATCCTCGTTTTGGTTGGTTTTGAATTGGTCCATTTGAGTGAATAGATTGTTGTCCTCTGCTGAACATGAAGATTGTTGTTCACTGGCGAGCTCTAACTGATAAAAACGTTGGCGTAATGCTTCGAGGAACCAATCTGGCCAATTTGACATAGCGCATTTTCCCTCCCGTGGTTTGAGTGTGTGTATGTTAACTCTGATGGGGAGGGATGGCAAGTCATTTGTTTTGTGTAGGGATTGACTATTTGTCCTTTTCTCTTGTTTTAAGCTATGAAAAAACATTTCCTTTTGATAATCCAATTTGGAATAGAATTTTTAAATGTAAATAAGTTGTTGCATTCCTCTTTTTCAATTCTTATTATATTGTTCTGTTTATCCAATCATTTAATAAATTTAATGATGTAATTTCAACACCCTTTTTATTGAAATTTGTATTAATTGAAATGTTATGGTTTTTGAATACAATTAAAGGAATTATCTTATTGATTTTTGTTTGAAAGATATCTTCAAGTACTATTAAATTATTTTTTATTTCAATCATTTCATATGCTATTTCATTTATATAGTCAATTGTTTTACCGATATCTTTTTTTAATCCAAAGGTTGTGAATTTATATGTAATATCCTTGCATTCAGATACAATTAGAACATCATTAATTACTGTAAGAATATCATATTCACAATTAAAACTGAATTTTTTACCTTTGTAATTAAAGTCTTTTGCATTAGTAAACACTTTATTGGTGTGAATTTTAAAAATATTTGACGCTGTTAAAACAGTTTCATTTTTAATATTGTTCTTAATAATATCTGAATTATCTTTTGTACACTCAGGAATCAGATTATACATCAATCTTGAACTTAATAATTGAACGCTGTTTATTAATAAGGGCAGAGAAAGTAGATATATAGATTGGCTAGAAATCTCAAGTTGTAATAAAGGTTTTTCTAAAAGTCTATATCTATATTTATCTAATGGATCTAAATATTCACTATGATCTGAGATTCTCAATGTTAAATAGTCTATTAAACACTCGGCCTCGTCTTCTTTGCATTTTGTAACATTCTGAACTAAAGACACTAAATTTATCTTAGAAAAAATATGAGCTAATCTTTTTTCTTTTTCAATACTATAAGACTCAAACTCTAATAGCGAATTCAGGTAATCAAAATCAAACCCTAAATTTTTTTTAAAATTATTTTTCAATTCATCTGCTATTTTGGGGAGATCTTCAAAAGGCATTTTAGTACGTTCATCAACAATTTCTTTTTTAAACTTATTTAAAACCTTGTGCCAGTTGTTATCTTCAAAAGAAATCACACCATTTATTATTTTAATATTTTTGTTTTGAAAGACTCTGCTCATTACCAATTCTCTTTGGGAAATTAAAGTAATAGCCGAGTAACTAAGGTAATACATTTGACGAAAAGCATCCCTATTAAAATTATAAAGGTGACTCTTTGATAATTTAGGCTTCATTATTAAAGCAAATAAATACTGAATGATAGCTTTATCAAGGCCTTGAATACTATCTATGTCATGATCCATAATGCCATTACTTGATTCAATTGCTTCCAGTAAACTAGATTCAAGAAGATTAATGCTTTTGATATTAACTAATTTCAAATCTCCACGTAAAATTAACCTTGTCCGTTGATGAAATTGAATTATATAGGAACTTAATACATATAGGTTTATAAGCATGTCTTCTTTATCAAATGTTTCAATTATTAGTAATAGTTTATCTGTTATTTGATTGATTAGCAAATTGAAAAAAAATTTTATATCTTTAGAAAGTATATCTAGGTTTAGCATTGCATTATACTCAAGTAATTCGTAAATTAGGGCATTATGTTTTTCTAATGGAATATTTTTATGATTCTTAGCAAATAAAATAAAATCTCCTGCTTTACTATATTGTACATGAGTTTCTATGAGATTGAGTGAGAATAAATCAAGGTACACAGTGTCTAGTTCACATTTCTCGATACTTTTCGATATGCTAATTAATTTATCAGTAAAATGTTTATTCATTTTTTCGGATCTCCTAATATGTAAAAGTAACAAAAAAATTATTAAAAAGGAACGAAGTTTAGTATTTATAGGTATCACTAGAATATTGGTTTTAAATTATTGTACTAGACATAAATGAAAGGAAAAAGTATTTTTATAATATATTCTTAATGTGTCACATTTCTAAAACCATTGACTTTATAAAGGTAAAATTGAGTTTTTTTGAAATTTCCAATAGATAATTCATTGTTATAATTTAAGTATAAAAGAAGGTTGATTTTAGGTCTACATTTCATTTTGAAATGCAGACCAAGGTAGTGACATTGTTTAAGTACCAATTATATTGCTAATTAAAATCTATTTTGAATAATTGCTAGAAGGCTACTATGGATACAGACGAACTATAAGGCATATTTCCATTATTTCAATGAAGCTTGGACTAGCCCTGGCTTGGACAATATAGCTAAAAGGTCAGTCTTTAATAAGTCACCTGATAAGTACATTGTCATGATCTCCATGAGTATCGGAGTAGATAACACAGTAATTTTTCGTTGTTTAGCATCTTTAATCATTTGTGGAGCAATTGGTTCACGCTTATCTGGTGCCTTCGAATATTGGTCATTCAAGATAAGTAAGGTTGCATATATCTCTCTGGCTGGAAATTCATCACGAAAAGCCTTAAGATTGTCTTGTACTTTATTTAACATGACTTTATTCAGCGAACGGCTGCCACCTTTAACTTCTATAGCAATTCGTTTACTATTAATGATTGCAATCAGATCAAAGAGTCGTGGCTTATTTTGAAGATCGCGCTTGAGGTCTAAGTCAGTAATTTGAGCTCCAAAAATTTCCTTGAAGGCTCGTTGAACAGCAACAACTAATCGTTCATCTGATTGAGTTAATAAATCGATAAATGACATCATAATACTCTCTTGATTTTGAAGTTGATCTTCCTTGTATTTAAATTCCTGTAACAGTCGTTCCTTTTCAACTTTTAAAAGCAGTTTTTTTTTGCTTAAGATATTTGGAGTATATGCTCCAGCCCAACGGTCAGGGAACCAGCCTGGTCGGAACTGAGGCAAAAATTCATTTAGAATATATGCAATGTAATGGCCTCTTTTTTCCGTATTCTTGATGTTTGGGAGCACAATCAATTCACTATTACCTTCCTGTAAAACGAAGGAAACAACTTGGTTCTTAACATTAGTAAATAACGACTGGAAGTACTTGGGATTCCTTTTCCTTCTAGTAAAGAAGGGCTTATTTTCTTGTTGAGGAGTAGTAAAGGCTACTTCCCATGCAAGATCTTTTTTGAATTTCTCATATAAATTCTTAACAGCACGATCAGAGTTGGAATAAGAAATGGAAATTGGACCTGTCTTTGGGGCAATATCAGTAATGGTAAGGAATTGGTGAACATTTAAAAGCCATGTGTAATTATGTTTTTTTTCCTCAGAACTCATATCGTGTTGCAATTCTCCTGCAATCACCACGACAGGAATACCCGCTTTTAGGGCCTCTTGGATTTTTGGCGAGAGTTCTCTTATTGCATAGCTACATTCATAAATTACTGCATCGGAGTTAAAATATACTATACTTTTCCGTTGCGGAGTTCCCATTTCTTTTTCTAAGTTCTGAAGCTGATCAATTCTTTCTACATTTTGGTTATCAGAAGCATTCATAAAATCAATTATAATCATTTGAAATTCTTGATGGGCAGGGATAGCTTCAAATCCTTGCCCATCGTAGCGTCGAACCAAACTTGAAGAAAACGCGTCAAATGACGGACTTAACTGTGCATTGGTCTTAGAATAAACGTCGAGAAGCCAGATTTTCATGCTTTCACCTCAAATTAAGCGTGTCATTGTTAAAAAGTGGAGCTCATATATATAATAATAGTAGCATACCTCCTAAATCAAAGTTCTACAATTCCTGTAAATGTGTAGCAGCGTTCAGTCAAATCCTAACAAAAATTTCTAGTCTGTTGTATCCATCTTTATAGTGCTTTATGGATGAATAATTGGATTTATAGTACAATTGGAACCTTACATGTAGTATAAAATTTCAAAGAGATAGTATAGGTAATATATATAATAAAAAGGAATATATCCCTTCCGCCGTCTCGACACATGTGGAGTGCGTGGTAGTAATATATCGAGATGAAAGGCATTGATGCACGAAGGTTTGACGGTAATTTGAATATATTCCTGCATTCAAAAAATCGCTTTAGGGTGGAGTGAGGGAACATATATTTTCTTCATTCAATTGGCACGAGAGAAGTGGGTGGAGTTGATATATCAATATGATAATAAAGGGTGTGTCTAAACTGTGCAAAAATAATGATGCTCAAGTTAATCTTACAGCCTTCTTTGTTGATATTGGGTATGAATGGACTGGCATAAGAGGAATTAGTAACTATGGCTTGACCAAACACATCTATAAATGCTCGTGAGAAAGAAGAAACGTTCCTCTTCTCGGATCCACTCATACTTAATATAGCCACACCACAACTGGTTGTTATGAGATTGTTTTCCAGTCGCTTGGGATTCCTAATGCAAATTTTTCGCTGTTGAGGAAGCACATTCATGAGTTTGCACAGACAGTATAGTTACTTCTTGTTAATCTTTATTTTATAACCTTTTCGAAGAAACGCCGTAACTTTATTGATAGCCGTATATGGAGCCTTCTCCCATCAGGAACTCCATGATCAATTTGCAGATATGTTTATCGCTAATGGGCTTACTGTTTTGCGTCTAAGGAGTAACTAGGTGCAGGGCGGTCAACCCTGTGAATCATTTTTAGCTTGCTGCTGTGTCTGCTCCCATGTACATATACGTAGATTGTTCGACCTCAGTACACACTACAAAGCTGATAGGGTGCCCTTGATTAATATATTTCTGGGGCAATTGCTTACAAGTGTGGGTTCGTTTTTTAGTTGATCTTTGAGATGTCCCTCTCTACAGGCTGCTTCGTAAAGAGCATTTTCAGTATTTTATTCTCTTTTTTTTTCATTTATGCATAATCCTCTGCGATAGGGATAAACTTGGAGTGCTTGACACGGTAGTATTTTAAAGAGATACCTAAAATAAATTTTTTTATCAATTTCGCCTTAAATGTAGGTGAGGAAGAGAAGTTAGGGGGTTTTAGACCTTTTTTCAAAGTAATCTTTAAGGAATGGAAAGAAAGATATAATCTCATTTCTCCATTTTTTGTAAGTATTGCGTGTTAAATTAATTTCTTTAAGAATTTCAACAGTGCTATTTTCTGTTTTATAAATCAAACAAATGAGTTTGACCATCTTTTCAGGGTAGATCTTCTTCTGGAAAATGTTCGATTTATTGTCGTTTGAAAAGGATTGTCCGCAGTCAAGGCAAAGTGATCGTTTCTGTATTCTTCCATTCTTTTTGGTGTGACTGCTGTGACAGTTGGGACACATGATTGTAGTATGTTTTGAAGATGAATTGTTTATTTTTTTGTCAATCTTGTTAAGAAGCAACCAGGTGTTTTTACGAAACTCTTGTAGTTCCTTTATTGAATTACAGTTTTCTAAATAGTGGTACTGATCTGTATAATCATTCATCATTTTTACCTCCTTAATTGTATGATTGCAAAATTCATTTACTTCAAACTGTTTTATAGCCATATTATATTTACTCTTCTAATTTTAAACAAGACTAGGTATGGTAAAAAAAAGAAGTTGGTTGTAGAATGTGTTTACCGACTAATTTTGGAGGGAGTCCCATAGCATGGTGAACATATTTCTTGGAAGTGCAAATACGCCAAGCGCACTTGATGATTTAAGAAAGATAGCAGAGTTGATTGAAGAAGTAGGGCATGGTGTTGTCCCGTGGACTTCACCTGGGGTATTCCTTCTCGGGAATCATATGAGCGAGAGTCTTGACAACATCTGCAAACACGTAGATGCTGCAATCCTTATATTCAGTGAGGATAATCAAGTTTTGTTTGCGATGAGTTTAATTTGCACCCTAAGCCTAATGTCCTTTATGAGTATGGTTTATTTAAAGGCCATTTAGGACTTGATCGAACTATTATTTGCAGAAGAGGATCTTCATCCATACCGTCAGATTTAAGCGGTGTAATTTACTGTAATTTGGACAGAGAATATAGGGCGGAAAGAGAACTGCTTGCATGGCTGAGACTACTGAGTCCTAGAAAATAAAAGGGGAAATAGACGGATATTTTTGAGAAATAAGGAGGTTATTGTGGATAAAATCCCTAATTTGCAATCGCTGCGCGGAATTACGGAATTAAAATACGTTAATGCGGATAACGTTACACGTTATCGTGCTATTATGCGTTATGTCTATCAACAGTATCAAAAATTAAACTATTGGCTTAAACCAGAACAAATCTATGAGGGTTTGTTAGAGTGGGACTTACATAAAAATTACACATTAGAACAATGCCAAATAGATCTTACTCAATTAGCGGAATGGGGGAATTTGACTGCACAGCATGATGGAGAGCGCGCAGTTACCGTTGAAGAATATCTTCGTAAAAAGTTTCGTTATCTACTGACTCCCTATTCCATTGAGATTGAAAGAATGCTTGAGAGTTTGGAATCCATTCGAGGTTATGGGGGTTCGTTGGAACCGACTCTATTTGACACAATTGCAGATACATTATTTAAAATCAGAGAGAATGCAGGTGAATATGAACCAGCTAAAGCCTTGGAATATTGGAGGGTATTATTTAGTTCATTTCAAACCTTACATGAGGCATCTGTGGATTACATCGCAAGTCTTCAAACAGGAATGGCTGAAGATTTAATGGCCACGGATAGTTTCTTATTATATAAGGATTCGATCACTCATTACTTACAGGATTTTATACAGGCACTACAGAGACGTTCATATAAAATTGAAGGGAACCTACATCAGATAACTTTTGGAGTTCGAGATTTATTTTTGGATGCAGTAGTGGATGATGAATGGTGCATCCCTAAATTGGAACATCTAGTAACCAAGGAACAATACTTGGATGAACTTTTAGATAAATGGAATAGTCTCAGCAGATGGTTTCTAGGTGATCACGATTCAATTAGTGATTCTGTTTTATTGGAGCGTGCTACAAAAGAAGCTATTGTAAAGGTAGTACGAAGTGCCGTTCGTATTCAGGAAAGAAAACGTTCTAATATTAGTAGGAAGCAAGATCTGGATTACTTAGGTAAATGGTTTTATGGAATTCAGGACCTTGATACTGCACATAAATTATCAGCATATGTGTTTGGTCTATTTCCAGCTCGTCATCTACAAGGTGAAGACTCACGTGAGTCTGACAGTAAAGAAATGTCAATGTGGAAGGAGAAAGTAATTTCACGAACGATCCGTCCACGAAATAGAAAAAGAAGTGAACGACATGACATAAAGGCAGTTATTGATAACAGCGCATTAAAAGAACAATTCAGAGAAGCATTTTTGATTAAGCAAAAGCAAGAGTTAGAATTTTTGATTCGTATGGTTGATAATGGGAGTATTTCTGTTTCAGAATTTGAAACCATAAGGGAAACGACCAGACTACAATTGTTAGACTGGATTAGTCGCTGTAATGCTTCCTCTACTTATTTGATTCAGACTTCAGAAGGAATAAAAATAGAGTTGAGCCATCCTCCTGACAAAGAACGTGCTCTACTTCATTGCGAAGATGGCACGCTTGAGCTGATAAATTACCGTTTCAAATTCGTGGTTATTAATCGTAAAGCTTGGACATACCAGATAGCTTGGTTTAATGAATTGTAACCAGAGAACGTTATTTTGGAGGAATATGTACATGGTAAAGATTAAAGTGGGTAAGCTCAGTGCCAGAAGACAACGAATGAACCGTCCAGATCGTAACGAGATTGAGGAAAGAAAACAAATTTGTATGAATGCTTTATTGAATCGTCCGTGGATTGATAAGGAAAAGAATGCTGAAATTTATTATTGGATTAAAGATCAATATTTTGAAATAAAAGAGTGGTTCATGAATTATACGGGCTATTCCATTATTATGAATAGAAATTTCATTAAACTGGAAAAAGTTCCAGCAGAGGCATTCCCATGGATGGGGTTTCAAGAGTTTCGTGAACCAATGGATTATGCCCTATTTACATATAGTCTGTGGTATCTAGAGAATAAAACAGAAGGCGATCAGTTTTTGCTAACCCAATTGGTAATTGAGATTAGACAGTACATGGTGGAACAAGGATTGGACGTTGATTGGAAGAATTACTACCATCGTTTATCCATGGCGAGAGCGTTAAAAAAATTAAAAAATTTGAATGTTGTTCGTTCTGTAGATGGTGAGGAGGCGAATTGGGCGTCAAATTATGAACATCATGATGTGTTGTATGAATGTACTCTTTATTCGCGTTATATGTTAAGAAGTTTCCCAGCGGAGTTATCCAGTTATAGTAATATGGTTGAGTTAAAGGAAACAATGACATATGGTTGGGATGCTGCAGAGATAGATATAAAAAAGAGACATGAATTATACCGGCGTTTTCTACTGGAACCTATACTATTAGATTACCAATGGCATGGTGATCCGTCATATCTTCATCGAGAAGCAAATTTTTTAATGAAAAATATGAAGACAATGTTTGGGTGGGAAGGGAGTCGTTACAGAGAAGGAATTCTCTTGTTCGAAACCAATACGATGTCTGAATCAGAGATGTTTCCAACACAACTTGCTCTGTCTGATTTGGCAATGCTTTTATGTGGAGAAGTGCGAAAGATGACTGTAAACGTAGAATTGGATCTAAAGGTTGATTTGAGTGGTATTGTGCGTTTAACAAAAAATGAAATTGAACGTATACTTATTTATTTGAAATCATCTTTTAGCGAGTTTTGGACTAATGAACATACAAAAAAGAAATCAACTGAGCTGGCTGAACAAATATGTGACCATCTCACTGAATGGGGATTTGGATATTGGGAAGATCACATGTTTTTTGTATTGAATGGAGCGGCAGGAAGATGGGAAGTTAAGTATGGATCAACAGAGCAGGACGATTAGGGGGAACTTAATGTGGAACGGTGGCAGATGAACAGGGCTGGAATCCTGAATTTTTGGTATTACGATGAAGAAGAATTTATATTTGAAGAAGGTAGATTAATTTTACGGGGGACCAATGGTTCCGGCAAATCGGTCACTATGCAGAGTTTGATTCCTCTCGTACTTGACGGAGATAAGAGACCCGAACGTCTGGATCCATTTGGGTCACGTGATAGACGTATTGAATATTATCTGTTAGGTGACGGGAATCAAGGTCACACAGACAGAACAGGTTATCTTTGGCTTGAATTTTATCACCCAATAAAAAATTTGTACAAAACAATCGGTATTGGCATTAGGGCTCGTCGTGGCGTAACACAGCTTGGCTTTTGGGGATTTCTAATTGAAGACAATCGAAGAATTAATGAAGATTTTTATCTGTATGATCGAAATTTGTGGCTGGAAGAGGGGAATAAGATACCTCTCAATAAGAAAGTTTTAGAAGAAAAATTAGGTTCTGGTGGACAGGTTGTTCAGGAACAAAATGCATATCGCGATATGGTGAACAAGGCGATATTTGGATTCAGGGAAACGGAGTCCTATAAAGATCTATTAAAGCTACTATTGGAGCTGCGGAGTCCTAAGTTATCCAAAGATTTAAAGCCTTCGTCAATCTATGAAATTCTTAATAAATCTTTGCCTCCACTTATGGAAGAAGACTTAAGCTCATTATCAGATGTTCTTGAGGATATGGACCAAATTACTGACCGTCTGGACGAACTTCAATTACATGTGCGGGAACTTACCAATCTTGAGCAAAGTTATGCTCGCTACAATAAATTTTTATTATACCAGACATCAAATGATGTTGTTCATAAGTGGAAAGCTTACAATCAAAATCTAAGCCAATTGAAACATGCGGAAAAGCAAATCCAATTGTTAGAAGAGACGAAGGATAAAGTTGTTCAAAAATTAAAAGATTGTAAACAACGTCTTGGAATTGTAGAAGGGGACCTTGAAGTTTTAACCCAGGGAGAAGCTATGGGGAAACTAAAAGAGTTAGAACTTTACGAAGAACAATTAAAGGAAATCCACAGGCAAATTAACATACTTACAGAGAGAATTGCTTCTAATGAAGCTAAAATAATTCAACTAATTGAGGAGATTTCAATATTATCTGATTCGTTAAGTCAAATTAAGAAGGAGCAAGAAGGAACGATTGGCAAGTTGGAAGACATGGCACGAGTAATCGAATTCCATGAGCATGACATTTATCATGGCATTTGGAACCGGGGGATTCCTGAAGGAAATCAGTGGTATAAAAACTGGCGACAAGATTTAGATTCTCATAAGAAACGATTGTTAGTTGCTCAGCAAACTGCTAGGAAACAGGAAGAGGCAGCAAGAACCGCAAAAGAAATGGAAATACAGCTTGGAGAAGTTCTTCAACAACGTCACCAAGCGGAAGAGGAACAGAATACACAAGTGGAGAAGCTTGAGACAATAAAAGAACATATAAGAGAGAATTTAGTATCCTGGTATCAGGAACTAAAGTTTCTGCCTGTGCAAGGGGAGCAACTGAGAGAAAGCCTGCGTGCTTTAACTGAACTAGATGTTACTAATCGTCAGTATGATCCTGTAAGGCAACCGGCTCTGCAAGCTTATGAGCAACAAAAAGAGTCGTATATACAGCAAAGAGTGCGCTTGAACCAAGAAGCAGTTTCCATTGAAAATGAGAAACTTAAACTTGAACAGGAGCTTGAGGAATGGAAGGTTGCCAAGGAACCTGAGCCTAGAAGAACAGAAAAGAGAAAGTCTGAAAGGAAAAATAGGAAATCAGGCTCCGGGGCGCCACTATATGCAGTATGTGACTTTAGTGAAGCTTTAACGGAGATTCAACAGGCACAACTGGAAGAAACACTAGATCAGGCCGGATTGCTGGATGCTTGGATCTTACCTGGGGGACAAATATCAATAATCGAACAGCCAAATAATGAAGAAGTATGGATTCAAATTCAACCTTCGAGTCTGATCAAAGGTAAGACACTTTGTTCAGTTCTACATGCGACACCTACAGAAAAAAGTGGGTTATCAGTAGAAGATATTAATCATGCACTGAATTCAATTAGTTGGAGTGATCAGAGTACTCCATTGGATAACTGCAGTGAACAACATGGAGCATTAATTACAGAAACAGGGTATTTCAGCTTAGGACCTCTTTCCGGAAGTAATAATTCAAAGTCACGCTCTGAATTTATTGGAGAGGCAAACCGTTTATGTACAAAACAATTGGAAATGGCCAAGCTGGAAGCAGAAATACAGCATCTAAAAAAACAATTGAATAACATTGATCAGCAGTTGCATGAGTTAACTATGAATCAGCAAAATATGGACCTTGAAATTAAATCTTTCCCTCAAGATGCCGAACTGCAAAGCCAACTGGAAATGGTATTAAAAACAACAATTCGATTGGAACATTCAATGGAACAAGAACAAAAAGTAGAGGAGCGTTACAAGTTAAAGGTATCAGAATGGAGAGCCATACAGATAGAATTGATGGAACAAACAGCAGATTGGTCTTTACTTAAAAATGAATCACAGATCAATGAGGCAATAGATGGTTGCTCTGTTTATTACGGTTATATCTCCGAGTTGCATTCACAATTGTTACAATACCGAAATACCTCTGAAATTAAGGCTAATCGAGAAGAACAATACTCAATTTTGCTTATGTCAGTAGAAGATGATCAAATAGAATTAGAGGATAAGCTAAGTCGTAAAGTGAAACGGACAGAGCAAGTTAAGCTGCTTCATGAAATCGTTAAAAAGTTAGGAATTGAAGATATTCACAGACGGATTTCGGATTATAAAGAGGAAAAAGAGTTGCTAGGAAGAGAGCTATCTCTTTTGCATGGGATTCGAGAAGAGCAGAGCACTCAATTAGGTAAAGCTGAAGGACATCTTGAAAACTGTCATATAATGCTAAATGAAAGTCAAGAATTGCTCAGCGATGGAATTGAAAAATGGAAAAAGGAAATACATCTTGGTCTACTGCCCTTATCAAAAGAAATCAATGAGTTAATTACAGAGGAAATTCTGATAAGGGACATCGCTAACTATTGTAAGCAGATTATAAGAGAGTATAGGGAATTATTCTTTAATATGGCTCAAGAGCGGATGGTTAATGATCTAACTAAAGAGTTTCATAAATCTAAAGTCAATTTGCAGGAGTATGCCATTGACATGGAATATGGAGCTACTGGCTCAAGTAGAATTACTATTCTCTCTAAAAGAGACCGCGTACACCCCCTTACCCCAAACACGTTATTAAATGAGTTAAATCAACTGATGGAAGAACAAGAAATTCTATTAACTGCTAAAGACAGGGAACTCTATGAAGAAATCATTATTGGAAGTGTAGGCAAAGTAATTCGCAAAAGAATTTACCGTGCCAGAGCCTGGGTTTTTCAGATGAATGATTTAATGAAACAAAGAGATACTTCAAGTGGTCTAAAGCTTTCATTAAAATGGCTTCCGTTACAGCGTAAAAATGAAGATGAACTAGACACAGAAAAATTGGTCAGTCTATTAATGTTAGAACAACATCGGATGGATGACGAACAAGTTGAGCAAGTCATAACTCATTTTCGGAAGAGAATTCTACAAGCAAAACAGGAGGCCCAGAGAGAGGAGGGAGTTTTGCGCAATTATATCTATTCACAATTGGATTATCGTACGTGGTTTGAGTTTAAATTGGAACACATAAAAGGAGATAGAACAAATTATACAGAACTGACTGACTCGAAGTTTAACGTTCTAAGTGGTGGAGAGAAGGCTATGGCTATGTATATTCCTTTATTTGCAGCTACGTATTCAAGATATAGTGAGGCAAACCAGGATGCACCAAGGATAATCTCATTAGATGAAGCGTTTGCGGGTGTAGATGATGCTAACATGCGAGACATGTTTCATTTACTCACTGATATGGGCTTTGATTATATCATGACATCCCAAGTGCTATGGGGCTGTTACGATACTGTACCGAGTCTGGCCATTTATGAAATCTATAGACCAAAAGATACAGAGTTTGTTAGCTTGTTCCACTATCGTTGGAATGGAGAAAGTAAAGTCTTAGTTAATTAGAGGTGTATTATGGAACTGTTAAATCGTAAAACGGCGAAGCAATACTATTCAGACCCTTTACTTGAAAATCTGTTGAAAGCAGTGTTTACCAAATACAAAGGGCAGAATGGTGTAAAAGGCAATGCTCGTATTATTGTGAGATCAAAGGCTGAAGCTGAAAAGTTGCAAAATTACTTTGGTAATCGAGTAACTCAGTTGATATTTCCTGGTTCTGAAGTTGAAGTTCATTTAGCTATTTTTTCGGAAGAATTAGAACGGGGGTATGGATTAACCATACCTGAACTTTACGAAGTGTTGTATAACAGTCAGTTGCTCACAAATCGTGAACAAAAAGAGTTGAAATTATCAGCGTGGATTCAGCTTTTTGAAAAAGTTGAACGCGATTTTATAAATGAATTTAGCATTACAACAACAGAACTTGAGAAGTTTTCTCAAAAGACGTTTAACTGGTTTGGTAGGTTGAAGAACGGAGAGGGCGAAGGCTATAGAGTTTTAAAAAATATTTCTAATAAAGGTGAGGATGCATATTCCGATTTATTTGTCTGCATGAGTGCATTATGGCACCTTCTTATGAGAAAGAATGAAATGCTTGAGAAACAAGGCATCTCTACTGGAAAGATCAGATTACCTACTTTTGCAGCTTATGTCACAGAAGATCCTCATGCATTTGATAAAAAAAGGGCAGGAGGAAGACTATTATGGCATGCTCTTCATGACATAGATAACCATAAATCAGTATTTGATAAGATTCAAAAAAATGAGAAAACAGTTGTTCCTGAATATCTATTTGAACGACAGATTTATAGGAATTTCGATGTATTGGATGATGATCTTAGTTCTATCTCGCATATTTTCGTACCCAATCTTGTTAGGGGGACTTCTCCACGCACAATCAACTTGAGAGAGGTTGAGGAAATTCAGCAGCTTCCTAAGTATTCAGCATTATATATTATTGAGAATCCGTCTATTATCTCTTATCTCGCGGATGAAACCATTCACTTTCTAAATAAAAATGACCTTTCGCTAGAACAACTTCCAATAAACTTCCCAGTTCTTCTCTGTACTATTGGACAAGCTAGAACTGCTTCTAAATTATTCATAGAAAAATGTCTTGCCTCAAATCCAAATTGTGCTATCTATTATTCTGGTGATATTGATGTACCTGGTATTCAAATGTTATACGGAATGAAAGAGCAATTCACAGCACAATTTAATGCCTGGCGCATGGATTCTTTTATATACCGTAAGTATGTTGCTCCCAAAAGTAAAACTTTGTCTGAAGAGGATTTGAAACTTCTTAGAAAGGATGAAGGTGTGTTGGAAAGAGAGATGGTACAGATTGGGGCCAAAGTTTATCAGGAATCATTTGGTAAAGAGTTGGGTAAAGATTGGATTGAAGTTATATGTGGGGCTATTTAAATATATGTTCCTATTTAGAAAGTGTCTTCCAATCTAAGCAAGCCATACGAGAATGGAAGCTAGCGTTAAAAAAACTGAAAAGTGCAGGCTAATTTATCATAACGAGTGGTAAGTCGGCGATATTTTTTCACTTTGTAAAAAAGTATTCCACAAAGTGACGTTCCTTATAGAGATCTCGATCATACTTCACTGGACACGGTGATTTTTCTTACCTGGGATTATAGAATTTTCCTGTTGTTACTGTTCTCCTAAAAGAGCTCGTATTACATCTGTGTCATGGGATTGGTTGAAAGAACATATTTAATGGTTATAATGTATGCATTTTGTGCTGTGAATACCTTCTCAGAATCGTCCAATACCTGTCATCCATTTGTGCAAGGGAACATGCTAGTGGACTCACACAATCGTAGTATTGACCACAACACTTCGTTCCAACGAAAAGTGCTCATGAACGTTATCCTAGATCCTCTCCTTTTGCAGCGCCGAAAACCAGTAAACATAGGTTCCTATTTCGGGTAGAGGTCCATTAACCTGCCATGGAGCGCCCGAACAAGCGACCTATAGAAAGGCATTTACATCTGTCGATTGACCTTCCTCCCTATGGTCTCGCTTGGGTGGGAAAAGATCTTTTTGATTCTCTGCCGTTGTTAATCTGTGATTTCGTATCGTGTATTCATCTCATTTATTTAACCGACTAGGGCTTTATAAAGCAGTCTGAAGACAGTCTTTAGAATCACTGACGCCAGCCCAGGATTGGATGTTGCTGTGTTTATAGAAACCTCCAGTTTCTTTCAACCCAGTTAAAAACTCCACTTCTTCAAAAGATGAAGAATAAAGATGTGAGCAGGCTGCTGCTTAGAACGGATAGTATTGAACTCTACAGGTAACCTCAAGGTGCTTGCCAGTGGTGAAGGATTAAACGCAGAGAAAAAGGGAAAAGATCCCTTTAACTTTGAACCGTTTTGTAAATTGTTGTTTAGTGCCAATGAATTGCCGAAAAGTAGTGATCATAGTGACGGATTTTTTAGAAGGTTGATGGTGTTTCCTTTTACTCGAAAGTTTACGGATCAACAAAAGGACACGAAGTTAATTCATAAACTGACGACTCCATCCGCTTTATCGACACTATTGAATTATGCGCTTGAAGGTTTAAGACGACTTGAACAACAAGGTGGATTTTCATATTCACAAACGATTAAGGATCAAGTTAAAACGTATCAAATGGAATCGGATGTCATTATGCTGTTCATAGATGAAGAATGTCAAATCGAAAATGAAGCTTCAAAACAACATGAAAGCCGAATCGAATGCAAAAGGTTATATGCGAAGTATGCTGCATGGTGTAAACAGGGTGGATTTAAACCTGAAACGGTGACTCAATTTAATAAGCATATCAAAGCAAAACTTAAGAATAAGGTGTATCAGAAGAAGGCCAGAACTACAAGTGGCAATTCAGTTCCGTGTTGGTTTGGTATCAAAATATAATGTTTCCTGTTTGCAGCATCTGTTTCCTATTCATTTTCTGTTTTGAGTACAATTGGAAACGGAAAAATAGTTTGTATATATAGAGAATCATGAGTTTGTTTCCATGTTTCCTGTTTTTTTAACTCTTGAGAGAAATACATATAAATAATATTTGATCGAATATTATGTGCTGGTGAAGAGTGTATATGTGATAAGGAGTGCTCAAAACTGGAAACATGGAAACAGCTAATAAAAATCCACAATTATAATGGAGAAATTGGAGCGAAGACAGGAATTTGGCGTTATATAATTGGAAACAAACGGACGGAGAATAGGAAACATGTCTATAGATGGATTTATACAATGGGCTTGTCAGCCCGTAGAGAGGCTGTGATAGGATATGAATACATATGTCTAGCCATGAATTTTAGAGTAAAGGGATGATTGGAGTTGAAAAAGTGAACTTAATTAGCCGAAATGGGGTTGGGTGTGGGAGGGGAAACGTCGGCAGGCGATACTACCGTTTACGAAGCGTAGCGAAGTGGTTTTATCACGGTTTTGAGTTTCCCCTATCCCACGTATAGACCATACATACATTCAGCAACATTCATACACGTAATCAAGTCATATTATTAACTGGCTAGGAATATCGTTTTAAAATTTTTGATTTACAGGTTGAAATTAATCTTGCTGAATTGGACTATTATTTGTAAAATTTTAAACTACACGAATTGAGGACTTGAACCTACATAGTTTGAGATGTGTCACGTGACACAATGAGTAGATTTACAATTATAGAATCATAACACGGGAACTCTGGCTATGAGCTAGGGTTCCTTTTTCATTTAGAGAGGAGAAATATAAATGCTATTAATGTTACAAGCAATAATCGTAGAAATATTACGATTTATTACTGCAATTGGTGTGTTTTACACCTGGATGTGGATTGCAGCCTTTTTAAAAATGAAGGTAGAAAGGGGGATGAAATGGATTGGAAATTAAATACGTAAACGTAGAAACGTTAATTCCGTACATAAAAAACGCCAGAAATAATGAGAAAGCTGTAGATTATGTAGCAACGAGTATTCAAAGTTATGGATTTAAAAATCCCATTCTAATTGACAGTAATCATGAAATCATAGCAGGTCATACTCGTCTGTTAGCAGCTAAGAAGCTTGGGTTAAAGCAAGTTCCAACGATACTGGTGGATGATTTAACGCCTGATCAGGTCAAAGCCTTCAGAATCGCTGATAACAAAACGGCTGAGTATGCGGATTGGAATTTTGAATTGTTAGCGCAGGAACTGGAAGAATTAAAACTGGCTGATTATGATCTTTCTCTAACTGGATTTGATATGAGCGAGTGTGAGCGCCTATTGGATACATTACATGAGGAAAATGTGGATGATGAGGATGATTTTAATGTAGAAGAAGCATTACCTGAACATCCGATCACTCGTAAAGGTGACATTTGGCTACTTGGTAAGCATAGGCTCATATGCGGTGACTCGACTAATCCGCAGGATATCGCAACATTGATGGATGGGAAGAAGGCTCAGCTCATTGTGACCGATCCACCTTATAATGTGGACTACACAGGCAAAACGAAGAATGCTCTGAAAATTGAGAACGATAAGATGGACAATAACCAATTTTATGATTTCCTATTGGCTGCTTATACTCAAATGTTTGAAGTAGCAGATGATGGAGCAAGTATTTATGTGTTCCATGCAGATAGTGAAGGCTTGAATTTTAGAAAGGCATTTATTGAAGCTGGATTCAAACTGGCACAATGCTGCATATGGGCAAAGCAAGCGATGGTTATGGGTAGACAAGATTATCACTGGATGCACGAACCCGTATTGTACGGTTGGAAGCCAACAAGTGGACACTACTGGAACAGTGATCGAAAGCAGGCGACATTATGGCAATTTGATCGTCCCTTCCGGAATGAATATCACCCCACGATGAAGCCGATTCCTTTGATTAGTTACCCGATCAAGAATTCGAGCAAACTAGGTGATATCGTGTTTGATCCATTTGGTGGTTCAGGTTCAACATTGATTGCTTGTGAGGAAACGGATCGAATTTGTTATACGAGTGAGCTTGATCCTAAATATGTAGATGTGATTGTGAAGCGATATATTGCCCACGTTGGTAGCGATAGCAATGTATATTTGATTCGAGATGGTAAACGGTTTAGCTATCAAGAAGTTGTTGCTGAGTCGGCAAGGTCAGAGGTATCATGTGCTGAATAAACCGAAAGGGTGATTGAGTTGGGTAAGGCAAAAGTGAATATGGTGATTCGATTCCTAAAAGGCATGCAAGCCGAAAAGGTAAATGTGCTTGGGACTGAGGAAGCTATGGAGGACAATGAGTTGATTCAGAAGGTGATTGAGGATATCGAATTGTTTTACGAGGCTGAGTTAGAAGGATAAACTGATACATATGGGGAATGGGCTATTATGGCTTGTTCCCTTTTTTCGTGATGGAGGTGAGCATAAAATGAGCAATGGGTTATGCTATTTTGTTAACGGGCAGGCTAGTTGAATAAGGAAAATAGAGGTGTGCTATAATTTGGTTGTTGTTAAATATATATTCTAGGAGCAACTATATGATAAATTTACGAGATGTTTTTGTGCTTGATTTTGCATACTTAGAAACCTTTACTACCCGAACTGATACCAAATGGGGTTCAATATTTTGTAATGAAAGCCTTCCAAATTATTATGATGCAAATCACGCACATGTAAGTAATCCGTGTGATCATGCACCGTTAGTAATAGATGAAGTAATTAGATATTACAATTCCAAAAAAATCATACCAAGATTCTATATCTACAACTTAGAAAACCAACAAAATATGATTGCTGAATTAAAGTCAAAGAATTTTAGATATGAAGAATTAATTTGTCCAGTTCAATTATGGAATAATCGAGTGGTTGAAATCGTTAATAACAACAGAATTACTATCGAAAAAGTAACAAAAGAAAATTACCAAGAAGCTTTATCTATAGAGAGTAGCATTAAAGAGTTTGGAGGAAGGGAAATCATTGAGAAGGTCTATGAAGAACAATTCAACTACTGTTCGTTCACACACTATCTTCTTCGATACGATGGAATAGCCTGTTCCACCGCTTGTATTTTTGAAGATGGGAATCAAGCTCGAATGGAAAGTGTAGCTACAATTGAAAAGTTTAGAGGACGAGGCTTAATAGGAGAAGTTATTCAGTTTATTCAAAAAGAAGTAATGAATAGAGGAATAAAAAAACTTTGGGTTTTTCCGATAAATGAATCCATAGAAAAAGTATATCAAAAGTATGGATTTCAAACAGCCGGTAAATTGAAAACCGGACATGCATTTTTAGGTGGGAAAAATATTACCGAAATCAGAGGATAAGAGAATGATCTTCAATGTTCTGGTGCTTCTTATAGAGCTAGTGGGACACGACAGTTTAATCAAGACAACGGCAGTTTAGAACTCTATTTTAGATAACTGGAGGTGAGTTAATGAGCAAAAACAATGACAAACCAAAAAGGAACAAACCTAAAATACTAACCAAGTATGATCAATTTGTTGTGCCACGGCTTAGAGATATTCCCGTTTGGGTACGTGAAGGAGCAACGGATGAAGAGATTGCTAAGCGACTTAATATTCATATTTGGACATTAGGCGATTACCGTAGAAAGCATCCTAAATTTGCGGAAGCGTTGGAACGTCCAACCAAGTGGGAAACACATGTATATCCTAGACTAGCGGAGATTCAGCAATGGTTCGAAGAAGGCATGAACGCAGAGGACATTATCAGGAAACTCGACATTGGTAAAACGACTTGGTACGAGTATATTGATAAACATCCGATGCTGGCTGAACTAGTCAAATGGAGCAAATCTGTCCCTATATCCCACGTGGAAAATTCACTTTTGAAAGCTGCAACGGGATATGAATATGAAGAGATAAAGACGATTATTGAAGAGGACAAAAATGGAAAAAAGAAGACGCGTATCGAAAAAGTAAAACGATATCAGCCTCCCAATCCGACGGCGATGATCTTCTACTTAAAGAACCGTGCACCTAACGAGTGGAATGATCGACGTGAGTTGGTGGTGAATACAAAAGCACTGGAACAGGAGCGAAAGCAGCTATTTCTGGATATGATCGAAGCTGATGTAGTGGAGGCCGATTATGAAGCTATTGAGGAATCGGTCGAGATTGAGGAAGGATACACAGAGCCAGATGATTCGCAGTTATAACGTTATGTCGTCAGTATTTGTATAGATAAACGCCAGTTTCAGCCCTGAATTAGCCTGTAAATTGCCCGAATTCAGTGCATAAGATAAGTTATGTAATCAGTGGACTTTCCCTCGCATCAACGCTATGATGTGACACACGAGCGAAAGGTGAGGGGAAATATGAACTATATTCAAGGGTTTGAAGTACATTTACGGAGCAAGGATCGGAGTGAAAATACGGTTTCCTGCTATATTCGGGACGTATTGCAGTTCATAGCTTGGTATCGGGGCAAGACGGAATATGGACTGGACAAATGGATTGAATTGGATGGAGTAGAGTACAAGAAGTATCTGCAAAGTACCAATCAAGCGATACTCACCATCAATCGTAAAATCGCCAGCGTCAACGTATTTGCTCAGTGGATGCACCAACAAGGATATATTAAGGAAGAAATACATATCGAAGCGGTCAGGAACAAGGTTGTTCACCAATACAAAGGGTTAGCGGAAAAGGATTTGTGGAAGCTGCGAAATGAAATTCACCGGATGGGCAATCGGATGCATATCTGTATGATTGAATTGTTGCTGGGAACAGGGATACGGGTAAGCGAATTAGTTGGCATCAAGCTGAAGGATATTGAAATAAGTGAACGCAAAGGATTGTTGAAGGTATTCGGTAAAGGGAATTCCTTTCGTACCATACCATTGAATAAGGATGTGCGAAAAGCCATTACCCGATATCTTGAAATCAGACCACAAGTGGAATCAGAGTATCTATGTATGGGGCAGCGTGGAGCATTGGAGCGAAATGCGATTAATCTGATTCTGAACAAATATGGAGATCGGGTCAACGTAAAGGTCACACCCCATATGCTCAGGCAAGCTGGTCAAAACGACTCCATTGACGACCATTCAGCAAATCCTTGGACATGACCACGTAGCGACAACCAATATCTATACACTAACAACACAGCAGGATATGGTTGAAGCTTTGGCAAATATCGAGTGGTGAGAAGCCACTCTTTTTGTCGTGGAGGGAGGGGTACTTCTATGTAGATAAACGGAGCTGCCAGCAAAGGGTGCAGAAATTTTTGTGATGATTTTATAGTGAATTTGAGAAAGGAGCTAGTACCATTGAAACGATAAAGCAAGAAGAGCAACGACAAGCTGAGCTGCTTAAGCAGTATATGGAGAAGCATTTTAGACCACCGAAAATGAAACAATTGATCGAAACATTCTCTTTTTCCGAATTACGCAAGCTTATTGGTGAGATGGATATTGAATTTTTCGCCTTGGCCTATTTCCCTAAATATTTTGATCGAGCATTTGGCAAGTTTCATCGTGAGCTATTCGCGGAGTTAAAACATATGCTTGCAAATAAAGGGAGCCGTTGGAACAATAATGAAATTTGGCTCAAGAGTAAAGGTGGACTGGATTCCTGCATTATGATTCGTGGCATCGATGGTAGCTTGAGAGGTATTCACTATAAGCATCACCGTCCTACCTTGGTTCTAATGGATGATTTGCTCAAAGAGGATACGGCTCGATCCGAAGCCAAACGAGAACAAATTAAAAATACATTTACGGATGTCATTCTGCCTATTGGCACAAGGGACACCAATATACTGATCTGTGGAACGATTCTCAACGAAGAGGATATTATGGCCGATCTGCTCAAAGGTAAAATCCCAGGTGTGCGAAGTGTTCGCAAAGCAGCCGTGCTTCAGTTTTCAGAACGGGATGATCTATGGTCAGAGTGGGAGCAACAATATAATAACTTGCAGGATGAGGACAGGATCAATATGGCTTTGTCTTTTTTTATGACTCACGAAAAAGAAATGCTAGACGGTACGGAAATCCTGTGGAGCGAGTATTTGGACTATTATTATCTGATGTGTAAGAAGCAAGCCATGGGTGAAAAGAGTTTCTATAAAGAGCTACAAAACGATCCACGTTCAACAGATGAATACATATTTCAGAATCTTATGTATTGGGATAGATTGCCTGAATTTGAGGACATGGAACTAGCCATGTACATTGATCCAGCGATTAAGGCCGGGAAGAAAAATGACTATTCGGCTATTTCAATTATTATTGGGCAACACCGAAGGACGAAGCAAATGTATGTGATTGATGGAGATATTTATAAACTGCTGCCAGATGATTTATTCCAAGTGGCTATTGAGAAGTTGAAGCTTTATCCTGTAGATAAGCTTGGTTTTGAGGTGAATCAGGCACAGAGTTATATGAAGCAAAAGTTTGAAGAAGAGTTATGGAAGGTAAAGATACATACACCCGTAGAAAGTGTGCATTTCAAGGGACAGAAACATGAACGTATTATGAGCTTGGAGCCGGAAGTGAAGAAAGGTCATATTCTGTTCAATGCAGATAACCTCAGATACAATCATCAGGTGAAGGACTACAATCGAAATTGTACATATGACGATGCGCCAGATAGTTTATATGGGGCTGTTCAATTGATCCAGTCGGTCAAGAGTCTGAAATTTTATGATCGTAGCTTGTTGTTTTGAGGCTTCTGCTAAAAAATATGTATTGAGTCACTCGTTAAGCAAATGGCAGTTACCTTCAATTACCATAAAGGTTGGATGTCAATTGTTTAGCATTTGGTGTTGCCGTTTTTTAAACCTTTATATAGGCAAGTGCATAGAATGAAAATAAACAATGAAATGCTGAGAGGAGAATGAATATTGTACCGTAATTCAGGCTATCTATATCAATGGCATACTTCAATGCATGACTATTGGAATAACATCCGTTGGAGTAATAATTGGAATGGTCATTATTATAATGGGGTCAACACGAACGGGTATCCTTATAAATCAACAGATTATGGGCAAAGACCATTTGTAGTAAATATTGACCAAGCTACTAAGCAAAATAGTACTTACCGAACCGCTTTGTGGACTGGGAAACACTTTCAAGTAACCCTGATGAGTATTAATGTTGGAGATGATATTGGTTTAGAAGTTCATCCCACAACAGATCAATTCATACGTATTGAAGAAGGTCAGGGACTTGTTCAGATGGGTGAAAGTAAAGAACATTTGAATTTTCAAGCAATGGCCTGTGGTGGGTATGCAATTATGATACCTGCTGGAACATGGCACAATGTTACCAATACTGGAAATACTCCGCTTAAAATATACGTCATCTATGCTCCGCCTGAGCATCCATATGGTACGGTTCATGTAACAAAAGCGGATGCCATGTCTGCTGAATAAAGCCGATATTATTAATGGATCAAGTAAATGAGGTTGGAGTGGAGTACTAACGGTGAGCGTTAATTCAACAAGGGACTGCCTTATTAAAGGTGGTTCTTTTATTTATTTAAGCAATAATTACATAGCCCATTTTGAAAGGATTCGATGAGATGCAAATTACGGAACAAATCATTATAGAATGTCTAAATGAACTCCAATCGGCTGCATTAGCCAAACAGAAATATGCAGATTACTATAATGGTCAGCATGCCATTTTCAAGAACTATGCGATGCAAAAAGCCGAAGCAATCAAAAGCTCATTTTCAATTTCCCACGTAAGTTCGTGGATAATGAAGTTGGCTACCTGCTCGGTAAGCCAGTAAACTATGTGTCCAAGTCAGATCAGGATGAAGCCATACATAATATAGATGTACATATGAACCATTGGGATAAGGAGCATAATCTACAGCTTCGAAAACAATCCGAAATCTTTGGTGAGAGTTTTGAGTTGAACTACATTGATTCGGATGGTCAGTTTTCAGCCACCGTATTATCCCCTTTGAATGCCTATGTGTTGGAGGATGGAACAGCAGAACGAAATGTATTGCTTGGCTTACATAAATTTACGAGACGGTTTGATAAGCAAGTATATTTGGACGTGTATTCCTCCATGAGATTCTACACTATACAATCGGCAGCGATGACAAACCCATTCAAATGAGACAAAACCAATCACTCGAACTGAAATATATCGGAAAACATAATCACATCTTTGGAAGAGTACCACTCATCTCCTGTCTAGCCAATACGGAGAGAAAAAGTGGCTTCCAAGATGTGATTTCTTTATTTGATGCCTATAACGCTTTGAACTCTGATTTGGTCAATGAAATCGTAGATCATCGCAACGCCTATCTCGTGATTGAGAATGCCAAGCTGGAGGCCGAGGACTTATTAAATATGAAGAAGATGGGCATTATTCAGGTTCCGGCTGGAGGAAAGGTAAGTTGGCTTACGAAGGAGATTAATGATTCTTTTGTAAAAAATGAGTTGGACAATATTGAACGCAAAATCTTCGACATGATGGATCAGGTCAATTTTAATGAAAACTGGGCCAGCAATACGTCTTCCTTGGCGCTGAGAAATAAGCTGCTGAATTTGGAGAATCGAGTGGCAATGAGGGAAGCTTTGATGGAAAAGGCAATCAAGCAGTGTCTACGAAATTTCTTTACGTTCCTGCATATCAAAGAAGGCGTTCAATATGTTTATCGGGATATCGCCGTGAAGTTTACTCGTAACTTGCCGACAGACTTGGTGGGGATGGCTGATGTGATCGTTAAATTGCAGCAAGTGGTCTCACAGGAAACATTGCTAACACTGTTACCGTTTGTAGAGAATCCCAAGCTGGAATTCAATAAATTTCATGCAGAACAGCAGCGATTAATTGCTGCGGATAAGGAGGTATCAGATGCAGAATAAAAATAGTATCAAGAGGCTCGTGAAGAATAGCTGTGCTTGTTATCTTGGAGCTAAGTACGTCATCTCCAATTATTGCTGTTTACAAGATAGACCATGTGTATTTTTCGCTCAAGATGATGGTCTGCCCCGTTGTACCTATTTTGAAAATGGAGTGCTGCCGATGAACGAGAAGCCGGAACGAGAATATACGTCTGAGCGGAATGTGAAGACTGAGTTTAAAACAGCGCAACCGAGGGTGAACTGTCAGAAATGTGGGGCTGCATTTTCAGCTCATTCGAATCGGCAAAAATACTGTGAGAAATGTAGAGATAAGAATGCGAATGAAAAGACGAAATTGCGGATGCGTCAGATGAGGAAAAAACAGGCTTGATGTTACGCTTTAGAGGTTTAAAAAGCCCAATAAACTAAGGGTGAAAAACAACCCAAAATGAGGAGTTGGTATGTTTGTACCTTTTCCTCGTTTTTGTGATTTCTAAAGCGTAACATCCCTGTCCTGAGCATGACATTAAACAGCTCAAACATACATAAGCGTGTTCGGTTCTGAGGAGTCGGATGGGCACTAAAGGAGATTAACGAAAATGAAATTGGAACAAATAAAGCAGTTGATTGAAGAAAACCAAACAAACGAGGAATGGAAAACGTATCTTCAGGGTTTGAATCCGTATAGCGTAGAAGGGATAGAGCAATATATCCAATCTAATCAGCAAGCAAAAAGTTGGTTCGATAGCACAGTGGACAAACGATCAGCTAAATCCTTGGAAACGTGGAAAGCCAATCATTTGGAAAGTGCAGTGGACGCTGAGATCAAGAAGCGATTCTCGGCTAAGGATGAGAAAGAAATAGAAGTTGAGAAGCTACGAGCCGAAGTCGAAAATATGAAGCTGGAGAAGCAGCGTGAGCGGTTAACTAGCCAAGCGATCAAAATTGCATCCGAAAAGAAACTTCCACTCCCGTTAGTGGATTTTTTTATTGGTACAGATGAAGACACAACGACAGCGAATTTAGGTATGTTGGAACAATCGTTACAACTGGCAATTCAACAGCAAGTCGAGCAACGACTCAAAGGAGATGGCTATACACCTCTGGCTGGTTCAACAGGTAGCACATTTACATTGGATTCGATCAAAGGAATGTCCCAAAACGAGATTAATCAGCATTGGGATCAAGTCAAACAAGCATTAAAAAACAAATAATAATCAATAGAAAAGGACAGGATGTGGATCGGCTACACTCTTCTAGACAGAAAAATTGTGGTCTAATATAGTAGACTACAGATGAACTCTAGAAGGAGCGAACGGACATGAAAAAAAGGAAAGACGTACCTTTAGCACTGAATTTAAAGCACAGATGGTTCAACTCTATCAGAGTGGCAAACCACGCAAGGATATCATTTAAGAATATGATTTGAATCCTTCATCGTTAGATAAATGGGTGAAACAGAGTTCCACATCTGGATCCTTTAAAGAGAAAGACAACCGAACTCCAGAGGAATTAGAACTCATCGAACTTCGAAAACAGAACAAGCAACTGCTCATGGAGAATGACATTTTAAAGCAAGCCGCGCTGATCATGGGACGAAAGTAAATGTCATTCGCCAGAATAAACATAAATACTCGGTATCAGCCATGTGCGACGTCCTAAAACTCCCTAGAAGCACGTATTATTATGAAGAAAACAAAGTGGAAGTGACATCGGAGGATGAGCTTCCCTCCCTGATTCTGGACATTTTTCAAAGCAGCCGCCAAAACTACGGTACGCGTAAGAAGAGCTGTACCAGCAAGGCCTTACGGTATCCAGGCGGAGAATTGGACGAATCATGAAGGAACTCGGGTTGGTTTCCTCGTATACAGTCGCCCAGTACAAGCCTCATCCCACGAGATGCAATGAAGCCAAGCAAGCGAATGTATTGGACCGAAAATTTGAACAAGAGCAGGCGTTATCTGTTGTCGTAAGCGATCTGACGTACGTACGAGTGGGTTCATATTGGAACTACGTATGCTTCTTTGTAGATCTGTTTAACCGCGAGATGATCGGCTACAGCTTGGCCCCCATAAGGATGCCAAGCTGGTTTACCGTGCTTTGGCTTCAATTAAGGGCAACCTGAATGACATTCAGCTCTTCCACATCGACCGAGGAAATGAATTCAAGAATAAGCTCATTGACGATGCGCTGGAGGCTTTTCAGATTAAACGTTCTTTGAGCATGAAAGGCTGTCCCTATGACAATGCCGTTGCGGAAGCCACTTTTAAAATTTTCAAAAACGGAGTTTGTGAAGAAACGTCATTTTGAAAGTCTTGCTGAGCTAACCACAGAATTACATGACTATGTACAGTGGTTTAACCCTATTCGGATTCACGGTTCTCTGGATTACTTAAGTCCCGCTGAGTTCAAGCAGAGGCACCACAAAAAAATTGTCTAGTTTAGTGTTGACAATCCAGTATCTAATTGAAGCAGTGAAAGTAAATGAGGAGGGACAAGTTTCTATATGTACTTAAAAGAATTGGTCATCTCTTCTCATTCAAAAATAATTCGAAAGATAGATTTTCATTTAGGTGCTAATTTAATCATCGATGAAACAATTGGGAAAAGTGATGTGGAGACTGGTAATAACATTGGAAAAACTACTGTACTAGCTTTGATAGCTATGGGTGAAAAGAGTTTCTATAAAGAATTACAAAACGATCCGCGTTCAACCGACGAATCATATTTCAGAATCTCATGTATTGGGATAGGTTGCCTGAATTTGAGGACATGGAACTTGCCATGTATGTTGATCCAGCCATTAAAGCAGGGAAGAAAAATGACTATTCGGCCATTTCGATTATTGGACAGCACAGGAAGACGAAGCAAATGTATGTGATTGACGGCAACATCTATAAGCTGTTGCCGGATAGTTTGTTTCAAGTCGCTATTGAAAAATTAAAGCTTTACCCTGTAGATAAGCTGGGTTTTGAAGTGAATCAGGCACAAAGCTATATGAAGCAAAAGTTTGAAAAAGAGTTATGGAAAGCGAAGATACATACGCCCGTAGAAAGTGTGCATTCCAGAGGGCAGAAGCATGAACGCATTATGAGCTTGGAGCCGGAAGTGAAGAAGGGTCATATTCTGTTCAATGCAGATAACCTCAGATATAACCATCAGGTGAAAGACTACAATCGGAATTGTACATATGATGATGCGCCAGATAGTTTATATGGGGCTGTTCAATTGATTCAGTCTGTGAAGAGTTTGAGGTTTTATGATCGTAGTTTGTTGTTTTGAGGGTTTTGTCGGATACTCATTCTTTATTATGATGGAATCTCGTTAAGACTAACGGTAGGAAATCGAAACAAATTTTATCCATTTGCGTATTAATATGGGGGATTTACTGCGTAACGAATTTAACCAAAAAAGGAGCTGTTATTTATGAAAAAAGCATTCTTTGGGGTTTTTCTTGCAATCTTTTTATTTATTTCATCGTCAACTACTTATGCAGCAGAAAATCAAATCAAAGTTGACGGTGTAGCTATTGCATCCGATGTGAAGCCCGAAATGAAGAACAAACGTTCAATGGTACCTCTGCGTGTTATTAGTGAAAGTTTGGGGGCTAGGGTCGAATGGTCCAATTCCGAGATTATTCTCACAAAAAGCGATATGAAAGTAATATTAACACTGAACAGTAGTACAGCAGAGAAAAACGGTAAAAAGATGCTGCTTGATGTTAAACCTTACATGAAAAATAATCACATATATGTTCCACTTCGTTTTATTGCAGAGACGTTTGGATGCCATGTCAATTACAGCAACTTTGCAGTGACTGTCGATACTGAACCATTGTTTATAGATGGTGTACAAGTAAAAGCATTGCAACATGAATACCGTATGACTTTGGGTGGCGTAGTTCAGCAGATTAATGGAAATGCATATAACAAAACAATTTATGATATTTTTGTAAAAAACAAAGGTAAGAAGGTCAAAGCACCTGCAAACTACTCTTGGAGCGTCTCAATTGACACACTTGGGTCCTATTATAAAAATGCACAATATGATTTTCTAGATCAAAAAGGAAAAAGCGTAGTTCGTTTTGACGTTTATTCTTTAATTAGTCCTGTTCCATCTGAACTTTCAACAAAATATCCAGAGATTTTGATACATGACGTATCTAAAGATGAGTGGTATTTGTTTAACGATATCGGAAGAAAGTCCATTTATCAGTTAATTGATACCGCTGATAAGAACGGTTTTCTGAAGGTTATAAGTAATACAGTTGTATAATGTGTTTTTTCTTTATTACACTAACGGGCAGAATAATGAAAGAAGAGCAAGAAGTTATCGTTACTGATATCACTTGTTCTTCTTTTTTTAATTTTCTATGTTTGACATAAAGCCTCGAACAAGTAGCACTTACAAAACTATAAAGGTTTTATAGGTACACATATTTCGCAAAAATCGTTGTTAATCATATTACCAGTGTATTTTTCTAAAATCGCTTTGTTGTCCATTTGAAAATTCTTTGAAATGACAATACATGCATCATATCTACAGTTTTCAGGAAGTGTTGTATCAGGGTTATCTTGTGGAATTCCAAGTATTATTGCAGATTCAGTAAGTAGATTGTTCTCCTCAGCCCATTTTTTTAACTTTTTCATGGCTTGAATATTGGCAGGACCATATGGGCCAATTTGTCGCACATAGGCAATGCGATATTTTGGAAGCGTTTCGACTTTCATGTTCATAGTTTCTTTTTCCTTTCTTCAATAAGATATGCTACATTTCGGATGCTATCATGATATAAAAATATATTCATTTGTTTTTTTAAAACTAATCATTTCCTTATCCAAGAAGGAACTACCTAACTAGGTGGTTATTTATTTAAGACGGATTGTAATATGAAGTGCGACACCTGCTGGAAATCAATAAAAAAGGGCCCATGGCCTGATTCGTGTAGAATGAAAGTTACCACACCAGCATTCACACAAGGAGAATCAGTCCATGAGTTATTCACATCTTAGCCTAATCGAACGAAGCAAGCTAGAAATCCTGCATCAGCAGGGGAAAAGTGCAAGAGCGATTGCCAAAGAACTGGGCAGGCACCATGCGACCATTAGTCGCGAACTCCAACGCCATAACGAGCAAAAGGCGTATCATGCCGAGCGCTCTCAAGAGAGCTACCACCAGTGACGTAAGGCCTCGATCCCTGCCGGGAAGTGGACTGCTGAGCAGGCGGCGGCCATCGAAGAGAAGCTTCAGACGACCTGGTCTCCAGAGCAGATCGTAGAACGGTTGCGTCAGGAAGGACAGCGTGTGGTGTGTTTCAAAACCATTTATCGCTGTCTGTATGCAGGCCTTTTGGTGGCAGGGACTCTAACCGTACTTCGGCACAAAGGCAAGCGACAGAAGCCAGCAGAAACCCGTGGCAAGTTTACTGTAGGTAAACCCATTTCAAAACGCCCCAAAGTCGTCCGTTCTCGGGAAACGTTCGGCCATTGGGAACGGGATACCGTGGTCTCGGGCCGTGGAAAAAGTAAGGGTTGCGTAGCCACGTTCATTGAACGCAAAACGCGTCTGTATACCGCGATCAAGATGCCTGACCGCACGGCGCTATCGATGGAGATTGCCTTTGGCGTAGCAACTTCTCAGTACCCTACCGGAGCCTTCCAGACCGCTACCGCTGACCGAGGCAAGGAGTTTGCTTGTTATCCCAGCCTGGAAGCTACGCATGGCGTTCAGGTCTACTTTGCTGATCCTTACTCGTCCTGGCAGCGGGGCTCAAATGAGAATGCCAATGGCTTGCTGCGAGAGTTCTTTCCCAAAGGGACGGATTTCGCCCAAATCACGGATGAAGCCTTGGAAAAGGCTTTCCATCTCATCAATCACAGACCACGAAAATGTTTGGGCTGGAAGACTGCTCACGAATCCTTTTCAGAAGAAATGTCGTACTTGGCTTGACAATCCGTCGTATAGAAAAATTAGAAGATTCTTTTTTTGGGATTTTACGAGGGACTGTGGAGGTTGATTGTTACAGTTTTTTGGAAAATTCATTTTTTTTAGATCATCACGTTTTTTATACTTATTTTATGAATCCTATTTATGAGAGAACTAAAGGAAACTTGAATTTATTAGAGTATGGTATCGGAGTTGATAAAAATAAAGAAATAGCTATCACCAAATCAAAAAATGGAGGCAATTGAAAGATACTCCTTCTTATTAAAAAACACTACGGATAAGGAGAATTCTATTGGCTGTGCTGCTCACTATACCAAGGAACAGGCCATTGAAAATGCAATCTCAGAACTTGTTGAAAATCATTGTTTAATATCTACCTGGTTAGAAAAAAACTGGTAATAATATTCATTTTATAGATATAGAATCGTTACCTGAAGAGTATATAAATTATATAATAGATTTATGTAGTTTGGGATACAAGGTGACAGTGTTGGCTAAACAATGAATTTGGTTATTATGTTTTCTTGGTGACAATTATAAAGAAATCACTAGTAAATAATATCCCTTATTTTAAAACTGGGTCTGGTGCATCCCGGGTTAAACAAGCAGCTCTTTTTAGTGCATTTTCAGAAATTTTAGTTAATCTCTATGTTGATATTAAAAATCCATATTGGCAGGAAAACCATTATTTCAAGTAGGTCCTGTTTATCATGCTGATTTCTTTAATAACTACAGGGAAAAAGATAAATACCATTATTTAATTGAAAGATACTGCTTTGATGGACAAAGTTTGACTAATTGGAATGCTATCCACTGCGAAAAAATCAAAAGAATAAATTATAGATTAATAGATATAAAACCTCCATTTATTTATAATGCTAATCTAGAAATAGTCAAATTGAAATCACCGACTTTAAAAAAATGTATTTTAATGGAGAAAAAAACTATTCAACGGTTAATGTTTTTGATATTCCACATCCCTTTTCGTAGGAGTGAGCTGAATGTTAATAAAAAAAGCAACCATAGAAGATATAGTTGGTATCAAGGAATTGGCAAAACTTGTTTGGGAGGACACTTACAAATGTATTATTCCACTTAACGTACAGCAATCTTTTTTGAAACAGGCTTACTCCGATAAAATGAGAGTTATCGAATCTTAAATACTCATTTTCATGTTGCCAATTGTGAGAACAAGATAATAGGATTTATAAATTATAATCTTTTAAAAGGTGATAATATCGTTGAATTAACGGCGTTTTACGTAAATCCTTTGTTTCAGCGTAGAGGCATTGGAAGCAGCTTGTTTGAAAAAATGATCATAGATCTTAAAGTGGGTACTGAAATATTGTGTGATGTCGAAACGGACAATCATAAAGGAAGTTCCTTTTATGTAAAAAAAGGTTTTGTGATTGAAAAACAGTTTATAGAGCCTTTCATGGGATTTGATCTTCAAACCACAAGAATGAAATATAAAGTTTAAACAGTGAATTTTCTTATATCAAGTGAGTTAACTACAAATTAGAATGCAAAGAAACGTATATCCCTTCCATCGTCTCGACACACGTGAGAGTGCGTGGTAGTAATATATCGAGATAAGAAGCATTGATGCACGAGGGATTAAGGGCAACTTGAATATGTTCCTGCATTCAAAAAAAGTTTTAGGGTTGAGTGCGGGAATATATATTATTTACTGAGCTACGTGATACCGATCTGTTATATAGATTTTCTTATAAATAAGCTTTTTAGAATGACGGATTGTCAAGCTAAGTGCGACACCTTGTTCATGAAGGCTTGGCCTATATCTTTGGTTGATCACAAATAGCTATGATTTCACACAATTTTGTAGGTCTAAAGAATCTATTTAATGTAGAATATTTAAATGTTTTGTCGAAATAACAATACATAACGTTAACATGTCGTACCATAAAAATGTAAAAATAATAAAAAAGAAAAGGAACGTTGAATTTCATGAAGATTGTTACTAATAGAAAGTGGGTAAAAGGTTTAGTTTCTTTGGTCGTATTATCTATGTTTGTGACCTTAGGTCTTTCGTCAGGATCGGTTGCTACTGCGGCTGAAAGTCAAGAGCCTGAAATGGAAAAATATCAAAGTGTTTCTCAGGATTCTATTCAAAAAATTCTAAATGACATAGCAAATGTTCCAGATGAAGTCCTAAATTCTAATGATGCGACGACTATTAATAATTATTTTAAAAGTATAGGTAGCCAGGTAAGAGTGACAGACTCCAACAATTATGAAAAGCTGGCAACTGACTCAAATGTAATTAAGCCTGCTGGAGCTTGGGAATGTGGATTAGCTATTGCGGGTTTAGTTGTGACTACTGCTATACCAATCGCTAAGATCGTAAAGATAGGTAAATTAGTTAAAAGTTTGGGTGGTGCTGTTGAAGCCGCTAAGTTAATATGGGGAGCTTCGTTTGCAAGTGAGAAGTGGAAAGCTTTAGGGGGAGCAACTAAAGATTTGGTTGCTGAATTGGCAGGAATCACATCTGTTAGCAAAGCTTGCTTTTGATGAAATATTAGGATAAATTTATAAGTAAGTTATCCTTAGTCGTAACTTAGCATTTCTTTATGATTATAAGAGCACTTTGGACAAGCTGGGGCAATCTGTTCCCCTTGCTCCATAAGTGCTTTATTCTTTTAAGCGCTAATAATCTGTTTTGAGAAAAATAGGAGGAACTTTATGGACAACTCAGTTTATTTAATAATATTCTTGCTGTTAGCACTTATATTCTCTGTCATTACAAATTATTATAATTCAAAGAAATTAAACTCATTAGAGGAAGCACTTTATGAGTCATATAGAAATAACGATGAAGTTAAATCTTTCATTGAAGAGGCTTTAACGGAGGCAACAGAAGTAGAAGCAATAAAAAGAGTCAGAACTAAGTATGGTTTATCTATTGGAAATGCAAAAAAAATAATTGATTTTTATAGAAGAAGCGAATGATATAAGGAATTTCGCGAAAAAAATACTTGGGATTCATCTGTGAGCAACTGAATCTAAAAAACCTGGATACAGGTAGCTGTTGCTTCAAAGTGAAATGTTCAAAGGAGACTATAAAATCGGATATTCGTAGTCATCCTAGATTCAGGATAATCAGGTCCTTGGTATTACTCAAGGGCTTTTTTAGTTCCATATATCCCCATTAATATGCTATAGTGTAAGAAAATAAAGAAGATTCATGCAGGTTTTAGTAGAATAATGGATTGGATCATTTCCTTGATCGTGGGTATATAGTCCTTTTATATAAGTTGAGATATTTCGATGAGGTGAAAACGGTTGGCAAGAACGTATATGCAAAAAGAAGGCAAATTGCCATGTAATTGAGAGGATTAGAACTGCTAACAGGACTTGGGGTACGCAGGGTAGATTCAAAAGTAGCAAGAGCATCGTATAATGAGGATTGAAAATTGAAATACTAGGGAGGAAGTTTTATGCATTCTAAACTACTGGTTGATGCAACTGACCTGGCTCAATGGGCCGAGAGACGAGATTCACAATCCATGCTTCCTCAACTTATATAGACTTGCCATGATTAAAATAACTGTGACCAATCAATCATAGTTATAATAAGATGGAATTGGGCTGGTACGAGGTTCTTTAGATTTCAACGTATGAGGAATTTGATTCGGCTGAATGGTTCAAGATATGAAGAAAACCTGCAAGTATGTTATATTTAACAAACGGCAATCGTGATGAACAGCAAATGTAGTGATTTTTTGAATAAAGCCACAGGGGCCGAGGAACAAGTGTGCAAAGCCTATTAATGGTGGAACCGCTACAGGATCGGATATAGATTGACTCAGATATAGAAAAGGATGAGATTATTTTGGAAAACAACGAAACTCAGCAAGAATTTGCAGAAGTATATGAGCAGCTTAAAGTTGCTGTAAACCGAACCTCCGATTGGAAAGCGCGTCTAGCTGCGGTGAATGATCTGGGCGCATGGAAGAACCAGCAGACGATTGACGTGCTGACACACCGATTGAATAATGATACCGTATATGCCGTTCAGGAAGCCGCTTACCGCAAGCTACAGGAATGGGGCGAGAAAGTAGAGCCACCCGTGCGCAAAGAGGGTAATCTCGTTAAGGGTCTGACGAAAATTCTGGTGAGGATTAAAAAAAGTCTGCCAGACGACCATACCTATAGCGATTTTCGCGAGAAACTGCACAAGATGAGAGTCGACATCTATGACGTCTATGAAGGTGACAAGGGTGCTGAGTTTGATCAGTGGCTGGAGCAAAAGTGGACTTCGTTATCCACAAGATAATGTTGGAACCCTGCAATTGAATGCATTCTAAGGATTGTTACTGGTGAGCAGACAATGCCTTAACAAGGATAGGGGGTTATCTTTGTTAAGGTCTTTTTTATCTCTTGGGAGTCGGTATATTTGTATCTTTTCCTTGTTTGTGTGATTTTTAATGTGTTACATCTTATTTAATTGCCGAATATGGGCTGCCAATTCAAATCTTCGTGCTTGTGACTCATCTGAGAATAGTTCATAGTGATATTTATCATTGAAAAATACGTCCCCATCGAGACGTTTCCCCAGTCTGATTGTCGTAATAAATTGGCCGATGTTAGGAAAAAAATAAATCTCCTTCCTTTCCATTTCATCCCTGAAAATGTCTACTAAATAGCAGTTGTATTTAGGCGTTTTTTGTCATACAATTCTTCTAATACTACGGACTCGGTCTTGGAAACAGCAAGGTTTGAACGGGGATAGGACGTGATTTCATCGTATACTTACACTTACGAAGTGTGGAATGACTCTGTAGTCATTCGATCAGCATCACGGCAGTTCGAAATATATTAATAATGTTTGGGGGGAGACGGTTTTCCGAGTCATTAACGTTTGATGATGAACATATACGAAGGGGAGCGTTCTTTTGGAATCGAAACAATTAACGAGAGGGCTAAAGCCACGGCATATTGAGCTGATTGCGCTTGGAGGTACAATTGGCGTTGGCTTATTTATGGGGTCGGCAAGTACGATAAAATGGGCGGGGCCTTCTGTACTATTGGCTTATCTCTTAGCTGGGATCATTATGTTTTTTGTCATGCGGATGATGGGTGAGATGCTGATTCTAGAACCGGTGACAGGCTCATTCGCTACTTTTGCTCATAAATATATTAGCCCTTTGGCCGGTTTTTTGACCGCTTGGAGCTATTGGTTCTTATGGGTTACTGTAGGGATGGCGGAGGTTACTGCGATTGGAGTGTACGTGGCCTATTGGTTCCCTGACATTCCGCAATGGCTGCCAGCCTTGATAGGTGTCGTCATTATTGCGTTAGCCAATTTGGCGGCTGTGAAATTTTATGGAGAATTTGAATTTTGGTTTGCCATGATTAAAGTTGTCGCCATTATCTTTATGCTGATTGTTGGCACGGGTATGATCTTCTTTGGCCTGGGGAACGGTGGGCAACCGATTGGTCTCTCCAATCTGTACAGCCATGGCGGTTTTTTTGCGGGTGGTTTGAAAGGTTTTCTATTTGCGCTCTGTATTGTAACGGCCGCTTATCAAGGTATAGAGATGGTGGGCATTACGGCGGGTGAAGCAGAAAATCCGAAAATGACGTTGCGAAAAGCCATTAAGAATATTATCTGGCGTATTCTGATTTTTTATGTCGGTGCGATCTTTGTCATTATTACGATCTATCCATGGAATCAAATTGGCGAGATCGGCAGTCCTTTCGTTCTGACCTTTGCCAAAGTAGGAATTGTTGCCGCTGCGGGCATTATTAATTTTGTTGTTCTCACAGCAGCGATGTCGGGCTGCAACAGCGGGATTTACAGTGCGGGAAGAATGTTATATACATTGTCTAAAAACGGACAGGCCCCCAAGTTCTTTGGGAAAGTATCTGAAAGCGGTGTTCCCAGAAACAGTATTATTGCGACCATTTCCTTGCTGCTGGTGGGAGTGCTGTTTAATTACTTAATGCCTGATTCCAAACTGTTCCTGTATATTTATAGCGCCAGTGTTCTTCCAGGCATGGTACCGTGGTTCGCAATGGCGATCAGCCAATTTAAATTCAGGAGAAAGTGGAAGAACGAAATGGAAGATCATCCCTTCAAGTCTCGTTTTTTCCCGATTAGCAACTACATCACCATTATCTTCTTGTTCCTAGTGATCGTTGGAATGTGGTTCAATCCAGACACGCGCACGTCATTGATTGTCGGAGCAGCATTCATGGCAATCGTCATTGCCGGCTATTTTGTCTTTGGTATGGGGAAGAGGCAGAGAATTGAAGAATTAGATAAGAAGTAGAAGGTTGCTAAATGAGCATTTTGCATAAATCCCAAGAGCGATTTCAAATTAGCAATGTATAGATCGAAACGGTTTAGTTCGTCTATATATTGTACTTTTAAGCGTTAGGAATCGAATTATGCAAAATGCTGGAATATGTAAAAATTTGCCGAGTGCCATTCAGGTTATATCCTGAGTTCGCTCGGCATTTTTACGTGAGGTTATCCTTTTCGCACAAATTGCGTAAATATAAATACAAAAAAAGTGAGAAAGGAAACGATAAAGCTAGCTAGGCCATACTATTTCGCGTTGCTTTAAACTCCGAGATGTCGGAAAATAAAAACAGGAGTCCTAAAAAAAATTGTGCAATAGTGGATGAGTGCTTAAAGGTATCCAGATATGCGAGAGAGTATTCTGTAGATATCCATTTTGTTAAATATAGATAAGTTCACCCTTCCTGATTATATTGTATATTCTAAAAATCAGATTGTGATACTTCAAATGAACATAAAAATAGAGTAGGCGTAATGTAGGTAAAGAGCTTCCTTTTTGCTTTTGCGTCAGAGAGAATAAGTGGAAAGAAGTAGTACCGAAGCTCGCAGTATAAGGAAAGTCAACGGGCAATTTGCCTATTTTCAGGGAGACAAACACGTATTGAATTCAGGAAACAACGAATTACTATAGAAGAAACTAAATATAATCAGGAGTATGGTCCCGTATTCCCTCATTTTATTTCTAATAAGATGAATTCCATAATATTGAAGATACATTTGGACTGCGAAGATAAATGAGTAAGCTCAGTGTATTTGTGCAGGTGTGAACAATAGAATGATACATAAGGAAATGAGGAAGATATCGGATGAAGGCGAAGAAGTATATTATATTGATGACGGCTGTAATGAGTTTAACCGCCATGCTGGCAGCATGTGGTGACCTCCAGAAGCAAAGTGAAGGTAAAGTTACGACCGGAGCGACAACGGCTACGTCTACAACTGCCACAGCCACACAGGCTACTAAGATGGATCTTGATGCTACGGGACAGACAAGTGTGGACGCTACGGCGAGCATTACAACAGACAATGCTGCAAAAGGTGAAGCAAAAACGTACTCAGACGTAGCTAAAACGAAGCCCGAGTAGCAAGCAGGACAAATAGGGCTAAATACGACGCAGAGCAGCTTCTTATCTTTGCGGATCGTTACGGACTGGTACGCATTTCGGATCATCCGATTCGGCGGGTTTCCGATCCAACCGGAAAAGGTAATCGTGCCAAACAACGATTCCTGGATCTGTTTCTTTTTCTTTTTGAGCGATCCTTTCACACAAACGTCAAGCTCTTGGGCGTCGATGTACCCTTACTTCATGAGACGAGTCAGTAGTTCTCGGCCAGATACGCCGAATACATCGGAAATCACGGTTCCCAGCTTCACATTGCTGGCTTCCAGAAATTTTTGAATCCGATTCTTCTCCGAGGTGAGATGCCCGATACGTTTTTTACGAAGTCGGCACAAATCTCGCATTTCACGATGGGTTTGTTAAGCATTATGGTATCTACACAAATGGAACAAAGACTCAGGGCAGCTACGGATCAGCAAAATACTGGGAAATAACATCATTCAACTTCAATGGTAGCCAAATATCTACACGTTAAATATTCATGTTTGAAATTTTTTCTCTTCTAATATTTAACTGTTAAATAGAATGATTGAAAAGATATACTGTTAATAATATGAATTTATTTGGAGGAAAGAGGTTGAGGGTATGTTGTTGAAAAAATGGCTATTATTCTGGATGATAGGTATTCTCATGGTGGCATCTGTGGCTTGGAACGGTGGAGTAACTTATGCAGATTCTTATTACGAATACGCTTGGGATAAGTACAAGGGCACGGAGATCAAGACCTACAGACTGACTCCGGTACATGGAAGAGAAGGGAAAATGGATAAGAAAAAGTTTTTTGACGCTATTAGCAAAACCCCAAATGTGTATGGGAATTTCAGCGGCTATGAAACGGGTAAAACAACAGGAGTTGTAACCAAGAGTGTAACGGATGGCATTTATAAATTTACGGTTATTGATTTTATTCGCGATCAGGAGCCTGAGGTTGTAAAGTATATAAATCCCAGAGGTGGTATTCCTCATAGATGGAACGGAACTAGTGATATTCGAATTTTTATGAGAGGGTCAGAAGCAACTTCTTTGGCGAAACTGTTTTATGAGGGAACACCAAGTGAAGGACGATATCAATTTAATGCTAACGCTGTCTATTTAGTTACTTTCTGGTCCAGTACAGTAAGACCTATCAGTGGGATGTCTGCTGAAGCGCTAATCGAGGAAGGAACACCTACGTTTATAAATCGACAGCTTGTAGGTCAAATAAAAGATAAAGATCCCGCTGCTTATCCGCAAAATGGAACTTTAAATGGATATTATTATGTTTATAAGGGTTCTAAGTATATAGAAGAATAAAAGAGAAAACGGGATTTAAATAGTAGACTCTACATGATAAGAGATAACATTTTGTATTCTCCATGCCAAATGCGGATACAAGATGTTACCTCTTGTATAAACATCTGGTTACCAATGAAGACCATTGTTAAGTAATTGGGATATACAGCTTTAGAAACATATGAATGAATGAGAACAGAATTGCAAGAACTACTTTTTTTTACTGTCCTTATTCAATCTTGGAGAGATTATTCCGATAGTTTAAATATATACAGTTTTTTGTTAATAGAAATGGAAATTCGTTTGAAAACAAAAGGGTTATCTTCAAAGTTGAAACAGAGGAACAGGTGAAAGTGACCCAATGCTATCTCGTAAAGGAGGTGTAATGGTCTAAAATAATGAGATGTGAAAAAAAGTTCAAACGAATGAGGCAATACATGGCTGGTTTACTGGCTGTTTGGTTGTTCTGTATACATACTGTGCCTGTTTTTGCAGTTAGGGCCTTTAACGATATTGAACATTCCTACGCAGCGGATGCGATTGAGGCCATGGCTGCTCAAGGTTATGTTACGGGTTATCAGGATGGTAGTTTTCGACCTGTACAGTTTATTTCACGGCAGGAATGGGCTAGCATCTTTGCTAAAACCTTAAAACGTACACCTAATGACAAAGACGTTATTTCTTTTCGTGATGTGTCTTCCTGGGCTTTACCTTATGTTCAGATCTTGCAGAAAGAGAACATTACTAAAGGAATTGGTGATCAATTATTTGGTGCCAAGCACAATATGACTCGTCAGGATATGGCCGTTTGGTATGCTAGGTATTTTGGTATTTCTGAAGATACCCGTTCTGTCGGTATATCCAGTTTTGTGGATCAATCTAATATATCAGACTATGCACAAACGAGCGCGTGGCTGATGGAGCGATTAGAGCTGATAGAGGGGGATACGAATCATTATTTCCACCCCAAAAAATTTGTGACACGACAAGATGCCACGTTGGTTGCTTACCGGGTATGGCTAGGCGGTGACGATCTGAGAGAGCGTGCCAAGCATTTGCTGGAATCATTAGGAAACGGAGCTGTGACGACGAATCAGCCGTCAAGCCTGCCGGAACCGAAGAAAGTAGCGGTCGACTTGGCACCGGAAATTAGTCACCAACGTGTGAATCCGGAAATCGAGGAGCCTAAAAGTCACAGTCCAAGGACCGATTCACCGCCAGATCATTCTTCGGATTTTGTAGCGGATGAAGTAGTAATCAAGGCGCCGGAGTTGGTAAATCAACCGGAAACGTATCCTTCGTATCAGCTGTCCTTTGAGCTCTACAATAAAGGGCGCTTGGTAAGCATTCCCGATGTCAGCCTCACAAGTGTCACTTACAAATTTAGTGATACATTAGGTGTTTTTGATGAGCATGGGAAAATCGCGCATTCCGAAAATATTCCTGCTGCAGATGGTATTATTCCTGTCGAGTTGGAAGTCACCATTGCCAAGCCCCATCGGGTACTTAAAGCACAGACCCAGCTGATCGTGAAAGGGAAGGCTCCTCCAGTAGAGGATCCAAGTGCAATTGTAGCAGATGAGGTAGTAATCAAGGCGCCGGAGTTGGTAAATCAACCGGAAACGTATCCTTCGTATCAGCTGTCCTTTGAGCTCTACAATAAAGGGCGCTTGGTAAGCATTCCCGATGTCAGCGTCACAAGTGTCACTTACAAATTTAGTGATACATTAGGTGTTTTTGATGAGCATGGGAAAATCGCGCATTCCGAAAATATTCCTGCTTCAGATGGTATTATTCCTGTCGAGTTGGAAGTCACCATTGCCAAGCCCCATCGGGTACTTAAAGCACAGACCCAGCTGATCGTGAAAGGGAAGGCTCCTCCAGTAGAGGATCCAAGTGCAATTGAAGCGGATGAGGTAGTAATCAAGGCGCCGGAGTTGGTAAATCAACCGGAAACGTATCCTTCGTATCAGCTGTCCTTTGAGCTCTACAATAAAGGGCGCTTGGTAAGCATTCCCGATGTCAGCGTCACAAGTGTCACTTACAAATTTAGTGATACATTAGGTGTTTTTGATGAGCATGGGAAAATCGCGCATTCCGAAAATATTCCTGCTTCAGATGGTATTATTCCTGTCGAGTTGGAAGTCACCATTGCCAAGCCTTATCAGGTGCTAAAAGCACAGGTCCAACTGATTGTGAAAGGAAAAACTCCTCCGGTAGAGGACCCGAGTGTAATCAGGTCCGTATACTTGGCGACGTACACCATTTCACAGGCCGCTACTCTAGACCCTGCAGCCTGGAGTATGCCCTACGTATTTCATAATGCCAAGGGAGAGGTCATACCGCCCGGTTTGTTGCCGTCAGACTTGAAGCTTCGGATAGAGGATTCCACGGGAATATTTGACGAGGATGGACATATTGCCAATCTGCATCTGATTCCGGCAGTGGACTCTGTCATTCCATTCAAGATCGAGGTTGAATCACCATCTCAGGGAATTCACTTCATATCCGATGCCGAGTTAACTGTAGTACCCGGAAAACGCAAAAAGCAATATTTTGCTGTCTCCATAGTACTGCAGGGAAGTAAGGAAGTGGGCGAAACGACCACGGTAGACGAAATTAAGCAAGCTCGTCAATTGCTGATGAATCACTTTGGCCCCAACTTAAAAGTGACCTGGGCTATGCAAAATGAATTTGTTTTTTACATTGAGAATCGCCCGCAGCTTAAACAGGTTTTTGAATACGTGGATCAGTATGGCGATGAAGTCGGGATTATGGACGGGGATGCGAATAACAAGTTTAATCTTCATAGTTGGGAAGATCGGGAGGCCGAGTGGTTGTATATGTATCGTTATACTGCACTCAATGAGCTGCACCAAGGCGGTACGTTGGGATCACCTTCGGTGTTTGAAAGCATGGATACAGACCAGTATCGGAAGTATCTGCCTAAATCATTGTCCACCTATACGGTTAATCCTGAGCAGGCCCAATGGCTTAAAGATCATTATAAGATCACTTCAGCCATGGGGTGGTCGGCTACACAGTATAATGTTAACGACATATATGGTGAGGGTTCACCTTTGATGCCTTACTGGTCCAATAAGGATAATCCGATTGTTCCCGCACAGGGGCTTACCGATAATAGCGGTACCGTGTTTATGAACTCGGTTACGATTGATCCCATTGGATCACGCTATACAGAAGGTTCCTCACGCTGGACGCTCGCACCAGGTGACCCAAATATGAATGAAAAAACGGATGCGGCACCACAACTGTATATAGCACAGCAATATCTGGATAATCCTTATCAACGCTTAAATACGGTAAACTACATGTCCATTATTCTGGACATCCACTCGTTTGCCACAAAACCACACCTGTCTCAAATATGGGATAACTTTGTGAATCACTTCCCTGCTGACCGTGAGGTCGAAATTGTGGGAGTGGACGGGCTGAAGCAGATTTATGAATCGTCAGCTGGATCGAATAATGATCATTCGAAATTTTCACTCATGTTTAGGGGCTCCGGCATTGCTACGGGCTCCAATAATTCGCCGGCCAATCTGCGTTACTTGTGGACAGAAAACGCCTCACAGCGGATCATTTTATCCAGGGAGGATGGAGATGCGGCATGGTCCATTATTGATTTTACGGACTATACCCGCAGTCCGGTTCCCAAGATGCCGTACGGCAAGGTGAAATCGAAAGTGGATGTAAGCTATGTCACCGGAAGGAACTTCAAGCTAAATCCTACGGCTCCGTTAACAGCAGATGAAATTCAGCGCGTAAAAGATCGTTTGAAGGAGATTTATTTCTCAGAAAAAGTGAACTATCAGTAAGAACAAGAACTGAAGAACCGAGAGCATATCGCTTTCGGTTCTTTTTGGTCTACTCGTCCTTTAGTTACACCCATTCAATAACTTGATCCGCAGGTCGCCGAGTCTTTCCGCGTGGCTCATTCAGACGATATCCAAAAGCCACCATGCAGGAAATGCCGAAATGCTCGGCATCCATGATCCTTCTTCGGAAAGAGTTTGTTCGATTTTGATTTTGTTAAAACCTTCCAGTTGTTTTTTGGCCCCCCAAGATTATGGGAGCAGCTTCTCACGCATGGCGTTACTTTGGACGACAACGAATCTCCAGGGTTCAATGCCAAACGAGTTGGGGGATAAACGACCTGTTTCGAGAATAAAATCGAAGTCCGATTTGGAAGAACTCTGACTCCGATTATTAACTTAATGAAGGATTTGGGGAGAAGACTATAAAACCAAGCATCGTGTAGGCGTTTCGAGATCGCTTGGAATCACTCTGGCCATTCGCTCAATTCCGCAATTTTGCTGTTAAAATCATAAGTGACCTCGGCCCCCAGCTTGTCAAAAACAGAACGGAGGGGAATAAACGCCTGCCCCTTTCCGGGCAATAACCCCGTTACTTAGGGAGACAGGCGTACCGTTGAGGCGGACGAGAATCGGTTTTTGTACAGGAACCGGCGTACTGTAAAGAAATTCATAATCCCCTATGCCGAGCTGTGAGCATGGAAGCAGAATATGGCTTGGGACGAGCTCCTCCAATGGTCAGCCCGTAATTCGGCTGCGCACGATCAATAAGGTTTGTTCTTTGATTTGTGCAATTTCACGGATGAGTGTAGCTGTTTTGGTTTCATAGGATTGTTTGACATCTAAGTCCTTTAGTGAGGCAAGGTTAATGTCAACGGTAAGCAGGGCGGATTGAGCAGCAGCTTCAAACAGGATTGCGCCTATGCCGAGATCAGAAATGACATTTTTATTGGACGCCTCCACAATTCGGTAGGCGTGGGACAATCCGTCCCGGCATACTTCCAGCAAACGCATCGGCACCTCAATGGCGGCGATCACTGCGTTCTGTAGGGAATGGGTTCGATAGCGTTTTTCTTCGTCTGTTTCTTTGGGCAAGCGCAATGCGGTCATGTATTGTTCAAAGGATTGAATGTCTGCGGTCATCAGTTCCTCACAGCGCGCAGACAGATTTTCCATGCTATGAATCACTTCAGTGATTTGTCCATGAACATGCGCGTATTTTTCTCCTTGGGAAAGGTTGGCGGTCATGGAGGTCATAGCCGCGCCCAGTGCCGCTGCCAGTGCGGATACACTTCCTCCTCCGGGGGTAGGCGCTGCGCTTCCAGCTTCTTTCAGAAAATGCCTGATGGAATCATTCCACGACAGTTCACTCATGAATAAACCACCTCTCTGGAGTATTGTTGCAGGTCAATCGCTTTGAGCAGATTTTTGTACAAAATTGCAGTCGTTAATGTGCCGACACCGCCGGGCACGGGAGAAATCGCATGTATCTTTTCTCCAACGTCTAAGGCGGCATCCCCCACTATTTTTCCCTCCAGCGTCTCGTTAATTCCTGCATCCACCAGAATCAGGCCGGGATGCACCATATCCTGTGTAATCACATCAGGGCATCCGACTGCGACGAAGGCAATATCTGCATGACTCAAATGCTCTGCAATATCACGTGTGCCCGCATGACAGGCGGTGACGGTCGCATTTTCTCTTTGCAGCATGTGAAAGAGCGGGAGTCCCACGGTCTGTCCGATGCCAACAAGAGTAACATTTTTGCCTGCCAATGTATGGCCGTAATGTTTGAGCAGTTCAATACAGGCTTGAGGTGTAGCGGGATACAGTCCAGCTTCCCCTGTAACGGTAGCCAGTTTATTGCCCGGGGTAATTCCATCAATGTCCTTGTACGGGGCGATGGACTGTTTGATGACGGATGCGGATAAATGCTGGGGAAGGGGCAATTCCAGCATAATGCCATGAACATGAGAGGCTTCATTCAGGCTGTCAATCAGGTGAAGGAGCTCGGCTTCTTTAACATGGCGGTCAAAGATATGAAGATGAAAGGAGATGCCCAGCTTCTCCGCTATTTTTTGCTTGGTCCGGGCGTAGTAGGCAGAGGCAGGATCGCCTTCTACCAACAGTGTTGCCAAATGAGGGCGATGCCCTTGCTGTTTCATTTGTTCTACCTGGGTACGGATCGTTGAATACACTTGCTCAGCTGCTTCTTTGGATTTCATAATGATAGCCATAGTCCGAACCTCCTCTAAATTTATCGCATAATGGAATCAACAGGGTGTCATGGTCTTGTAAAACGAAAAAAAGTATTTGCACAAGGTCGTCACGACAGACGAATCCTCTGCAAATACTTCTCCCAGGCGAACGGCACGCTTTCATTGTATGCTCCCTCGTGGTTGATTCCACTGACTTCGCCAGTCACATACAGCGTTATTTACTTTGTATTTTAACAAATATTCTACCGAAAATAAACCCGTGAACATTTGGCAAAGAGGTAATGTTATTTGCCTATATGACAAATGTCATATCCCTGAACTGACATTTATGACTACATCGAACACAGGTACCCCCTTATACTAAGGTTAGATCAACATGTACGCCTGACGAGATCAAGGTATGGGCGTCATTTTAAAGGAGGATCAACACTAAGTATGACACAACTCCCATTAGCCCAATTGAAAAAAAATATGGCTCCCTACGAGAAAATAAACACGAGATCCAGCGTTCTGCAACTCATTAACACCCTGGGTCCACTGATCCTGCTATGGTATGCCGCTTATCTTAGTCTGTCGGTATCGTATTGGCTGACCCTTCCCATTACTATTATTGCTTCCGGGTTTGTTATACGAACGTTTATCATTTTTCATGATTGCGGTCATCAATCGTTCTTCAAAAGTCGCAGGCTGAATGACATTGTAGGCACGATTACAGGTGTTATTACACTTTGCCCGTATGACCAATGGAAAAATAGTCATGCGATCCACCATGCAACCAGCAGTAATCTGGATAAACGAGGCACAGGTGATATGTGGGTGCTTACGGTGGAAGAGTATGTAGAAGCTTCTGCATGGACACGACTGGCTTATCGTATATACCGGAGTCCATGGGGTATGTTCGGACTCGGTCCGATCTACACTTTTTTGATTTCCTATCGCTTTAACACAAAGAATGCAAAACGCAAGGAAAGAATAAATACGCATGTAACGAATATATCTCTAGTTTTATTGTATGCACTGTTGTGCTGGACTATCGGTTGGCAGGCTTTTGTTTTGGTGCAGGCACCTATTTTTTTTGTATCAGGTGTGCTGGGAATATGGTTGTTCTATGTACAGCATCAGTTTGAGGATTCGTATTTTGAGCATGATGAAGACTGGAGCTATATTAACGCAGCCGTAGAAGGCAGTTCTTATTATAAGCTTCCTAAGGTATTGCAATGGATTACAGGTAATATCGGTTTCCATCACGTTCATCATTTGAGTCCGAAAGTGCCGAATTATAATTTGGAGAAGGCGCATGATGCAACCCCGCAGCTTCAAAAAGCGACGACCATCACGGTAAGAACCAGTCTGCAATCTCTGAAGTTCCGGCTTTGGGATGAAAGTACGAAAACCTTTTTGACCTTTAAACAAGTGAAGCCGTTGCTCACCAAACGGGTTGCCGCTACGAAATCCGTTCCCACATCTGTTGTGAGCACGGAAAGAAAATAACTTTGTACGAAACGCGATATGATAAGATAAGGGATGTAAGCTGAATTAGTGAATCATAAAGGGTGGGTAGGATGCAAAAATGGTATCAGATTTTCCAAAGAAATACGGGGCTTAGCCCTTATGTGTGGATTGTCTTTTATATCCTGCCCTTTTATTTTTTTAGCTCTTCATCTACAAGTCATATTATTCTGGGCACCGCCATTATTTTAGTTTTTTTTGCTTGTTATGTGCTGGCTTTTGTTTCGCGGGGCTGGCTGATATACTTCTGGACCAGTGTACAGATCGTCATATCGATTACGATGACGCTGCTGTTCAGCTATATGTATTTTTCCATATTTATCGCCTTTCTGATCGGTAATATTAAAAGTAAAGCCGCATTTACGACACTGTATATTCTTCTTATGATTATTACCATTGGATTGATCAATTATGGTTTTGTTTCTGATAATCCTGTTTTTATTAAGCAGATCCCTTTTATTCTGCTGAATCTGCTTGGTGTAATCTTGATTCCGATAACCACTTTTAACCGAAATAAAAGTGATCGGCTTCAAGTGCAATTGGAGGATGCCAATAAGAAAATATCGGAATTGATTAAGCTGGAGGAGCGGCAAAGAATTGCGCGCGACCTGCATGATACCTTGGGTCAGAAGCTGTCACTCATCGGGCTGAAAAGTGATTTGGCTGGCAAGCTGATGGGTCAGTACCCGGAGCGGGCTCGCGCTGAAATTAACGATGTCCGTCTTACGGCGAGAAGTGCGTTAAAAGAAGTGCGGGAATTGGTCACTCAGATGCGAGGTATGCGATTAGAGGATGAATTACTGCGTATTCGACAGATTTTAAAGGCTGCTCACATTGAATTCACCTTGGAGGGCGACCCAAAGCTGGAGCATACGTCTTTAATGAACGAGAATGTGCTTAGTATGTGCATGAAAGAGGCGGTGACCAATGTGGTTAAGCACAGTGGTGCTAGAGCTTGCTTCATTGCCATTGAGCCGTCTCGTAAGGAGCTGACCCTTCGGATTCAGGACAATGGAGTCGGCGTTACGGGAGAACATGCAGCCTTTCGGGGGAATGGTCTGCGAGGGATGAAGGAAAGACTCGAATTTGTGAACGGCTGTATGGAACTGCGTTCAGATCAGGGAACGGTCCTGATCATTAAAGTGCCGAATATCACTGAAAAGCCAAATGAGGAGGTGGGGCCATGATTCGAATTGTCATTGCGGAAGACCAGCGTATGCTGCTGGGTGCTTTGGCCTCCCTGCTGGACTTGGAAGAGGACATGAAAGTAGTCGGAAAAGCAAGCAACGGGGAAGAGGCTTTAGAACTGGTCAAGCTGCATCAGCCGGATATATGCATCATGGATATCGAAATGCCAATCAAGAGCGGATTGGATACGGCTGAGGAACTTAAAGGCTTGAATTGCAAGGTGCTGATTCTAACCACGTTTGCCCGTCCCGGATATTTTGAACGGGCCATCAAGGCAGGCACGCACGGTTATCTGCTCAAGGACAGTCCCAGTGAAGAACTGGCTTCCTCGATTCGAAGTATTATGGCAGGCCGGCGTATCTATGCCCCGGAACTGGTCGATGATGCTTATGCCGAAGTCAACCCACTAACTGAGCGTGAAAAGACCGTTTTGGCGCTCATTGCAGACGGAAAGAACACAAAAGAGATTGCTGGTGAACTGTATATAACGACAGGAACGGTGCGCAATTATATTTCAGTTATTCTCGATAAGCTGGGTGTCAGCAACCGGATTGAAGCGATTATGCGCTTTAATGAAAAAGGCTGGTTTAAATAAGCGATAGCAGAAATGTCCAAGGAGAAACAGGGTAGCTATGAAGGAAGACATAGCCTCTCTGTTTTGTTGTTTTATCCGTAGATTTGATATGCCTTTAGCCTACTTCCTTGTGATACAATAGGATAGCTGTCCATGGGATGGACTGAAGTACAAGGAGGAACGGAAGCACATGAAACAAGCCCCGTTTATAGCTGTTGAAGGGCCGATCGGAGCAGGAAAAACGACTTTGGCTTCGATGCTTTCAACGGAGCTGCATATGCCGATTATTAAAGAGATTGTCGAGGAGAATCCGTTTCTCGATAAATTTTACCAAAATATAGATGAGTGGAGCTTCCAACTGGAAATGTTCTTTCTCTGCAATCGGTACAAGCAACTGGAGGATACGGGCCTGCAATATATCGAGAAAGCACAGCCTGTTATTTCCGACTATCATATGTATAAAAATCTGATTTTTGCTGAGCGCACCCTAAAGGGTGTGAAGCTTGAAAAATATCGCCAAATCTATCATCTGCTCACAGACGATATGCCTAAGCCGGATATGATTATCTACATTAAAGCCGATTTGGATACGCTGCTAGGCAGAATTCGCAAACGGGCGCGCTCCTTTGAACAGGAGATGGACCCAGCATATCTGGAGCAGCTCATCACGGATTATGACAAAGGCATGCAATTTCTCGCCGAACAAGCTCCTTTTCCCAAGATATTGACCGTTAACGGGAATGAGATTGATTTTGTAGAAAACCGAGCCCAATTTGAACAGATTGTTTCCGATGTAAAGGAGCTTATACAATGAATAATTACAACATCCCCGCGAATGCCCTGATTACGGTAGCGGGTACGGTAGGTGTTGGTAAATCCACGCTGACGGGCGCTCTGGCTGAACGCCTAGACTTTAAAACCTCACTGGAGAAGGTAGATCATAATCCATATCTGGAGAAGTTTTATCACGATTTCGAAAGATGGAGCTTTCATCTGCAAATTTATTTCCTGGCCGAGCGCTTCAAGGAGCAAAAAAACATTTTCTTGTCCGGTGGAGGCTTTGTGCAGGATCGTTCGATTTATGAGGACACAGGAATCTTTGCGAAAATGCATGCCGATCAGGGGACGATGAACCCTACGGATTATGAAACGTACACCGGTCTGTTTGAGGCGATGGTGATGACGCCATTTTTCCCACACCCGGATGTACTGGTCTATCTGGAAGGCAGCTTGCCATCCATACTGAGCCGGATCGAGGAGCGCGGTCGTGAAATGGAGATCCAGACAGAGCGATCTTATTGGGAGCAAATGCATCGCAGGTATTCCAATTGGATCAACGAGTTCGATGCCTGTCCTGTGCTTCGCATGAACATTGATGAATATGACGTGCATGACCCAGCTTCCATGGATGCCATTTTGGTAGAGGTAGGCAAGATTATCTCCAAAAAATAGAAGTAGGTATAAAACCCAATAAACATACAAGGACTGTGGTACAATCAGAGATGAATTTGGCTGATGATCGCAGTTTTTTTTTGTCGAATAGATTATTTCTAAGGACGAAGTATGCATAACCGTATAGTGGACAAGCTTAGGCTAGAATGCGAGAATAGATACATATATTAAATGTAAATTACTCACGGGGAAGGATGGGATACTGTGATGCGTTTTGGTATTATTGGAACCAACTGGATAACGGAGAGATTTATTCAAGCCGCGGTAGAGACGGACGAATTTGCCCTGACGGCGGTGTACTCACGAACAGAGGATAAAGGCATAGCTTTTGCCGCCAAATATAACAGCCATCCGGAGGTATTTACAGACCTAGCGCAAATGGCTGCAAGTGATCAGGTGGATGCCGTATACATTGCCAGTCCCAACTCCTTGCATGCGGAGCAAGCGATTGTGTGTATGAATCACGGAAAGCATGTGCTGTGCGAGAAGCCGTTTGCCTCCAATGCAAAGGAGGTGCAGAGCATGATTGAAGCCGCGCGCAACAATGATGTTTTGCTGATGGAGGCCATTAAATCCACGCTTATGCCAAACTTTAAAATTGTTAAAGAGCATATGTATAAAATAGGCCGGGTTCGGCGTTATTTTGCAAGTTATTGTCAATATTCATCACGCTTTGATGCTTTTAAGCAAGGAAAAGTGTTAAATGCCTTTAATCCGGCTTTTTCGAATGGCTCATTGATGGATCTTGGGGTTTATTGCCTGTATCCTATGGTGGCATTGTTCGGCAAACCGGAGGAAGTTCGTGCGGTTGGCGTGCTCCTGTCCTCTGGTGTAGATGGGGAAGGCAGCATTGCTATGCGATACCAGGATATGGATGCTGTCGTCATGCATTCCAAAATTGCCGATTCCTATTTGCCAGCCGAAATTCAGGGTGAAAATGGAACGATGGTGATTGATAAAATTAGCCAACCGTATGAGGTGAAGATTCATTATCGGGACGGCACGATTGAGGATCTGACGAAAGCACAGACGCGTGAACCGATGTATTATGAAATTCAGGAGTTTATTGATCTGATTAAAAGCGGAGAACGCAATAGCTCCGTTAATTCACTGGAGTGTTCACTCGCAGTCGCCGAAGTGATGGAGGATGCAAGACAGCAGATTGGCCTTCGCTTTGAAGCGGATTTGAAAAATACGTCTGCACATTAGTTGGATAGTGATTCAACGATACCCTGGCACAGGGAAACGGGGCTGCCGGTTTTGCATACTTTGCAAACATCCGGTCGGCCTTATTTGGTTTTATATGCCCCAAAAAGTGTAAGCTGCTGTGATCACAGGAGAATGAAGGATGTATCCGTTTTTATTCACAGATTTCCCTCTTGTCTTAAGGTGTTAATCATGCGGTGTGCTTCAGTTGACATTCAAGTCGCAAATTGTCCCTTAAAATCGCGCTTGATCCGGAGTAAGCCAACAAACCGGCCCTAATCATCAGCAAGCTTATTTAGAATACGTTATACTATGAAATATTGTAAATGTTCGACTTAAAACTGCTATTTGGGAGTGAGTTTGATATGGCGAAAATCGTTAAGGTGAAAGATGTTCTGATCGGTGAAGGCGCGCCTAAAATCTGTGTTCCGATGGTGGGAGAAACGTGGGAGCAACTGAAGGAAGAAGCTGTCCATTTGCGTACACTCGACCTGGATATCGTGGAGTGGAGGGTCGATTTTTTCGAACATGTAGAGGATTTGGAGAAGGTGAAGGCTACCTTGAATGAAATCCGGTCCATCTTGGCGAATATTCCGCTCGTCTTTACGTTCCGCAGCGCCCGGGAAGGCGGGGAAAAGGAAATTAGTACGGCTAGTTATGTGGAGTTGAACCGCACGGCAGCCGAAACGGGACAGGTAGATATCATTGATGTGGAGCTTTTTAATGACGAGGCCGATGTGAAGGCGCTGGTGGAAGCTGCGCATAAGCATAACGTATCCGTGATCATATCCAACCACGATTTTCAGAAGACACCGTCGAAGGAGGAAATCGTATCTCGGTTGCGTAAGGCGCAGGAGTTGGGAGGCGATCTGCCTAAAATAGCGGTCATGCCGACAAGTACGGCCGATGTGCTGACCTTGCTGGATGCCACGCGTACCATGGCAGAGGAATATGCAGACCGGCCTATTATTACGATGTCGATGGCGGGAAAAGGTGTCGTGAGCCGTCTGACCGGAGAGCTGTTTGGTTCGGCTTTAACCTTTGGTGCCGCTAAGAAAGCTTCTGCGCCAGGGCAGATACCTGTCACTGAACTGAGAGAAATATTAACAGTGCTGCACAGTCATTCATAAAAGACACATGGTATTCATGCTGGCAACCCATGAACTAGCATCAAGAAAAGGAAGGCTCGCATGCAGTAAGCATGATTGAGCCTTCCTTTTGTTAAGTGTTTGTGAGTTCAGGAGACGCAGGTGGTCTACCGATGATCCTGTTAGAAACTTAATTCAATCCACGGGTAGGCTCATACAGTTCCCAACCGAGATTTAGAGTTTGAATAATATAGTCTGCGACTTCTTCTTCATCCAACTGATCTGTATCGATCTTGGAGTGATTCACCGCGTAAGTGTCTTGTCTGGAACGGAAAAGAGCTTCAATTTCCTCCAAATTCTTGTTTTGCAGATTGGGCCGGGTATCAATGAGCATCTTGAGTCGATCCTTCCAGGATTCCCAATTTAAATCTAAAAAGAAGACAATAGATGAAGCCAGGCAGGCCTGTTTAACCTCTTCTTGTAAAAAGGCACCGCCGCCAACCGAGATGACTTTCAGGCGGGTATTGTTGCATAGTTTGAGAATATGATCTTTTTCAATCTCACGGAATCTTTTTTCTCCATATGTTTTGAAAATTTCTGTGGTCGGCATATTGTACTCTTGTTCAATCTCCTGATCAATATCCACAAAGTCCCGATACAGCTTGCGCGCGAGATGGGAACCGATCGTTGTTTTGCCTACGCCCATAAAGCCGATGAGCACAATATTTTGTTCTCTTAATGGAATCTCACTATTGTTTTGCACGATAACCACTCTTTTCTCACCAGTAATGTTGAGTTGTAACGCTTCAAAGCATTAAATACATTATACGTTCATCAAACAAGTCATTCAATAGTATAGATCACGTCAAAAGCGAGGGTCAATGGATTCATTGTACGAAGGTGGTGATACGGGTTCAAAGGCTTTAAATCCGGTAATACGAGCGAGTCTGGCAATACTAAATATTAATTGAAACAGGATAGGAACGCTCAAAAGACAAGCCGGGCTTCGTTCAGAACGAGTACTGTGATATGATCGTGCTACTACACTCTATACAAAAAAGTTGGGAAGCTATGAGTCTATTTCATCCATATGTGAATGTTGACGGTACTTTGAATGATACGCAGGTATGGAGTCGGGAAGTTTTATATACAGGTACAAATGATAGACATGTTGAACGTTTTTACGTGTCACCTTCTGAGAGTTATGTGTTCAAGCCGTTAACCAATGATGGGCAAGAAGGCCGGGAGAGATGGGTTTATGAGCATGTACTTCCTTCACTACCGTCGGTTTATCCCCGATTGCTAGATTGGTCTGATTCGGGGGAAGATGGCAGTGGGGAATGGATGATTTTTGAGGACCTTGGTCCGTTACATCATCTACACGAAGAAGAAACCATGTTGCGAGCTGTTGGACTTGTAGCAGGATGGCATGCTTTGCCGACGGATCGTTTTACCGGAATTACACTGCGAGGACCGAAGCCGCTTATTCAAGATTTGGTTGCTGAACTGTATATGCGCCAGCTTGATGTGCTGAAGCTTTGCAACTCGTTAGGGGTTCCTAAACAGCAGGTGCAGCGTATGTATGCACAGTTGGATCCGTTCACTTTTTCACCGCAGCTTGTGCTGTCTCATGGTGACCTTCATCCGGGAAACTATGCGCTAAGTGGGGATCGGCTGATGGTGCTGGATTGGGAGCATACCCATTTGAACACACCGCTTTGGGATGTGTATCATCTGATTGATATGTCCCATCCATTGTATCCTCGGCGTATGACGTCCGATTTGCGAATTTGCTTGCTGGACAGGTATTTGGAGCAGATGGAGCTGCTGGGAGCAGGACTGGATCGGGGCACATTTATGCAAGAATACAGCATGTTTGCCGTGGTATTTACACTATGGATGCTGTTGTTAATTGAAAGTGATTTGCGAAAGATCGGAACGAAATTGTATATAAACGGTGATAAATGGTCAAAAGAGCAATTAGAAGCCCAACGGGGCGAGGCGTTAGCCTGCTTGAACCAGTGCGCAGCGATGCTGGAATGGGGACAAGCCAGACGATGTAAATCAAGGGTTTGAACTACAGCATGCATACAGATCGCAAAACGAAGGTGGGGATATATATGAAAAAAGTCGGTTTGGTCATGAGAAAAATACAGTTTGCCGAAGCGCAGGGCCCGCGTATTTTTGCGGAACGTCTGAAGCAGATCGGGCTGGAGCTGGGCGTGGACATCGTATTTGTGTCCCCGGAGCGCCATGTCAGCAGCCATGATTGGCTTCCAGGTTATGAACATGAAAAGGGCGATCTGGTCAATTATGACGTGGTACTCGACCAGCTTCATGAGCAGCAGATTGAGCATGTTATTTATACGGTATCCGGCTTTACATATTTGAATATGTTTTTTAAAAACAGTGTGCTTTTTCCGCACAGTTTTCCTGATCCGGCGCTTACAGGCTATGAGATGATGAAGCCTTTTTACCAGATTGTGGACAAGGCTATTGTGCAGACTGACTTTCTCAAGCAGGAGATGGCATCCAAATTTGGTGTAACCGATGTGACGGTCATCCCCATTGGATTTAATGAGCGGCTGGTGGAAAAGCATTTTGACCCTTCGCAGGTCGTGGAGAATCGGGTGATGTGGATTGGAAGGGATGAGGAGAATCGGCGTCCTGATCTGGTGTTGGAGTATGCACGGCATAATTCCGACAAGGAAGTTTACATGGTGTTTGGCGGGGAACGCTACAAGGAAAGCATGAAGAAGTACGATATCCCTGACAATGTGAAGCTTCAATTTGCGTTGACGCAGGATGAGGTATTCGCGCTAATGAATACGGCGAAAGTATACTGGAGCTGCTCCCAATTCGACACGTTTGCGATGCCGCTGACCGAAGCGCTGGCTATGGGTAAAATCGTCGTGAAGCCTGAGCATCCTTGCTACGGACATATCAGCTCCACGCACTCTTTTTCGGGCAATGAGAAAAACTGGTTCGAGCTGGTCAATATGGCTGCTGCCTCACCTCGTCGGGTTTCCAAGGAAAATCAGGTGTATGCAATGGAAAAGTTTTCAAGTAAGGTGATGAAGCAGGGATATCGGGACTTTTTTGAGGCTTGGTTAAGCTGAGCAGGTAACGTCGCAGTAATTGCGAGTATATCATTAGAAACCACATTTAGCGACCCAATTGCAAGAATTTTACATACTAAGTAGATATGATTTATGTATTTTACAAAAGCGACAGGTATGAGCGGAGTAAATATGTTATTTTTATAGTATGGATTCATGCAAGGGGGATACAATGGTGACGCTTAAAGTGGTACACAGTATTACGGATTTAATTGGAGATACGCCTTGTGTGCGGCTCCAACGGTTAACCGGACCGCAGGATGCGGAAGTGTATGTGAAGCTGGAATACTTTAATCCCAGCGGCAGTGTTAAGGATCGGGCGGCGGGTAATTTGATTGACGAGGCGGAAAAGGCCGGACATTTAAAACCAGGTGGAACTATTATTGAGCCGACCAGCGGGAATACGGGGATTGGCTTAGCGATGAATGCGGCTGCCCGAGGCTACCGTGCGATTTTGGTGATGCCGTCGAATATGACGAGGGAACGAATCAATATTTTAAAAGCGTACGGGGCTGAGGTTGTGCTGACACCAGCGGAGGAACGGATGTCAGGAGCGATTCGCAAGGCGCTGGAACTGGGGGCTGAGATTGAAGGGAGCTTTATCCCGCATCAATTTGAAAACGAGGCCAACCCGGATATCCACCGTACGACGACTGCACTTGAAATTTTGGAGCAGACAGAAGGCAAGCTGGACGTGTTCGTCGCTTCTTCGGGAACGGGCGGTACGATTACGGGAACGGGTGAGGTGCTGCGCCAGCATTTGCCGGATCTGCGGGTTGTCGTGGTAGAGCCGAAGGGTTCGCCCGTGCTGTCAGGTGGCAAGCCTGGTCCGCATAAGCTGGTTGGTACTAGCCCGGGATTCGTTCCTGCCGTACTGAATACGGATATTTATGACGAAATCATACAGGTTTCGGATGAGGATGCGATTGCAATGACACGGGCCATTGCTGCTCAGGAAGGAATTCTCGTCGGACCTTCCAGCGGAGCTACAATATGGACGGCAATTCAGGAAGCTCGGCGCTTGGGACCAGGTAAACGGGTGCTTTGTATTGCCCCGGATACAGGAGAGCGTTATTTGAGCATGGGGATTTTCGGATAAAAAAGGTGCGATTCGGTGCACATCGTTATACACGATCACATGTAGGTCCACCCTTTGTCCTAGTAGGTAGAGGATGGACCTGTTTGTGTTCAAGTAGCCAGTAGCTAATCCTCTTCGTATCTTGCAAGTGCTCTGGCAGTTGTTTCCTTCATTCGGGAAATGAGCCGGGAGCCTTGGACGACTTTGACGCGTTTGCCGAGGAAACGGATTTTGGACAGTATATATTCATCTTCGTCTGCCTGAAAAGTGAGCGTAATGTGATAGGTATCAGCATCCTGAATATACTCTACTTCTTTCTCAAAGCAGGAAAAGGCGTATAAAATACGGGATATTTCCCCGTTGTAGATAGGAATAATTTCGATGATGCCCTGTTCTTTGCGTGACTCCAGAATACCGAGTATACGTTGGGTGAATTTTTCGGTCTCTTCAGATGAAATTTCCTCTTCGGTGATGGTTACGATGTTGGACAGCTTGGTGGACATCAGCGCACGGTGTCTGCGGTTGTACCAAAGCAGGCTCCATTCCTTTTTGACCATGGAAAATTCCAGTTTATACGGAAAACCGGACATGCGCTCATGAACACGCCCGTTGCGCAATCTGTAGCTCATACAGATACCTGAGCGTGACCGCAGGATGGGACGCAATATACGCAGGAGCGGATGATAAACCGGGGAGGCAGGGATGCCGACCTTTTCCCTCAAGCTGCCATCGACCTCCAGCGGCTCGTCTTCTGCGAGTATTAGCCGAAGCTTATCGAGCGTAGACGGGGTAAAAGCTTCCGTCGCCGCCGGATCTGCCAGCATGGACTGGAGCCAGATTCTTTCCTGCGATGTGGTAGCAAAAGCGCCCGATTCATCCAGCCGCGAGACGATCTGGTAGTTAAATATTTTCTCGAATAGGCTCATAATAGGCTTGAAGCTCCTTCCATTCCTGCTTGAATTCCTGACGCAGCCGCTTAGGTTCCAATACCTCACAGCTTGATCCAAAGCTGCGAAGCCATGGTTTAATCTCGGTGATTCCGTTCACCGTAATTTCATAGATAAAGGATTCACTTTCTTCCTCTGTGATCGTTCCCCATTGCCCCTGCAACAGCACACGTTCCCGAATAAAGTTGCGTTTGGCACCTTCGGGATTGAAAAAACGTACCTGCACCTTCACGGCGCGCCCGGTATCCACAAGCCAACTATACCGCATTCTTTCTTCCAACACGGCCAGCAGGTCGGCAAAACGCTGCTCCGACACGGATTCGCCCCCCACCAATTGTGTCATGCCCTCCATGCGGAACTTCATGATTCCTTTGCTGCCCACCTGACCCAGCACATACCAACGCCCGTATTGATGATCATAGATGACTTGCAAGGGGAGAATGGTGTGTTCACGGCCTTCGGTTTCTTTTTCAAACAGCGGATTCGTGTTCTGTGACCCGTACATGCTTCGTTTGGCCGCCGAAAAGTACAAAAAAGTCACACAGCGACGTTGCCGAATGGCGTGAAGAAGCGGAAGAATATGAGCCTCATCCAGAATGCGTGAGTAATAGTGGTACTTGTATAAAAAAGGTTCTGCCATCTCCTGATCCCCAGCTTGACGGCGCATAGCTTTTTTCAAATGATCCCGCAGCAGATATCCCTGTACAGAGGGAAGCTGCGTATTTGCCATAATATCCACAAAGTCATACAGGTCCAGTAATTCCTCGTCTGTCAGTCCGGTGACCAGATCGTTGCGGACAGCATAGCGATAAGGTCTGCCTCCGGATTCCTTGCGAACTACGCCCACTTCGACCAGATATTTCAGGTCCGAACGGATCGTTTTCTCTTCCGGTAGCGTACTGTCGGGAGGCAGCCCGTCGCAGCAGGCATCCAGCAGCTCCATGGTGGTCAGCGGTTGTGACTGTAGCGCTGTCAGCAGAAGGGCCAGGCGGATGCTTTCCGACTCCTTGAGCGATTTGGCCCGAAACAGAAATAGTAGTAGCGGATCAGCGGATTCATAGTAGTTGAAGCGCAGCATTTCATTGAAGTCATGTCCCTGTTCCGCAGGTAACTGCTGCTGCACAGATTGAACGATTTCTTTGAGACGCCGGATCGTTTTATCAAAGGTATGTACCGAAATGCCCAGTCTGTCTGCAAATTGCTGTCGATTATAAGCGCCGCTCGTCAGTGTCAGCATGCGCAGAAATTGAATTTCTTTATCAAAGCTCTCTCTCGCCATGGCGGATTCCCCGTTTCTGTTGCCGTTCTCCGAAAACAAGTATCCCTTTATTTTAACAGGGAAGAGATGCAGGGAAAAGGGAATTTATTCATCTTTGTAATACTTTCGCCATGTTCGCGGCAAGCAAAATAAAAGATAATATAAATACCAAGCAGAATCTGCCAACCAAGCCGGGACGTAGAATGAATGAGGGATATTCAGGAAATATCAAAGTATAAAAGCGGTGGTTAGGGAGGGAATAGCATGACAGATATAAAACATGAGCGGGATTCAATTAAACCGGAAATGCATGAAGCGATATTGCATGAGCTGCGCGTTTTGGAGAAGGAGGAGCAGGTGCGCATTGTATATGCCTGTGAATCAGGCAGCCGGGCGTGGGGATTTCCTTCACAGGATAGTGACTATGATGTACGTTTTATTTATGTAAGGCCCGTAGAGTGGTATTTGTCCATTTTTGATAAACGGGATGTGATTGAGCGTCCGATCAGCGATTTGCTGGATATCAACGGCTGGGATTTAAAAAAAGCGCTCAATCTGTTTCGCAAGTCCAATCCGCCTTTGCTGGAATGGCTGCAATCCCCGATTCCCTATCTGGAGCCCTATTCAGTGGCAGAGCAGATTCGCGCTATATCGCCGTTAACTTTTTCGCCTAAGTCCTGTATGTATCACTATCTGAATATGGCGCGGGGAAACTATCGGGATTATTTGCAAGGAGAACAGGTGAAGATTAAAAAGTATTTTTATGTGCTGCGTCCGTTGCTGGCCTGTGGCTGGATTGAACGCTATAACAGTATGCCTCCGATGGGATTTGAAGACTTGCTGGAGGAATTCATTCCGGCAGATACAGAGCTTTATCAGGTGATCGGACATTTGCTGCAGCGTAAAAAAGCCGGCGAGGAACTGGATATTGAGCCACAGCTTTCGGTGGTGAATGATTTTATCCAGCAGCAAATGGCTTATTTTGAACAAAAGGCGCCTTTGCTCCAGCATATGGAGGGCGGACGTGATCAGCAACTGGATGATTTGTTCCGTGCTGTGGTGGAGGAAGTATGGCAAGCATAGGGCTTGGAAGGGGAAAAGGAACATGCATATCACATTAAAAGCGACAGGAACGAATGCGGGGATGATTTCTCATTTGCTCGCTAAAAATCCTTACAATACGTATGATCGCACGGAAAAAGGCGTACGGGTGCGCATGGTGTACACCATTTTTACCGAGGAAGAGGCTGAGATTGTCATTCAGGCTTCGCCTGATTCTATTGATCTGGTCAAAAACAGTCCGGATAGCTATGACATTACACAATATATTAATGACCGTGAGTTTGTGACGAGCAGCCTGTTCTGCTCCTATATTCGTAGTGCGTTGGGGACGGCCTTGAACGGTAAACCCAAGGAGGAATACGCGGAATGGGTGAATCATCCTTTTGCGCTGGAGCTATCGTTTGGTCCCATTGCTTCTGATTTGCCAGATTCTGTAATGGAGGGATTGTTTGCTCCGCTGGGCTATCAAATGGTCATGGAACGCGGGGAAGCAGATTATTCTTTTCAGCTGAAAAACCGAAGTACGGTCAGATATATTACGTTAAGCGGCTGTCAGACGGTGCAGCATGCGCTGCGGCAGTTATTTTTGATGATTCCGATACTGGATAATTACAAGCATTATTACATCAGTGAGGATGAGTTTGACAAGCTGAAACGTTATGGCGAGGGCTGGCTGGAGGAGCATCCGCTGCGTGAGTTGATTATCCGGCGTACGCTTCGTTTTGCCAATCTGATCGAACAGTTTGAGCAACAAGTCGCTGTTGAGCCTCATCCAAAAGGGCAGTCTGGGCGTGCTGAAAAGCATGCTGCACCAGATCAAAAGCATAAGCAGGCTCACGATCAGCAGCAAGAACAGTCGCAGGAGGAAGTGAAGCCAGAACCTGTAGTCCGTCTGAATGAGCTGCGCTATCAAGCTATTATGAACGTGATCCGCAAGCTGCCCCGGCGTCAGAAGATCGTGGACTTTGGTTCAGGCGAAGGGAAGCTGTCGGCCCGGATGGCTCGAATGACGGGCGTCGAAGAAATTTGGGCGGTGGAGCCGTCCGCTCAAGCACAGGTGAGAGCCATGGAGCGGTTTGCCAAGCTGGAAAGGCATGCTGACGCGATTAGCCCCACACCAGTGACAGGCTCCCTCTTTTATTATGATGAATTATTGCGGGGCAAGGATGTTATGATCCTGTGCGAGGTTATCGAGCATGTGGATGAGCATCGTCTAAACCGGGTTATGGAGACCATTGTGACGGAATATCAGCCCGGTGTGCTGATCGTAACGACTCCAAACCTGGAATACAATGAAGTATATAACATGGATCAGCAGGAGCTAAGGCATGGGGATCACCGATTTGAGTGGAGCAGAACGGAGTTTCAAGAACGGTGTGAGCAATGGATTAAGGAAGCTCCTTATTCATTATCGCTGGAGGGTGTTGGAGAAGAAGTCGTAGGCTTCGGCCAACCGACTCAAATGGCTATATTTACGCGCAGAAAGGGGCAGAGGGACGCATGAGCAGGAGCATTTCATCCAAACGTACGATTGAGTTACCACATGCCGGACTGGTTGTGCTGGTGGGAGCCTCCAACAGTGGTAAAACCACTTTATTGGACAGGCTGGTGAGCGAAGGGATTTTGCTGGAGACAGAAATCGTATCCTCGGATCATTTTCGCAAGCTGGTCGGAGATACGGAATTTATAGACTGGCGCGGACTTCCAAGGCTGGAATCGGACGTGCTGTTCTACGAATATCAGCAAATGTCGGCCAAGGCGTTCGAGGCAATGGATACGATTTTGGCTATGCGTTGTCGCTTGAATAAGCTGACAGTTGTGGATGCCACCCATCTGTATGCCGAGGACCGTCAAAAATATGTACAGCTTGCAGGCAAGGCGAATGTTCCCGTTATTGCTATAGTGCTGGATGTACCCGAATCCGTGCTGCTGGAGCGGGATTCAGGCAGGGAGCATCCGCGTGGTCGCCAACGTGTCAAGCAGCAGGCACAGCAATTGAAGCGGAACCTGCGCGGTCTTCGGGCTGAAGGCTTCGACTCCTGTTATGTGCTTAAGGATGTAAAAGAAATGAGCTTTGTCCGCCGTGACCATCCGCTGTTCCATGAAATCGGGGCAGGAATTGATATCATTGGCGATATACACGGATGCTATCGCGAGATGATGGAAGTGATAGACCAGCTTGGATATACGGAGGATGCAGAAGGGCTGTATCGTCATTTTGATGGAAGAAAGCTGGTATCTGTCGGGGATGTGATGAGCCGTGGCCCGGAATCGTTACAGGCGATGTGCTTCTGGAAAAAGCAGGTGGATGCTGGATTAGCGTATATGATCGACAGCAACCACGGCTGGAAAATCGGCCGCTATCTGGATGGGAGAAAGGTTACACTCAGTCACGGGGATGAACGCTTTGCAATGGAGCTGACCCAATATGAACACAAAGCGGGCAAGGAAGCAGCAGAACAGCTTAGAAGCGAGTTGAGGGATTTTCTGCTGGCTGCACCGTCTCATCTTATTTTTGGTAGGGACGGTTTACGAAATGTGGTGGTGGCTCATGCGGGGATTAAGGATCATTATATCGGCAAGCAATCGGCGCGAATTTCGGATTATTGTCGTTATGGAGATACGGAAGAACAGGATGCGAACGGCAAACCGATCCGTAAAGACTGGTTCGTAGAGCATGAATCGGGAGAAATAGTGGTATGGGGACATGATCCAAGACCGCAGCCTACAATTGTGAACCAGACGGTCAATATAGATCAGGGCGTGGTATTCGGCGGTATGCTGACGGCTTATCGTTATCCTGAAAAGGAGTTTATCAGTGTTCCAGCCTATGAGAATTATGCGAATGATTCGGATAGCCCTTTGGTCCGATGGGAGAAAAAACGTTTTTCCCCGCCGAATTTGCGCAAGCTGGTGGCAGGGTACAGCGTGCTTACGGAAGCGTACGGTGAGGTTCGCATACAGGGAGAACTGGCCAAATCTGCTATAGATACGGTGTCACATGTGACGGTGCCGATGGAGGAACTGGTGTATATTCCGCCGACCATGAGTCCCGCCCCCATGGTGTCTACGGAGGAAGGATATCTGGAGCATCCGCGTGAGGCGCTGGCTTATTATCGCGGGCAGGGAGTTCAGACGATGGTAGCGGAGAAAAAGCATATGGGCAGCCGTGCTGTTTTGTTGTTATTCAAGAACGAGCAGGCCGCTGTTGAATATGTAGGTTACCCGACGCTGGGTACGATTTACAGTCGGAGCGGGCGGGCTTTCTTTGAACCGGGTATCGGCAAGCAGGTGCTGGCGAAGCTGAATCATGATCTCCAGAACGCTGGATATTTTGAACGGAACCGGACGGAGTTTGTTTTACTGGATGCGGAAATTGTACCGTGGAATCTCAAGGCCCGGGAACTGATTGCCTCACAGTATGCGCATGTGGGTGAAGCTGCCCTTCTGGACCGCAGCAAGCTGATCAACAAGCTGTATCAGGCCAAGGCTGGGGGACGGGAAGTTGGAGACTGGCTGGAGGAAATGGAGCGGAAATATGCGAATGCGGTAATGTTTCAGGAGGCATTTCAAAAATATTGCTGGGATGTGGACGGTCTGGATGAAATCCGTATTGCACCGTTCCATACGCTGGCACACAGCGAAAAAGCGTTTTTCGACCAATCTCATGTATGGCATATGGAGCAAAACCGGGAGTTGGCTGGTATGTCATCGCTGTTTATGGAGACGGAGTATCGGGTTATTACGGATGAGGCAAGCGAGGAAGAGGTCATTCGCTGGTGGAGCGAAATGACAGAGGATGGTCACGAAGGAATTGTGATCAAGCCGGAACGCTTTTTGATGAAAAACAGGGACAAGCTGATTCAGCCTGCAATCAAGGTGAGAGGACGCAAATATTTGCACATCATTTATGGTATGGATTATCTGGTGCCAGAACATTTAAAGCGTCTGAAGCAGCGGCGAACGGGTAAAAAGGAGCGCCATGCGTTGATGGAGGGGGCGCTTGGTATGGAGAGTGTGGAACGCTTTGTCCGCAAGGATACGGTGGAGCATATTCATGAATGCGTCCTTGCCGCTCTGTCGCTGGAATCGGAACCGGTTGATCCGAGATTATAGTTTTATAAAGGAGGAACTGAGATGGACACGTCACTGATTGATATTGGTGTAAATCTGATGCATCGTTCGTTTCATGAGGATAGGGAGCAGGTGGTGAAGAGAGCGGCAGTTGAAGGGATTACACCGCTGATTATTACCGGGACAAGTGTCCGCAGCAGCCGGGAGGCTTCTCAGTATGCGGCACGTTATCCCGGCAAGCTGTATGCGACGGCTGGTGTGCATCCTCATGATGCCAAAGACTGTACCCCGGATACGATTCAACAGCTCCGTACGCTGGCGGGTCAGCCGCAGGTCGTAGCCATCGGGGAATGCGGGCTGGATTATAACCGTGATTTCTCTCCGCGTGATGTGCAGCGTCAATGGTTTAGGGAACAGATGAAGCTGGCTGGCGAGCTGAAAATGCCATTATTTTTGCATGAGCGGGATGCGCATGAGGATTTTGCGGCTATGCTGCGGGAGCATCATGGGCTGGTAGATAAGGCGGTGGTGCATTGCTTTACCGGAACCGCACAGGAGTTGCATACGTATGTAAACATGGGATTGTACATCGGTATTACAGGCTGGATCTGCGACGAACGGCGCGGCAAGCATTTGCGTGAACTGGTCAGGGATATTCCGCTGGACCGTCTAATGATTGAAACGGATGCTCCATTTCTCACCCCGCGTAATTTACCTGTAAAGCCGAAGGAAGGACGCAATGAGCCGATCTATCTCGCACATATTGCCGCTACGGTCGCAGAATGTACAGGTCGAAGCATCACGGAGATCGAAATCGCGACGACGGAGACGACCAAACGTTTTTTCGGATTATCTGTAGAAGAATAAGTGGTTATTGAAATCAATATTAGGATTGTCAAAGCAATAGATGTGGTGTACATTATAGTGAATTAAAAAGCATTGTCGGGAGCTTGAGAAAGTCAGGCTGAGAGGGTGGCCCTTGCCACCGACCGTGAAATCTGATCTGGGTAATGCCAGCGTAGAGAAACCTAGAGCACTATACAGGAATGCCGCTTGTCTTGCGGTTGTCGATAGATTCAATTCTTATCCTATAATCAAGCTAGACGGCTGCGCTTGGGCTACTGGTTGTATGAGGCATATCGACGAATGATGTTTTGTATGGTGATCGACCTTTTACTGCGCATAAAGCTTGCCTGGAGATTCAGCTCTGGACAAGCTTTTTTTCATGGCCACGAGGCCTATTTTAAGGAAAAAGGGGAGTACATCATAATGATGAATACTGCTGTAAGAGCGTCTAAAGGATTGAAGCTAACGGATATTTTGGTCACGATTGTGATCGCCGTCGTGTTCGGGTTGGTCTATAAAATATGGGGACCTGCGTATGATCTGGTGAAACCGCTTGGGCTGAACGCCGAGCAATTGGTGTATGGCATGTGGTTTATGGCGGGCACTTTCGCATATCTTATTATCCGCAAGCCGGGAGTTGCGATTTTAGCAGAGGTGGCAGCGGCAACGGTCAGTGCTTTTTTGGGAAGTGAATGGGGGATGTCCACCTTATACTACGGCTTGCTGCAAGGATTGGGAGCAGAGCTGTTCTTTGCGATTTTTCTGTACCGGAACGCCAACCTGTGGGTCACTTCGTTGGCTGCGGCTGGATCTGCTATCGTCTCTTTGATTTTAGACTTCAGTTACGGGTATATTGATCAGCTTTCGACCTGGAACTATGTTTTGTATATCGGATTCCGCATGATTGGCAGTATTGTGATTGCCGGGGTATTCGCGTTCTATCTGGCTAAGGCGCTGGAAGTCACCGGGGTGACACGTACCTTGAGACCCACAACGGAACAGGACTATAAGGGGCTGGACTAATGAGTTTGATTGCCGAAGATGTGGTAGCATCGGTCACTCGTCTTCGTTTGAAATTTCCCGGTGAACAGGAGCTGCTTTTTCACAATATGTCTGTATCCGTCTGTAAGGGGGAAAAGCTGCTGCTGCTTGGACCAAGTGGGTGTGGTAAATCAACGCTGCTCCAGGTACTGAGCGGTCTGATTCCACGCACGATAGAAGTACCGATGAAATGTGATGCTGCTGTCATTCCGGCGCGTGCGGGTGTCGTATTTCAAGATCCGGATACGCAGTTTTGTATGTCGTATGCGGACGAGGAACTGGCTTTTGTATTGGAAAATAATCAGGTTCCCCGGGAGCAAATGCCGGCTCGTATCCGCGAGCTGCTGACGCAGGTCGGTCTTTCAACGGATGAAATACATATGCCGATTGGCAGCATGTCTCAGGGCATGAAGCAACGGTTGGCGATTGCGTCTGTGCTGGCGATGAAGCCGGAGGTGCTTTTTCTGGATGAGCCGACGGCTTTGCTGGATGAAGAAGGCACCGCACAGGTGTGGGATACGATTCGCCACATTTCGGCAGATCAGACGCTAGTGATTGTGGAGCATAAAATTAATGAAATTGTCCATGATGTGGACCGGATTGTAGTGCTTTCTGCTCAAGGGGAAATCATGGAGGATGGGACTGCGGAAGAGGTTTTTCATGTGCATCGGCAGGCGTTGTCTGATTACGGTGTCTGGTATCCGGGCGTATGGGATGAGGCATCTTCACCACGTTGGAGTGAACAAGGGGAACAGGAGCATGGAGTGGGGAATGACTGCGGGGCGTTCATCTTGGCAGCGGGTACTCCTATACTGGAGCTGGAGCATTTTAGCGGCCTTCGGGGTTCGAATTCAGTCATTCATGTAGAGCAAGCGCAGGTGAAGCCGGGGGACTGGATTGGTGTGGTCGGTGAAAATGGGGCTGGTAAAAGCTCGCTGCTGCTCTCCATGATGCGCTTAATCCGAACGCAGGGAAGTTACAGCGTGAACGGAATAGAGGCTGGCGGTACGGAACAGCTGGCAGAGCGTATTGCGTTCGTGTTTCAAAATCCGGAGCTGCAATTCGTAGCGCACACCGTTCGGAAGGAACTGGAGTATTCGCTGCCGGAGAGCTTGTTTACAGCTGAACAGCGCCGGGAGCGAGTGGATCGAATGCTCGTACAGTTTGGGCTGGAACGGCTGGATGAACGTCATCCGTATCAGCTATCGTTGGGGCAAAAAAGGCGGCTGAGCATTGCCACGGCCATTATCCGTGAGCCAGCGGTGCTGCTGCTGGATGAGCCGACCTTTGGGCAGGATGCGCGCAATACCTTTGTCATGCTGGACATGCTGGAACAGCTTAGAGCGGCAGGCACGGCGATTGTGATGGTCACGCATGACCCGGAAATTGTCCGTCGATATTGCACGGATATATGGCGGATACAGAAGGGGGACCTGCGGCATGAACCTGTCTTTTCCCCCTCATGAAACATGGCTTCACCGGGTTAATCCGGGGCTAAAGCTTGTTATGTTTTCCTTGTTGTTCGTGGTCGTCATTCTGATTCACAATCCGAACGTGATGTTCAATGTAGCGTGTGCTATGCTGCTGTTGCTCGTCTGGTCAGGCCATTCGTGGAAGCGACTGCTGCTGTATGGTTCTCCTTTTATACTGGTGTTTATTTCAACCTCCACAGGCATGATGATGTTCGGTAAAGGGGTGACGACCTGGTGGACATGGGGCCTGATCCATATCACGCAGGAAAGCTTTTATCGGGGAATGCATCTTGGACTTCGTGCGCTGAGTATGGCGGCGGCAGGACTGTTATTTGGTTTGACAACCCGCCCGGTGAATCTGTTTTATTCGCTGATGCAGCAATGGAGGCTTCCTCCGAAATATGCGTACAGCTTTTTGGCGGCGATGCGGATGATGCCGATAATGCTGGAGGAATTCCAAACGTTGAGACATGCTCACCGCATTCGGGGTGTACATCAGCATGTGTCCAAATGGAATATGTATGCTACGCTCCGCAGATATGCGATTCCGCTGCTGGCTCAAAGCATCCGGCGCGCCCAGCGAATTGCTATTGCCATGGAGGCCAAGGGGTTTGCCAATGAAACCAAGCGCACGTATTATTATGAAATCCGTTATTCGGCCGTAGATATCGTGTTTATTTGTTATTTTGTGGTGATGATTGCACTGGCTTGGAGACTTGGTATTCAGTTTCCTTATGTGGAGACATGGGATGTACGCTAATTGTTGCCAAAAGGCCGTTGGGCCTGACGCCGAAGAAGGACGCGTTAATTACTGAAAAGGACGATACTCACTTTGCTATTAATCTGGTAGCGCGCAAGGATAATGCGGATTCGGATGCCATTCAAAAGCTGGCGAAGCGAATGACCGGTCGGAAGGTTCGTAAATTTTTCGAGGATAATTACAAGGACAGCGTCGTTCCAGCATTTTAAATACATACGAGTGTTGAAACGTTGTTTTATGATTAGTTGTGGCCTGTATAGGGTAATGAAGTCTGTGATGAGCAGATGGAGTTCCCTGTGCAGGTTTTTTTCTTTTCTATCCTTAATAAGGTGCTGGATCAGAATAGCTTTAATCTACGCGGTGAACTGCTGAATCAAATTGTGCGGAATCCGGATGATACGGTGCAGCGTGAATTTATTTTCTCAAGCCTGTCCGACAAAAGTATGAGCATTCGAGAGTTCGCTGTTCCAAGGCGCGCAAGCTGATGCTGGCGGAAGAGGAAATGCAGCAGATGGAGGGGCTATTGACGAGGTCTTATTCTTAAAAAAAGATGCAACTCTTCTAAATTAGGAGGGTTACACTTTTTGTTTATCGTGATTCTTGCAGCATCCACAAGGTAGATTAGTCAGGCTATACAGATTAGAGCACCACTGTTAAGACTGCAAGCGGTGGCGATGTCGTATAGCGAATGAAATGGTTCGACGCCGACCATCACTCCATCGTTCAAAAGGTGAGTGCAGTCACACAAGTATATTGAAAAGCTTAACTATAATGTATACATATACATCGTTTACATTTCGCTCTTTTGGAATCACGGTTCCAAGTATTCAGGCATAAAGGAGAAGAATAGCCTCATGGATATACAATTACAGTTGGACCCATTGTCAGTTGAACGATTAGCAAGCGCGCTTTCAGCACGACCGGGAGTATTTAAGTTGTTTTATGACACAGAGGGCTGTGGATGTAACGGCGTAATTGTCATCTTGGTGGTCACTGCGCCCGATGCTACCGATATAGTCATTCAGTCCGAGCCCTATTCTTTTTTTGTAGACCGGCAGCAGGAGCAGCAATTCGACAGCAGAATGAGGCTTGAGGCAGACCCTAATTATCCGTCGTTTAAATTGAGCAGTGATGCGGGCCTATTCAGCAGCAACATTAGAATGAAAGATGTGCGTGTAAAATCGGCCACTTGAAGAGTGCTGGATGCTAGGGAAAGCACGTAATGTAAACGGAGACGACTATTGCGAGTATGAAATCCGTTTTTAATAAGTTGGGAATAAGATCTAAATAAGGAGTGATTTTTATGGAAAAGAATAACCTTGCCCAATTTCAAGAATATCAGGAGAATACATTTACTAAACGCATTATTCATAAAGAAGCAGAAAATGTTATCTTTATTCTCAATTTTAGCCCCGGAACCGAGTTGCCGACCCATAACCATCCGGGTGCTAACGTTTATATCCTGGTTCTTGATGGACATGGGGTAGTAACCAGCAATGGGACGGAAACAGCGGTGGCCAAAGGGGATATCATTCATATCACTGGGGATGAGAGTTTCTCTTATCGCAACGGCACAGATATCGAATCCAGCCTTTATGTCGTTTTAACGAAAACGCCCAACGAGCATTACGCTCAAAATATATAATAGAAACTAAATCAGCATCAACCCATAACCAGTAGCGAATCCAAAAAGACGAACCTCATCCAGCAAAAATGGAGCGAAGTTCGTCTTTTTGGATATATCCACTCAGCGCTCCAAAGAACTAAGTTATGTAGTGGCCTCCTTTGTAAATGGTACAATAACCATTATGATCATTCGAGAAGGACGTTGAGATGATGAGAAACTTGCTCGTTTCGGGCTACCGAGCCCATGAATTGAATATTTTCAGCCAAAAGCACGAAGGCATTCCCTATATCAAAAAGGCGATCATAGGCAGGCTCATTCCCCTGATTGAAGAAGGACTGGAGTGGATTATTACCCCCGGTCAGTACGGGGTGGATCTGTGGGCCTGTGAAGTGGCAATTTCACTGAAGCAGCAATATCCTCACTTAAAATGCTCCATTATGGCGGCCTATCAAAATATGGAGGAAAAGTGGAAGGAGGATAAAAAGGAGTATTTTCAGCAGATCTGTAAGGGGGTTGATTATGTGGGAGTAGTCAGCCGCCAGCCTTATCAGGGAATATGGCAACTTAAGGCACGGGATGAACTGCTTTTCCGCAAAACCGATGGTTTATTGCTCGTTTATGACGAGGATGCGGCAGAGGGCAGTCCGCGTTTTATGAAAGAGCTGGCATTAAAAAAACAGCAGGCAGAAGACTATCAATATATCAGCATCAGCTCGGAAGATATCCAGAGCATAGCGGATGAAGAACGATTATTCATGGATCTCTGAAGTTAAGGATTCAGATGAAAAAAAGATTGCGGTGAAAGTCTGGAGCGACAATGATCTGGATGTTCCCATCCAGCAGGCGGTACAGCCCCGGATAAGGTGAGTTACACGTACAATGGGAGACGGGGACGCACTTCATGTTGGGGATCTGGACCCGTACCGTTCAGAGTATGAAGTGTTCAAGGTAAACGAGGACAAAAATGAGACTTACGGCGCTGCCATGTATGACCCTCGTAGTGGAAACATGTTATGGGCGTAAATACAGGCAAGGATACTGGAAGAGGCATGTCGGCAGATATTGATCCGTACACGAAGGGGAACGAGCATGGGCACCGGGCATCGGCGTACGCTCGGCTAAAGGAGAGCTTATTACGAATACGCTACTGTCCTTCATTCATTTTGGAATCTGGTGGGATGGCGACCTGCTGCGTGAACTGCTGGATCATACCTCGTCGAGCGCTGGTAAAATCGACAAGTGAACTATACCCACTCACGCGAATGGATAAAAACGGAAGGGCTCCGGATTGATCGGGGCTCTTTTTGTCATGCCAACAAGAATCCGACGTATGATTTTCGTGAAAAATGGGAACATTAGTTCTTATTAGTGAAATATACGCATGAAAAAGGAGGCGGGATATGTGACTTCTCTAACGACGGAAGGTATGATTGCACTCGTAACCAATGTCGGATTCCCTGCTGCATTAAGTCTGATTCTGTTAAAATATATCCTTGTCACCCTTAGCCGCAGATTGGAGCAGCTTGATCGGTCTGTTAAGCAACTGTCACAATCCCTGAAGGAGGTGGAGGCAAAGCGAGTGAAGCAGTCAGAAGAAACGCACCCGGCAAATACGGACAAACTTCGTGCAGAATGAACAAATAAAGGCAAATAGAAACAATTTAGCAACCCAATTGTGGTGCGGGATTCTTATAATAGAAAAGTATGGAGTTTATGCAGGTATATGATTATGGAGGTGCATCGAATGATGAAAACAGGTACGAAAATAAATACGAAGCTATCCGCGCTGTGTATCGCAACCGCACTTATGAGCGTAACGCAGGCCGCAGCTGCCGCGCCCGCCGTTACCGCTCCAGCGGAGGCGACGCAACCGGGCGTTGCCAGTCCGGCAGCATCTGCCCCAGCCAAGGTGCCAGCGCCCGCCGTGACCGCTCCGGCGGAAGCGACGCAACCGGGCGTTGCCAGTCCGGCAGCATCCGCCCCAGCCAAGGTGCCAGCGCCCGCCGTGACCGCTCCAGCGGAAGCGACGCAACCGGGCGTTGCCAGTCCGTCAGCATCCGCCCCAGCCAAGGTGCCAGCGCCCGCCGTGACCGCTCCAGCGGAAGCGACGCAACCGGGCGTTGCCAGTCCGTCAGCATCCGCTCCAGCCAAGGTGCCAGCCCCGGCAGCATCCGCCCCAGCCAAGGTGCCAGTGCCAGCCCCAGCGCCGTCGGTTCCAGCAGCATCGGCCCCGTCCGTACCGTCGACTGCGAAGCCGCAGGAGCCGTCCACTTCGGCGCCAGCAGCCGCGGCTACCAGCGTGAAACCAACGCAACTGGACAAGCTGAATCACGAGAGCACCATTCCGCTCGTGCTGGAGGCGCAGTCGCGTTATCTGTACGCGATCAGAGGTGGTAGCACGGTGGGCGAATCGTTCCAGTGGAACGGCAAAAGCTACCGCTATCTTTCCGAGGACATCGGCACAAAGACCAAGCTGATCAGCTATCTGACGCAGGCCTATACGAAGCAGGCCAGTGAGCAATTTGTTGGCAAATTTTTCGTTGAAATTAACGGAAAACTTGCTCAACTGGATGCAGATGGTGGTAACCTGCTGGAGTTCAACCGGGCTACAGCGAAAATGGTGACGATGACTCCGGTTAAGCGTAGCTATCTGCTGACCGTGCCTTATCCGGCAGGAACCAAGCAGGCGAACGAGAAAATCACCGTGAATTTTGAAAAGGTCGGCAGCTACTGGAAAATAAGCACCGCGCCGCATGTCATTTTCTAAATTAAGAATTTGCAACATGCTTCATATGGGGTAAAGTGAAGTTGAGACTTGTTTCGTAAGTCACAATTCAAGGCAGGGGAATGCTGGGTAATGATGACACCCATTGGCATTTGGATTCATGGCAAAAGCGGCATGGCAGATGCCAAATCCATTCTAGGCATGTATGTGCTAAAGCTGGATGAACCGCTGACTCTGGTGGTGCCCGACACCGTCAATCCCAAGATGCTGTTTAAGGAACTGGAGGAATTTATTCATTTTCCTGCTCAAGAAGGATAACAGACAAATAAATGCCTGTAGACACTGCATACTCTAATTAAAAATGCTCTAATTAAAAAAGAAGCCGTGGAATAATTAAATCCCACGGCTTCTTTTTTAATGCTCCTCTTCGTCCAAAAACGGGAGATTCACCGAATAGTACATCACGCCCATAAGCAGCACGCCGCCAACCAGATTCCCGAGCGTAACCGGAACGAGATTATGGATCACACCAGCGACAGAGACCGTACCCGGATGGTCCAGCACGAGCGCAATGGCGAAAGTACACATATTAGCCACACTATGCTCATATCCCGAAATGAAAAAGCAGAACACGAACAGCATCATCGCAAACATCTTCGCGCCATTTTCCTTCATAAACATCGGAACAAAAAAGGCAAGGCAGACCAGCCAGTTACACAAAATAGCTCGGAAGAACAGCTGCATTGCGGGCGCTTCCATTTTATGCTCCACCACATTCAGCAAAAAACTGTTCACATTGGAGGACTCAAACAGCCCAGTTAAAAAAATAAGGAGTGCGAAGACCCCGGCACCCAGCAAATTACCGCCATAGCTGGCAGCCCACAGCCGAAGTACCTGTCCCCAGCGCAGCTTTTTACGGAGCGCAGCATAGGTGTAATAAAAGGTGTTGCCTGTAAACAAATCCCCGCCGCCGTAAGCGATCAGAATGATGGCCGCCCCGAACGTGAGCGCTGCCATAGGATAAGTGAATGGAGAATGCTCCATGTAAAAAAAGTTGCCCGTCTTGAACGCCACAATAACGCCGAACCCGATGAACATACTCGCCAGCATGGAGCGTGCCAAATACCGGAGCGGGCTTTGCTTGTAAATTTTGTACTTCTTCATGGCTAGCTGTTCGACACTGCGTAAGCCTTCCGTCTCCATATCCAACGACAACCTCCTATTTTTCTCGAAACATTGCCCAGTCAGCAATCCTATTAGCTTAACAAACCAAGCTTTTGCAACCCGTACAAAATGCCGTCTTCATCTGCGCGTTTTGTGACCATTTTAGCTGCGGCTTTGGCTTCATCACAGCCGTTGCCCATCGCGACACTGTTATGTACAGCTGTCAGCATCTCCACATCGTTCAAACCATCGCCAAAAGCGTATTGATTTTCATCGGCAATGCCCAGTCTGGACGTAATTTCGCGGATGCCCTTTGCTTTGGAGCCACCGTGAGGAACAACGTCCACAGAACTCGGATGCCAGCGTACAAAGTCAAAAGCTTCGAATACCGCTTCATAAAAGGGTTCTTCTTCTGCCGTACACATCAACAGTGTCTGATAAATGTCTCTTCCTTGGAAAAATAGCGGATCATATCCAACCGAAAGCTGGGCCTTTAATGTTCGGATCGACCTTTCGACAAGCTCATGGTTAGGAATATTGGCCTTCATATTAGCATGATCTATATATACGATCGCATGATTATGTGTGAGAGCCAGATCAGTCATCGCTTGCAAAGCTTCTCTGTTCAGCGGATTCGTAGCAACCACTTCCCCGCGAAGCACGACATATTGCCCATTAAAGCTGACGTAAGAATCAATTTTCAACTGCTCGCGGATTTCCTTGAACATAAAAGGCGCGCGGCCTGTTGCAATGGCCACCTCATGACCCTGCTCTTTCAAAGTAAAGACAGCCTTTTCTGCAGTTAGCGGCATTTTCTTGTCATCGTCCAGTAATGTACCGTCGATATCGAAAAAGATAATTTTTTTGTCTGACATGTCCTTACACCTGACTTTCAATAATGTATTGTCGAAATGGACTCATATGGATTCATTATATCAAAGGAACTGCTTCTGAATACACAAATACGTATAAATCCTCATGAATGTCCGACTTCTATAGCTTACAATATGAAATAAGGATTCCTGTAAAATATAATGTATATCTCCTATTTTCATAGACGGGATGTGATCATCATGACAAAAATCCAAGTCACACCGGAGCAACTGGATAGCGTGGCCTCCCAATTTGCCAATGCCCACGGAACACTATATAACCAGTTAAACGGCCTGGATAACACAATGAACAACCTTCACAGCCAGTGGGACGGTATGGAGAGAAATCGCTTTTATAACGACTATCGGACGGCTAAATATACGCTTTCTTCCGTGTTAAACAAGGTCCAATCCATTGAAATTGAGCTGAAAAGCATCGCTTCGAAGTTTAGAAATGCGGATGGCAATCCGCGTGGCTTCTGGACTGCGCTGGCGGCGGCTATGAGCGCTAGTACAGCGTCGGCGGGCAGTGGAGAAGCTGAAAACCACGTTGGAGATGCCTCCAAGACGCCCAAAAACATAGATGATTGGGATCAGGTCGACGCCGATAAATACCATCAATATGAGAAATCACTGAAAGATGCCGAGGCGATTGGAGACATGCAGGTCATGCAGAAAATCCACGATCAGATGAATGTCCTGCAGCTGCAATATGAGGACTCGGTGACCCGTACAGATTACAATACAGGAGAAACGTCCAGGATCACATCCGATTCTCTCGTCGCCGTCACCGAGTTGACGGGCAAGGATGGCACGAGAATGGATATTAATGATGGATAAAAAAGAAAATGTTGCTAAATATGATCAAAATACCAATAAATATGATTACTGAGTCCAAGAGCATACCCAATCCGCCGAAGAGCACGCTCTGGGTAAAACGGCCCAGATCGTCACCGGATATGGCATAGGTCTTATATTGTCGCGTGGGACTGGGGATAGTGGAGCAAGTTCGGGCCTCGGTTCAGGTGCAGCCTCCGGCTGGGAAGAGCACGTCGTCGGCATCGGCGGCGGTATGATCAGTGACAAGGTGCTATTTTCTGTACCCGATGAGGACGAAATCCGCACCATGATCTACCGAACCAACAAAGAAACTGGACATATCGAAAACATGATCATCGTCACCAAAGGTGATAATGAAATGGAGTACCGCTACTGGGAGGACTATAACTAGAAGTGGTATCTATACAATCTACAGTCTTTTTTTCTGGAACAGGTGAGCGACAGTTGGAAACTCAGCTTAATAATGCTTGCTGGATGTAACGTACCATCTCAAATTGATATTAATATTAACGGCAATAAGGAGCAGTCTGATCCGAGTAAGGTTCAGGAAGCTAAGAATTCAACCGCTACAAGTTCTGACACCCAAAGTATTACTGGCAATGCAACTGCATCTAAGGTTAAAACGGCAACTGACAGCACTTCAACCTCTGAAGCATTACCAAAGAAATCCGTAAAATCTAGTTATCCAGTTAAGTAAACCGCGATTGAAGAAGATACATGGTATTGGCGTGTTACCGAGGCACAGGTGAATCTTCGAAAGGGACCAGATATCCATTCTCAGTCAATGGCTGTACTTGAACGTGACGAGGAGCTTGAATATCTGCACCACAAATACATAGACCCTAATGATGATCGCATCTGGTAAGTGCAGACATGGGAAGGGAAAATAGGTTGGGTAAGCAGTCGGGTCATTATCAAGTCTGATGGACGTTACTACAGTAGCTATGCAGATACTGAGGAGATTGAATACTGGCAGGTTACCGTGAGCCAAGCGAATTTGCGTGCAGAACCATCCATCAGCAGTAAAACTGTTGGTATTGTACGCAATCAAGACTATTTAGAATTTCTACAAGATACTGCGTTGGATCCTAGTGATGGGCGAACATGGTATCATGTTGAAACTTCTGATGGTTTAATTGGTTCGATTAGTAGCCGCGTTGTTTTGCGAGGGTAGGGAGATCTTAAAATTTCAATTTAAGGGTCATCTTCAGGAGGAACCGTATAACATCAAAAGAGTTATTTTATGCAAGATTCAGGAATATTTAAGTACAAGTATAAGCTAACGATAAGCCAGTATTTATGGTCAATTATTGGGATGAAGCGGCTTATGAGGAAGTTCAGGCAGATCTGGGGGACTTTATAAAGATAGCAAGTCAGGTTCGGAGTCCATTTCACGATGGATATTGCTCGTACGCAAGCGGGACAATGGATCATTATAGAATTGGGAGACGGGCAGGTTTCGGGATTGCCAGAACACACAGACCTTGAAGCGTTTTATGCAAACTTGAAAAAAGCTGTGGTGAACCGCGGATTATGGTAAAAGGCGTAGGGCTTCCATCGAATTGGAACCCTGCGCCTTATTCGCAGGGTATGTAGCAGCCAACTCAGTCAATCCGGCGACTTTTACAGCTATACGGATCGCGTTGTTTTGTGTCAGGGGAACGGACGGTTTTACGTCAGTGTTATCCAGAATACCTTCTGCATACAGTGCTGCGGATAGGGGGGCATTTTCCAAGAGGATGGTCTTAGGCTGCAAAAGGTGCGGTCATGTGAAATTCTCTCCTAAATAGACTATACTATTTAATATTATTTATTAGCAAAATACTTGTAATTTGATAAAATAACATTTTGTTCCTCTCGAACTGTCAATCCATCTGGAAGAATAGGGTTGAATTAGCTATATATCCATATGACCTACCCGCGTGGTATCTATGGACTTGCAATTGGGGTACCAAATGATAGATGATGGAAGAGGGCCTTTCAGCAGAAAATAGGGCTAAAGGTAGAGAGGATACCGACAAAAAATAGATCGTATTTACTGTATTTTTGTATATTATTGTAGAAAAAGAATGTAATTCAGGTTATAGTAAAGGAAGAAATTAACTAGGATGCGTTTCACCCAAATATGATTTTGTGGAGGGCAACATGAGTACATTTAAAAATTGGCTGAACACAACTAAAAAGGGTCTTGGAGACCAAGTTAAGAAGTTTAAAAATAAAGATTTCATGGAGGCTGTTGTGGCGGGTTGTGCGCTGGTAGCCTTTGCTGACGGTACTATTAGTCCGGAAGAGAAATCAAAAATGGCCGGATATATAAATCTAAGTGAGGAACTGAAAGTGTTTGATATGGGAGAGGTCATCAATCGCTTCAATTACTATGTAGCGAACTTTGAATTTTCGCCTGAAATCGGCAAACAGGAAGCACTCAAAGCGATTGGCAAATTGAAAGGCAAGCCTGAAGTGGGCCGACTCGTCGTTGGCGTATGTAGTGCCATTGGTGCTGCTGACGGTGACTTTGATGCAGATGAACAACGAATTGTCGCTGAAATTTGCGGTGCGCTGGGTTTGAATCCGTCTGAATTTAGTCTGTAAATTTTACGGAAGGGAGGTGTGTTAATCAGTGGCTGTAATTAATCTGGTTAAGGGCCAGAAAATTGATTTGACCAAAGGAAACGCAGGTCTAACCAAAGTTATTGCTGGATTGGGATGGGACCCGGTGCAGTCCAAAGGATTTTTTGGCATCAAGAAACAACCGAATATTGATTGTGACGCTTCTGCCATTTTACTGGACGCAAACGGAAAACTGACTCAATCGGATAACGTAGTATGCTTCCACAATAAAAAAAGCCCATGCGGCTCTATCGTACATTCCGGTGATAATTTGACTGGACAAGGTGACGGTGATGATGAACAAATTGTGATTGACTTGGCACGTATTCCTGCCAGTGTCCACAAAGTGCTTGTTGTTGTAAATATATATGATTGCGTAAACCGGAAACAGGATTTTGGCATGATCGAGAAAGCGTATATCCGCATTCTGGACGGTGCTAATTCCAAGGAACTGGTGACGTTTAATTTATCTGATAATTATGAAGGGCTGACTGCATTGGTTTGTGGAGAACTCTATCGTCATAACGACGAATGGAAGTTTGCTGCCATCGGTGAAGGTACGAATGCCGCACATATTAATGTGCTGGCTCAGCGCTATATGTAATTTATTTTACAAATACCAAACTTAATTATGGAAAAGGGGTTCTTATCATGGCAATTAACTTATCCAAAGGTCAAAAGATCGATTTGACGAAAACAAATCCAGGCTTGTCCAAAATCACGGTTGGTCTCGGTTGGGACACGAACAAATACGATGGCGGTAAGGATTTTGACTTGGACGTATCCGTATTTTTGGCTAATGCAGAAGGTAAAGTAGAATCGGATAAGAACTTCGTCTTTTTCAATAACCCACAAAATGAGAACGGCTCTGTTGTTCATACCGGTGATAACCGTACGGGTGATGGTGACGGAGATGACGAGCAAATTAAAATTGATTTGGGCAGCGTGCCAGCTAACGTAGAAAAGATCGCTTTTACGATTACCATCTATGAAGCACAAGAACGCAGCCAAAACTTTGGACAAGTTTCCCGTGCTTATGCTCGTATTATAAACGAGGCGAATAGTGAAGAATTGATCCGCTTTGATCTGGGAGAAGATTTCTCGATCGAAACGGGCGTTGTTGTAGGCGAATTGTATCGTCATAGCGGAGAGTGGAAGTTCAATGCCATTGGCAGCGGCTACCAAGATGGTCTTGCAGGATTGACGCGCGATTACGGTTTGGCGTAAAAAATCTATACAAAGAAAGCAGGTATGCGGTATGACCATTAGTCTTTCCAAAGGACAACGTATTGATCTGACGAAAACCAATCCCGGCTTGACCCGTGTTGTCGTAGGGCTTGGATGGGATACGAATAAATACAGCGGTGGGACGGACTTTGACCTGGATGCTTCGGCTTTCCTGCTTTATGAAGACGGTAAAGCAAAAGCTGCAGATGATTTTGTATTTTATAACAATCCAACAGGCGGAGCAGGATCTGTGACCCATACGGGCGATAACCGCACAGGTGAGGGCGATGGGGATGACGAGCAAATCATCGTTGATTTTTCGAAGATTCCTGCGAACATCCACCGTATCGGGATCACGGTTACCATTTATGATTACGAGGCACGTGCGCAAAACTTTGGTCAAGTGTCCAATGCTTTCGTACGTGTGGTAGACGCAGCGACGGATCGTGAAGTGCTGCGCTACGATTTGGGAGAGGATTTCTCCACCGAAACGGCCGTGGTATTCTGTGAATTTTACCGTCAGAATGCGGACTGGAAATTCCAGGCGATCGGTAGCGGCTTTGCTGGTGGATTGGGTGCGCTTGCTAAAAACTATGGCTTGGACGCTCAATAATATCCACTTGGGGTGGTGTCCATAGGGCGCTACCCTTTCTTTTTGAGCCATTGAATTGGCGTACGCTGACACATGACAAACGGACAGAAAGGTGACACGATCATGGCTGTTATCGTAGTAAAGGGACAGAAGGCGGATTTAACGAAAACGAATCCGGGTCTGACCCATGTCAACGTAGGGATTGGCTGGGAGTCCCCAGCGTCTCTGGAACTGGATACTTCGGCATTTTTGCTGGGTTCTGGAGGAAAAGTATCGGGCGATGAGGATTTAATTTTTTATAACAATCCGACCACGCCCTTTATCACATATTCAGACGGACAACAGTCCGGTGACAAAAAGCAATTTGCCCTTGATCTGACGCGAATTCCTGCAAACATCGAGAAGATTGCGTTTACGCTAACCATTTATGACGCGGATCAGAAACGGCAAAATTTTGGACAGGTTCAAGGCGTGTTCATTCGTTTTGCTCATCCGGTTAGCGGAGAGGTTTTGCGGTTTAATTTGGACAGCGGATTTACAGTGGAAACGGCCATTGTCATTGGTGAACTGTATCGTCATAACGGGGAATGGAAATTCAACGCAATTGGCGCAGGTTTTTCCGGTGGATTGGATGCGTTGTGCGTTAATTTTGGGATTGAAGTGGAAAATAATCCGGCTCCTCCGGCGCCAGTGCCTACACCACCGTCTCCAACGCCTCAGCCAGCACCAACACCGCCGCCAACACCTCCTGCTCCGAAGCCAGAGCCATCTGCAACACCGGTGAATCTGAATCTGCGGAAAATTGAGCTGAAGAAGAAGGGCGACACCATTAATCTGAAAAAAGGCTCAGGCGGATTGGGTGAAATCCTAATCAATCTGAACTGGAATCAGGTGCAGCAGAGCAAGGGCTTTTTCAGTCGTGGCTCCAAGGGTGTCGATCTGGATCTGGGCTGCTTATATGAGATGAAGGACGGGGATAAAGGTGTTATTCAGGCGCTAGGTGAAGTTTTTGGCTCGCTGAATCGCTTCCCGTACATTGCTTTGGACGGCGACGACCGTACAGGCTCTGTGAAAACAGGGGAAAATCTCCGCATTAACGGTGCTAAAATTTCTGAAATCAAGCGAATTTTGGTGTTTACCTTCATTTATGAAGGCGTTACGAACTGGTCGCAGGCGGACGGGGTGGTCACGTTGCACCAGAAGGACGGACCGGACATTGTCGTTCACCTGAATGAACATGACAACCGCAAAGGGATGTGTGCGATTGCCATGCTCCAAAACGTGAACGATGAAACGTTCAGCATTGAGAGACTCGTGCAGTTCTATGGCGGTCATCGTGAGTTGGATCGTGCACATAACTGGGGCATGCGTTGGTCGCAGGGTAGCAAATAAACTGAATTATCGGAGGCACTCTTTTCATGTTGAATGATTTATTTAAAAATATCAGCGAGAACTACGGCCATTTCTTCTCATGGAGTGATGTTGTAGCGACGTTTACTGATCCGGTGAGTTGGGGGATTATTGGAACTCTCATTTTGCTGGAAGGTCTTTTGTCGGCGGATAATGCCCTGGTTCTCGCAGTTATGGTTAAGCATTTACCGAAGGAGCAACAGAAGAGAGCCTTATTTTACGGGATTTTGGGTGCGTATGTATTCAGGTTTCTGGCCATCGGATTGGGTACATTCCTGATTAAGTTCACGCTGATTAAGGTACTGGGTGCGGCCTATCTTCTCTATATTGCTTATAAGGGCTTATTCAAGTCCGAAGGTGAAGGAGAAGTGAAAAACAAACCTACTTCTTTCTGGAAAACCGTATTAATGGTCGAACTGATGGATATTGCCTTCAGTATTGACAGCGTCATTGCCGCTTTTGGTGTGAGCGAGAAAGTATGGGTGCTGTTCATGGGTGGTATTCTCGGCGTTCTGATGATGCGCGGTGTTGCTCAAGTGTTCCTCAAGCTCATTGATAAATTTCCGGAACTGGAACAGACAGCCTTTATTCTGATCGCCATTATCGGGGGTAAAATGCTGGCTGCTGCTTTTGGCTTTCATATGTCGCAAGTTTTATTCTTCGGCATTTTGATTGCCGTCTTTGTAGGCACAATGGTGATGAGCTCGGCGAAAAGAAAGAAAAAGGCCGACGAAGAGGCTTAATGTATAAAGTATAGCGAAATCCCTCCTGAATCTAAGGGGGGATTTCTTTTATACCCGAGCAACAGGGCTTCAATTAGGCAAGAAAGAGCAAGAGGAGGAGAAGGCCCTGAAATATTTTAATGATTTGACCTCTGAGGAAGTAGAAGCGATCTTTTGTACGCCGCCGTCAGAATTTCATAACCGATCCCCCAAAAGTATATTGGCTTACGCAATAGGGGCGGCTTTGTACATGCCTGCGACCCGTTCGGAAGTAGCGGAAGAGATCAAGAATGGAAAACATGAGGGATTGACGACGGTCATGCTGGATTTGGAGGATGCCATAGGGGATCAACAGGTCGAGCATGCAGAACAGTCGCTGGCACAGCAGTTGCTTCAACTTTTGTCGTATGTGCGGACAGGCGCGATGAGTGAACAGAGTTTACCACTGCTGTTTGTACGTGTGCGGTCTGTGGAACAGTTGGAACGGCTACTAAACGGGTTGGGAGAATCTCTGTCGCTACTGACGGGCTTTGTTTTGCCCAAGTTTTCTTCTGACAATGGACGAGCATATTTTGAACTCATTGCCGGATATAACCGGGGTAAGGCTGAACGGAATATTCCTGTGTTGTACGGTTTACCGATTCTCGAAAGCTCCAGCATCATTTACCGGGAAACCCGCTGGAATGAGTTGCTGTCGATCAAAGAGATTTTGGACCAGTATCAGGAGTATGTGCTGAATGTACGAATTGGGGCAACTGATTTTTCCAGTCTGTTTGGCTTGAGACGTAGCCCGGATATTACAATCTATGAGATTGCCGTCATTCGAGATTGCATCGCTGATATTATCAACCTGTTTGGACGCGTGAACTCGGATTATGTCATTTCCGGCCCAGTGTGGGAATATTTCTCCCATCGGGAACGGGTATTCAAGCCTCAACTAAGAGTGTCACCCTTCGAGGATGCATTTGGTAAGCAGGGACGCAACCTGAGGATGGACTTCATTTCAGATGCGGTGGACGGACTGATCCGAGAGGTCATGATGGACAAGGAAAATGGCATCATCGGCAAAACGATCATTCATCCTTCCCATATTAAGCCGGTACAGGCCATGTACGCAGTGACACATGAAGAGTACATGGATGCCCTGGCGATTGTGGAGCGTAATGACGGTAGTGTGGGCGTATTCAAAAGCACCTATGCCAACAAAATGAATGAAATTAAGCCGCATTTAAATTGGGCTCATCGTATTATAAACAGATCAAAAGTATACGGGGTGTTACATGAACAACAACATTTTGTCAGCCTCTTACCCAACCACGAAAACACACCTGCTGCCTATCCTGGAGCAGTTCAGCGTTAAAATCACGGAAACACATAATCCATTCTGCCTTCCAGTAGACAAGCTGTTTGCGATGGCGGCGCGGGTGAACAAGAAGCGTTCGTTTTTGTTTGTTAGCAAGGTGCTGGGCAAGCATATTCCGGTAAACCCTTACACCTCTCTGCTGAGTGGTGCGGCGCTGGCTATACTGCTGTACAAGGAACTTGTCCCACAGGCAGGACAACAGATGGATGAGCTGATTGGAGAGGCTGTGAAGGGACTTCTGGATTCGGACTATGCCCAAGAAGCGTATTGTAAGCTGATGGAAGAACGTTTGGCTTTTGCGGAGCCGATCAAGTTTGTTGGCTTTGCCGAGACGGCTACGGCGCTGGGACACGCCATGTACCAGGTGTTTGCGGATGGTGCTTCGTATATTCATACGACGCGCGAGGATATTCCGGGTCTTCAGCCGATCATTCGGTTTGAAGAAGAGCATTCGCACGCTGTTGATCATTGCTGCTATGCGCTGGATGAGAGTGCATTTTCGGGAGACGGCCCCATTGTGCTGGTAGATGATGAAATTACGACGGGCAAAACGACCCTTAATATTATTCGGGATATTCAGGCCCATTTTCCAAGAAAGCAATATGTGATTGCTTCGTTATTGGATTGGCGGACAGACAGCGATGAGCAGGCTTTCACCGATCTGGAGGCAGAGTTGGGCATTACGATTACGCCTTTAAGCTTGCTTAAAGGAAAGATTGAGGTACAGGGAGTGCCGATGCTGGATCATGCAGAATACGCTGGACGAGCCGGACACGCAGAACATGCTGCTACTAGCATAGCAGAGGATACGACAGACGCTTCTGAAGTAATTGACCACTGTTTTGAAAAGGATGCGCCTGGTTTTGAACGGGTAGTACACAGCTCAATTTCAACGGACGGATACGCCAATAAGGCTCCTTATTTGAAATATACAGGTCGTTTCGGACTGCAATCCGCTGATAATACTGCGTTGGATGCGGAAATTACACGTACTGCGGAACGATTGAAGAAGCTTCGTTCAGGGCAGCGCACGCTGGTAATGGGTACGGGGGAATTTATGTACATTCCGATGCGAATCGCAGCGGAGTTAGGCTCGAATGTGTATTATCAGTCGACGACGCGCAGTCCGGTTTATCCCCATCGTGAGGAAGGGTATGGCGTCGTTTGTGGTGTGCCTTACCCCTCGCCTGATGATGGGACGGTACCCAATTTTATTTATAATGTAGACTCTGGTCAGTATGACGAGATATTTGTTTTGATCGAAAGGGAGTCAGTCGTGCAGCGAATGAAGCCCATGCTGGATGCTTTGACCCGTCTTGGCTGCGATCAAGTACATGTCGTTTATTTTAATCGGTTAACTGGGCAGGAGAGTAAAGGAGCGCGGATATGAAGCAAGCACTCATGGAGCAAATACAGCAGAAGAACATTCATACGCCCGAACCGTTGGGGAGCTACCCTGCATCGGATGTGACATTTTTATTGAAGGATTTGAGCCGTGTTACGTTGGAAAAAGGGACGGAGGATCGTGAAGAGGCGATTCAGTCGGGAGTCCATTATTCAGAAATGCTTCCGGTGGAATATGAGCCTACAGCGGAATATATTGCATTGTTTCACGAAACGCTTGCCCAATCGGCCGAAAAAGTCGCGTTAGCCGCAGCTTCTGTGGCTGAAATGATTGTGAGAAAAAGGGGCCTGAACACGGCGATTATTTCGCTTGCCAGAGCAGGAACGCCCATCGGTATCTTGATCAAACGGTATATTGACTGGAAGTATGGCGTTTCCCTGCCGCATTACAGTATTTCTATTATTCGCGGCAAAGGCATTGATCGGAATGCTATTTTGTATATTTTACAGCAGCACGGGCTGGATATGGAACTCCAGTTTGTCGATGGCTGGACGGGAAAAGGGGCGATACGGCAGGTGCTGATAGAGGCTTGCCATGAGATGAACGCGGATTACGGATTGCGCCTGAATGATGATCTGGCGGTGCTGGCCGATCCGGGTAGCTGCTCAGATACCTTCGGTACACGGGAAGATTATTTGATTCCGAGCGCTTGTCTGAATTCGACCGTATCGGGTTTGATGAGCCGAACGGTATTACGCGACGATCTGATCGGCACGGACGATTTTCATGGGGCCAAATTTTATGAATCCTGGCGGTCGGTCGATCAGTCCATGACGTTTGTGGATACGGTTTCCAGTTACTTTCAAGACGTGGCTGAAACTGCCGCTACGTATGCAGAACAGATGACATTAAATCCACCTGCGCTGACGTGGCAGGGCTTACGGGATATCGAGGCAATTCAAGAGGCTTTTGGTATTCGGGATATCAATCTGGTCAAGCCCGGTGTGGGGGAGACGACCCGTGTGCTGCTGCGCAGGGTGCCGTGGAAAATCCTAATTGATCGTGAGGATAATCCGAATCTTCGGCATATCGTGCTGCTGGCAAAGGACCGGGGAGTGCCTGTCGAGGTATTTAAAGGGCTGACCTATTCCTGCTGCGGGATCATCAAGCCGCTCAAGGGAGGACAAGAATGATCTACGCAAGCGATCTGGATCAGACGCTAATATACTCCAAACGCTCGCTTGGCGTGCCGTTGGAGTCGCCTGGGCTGCTGCCTGCGGAACACATGGAAGGGGCAACAGCGGCGTTTATTTCCGCACAGGCCCTTCAACTGCTGAAGACGCTGCCCAAAGACGTGATGTTTATGCCTGTGACGACTCGCACGATGGCACAGTATGGACGGATCACGGTGTTTCAAACGGAACTGGTTCCGGCGTATGCCGTGACCAGTAATGGCGGTAACATCATCGTCGGAGGCGAGGTGGATCGGGAGTGGAATCGCCGCATTCACGAGCAGGTGCGCCGAGATGGTGCTAATGCAGAAGAAGCACGTCATGTATTCGGACAGGTGCTGCATGAGGATTGGGTTAGGAGTGAGCGTTTCTGCGACGAGTTATTTTACGCATTCGTTATTGAACGAGATCGGATGCCATTGGAGCAGGTGCTGGAGAAGGCGCGAATCATGCGTGAAATGGGCTGGGAGGTATCCATTCAGGGGCGTAAGGTATATCTGGTGCCTGCTGCCGTGAATAAACGGGCAGCTGTGGAGCATATCCGTAACCTCACGGATGGGGGGCCTATCGTTGCGTCCGGCGATTCTTTGCTGGACCGTTGTCTGCTGGACTATGCCGACTATGCGATTGCTCCGCGTCATGGCGAGCTGTACCGGGAACAGCTGCGGGATAAGCTGGAGGTCAATTACCGTTTTACGGATATGTCGGGTGTATATGCTGCGGATGAGATTGTGGCTTATGTCCATGAAGTACAGCTCATTTCAAGACAGATAGGGGGCAAGGCTCTGTGAAGAAGGTCAAAGTGTATTTTAACCGCTGGTTTTCGGTTGCGTATCATTATATGAATGCTATTCGTAACAATGAGGACGGTATTCCGTTCGAGATCTATGCGACGCACTCGGACCCGCAGCATATGGCATTACAGGCCAGTGATGTGGCTGAGGTGGAGCCGCACACAAGTGGCGTGGAGTATGCACGTTATTGTGCGGATTTTTGCCAACGTCACGGAATGGATGTATTTATACCACGGTGGAATATGCTTGATATCAGTAGGCATCTTCATCTGTTCGACGAGATTGGAACGAAGGTCATCGTATGCCGGGATACCGAACTGCTGGAGCAGTTAATGGAAAAGGATCTGTTTTACGAATCCATTCGCCAAAAGGACATTGTCACGATTCCCGATTATGCTATTGCCAGCAATGCGGAGCAGTTTAAACAGGCTTATGAGACGTTAACGGCACGCGGGCATAAGGTATGCTTCAAGCCATGTAATGCAGAGGGCGGAATGGGCTTTCGCATCATTGACGACGAACGTAACCCGCTGGAGGAGCTGTTCGGTCATGCGCTGAACCATATCTCGTTCGAGGAGGCATATCGGGTATTATCATCCACAGAGTCGTTTCCCAACCTGATGGTGATGGAGCTGCTGGAGGGCTACGAATACAGTATTGATTGCCTGGCTGACCGAAATGGAAAGCTGCTGGCAGCAGTTCCGCGCAGGAAGGCGGGAGGGCGATTACGATTGCTGGAGCAGCATACCGAGTTACTGGATGTAGCGCATAAGGTGGCTGAGGCGTATCACATTCCGTACAACTATAACATTCAGGTAAAATATAACGGCGAGCGTCCCAAGCTGCTGGAGATCAATCCACGGATGTCCGGGGGACTGCATGTATCATGCTTGTCCGGCATCAATTTTCCTTATCTGGCGGTGAAATCGGCTTTGGGTCACGAGGTCGGTCCGCTTCACGCGCAATACGACATTTTAGCCAGTCATATCGAGCAGCCGATCACCATACGTGAATCCTTACATTGACACATGTAGAGTGTTTTTTCTACAATATGGTAAGGGTTTACGTCAGGAGGTACAAGCTATGACGTCAAAAATGTGGGGAACCACGATTGCCGTGGCCAGTTATCTGATTGCGCTTTTGCTGAGTTTTTGGTTACCGTTGTTTGTGTGTTTGGCGATTCCGGTCATTTGCTTAGGGGGATACAACGCCATTATGGCTATCCGCCATCCCCGTCCCAATCTGACGGGTTCCGTTATTCCGGTAGTACAGGAGCAAGCTGTTGAGACACAGCAAATTGAAAAGGAAGCCTCGGAACCATCGAAGCCTGTGACTGGAAAACCACGCTTACCAGACCAGGTGAGCAGCGAATTTGCTCAGGTTATGGAGTATCTGGAGGTATTGGAGGATATGGTAATCTCCGAGGGGCAAAAGGATGCGCTCGATAACGAGATCGTCGAGAAGGCATTGGCTCTGTTCGCACGTTTACAGCGGGTGATTCCGCTTTTGCATGAATTAAATAACAGCGAAGTAAACCACACCGTTCGGAGATTGATTTTGAAGGACCTGAACGGACTGATTAATCCGTTTCTCCGGCTCAGCGGTGATGCCAAGCGAACCAACCGGAGAACGTTATTAAACGGCTTGCGGGATGTGGATAGCAAAATATCGGTGATTGTATCCACCGTGGAGCACAAGGATCTGATGGAATTACAAAGCAAAGCCGAGCTGATTCACCAGCGTTACAGTAGCTCGGAATTGTAGGTTATTTAGAAAAATAAAAATCAGCAGCATAGCTGCCCCCAACAATAACTATTAGCCTGTGGGTAACAGTTATTGTTGAGGATAGGAGGTTAGCGTTATGGCGACCCCATGGGCTGAATTGAAAAAAGAAGACGAACAAAAGGTGACCGAGGAGGCTTCACAGCTGATTCAGAAGGTGTCACAGAGCGATGTCATGAGCCTGGATACCTTAATGGACGACATTGGGAAGCTGGGGGTTAGAACGCAGGAGCGTGCGGGACAGACTCTCAAAATGCTGGATCGTCCGGTGAACGATCTCATGTCCGGCGACCGGGCCGAGGTATCGAACATGATCTTAAAGCTGCGGGATGAATGCGAAACGCTCCAACAGAGCAAAAATGTGAGCTTTTTCGGCAAGCTTCTACGGAAAAGCCCATTGAAAAACTACATTTATAAATATCAGTCGGTCAAAACGAACATCGAGCAAATCATTACAGCCTTGAGAGACGGTAAGGACAATCTGGAAGAAAATATCGTCAGCATGAGGCAGTTGAAAAAGGCTTCCATTGAGGAAATCTACCATTTGCAGACGAAGATCGCCTTTGGCAATCGGTTGAAGGAGCTGTTCGAGAATGAGATTGCCAAGCCGGAGAATGAAACGCGGAAGCCTCATCTGGAACGGGGACTGCGCAAGGTAGTTACTCGTACGCAGTCGATGACCGAAATGATTTTGCTCTACAATCAGGCAATTGCGGCCACGGATATTATTAATGATAATAATGATAAACTGATTGATTCCGTAAATAATGCCATTGATAAAACGTCGAATCTGATCACTGTATCGGCTATGATTGCGATGGCGCTGGCGGATCAGGACAAAATCATTTCAGCCGTGGATGCCACGAATCGTACGATTGAGAATCAATTCAAGGAAAATGCCAAGCTTCTCAAAACGACGACCGAGAGAACAACCGATTTACTTAGCAAGCCCTCGATGTCACTGGAAGCTGTGAATCAGGCGATTGGGGATTTGGTATCTGCCTTGGATTTGTCCGAAAAATCCAACCGTCAAATTATTGAAAGCTGTCATGCTTATACAAGCAAAATGACGGCAATCAACGCCAACCTCAGCCAACGTTTGGGGATCGAAGGGAAGGAACAGTCCAAGAGTTTGAAGGATAACGATTCTTCCGAAGGACTAAGCTCGTTTCTGAAGTGATTTTTGAGTACAGCTTATATCGAATGACGCCGAAAGGCGTCTTTTTTTGGTTTGGGGGCAGCAGATAAAGGACATGATGATCATACATAGCAATCTCGTGCATAAACTCTTAAAAAGTGAAATAACAAAGGAGAGAACGAGCATATGATGTCCTTTATTTTAGGGTGTGTGATTGTATATCTGCTCTTGGCTGCCAGTAGCGAAAAAGCCGATTCTATCGTGGAATTAAATGATTCTGTGAAATAAATTTTTTTATTGAAAATCATGCATTTTCTGATAGGATAGAGTTAAATATTGGAATCCAAAAGGAGAATGCATGCTGGAATTTTCATTTGAAATCATCGACGAATCGAAAATCAACATTGTGTATCGGTATGGAAGCAGTAGCTTTAATTTCAATTTATTTTTTAATCACGGTGTGTGGACGCTGCATCCTTTTGACGGGATTCTGTTGCAGAATAAGGAAATATGCCGCCTGATCGTGACGGATCTGTTTAAGAACAAAGATTTTCATGTCATGCTGGTACGGGAGAATATTTTGTTGTCAGCCTTGCGCACCTCTATTGATCTCAATCCCGAAACTCGGAGAGAGCGATATCGAGAGCAGGAGCCAGATGAACTGTCTGGATTTGCTGAGGCACACAGCTTTGAAGATGTGCTGCATATGGAGCAGGATTCCATCCACAAGCGTATTGAATTTTTCCAGAACATCATTCAAAAAATGTATATGGAAGGATTCGGCCCGGAAGACAGCGAGTTTAACAAGGTACAAGCTATGATCCGAATTTACAAAGATGCGCATGACCAACTCGGAGATTTGAGCGACTTTCCCCTGAGAGGCGACGACCGCCGCAGATGGTAGATTAGACGGACTAAGCCTTGTCATGTGAGAATCCTACAAAGCTCTTTTTAAAAGAATAGATATCAAAAAGAGAGAGTCCCACGAATAAACTCCACGGAACTCTCTCTTTTTTGTGTTATCCATCTTACCTCAGTCAAAACAAGGTAGGCCAAGTTAAACCAATTGGCCTACCCCTCTCTCTACCTTACACACCTTGGAAAAAGTGTAGAAGCTCTACGGCGGTTGCCAGCGAAGCGGGCATAATTGTTCTGAAGAAGCGAAGCGTTCGCTTTTGTCCTCGGATTTTAACCTTTACAGGTTTTATAAAAATCGTTATGAAATAAATAAAAGCATATAAGGCTAAGATTCCGCTCCTTCCTCTCGACGAGTATCCTGCGATATGTTATGATGATACTCTGATAACGTGTTAACGAACTAAAGTGTTTGCCGCCTGTCCTTTGGATAGGAAGGTTACCATTGCTGGAGGGAATAAGATGAGGAAAACAGCCATGTTTACAATGATGATTGGATTGGTTATGATCGTGCTGGCCGGATGTTCCGGCAGTAAGGATAACAGTAAGTTGATTATTGGAATTGATGATAAATTCGCGCCGATGGGCTTTAGAGATGAAAATAACGAGCTGACCGGCTTTGATATTGATTATGCCAAGGCGACTGCGGAACAAATGGGCAAGCAAGTGGAGTTTCAGCCGATTGACTGGTCTGCCAAAGAATCCGAGCTGAACAGCGGCCGTATTGATCTGATTTGGAACGGCTATACGATTACGGATGAGCGTAAGGAAAAAGTGCTGTTTACGAAGCCCTATCTTAAAAATAGTCAGGTGATCGTGCTTCCGGCCAAATCCAATCTCACGAAGCTGGACGATCTGGCGGGCAAAAACGTGGGTGTCCAAACGTTGTCCTCGGCAGCCGATGCACTGGATGCGAATCCGATCAAGAGCAAGCTGAAGCCAGTGTCTGAGTATCCCGATAATGTTCTTGCGTTGACTGATCTGAAAACCGGACGTCTGGATGCGGTTGTCATTGACGAAGTGGTAGCCAAATACTATATGTCCAAAGAGCCAGGAACGTATAAACTGCTTGGTGAATCACTGGCCCCTGAGGAGTACGGCATCGGTGTGAAAAAAGGAAATGAAGAGCTGTTGACGCAATTGCAATCCGCTTTGAATGAGCTACACAAGAACGGCAAAGCTGCCGAGATTTCGAGAAAGTGGTTTGGAGAAGATAAAGTTTTGAATTAATACGTAGTGTATTGAACTAAAGGTTTAGGAGTCGAAGGTCATGAGTATGGAATATATTTTACGAATTATGAAACCTATGCTTGAAGGGGCGCAGATGACGGTTATTTTATTTTTCATCACGCTCATCTTGTCTATTCCACTGGGGTTTATCGTTACGTTGCTGGTAAAAAGCCGGATTAAGCCTATCGTCTGGCTGATGCACACGTACATTTATGTCATACGCGGCACGCCGCTTTTGCTGCAATTATTGTTCTTTTGTTTTGGTCTGCCGATGTTGCCTGTCATTGGGGAGTATCTGGTAATGGATCGGACAACGGCTGCGGTGCTGGCATTTGTACTGAATTATGCGGCTTATTTTGCAGAAATTTTCAGAGGCGGGATGTTGTCGATTGATAAAGGGCAATATGAGGCTTCACAAGTGCTGGGCTTGAGCAAATCGCAGACGCTGATTAGAGTCATTGTGCCGCAAATGGTACGGATTGCTTTGCCTGCGGTCACGAATGAGGCGACAACACTGGTCAAAGATACGGCGTTGCTATATGCGGTAGCTGTACCGGAACTGCTGCATTTTGCGAATACGGCTGTGAACCGTGATTTTTCGATTGTGCCTTATTTTGTAGCGGCTATGATCTATTTGTTGTTGGCTTTGGTGCTGACACTGTTCTTCAGAGCGCTGGAAAAACGTTTTAAATTCGAGTAAAGGAATGTCGGGATATGAACAATAACGCAATAGAAGTAACCGATTTGAAAAAATCGTTCGGTAAGCTCGACGTTCTGAAAAGAGTGAGCTTTGACGTCAAGGCGGGTGAGGTCGTCGCGGTCATCGGTCCTTCAGGCTCGGGTAAAAGCACGATGCTTCGCAGTCTGGTTTATCTGGAAGATGTGACGGGCGGGACGATCCGCATTCATGATAAAGCATTGGTGGAAAATGGTCAGTACGCCCCGGCAGGCGACATTAAAGGCATTACCACGGGGATGGGCATGGTATTCCAGCATTTTAATCTGTTCCCTCACTTGACGGTGCAGGATAATTTGGAGTTGGCTCCAAAGCTGGTGAAAAAAATGAGTAAGGCCGAGTTGCGCCGCCAAAGCGCTGAGCTGCTGGCTAAAGTCGGCTTGGCGGATAAAGCGGATGCGTATCCATCCCGACTGTCGGGCGGACAGAAGCAGCGTGTGGCGATTGCTCGGGCAATGATGATGAACCCCGACATTTTGCTATTCGACGAGCCAACCTCGGCCCTTGATCCCGAGCTGACGGGCGAGGTGCTGCGGGTTATCCAAAAGCTGGCTGAGGAGCATATGACGATGGTCATCGTGACCCACGAAATGAACTTTGCGAGAGATGTGGCGGACCGTGTCATTTTTATGGACAATGGAGAGATTGCAGAGTCCGGTACGCCGGAGCAAATTTTCGGTAATCCGCAGCTGGAACGGACGAAGGCGTTTTTGAATCGGGTGGGGGATTAAAAGTAGTTACTGGTGTGGTGTGTGTCAGGGAGGCAGGCGCTGCGCGTGCAGATTGTTCATCCGAACGCTTCGCTTCTTCAGAACAATTCTACCCGCTCCGCTGACCGACCACCTGCGCAGCAACATATTTTTAAATAGGTAGTGTGAGGCAGGTATCAGGTCGTTAAGCTGACCCCGCCGTGGCCAAGGAACAACTGCCCCAATACCGAGCGGCAGCAGCGAAATAGAAGGATTCGTACAAAGCAAAGCACTTCAAGGCAAAAGATGACTTTTGCCTTGAAGTGCTTTTTTCTGAACTCATTCGTTAAATCTTCCCATCCATAATCGGTTCGCCTCACACTCGTTTTGGTATAAACTCGTGTTCCCTGCTAAATACTTCAATCATCGTTAATATCCCCGTTCAGTAAGCGTCAAATAGCCCACAGCTTGTTAGTAACTCACTTTTGCAGCTTGAATGACCGAATAAACCCTTGGTTTAGGCATTTCAATGGGTTTCTCCAGCCATCAACATGTTCTCTCTAATACCGGGAGCAATTAAAAAACTGGATTTAATTATTTTGGTTTTTTACTCCCCACTCACATAACTCTTCCAAAACAGGTAATAGTGTTTCCGCTTTATCTGTGAGACTGTACTCGACTTTAGGGGGAACTTGGGGATACTCTTTCCGATTCACCATACCATCCGCTTCCAATTCTTTAAGTTGTGAACTCAATGTTTTATAAGTAATAGCTCCTATCTGCCTTTTCAGATCATTAAAGCGAACCGGTTGGTTTTCTGCTAGGAGGTAAATAATAACCATCTTCCATTTTCCACCAATAACTGATAATGTATAACCAAAAGGGGTATCTTGAATATTTTTAACCTTACCTTTATATTCAGCCATACTCATATTTACACTATCCTTTCGGGTAGTACCTATCAAAATAGTGCGTACTACTTTTTTATTTGCATTCATTTTATACTAACCTTACTTTGAAATAAAGGAGAGAAAAAAATGACTAATGCCATAACCTACAATCACGGTGTTGCATGGGAAGAAGCTTTCGGCGTCACCCAAGGCTACAGCGTCAACGGCACCATCTACATTTCGGGACAATTTTCCCACGATATGCAGGGCGCATTCGTTGGCGAGGGCGATTTCGAGGCACAGAGCCGGCAGACGTTGGAGAATCTCGATCGCGTGCTGGCGGGATTTGGTGTCACGAGGTCGAACATCGCTGAGATGGAGATCTTTCTGACAAACCCGCAAGAGCATTTCGAGCAGTGCGTCGTGCTGTACAAGGAGTATGTGGGCGACCATCGGCCGGCCGTCACCCTCATCGGCGTGTCGGGTCTGGCGTTCCCTCACCAACTGATTGAAATCCGCGCCGTTGCACACACCGACTAACTCGGCCACCGCGGTCAGCGCAGCGCCGGGCGGTCGGGCTTCGAAAAGGCGCGACCGCTATTGGCTCGAAGCGGAAGGGTCGTCGCACACTGAAGTCCAGCACCATACGCTGGCACAAAACTGCGCTGCTAGCGGGGGAGTTTTACGTCAGAAAAAACATTTAATTTAAAGAATCTGTTTGGAGAGATACCTATTTTAAATAAATACTCATAAACGGAATTACAATAGAACTAAGATCTGCTTAATCTAAAAATACACTCACGCACTTTATGTTTACGAGGGTGTATTTTTATGTGGCAGCAAGTGCAACTATTCTGTTATACGCTTCCTCGGAAAGTATTTACTTTAACTAAACGAATTTAGTAGAATCGGTCTGTCCTCATGAGAGTTTTTGCATATGAAGGGACGACTCAAGACTTCAAGGTAATTGTACGTTTTCCTCTTTATGTGTTTTTAATGAAACCATCCATTAAATCGTCCGATTTTAGCTGAGGACATAGTCAATCTTCATGGTTTATTACCATCCCCCAATTCCTTCTCTCGGCTAAATACTTCAATCATCGTTAAGGCTCCCGTTCGATACCCGTGGATGAATGCTGCTGCGGAGTGCAGGGAGGTTGACTCGTTTAATAAATCAAACATGACTTCCATTTGCTCAAAATCGATTTCTGATAATTTATTTTTCAGCATCTCCATATGTTCATTAATTTTTTGATTCACTTTTTGAGACTCAGGATCGGTTGACTTTATTTGTTCACTGGGACGCCAACTCCCATAATACATATCCTCCAAAATCATTTTCAATATGCCTCCCTAAGAATGCTGATTATTTATAATAAGCTGAGCGAAAGATGTACATAAGGCGCCACTACGCGGTCGGATGGTGCTTCCCATCGCTGTTGTGCCCGGATTTCTTAATCAAGCTAAGAAGGTTGAAATCCGGGCACAAAGGCGAACGCTATCGCTTGTACAGCACCATTCCGCCCACTCCGTTCTTGTTCCATTTGCTGTATTCTTTAGTTCATTTTACATGGGTAAATAAATTTTTATGCGAAAAACGCATAAAAATCAATATGCAGTTTTCGCATGCCGTAAACTTTGCTTGGGTGATGAGCAATGTATAAGAGAATTCGCGATTTACGTGAGGACAAAGACTTAACACAACAGACCATGGCTGACTTCTTACATATCTCACAAACGACCTACTCTCGATATGAAAATGGGAACTTGGACGTTCCAAGTGTTGTCTTAATCAAGTTGGCAGATTTCCACAGGGTAAGTATCGACTTTATTCTTGGTCAGACAGATAATCCTGAACGTTGTGCAGGTAAAAAGAATAGCATGCAAAATAAAGCTCTATAATGACCGCAGGAGCTTTATTTCAATATTCTGTTATACGCTTCGTCGGAAAATATTCACTTTAACAAAACGAATTTAGTAGAATCCGTCTGTCCCAATTGAGAGTTTTTGCATATGAAGGGGCGACTCAAGATTTCAAGGTAAAGTTGAAGATAAATAAATTTTATGCGAAAAACGCATAAAAATCAATATGCAGTTTTCGCATGCCGTAAACTTTGCTTGGGTGATGAGCAGTGTATAAGAGAATTCGCAATTTACGTGAGGACAAAGACTTAACACAACAGACCATGGCTGACTTCTTACATATCTCACAAACGACCTATTCTCGATATGAAAATGGGAACTTGGACGTTCCAAGTGTTGTCTTAATCAAATTGGCAGATTTCCACAAGGTGAGTATCGACTTTATTCTTGATCAGACAGACAATCCTAAACGTTACAGGTAAAAAGGCATAACATGCAAAATAAAGCTCCCGTGATGATTCACAGGAGTTTTATTTCTGGAATTATTCATTAAATCGTCCCATCATAACTGTGTTGTGGTACTTACCTTCGGACAGAATTTTGTCTTTTTTTAATATACCTTCGATCTCAAACCCCAGTTGTTTATACAGCGCAATGGCCTTATCGTTTGTTTCTAAAACATTCAACGACATTTTTTGAATGCCATTGAAATCAGCCCATTCGATAGATGCTTTCAGCAGATTTTTCCCCATACCATATCCCCAAAATTCTTTACATACGCAGACTCCAAATTCTACTTTATGAGCGAATCTATTTAAATAAACTCCTTCGCATCTTGAAAACCCCACGATTCGATCACCAACTACAGCAACTAAAAATAAATTTCTTGGTTTTACAGTGTCTGTTTGTATAATCTGTTCAAACCCCGATGTATCTATAAATGCCTCCCCTTGCTCTCTATCCAAATTTTCTGTCTCTCCATCAATCTGTAATCTTAATTTAGATAAATCTGCCGCATCCTTGTCGATTGCCGATCTAACGGTATAATTTAGCCCATTCACATAAAACTCTTGCTTATTAATGATCATGATATACTCCATTCATATTGAGTTGGTGTGTTCGACTTGTTCTATTCTTTAGTATAACTTTTATAATGAAAAAAGGAGCATGAGGGGCTCCTTTTTCTTTACAAATCAAGAAGCTACAAGCCCTCTTTCCGCTCAGCTAAAAGCTTTCCAGAGGAAAGCTCGCATCGTAAGCATAGGCTATCCCCGGATTTTACCCTTTATAGATTCTATTCAATAGATAAATCCGGGGATAACAGCGATCGGAAGAACAATCTGCACGCGTAGCGCTCGTGCCCACCGCCGTAACTCATCCCACTATAGGTTAAAATTATATATAAATCGGTTGAAAATGTTGATTTTACCAATGGACAAGGATTTGTACATTGGAGTTGTAACGCTTACATTGCTGATTTTGGACTGAGAATGGTTAAACAGGACGTGTATGAGCAGCTATATCAAACTGGCAGTTCAGGTTTGTATGAATGATATTTAAGATGTTTCGTGAGAAAAAAGTAACGTTTGATTTTTAGTCAGTTATGATTTATGATGGAAGAAATATTGGATGATGCTGGAACAATCATTATGGTTTGAACTGATATATTTATAGTTTATTGCGCGTGAAGCACACGGGCTGTTTCTTCCTTACAGGGGAGAGGCAGCCCTTTTTGTTGAGATTTTGGGGAAATGTAGTGCGGCTTTTTTAGAATGCTTGATATTAGAAGTTTTTCTTATAGATTTTGTGATAGGTAAATCATATAATGTATAAGTTGTATCCATTATTTTCCGAAAGTGGGGATGTGATAAGTTCGTGGGATTAGGGCTGATAGTACATAGTTTATAGTTTAAACAGACAAAGGGGATAGAGAGATGAGTATGAAAAAGTGGATGTTGAGTTTGACCGCAGTCACATTGCTATGGGGAGCAACAAGTACAATTTCAACGACGGAAGCAGCAAGCAGCTCCAAACCAATTGAAGTATTATTGAATGCGAAAAAAATACAGTTTCCCGACGCTAAACCATTTCAGGATGATAACGATTATGTGATGGTACCCATTCGTTTTGTATCCGAAGCGCTGGGGGCTAAAGTTGGCTGGGAGAAAACAGGCGGTCAGTTGGCTGTGTCGATTAAGAATGATGCACATGTGGTCAACATGACGGTGGGGCAGAACACGGCCACTGTGGATGGACAGACCAAAACGTATGAGACAAAGATTATTTTGAAGCAGAATCGTACTTTTGTACCGCTGCGGCTGGTAAGTGAAGGCTTGGGTCAGACGGTGGAATGGGATAAGATTAGCCGTTGGGTTTGGATTGGGAAGAAGGACATAGCTTCGCTAGAGGATACGGGGCATCAGGCAGTGAGTATTGAGCCGTATAAGAAGGCAATAAACAAGATACCAAATCTTATAAACGATGTTGCAGGTAAGCCATACAACAAAGTAGTGATCTTCAAGCAATCTGATCTGCCTATTAAGCTACTTGAAGGTATTTATTCGATTGAGCCTTACACATCTCCAAAGGGTGTGCCTTATCTGCGTATGAGGGTGAAAACGAAGTCTACTACAGCAGGTAGCATATTTTACTTGACGAAGAATAAGGATGCACGTGTGCGTTTTCCGATGGACGGCTTGATGCAAGATAATGGAGACGGTACAAAGATGGTATATTACCCAATTTATTCGTCTGGAGATGAACTCTTTCAAGGCATTAAAAATTACAAATCCTTTAAATTGCAAGACATTGAATATATTGCATTCGGATTAGCGTCAGATGACTACATCCCTATGCTGGTCAACCCGTGGAAGGGAAACTAAGCACATGAAGAACACGGAACGCATTCTGGCCGTATTGCTGGTGGGGGTACTGCTTTTGTTGCAGCTTCCACCTTTTTCTTTTTCCACCGATAAGGCGGCAGCTGATACAGAAATCACACCGCTGTCTTACTATGCAGACAAGAATGACCGTTACTTTGTTGGTATGATGTACTTTGATATGTGGAAGAACACCGCTGGTAAGTGGGTTACAGATGGCGGTAAGGAGCCAGGGAAGGGAATGCATGGTGAAGCCAAATTCACCTACAAATTTCAGTTTCCGGGTCGTAAAATCAAGAACGTAACGGCTCGCTTGTACACAAAAGCGGACAATGGGAGAAATCCGGAATACTTCCAGGAATCCCGTTCTGATAGCTACGCACAGTATGCTTACGCGATGAGTAAAGGCACAGTGGAGGATGATAAACATCACTTTCAGCCGAAGGGAGTGGGGACAGATACCGCTATCATTCCAATCACTGTGAATATAAAACTCGATGCAGAAGTACAGGCTAAAAACATCAAAGAAGATAGCTGCCCGAGCTGTGCCAAAGAGGTCGAAGCCTGGCGTATCTACCAGCCGATCCTGTTCAAGATCGAACTGGATGGCGGCCTGACCGTGAAGCATTATACCGAGACAGGAAAGTCGCTTGACAACGTGTTTCCAACACGTAATGAAGACCTGAAAGTTGGTCAAACGTATGACTTTACTCCAGGAAGTGATGAAAATTACGAATACGTGGGTTACAAGAAAAGCTCCACCGGGGCGTCTCCAAGTGGCGACATTACGCCCGGTCAGCTCCCGGCATTGACGTATGACGGCAAGTTTGAGCAGTACACGGTCAATCTTTATTACAAGGAGAAGGGACCGCCTCATGACACGAAATGCACTCGACCTACGCCTAGCGGTAGCCAGTCGGACAAATACCTCGACCCGATGGTGTCTGCTGTGATCAAAGCCGACCAGCGAGGCGCGTCACGCTTTGATGTAGCCAAGGGCATCCCGACCTCCGAAAACCTGTATGGAAACGTGCTGGCCCGAAATTACCTGTTTCAAAACACCTTTCAACAGCTCAAAGGCGAGTGCACCTACAACGTCAAGCTGAAGCGCACTTATGATCTGGAATGGGAAGATATCAACGATACCCGGCATATGAAGGTCGTAGAGTATTACAAATACGAAATTGTAAAACCGTACTCTTACTGGACGATCGACAACCTCGAAGTGTACGGTATCAAGAACGCGCAGCTACGCAACTATGCACTGCCGGGAGGAAGTATTACGATTCCGCCGAAAGACTATGCCCCTCCTGCTTTAGAGTCCGCGAACAACGGCAATTATTATTCGGGGCCAGATCCGGGCATCATCGACGGGGGTACACTTTATATTTATGGCGGCAAGAGTATGCCGAAGGTGCCCAATGAACAAAGGTCACTGGAGCCTGTGGCCCAGAAGGCTACACCAGACGTGGAAGTGGAAAACGATACTGTGAAATTCAACGGTCAGACGATCATGGACCACCAGCGTGTCAAGGAAAAAGGCCCGACTCCTGGCAAAATTCCTGAACCTGTAAAGATTGGAGAGAATGTGCTTTACAGCCCGGGCCACATGATTGAAAAGCACAAGACAAATAAGCCCAATACGCCTAGTAGCGGTGATATCATCTATGCGATTCTAAAAGGAAATATCAATGGCGGTGCAGATAAGACTTTGCCGATCCAAGGGATCAACACCGTGACCGTTCACACGCCCGTGGTGAATCTTTCAAGCGTATCAGACGATGCGGCCCACAACCAGAAAACCCAACCGACGAAAGGTAGATCAGCACTCATTCTGGAACGTCCTTTCCGCGTGACGATTTCAACGGCGGGCCCGCATCTGAATATTCCCGGCTATGGTGATCGGGAGTATGCCAAATATGTGCGAACCAAGCAGGTACGATTTCCGTTCGATGTGTACGACAAGGGGGAAACTCAGTTCTATCCGCGTGGAACCTGGATCGATATTCCGGTAAGGCAACGGGACACAGACTTCTATTTGCCCGTATGGGTGGATGAAGGGAACTATACCGTCGAGTTTCGTACGATTGCAGAAAACGCACCGGACGGGTTCACTGAACAGCGTCATGCCAATACGGATATCGCGCATCATGTTGCCAATGATGTGGTAGAGATCGAGGTCATCGGACGGATGTATGATTTTCATATCACGGATATTGCCGACTACCATTGGGAGCGGGTATTCCGACAGCGTAAAGGAAGTCCGGTGCATAGCGGACTGTCCTATTGGACGGGACTAGGGAACATCGACGGACTGCCAAGGGGGAACCAGGAGCCATTTACCTTGCCTGTCCGGCCCGGCAGTCATCCGCATGAAGGCTACTCCAATGTAGCGGTCAAGACAGGCTACCATTTCAAGTTTGACCTCAAAACCAAAGGGAATATGTTCAGTGCCAAAGACGGTATCCGCATCACGCCATCATTTTATTGGGTGAGCAAGGAGGGTCGCCAGCGAGAAAAAGTGGATCTGTATACACATGCGGGAAGCCGCAAGTTCATCCGTTTGGGATCAGCGGAGGATCGGGAGAAGCGATATGTCATTTTAAATGAACGGCTGCGCAATGTACCGACGGAGGAAATGCAGGATACAGCAGCCTACCAATACAAGCATGAGTTGAGTGAAACACAGCGGAGCCAGTCGACGCTGGAACGCTATGTTTCCCTGTATGCCCAGCGTATTACGCGTAGCAAGACGTGGATCGGCCGCTACGATTGGCTGGTGCTGCCTGCGACGGTGCGTACCTTGATCGGTCCCAAGACGGACCTGCCGGATGGAGTCGATGTCGACCGTGCCAATGCGTCGATTCAGCGCTGGTATGGCGAATATAGCCTGCCTGCTGATGTGTACGTGGTCCCTAAAGGGACGGATTTACGTGAAGAAAGCCGTCGTCTGGAGCTAAACGAGCATGCGAGCATATTTAAGAAAACGGGCTATATCATTGTTAACTTCAATTTGGAGTCGCTCCGTCAGGGGGATACCGAGCATCCACATTTGCAATATATTAACGGCCCGTTGCTGAACCAGTGGCAACTGGAAGGCTACCGGAGAGAAGTAAAAGATCCGTACGGGCAACCCTTTCATTTACAGGATGGGGATGTCGTGTTTTACCATGCGGACCAGTCCAGCCGGGACGATTTCAGCTCCTTTGTTCCACATTAGAACTGGGGAAGTACAGTTATTCTACTGCGTTGTCCAGTCTGATCGTCGTTCTCATCGCGGCAGGGGGAGCCATTGTGTTGCTTGTTCAGAAATGGGCGACACGTAAGGGAGTGCGATCATGAGTATTGAAATAAAACAAATCAGCAAAACCTGTGCCAGCGCTTAGGCGCTTCAAGTGATTGATTTAACCATTGCGGATGGAGAATTTATGGCATTTTTAGGACCCTCCGGGTGCGGGAAAACAACATTTCTGCGTATCCTTGCTGGATTCGAGCAGCCCAGCTCCGGGCACATCAGCATGAATGGCAATATCGTAGCCGGAAATGGTATTCGGTTACCGCCGGAAAAAAGGCGAATCGGTATGGTTTTCCAGTCCTTCGCCTTGTGGCCGCATATGAATGTGGCAGAGCATGTTCTTTGTCCAATCCGTACGCACAGAGAAACGCCTGCGCATATGAAGCAACATGAGCAGGAGCGGGTAGAGCAGGTGCTGGAGCTTGGGGGGTTTTCGGATTTGACCTCCCGCATGCCGCATGAGCTGTCGGGAGGTCATATCGCTCTTGTCCTTTCAGTTAAATGAGAAGGGATCCTTGAGTCTTGCCTCTGGTACAGAGCTGGAGGAATGATTTTTTCAAGCCTGAGCATTTTGCATGAAGCATTGGGAATCGAATTATGCAAAAGTCATATTCGTAAACTACGAATGTGACTAGGCAAACTTTTGCGGAAAACAGGACGAAAAATGCGATACATGATGAAAACCGATTTCTTCTGAAATGCGGGCAAGGGACCATGCAGTTTGCAGCAAAAGCTTTTTGGACTGCTCAATTCGGTAGTTCAGCAACTATTTCATCGGGGTCATACCATATACCCTGAGCATACTTTTAGCCTAATAATTAGGATGATAATTGAGTTCCTTGTGTAAAAGTGGGTTGGAGATGTGGGGAGACGGATTGTCAAGCCAAGTGCGCCAGAGCTTCTGTAAATGATTCGTGAGTGGTTCTCCATGAAACATTTCCGTGTTTGGTTATTGATGACCAGAAAGCCGAGCAGTGTTTTCACAATATTTTATATACCCATACCCCGTATATGTATGTTAGTATTGGTGTGTAAGAATAAAATCCCACTTCAAAGGAGAGATCATCATGAAAATCGCAATCATGCTTTTTGATGGAATCACAGCATTAGATGCAATTGGTCCATACGATGTATTTGCTGCTACACTGAAATGTGAAGTGAAGTTTGTCGCTAAGAAAAAAGGGTTAATCAAACTGGACTCAAATATGGGCTATTTGCATGCCGATTACAGTTTTTCTGAAGTTACCTCAGCTGATATTCTTGTTGTTCCAGGTTGCAGTCCGCCAAATTATAAAACTCCAATGAATGACGAAGAAACGTTAAATTGGATTCGGCAAATACATGAAGCTACGAAATGGACCACGTCGGTTTGTAACGGCTCTCTGATTTTGAGCGCCGCAGGCTTATTAAATGGAATCGTAGCCACCAGTCATTGGGGATCCTTAGACTTGCTCCAATCTCTTGGAACCATTCCAACAGATGAGAGAGTGGTTCGTCAGGGCAAAATCGTAACAGCAGCCGGTGTCTCCTCTGGTATTGATATGGCACTCCAACTAATAGCATGGGAATTGGGAGAAGATATGAGTAAAGGAGTCCAGCTGATTCTGGAATACGATCCTCAGCCTCCGTTTGACACGGGTTCACCAAAGAAAGCGCCTACTTTATTGGTAGAACAAATAAGAGGTATGTTACAAGAGTTTGCAAAACGGGAGCCCAATGTGTAAATCAAGAATAAATCAGCACGTTCTCAATAGCGGTATTGGGCAGTTTCCAAAAAGCATGCCTTATTATACAGATTCAGTAACCGGGCTGTTTAAGGGACTGGCTTTTTCAAGCTCAGCTGGTGCTGGAATAATTTCTGACTGCTTGCCGGGACGAAACTCATTTTCCGATTTGGCGACGATGACGGTAGCGACCCCGTTACCAATCAGATTGGTGATGGCTCGCGCTTCCGACATGAAGCGGTCCACACCGAGCAGCAGCGCCATTCCCGCCAGCGGGATGGAAGGGAACGCCGCGAGTGTGGCTGCCAGCGTGATAAATCCGGAGCCCGTGACGCCTGCTGCTCCCTTCGAGGTCAGCATGAGAATACCGAGCAGTGTCAATTGCTGCCACACGGTCATATCGACCCCGGAGGCCTGAGCCACAAACATGGCGGCCATGGACAGATAGATCGCCGTACCATCCAGGTTAAACGAGTAGCCTGTTGGAATGACTAGGCCGACCACCGTTTTGGAACAACCGTATTTCTCCATTTTGTCCATCATACGTGGCAGGGCAGACTCCGAGGATGAAGTACCAAGTACGAGTAAAATTTCTTCTTTGATATAAGCGATAAACTTGAAAATGCTGAAACCGTACATGCGAGCAATCATACCGAGCACAATGATAATGAATACGGCCATGGTCAGGTAAACGGAGCCCATCAGCTTGCCCAGAGAGGTTAACGACCCAATGCCGAATTTACCAATCGTATAAGACATGGCACCGAATGCGGCGATTGGGGACAATTTCATGATCATATTCACGATGCCAAAGAAGGCGCGCGACAGCTTGTCGAACAGGACAATGACGGGTTTGGCTTGCTCCCCCATGGCCGTCAGTGACAGCCCGAAGAGGATGGCAAAGAACAGAATAGGCAGTAAATCTCCGCCTGCCATAGCGCTCACTACATTTTCAGGAATAATGCCGACGATGAAATCAACGAGCCCATGACTTGTTTCTGTTGCTTTTTGAGCATATTGAGATACGTCTCCAGTTGCTTTGCTCACATCAATGCCATCTCCCGGTCTAACTAGGTTAACAACGATTAGACCAATAGCCAGCGCAATCGTGGTAACGATTTCAAAATAGAGAAGGGCCTTTCCGCCGATGCGACCGACTTTTTTCATGTCTCCCATGCTGGCAATCCCGTGTACAATTGTAAAAAATACAATGGGTGCGATGACCATCTTAATGAGCTTGATAAAGGCGTCTCCGAGAATTTTGAGTTTTTCCCCTGTTGCAGGAAAAAAGTGACCTAAAAGAATACCCAGCACAATGGCGATAACGACCTGAACCGTCAAGTTTTTAAAATTAATTCTCAGTTTCATTGGGATACGCTCTCGCTTTCTTTTTGTTTTTGAAAACGCTTTATTTGTGTATCCCCAGTGTAAAAGCTTCGTTCTTGGCAAACAAGAATACGGTCATAACGTTCTTTTTGGTCTTTATGGTCCTTGAATCATATCCATCAGGTCCGACCCGATGATGGGAGTGAACTCCGGATAGAGCACGCGCAGTTTTTCCCTCCAAAGCTTACGCTCACCCTCGGACAGGTGGGTAATTTTAATGTCTCCGGTCTGTTGCAACTGGCGAAGGCGATTCGCATTTTCATCTATTTCCCGTTTGTTCCAACGCGTCGTTTCCTCAAGTGCCTCCTGCAGCACCAGCTTAGCGTCACTTGGGAGGCGATCCCAATAGGATTTGTTAATTACGACGGCATAACCCAGATAGCTGTGGTTGCTGATGGTCATATTGCGTTGCACTTGGTAAAACCGTTTGGTAAGGATATTGGATATCGTGTTCTCCTGTCCATCTGCCGTGCCCGTCTCTAGGTTGTGGTATATTTCATTAAAAGGAGTGCTGATGGTCGATGCTCCCAGCACTTCAAACTGACGTTCTAATACCAGGCTTGGCTGGATACGAAATTTCAAGCCCGTAAAATCGGTGGGTGTGCTGAGTGGATGAGCGTTGTTAGTCATTTGCCGAAAGCCGTTCGACCAGAAAGCGACGCCTTTCATTCCAAAGGGGTCAAGTGTTTGCGATAACCGTTTGCCCAATTTTCCGTTCAGTGCCTGATCGACCTCAGCCTGATCCTCGAAGGCAAACGGGAGATCCATCACTAGCCAGGCTTGATCAATCGCATTCAAATTGGAAAACGAAGGAGCTATCATCTGAATCTCTCCCCGCTGAAGTGCAGCAACTTCCGTGGTTTCTGAATAGCGTATTCCATTTGGGAACACTTGAATCTCAATCCGATCGTTGGACTTTTCTTTAACCCGTTGTGCAAAATGAGCGGTAGCCAGTCCTTTGGGCGAGTTTTCTGCCACCACATGGCTAAATTTGATCACGATCCGATCTTTAAGACCGATAAATTCATTATCATAAGGGAGCTCCTCACCAAAATCCTTTTGAAAACCGATCACAGAAGCCGTTAGGATACCCAGTACGAGCAGAATGCCAAATCCAGCAGCTCTTTTCATAAAGTAACCTCCCATCTGTTGCTATTGTAGACTCATTATTCCACAATGATATTCAAAGGTAAACGGTTTAAAGGAAAGGAGAAGAGGATGAACAGACTTCGTATATATTGGAAAATAATGATGCTTTCATTTGGAGTCGTTCTTTTTTCTCTTTTGATCGGCGGTCTTTTTCTGTTTGGTAGCGCCACCCGATTCAAGGAAGAAGAACTCAAACAGCGGCTTACGATTACGGCTCAGACGGTTGCGAACCTGCCGGACGTAGTGGAAAGAATTGATGATCCGAATGCTTCTGCCGTGATTGCACCTATGGCGGACAAAATTCGGATATTAAACGATGCGGCTTATATCGTCGTGCTCGATATGAACCGCAAACGGTTGTCTCATCCACTTTCGGAGCGAATCGGCGGAACGTTTCAGACTCGGGATGATGATGCCGCTTTTGCTGAACATATGTATGTCTCCAAAGTGCGCAGCGAAGCAGGCATCGGTTTGCGTTCCTTTGTGCCGATTATGAATGCTTCCTCGGAGCAGGTGGGCGTCGTCGTGGCGGGCGGCCTGCTGCCAAGCGTGACGGAGATTATCCGTCAGGAGGAACAATCTATCGTCATGACTTCGTTGCTTTCGCTGATGTTTGGTGTGATTGGCTCCGCATTGCTGGCCCGTCATATTAAGCTCCAGATGTTCAATCTGGAGCCGCGGGAGATTGCGAGAATGTTTCGTGAGCGAAGCGCAGCCTTTCAAGCGATGCACGAGGGCGTCATTGCCATTGACCGCAACTGCATCATTACGATTTTCAACGAACGGGCCAAACAAATTTTCGATGTGCACCGTGATGTAGCGGGATTGCCGATCCGTGAGGTCATCCCGGATACCCGTTTGCCCGAAGTACTTGATTCAAGCGTCGCAATTCTGAGCCATGAGCTAAAAATTGGAGGAACCATTATTTGGAGTAACCGAATTCCCATTCGCGAACAGGGAGTTACTCTAGGGGCAATCGCCATATTTCAGGACAAGACCGAGGTGACGAGAATGGCCGAGGAGCTCACAGGTGTCAAAGAGTTTGTTCATGCGCTTCGTGCACAAAATCATGAGCATATGAACAAGATGCATACCGTCGCTGGCTTGCTCCAGCTTGGGCAGCAGAATGAGGCTTTGAGCTATCTGTTCGAGGTGACCGAACAACAGGAGGAGATTACACGCTTCCTTCAACAGCATTTCGATGATGACGGAGTTGCAGGCCTACTATTGGGTAAAATTAGCCGTAGTAAAGAGCTTGGCATTGATATTAGGATTGATCCTAACAGCAGAATGAATCAGTTTCCCCGGCTGATTGACCGACATGATTTTGTTCTGTTACTCGGAAATTTAATTGAGAATGCCTTTGATGCACTGATGGATACAGAAGTCGGCTGCAAGGAGATTTATGTCAGCATCCAGCAGGATGACGAATATATGTCTATATTGGTTGAGGATAATGGCTGTGGAATGTCGGAGACAACGAAGAAACGAATGCTTGAACGCGGATTTACGACCAAGAACGGAGAGAGCCGTGGCATGGGGCTGCATTTACTGAGCGGGATTGTCACCAAGGGGAATGGTCGCCTGACATGCGAGTCTTCACTTGGTTTGGGAACCTCGATAGAGATTCTATTTCCTTTGAGGGGGAGAGGGAGCGACGATGAGTAAACCTATTAAATCACTTTTTCGTGTGCTGCTGGTCGAGGATGATCCGATGGTACAAGAGGTGAATCGGCTTTTTATCGAACAGGTTGGCGGATTTCAGGTCGTAGGTCTGGCTTCCAATGGGCTTAGGGGGTTGGAACTGATCGAGGAGCTAAAGCCTGATCTGGTTTTTCTTGACGTGTTCATGCCATCGCTGGGCGGGATAACGACCTTGCAGTGCATCCGTTCCATGGCATTGCCTGTAGATGTAGTTGTTGTGACCGCCGCGAAGGATACGGAGACGATCCGCGAAATGATGCGAAACGGAGCGTTCGATTATATCATGAAGCCGTTCAAGGTAGAGCGTATCCACCATACGCTGGAGCGTTACCGGGTACAGCAGGCTGGATTATGGGCGGAAGAAGTAGGAACCCAGGAAGAGCTGGACCTCATTATGCAAAATAGAGAAGCTGCTAAGGAAGCGGTAGTCCCCATTCCAGTGTACGAGGTATGGGCGATGTCTTACGATGAGCTGCCAAAGGGCTTGAATGCTGCCACCTTGAAGCAGGTGCTTGCGGTCATGGAGCAGCATGGCGGCAAGCTGTCTGCTGAAGAAACCGCGGAGGGAGTAGGGATTGCCCGTGTAACGGCAAGAAGATACCTGGATTATCTGGAGAAAAGAGGGATCGTGCGCCTTGTTGTGCATTATGGCGGTGTGGGTCGTCCCGTTAATCGGTATGAGCTGCTGCGTGACCAGAATGACTATAAGTAACAATATGGACAAAAGCTTCCCAACGTTTTCGTGAAAGCGGCAACATGTAAAAGCAGAGGGAACTACATAAAGCTCGTTCATTCCAAAGTAAACTTCGGTGAGGTCGCATCAACCCTCAGCCGCGCAGGGGGAGACATTACTTCCATTGATGTTATTCGTCCTGGACAGGATTCGTCCGTTCGGGATATCACCGTCGACATCGTTGAAATAGCAGAGGCTTTGCTCATCGAATCACTCAAGTCGTTAGCAGGCCTTCAACTCATTAACGTTTCTGACCGCACGTTTCTTGCGCACCTTGGAGGTGAAATATCCATACAGCCTAATTTTCCGATCAAAAATCGGGATGATCTGTCGCTATTACCCATTTTTTTGCTTACTATTACAAGTAATGGCATAACTATACCATACCTTACCATGATCATCATTCTACCGAAATTATGTACATGCGAAATTCTCGACTGGATTGACTGGGAAGCTGGATCAACAGAGAAACGGGAGGCTATCTGCGTGTATGTACGGAAGGACGTAACTGGTTTGAAACAGATTTTCCAAACTGGATGAAGGAAGATCCACTGGAGTACAAGGCCGAGAAACGCGGTGAAGAGCATGGTTCGTACATTATTGGAGGATTGGAGACAGGACGTGTATACCGGGGGCATTTTAATGTCGTCAACAACGGTGTGATTTCCAATCTGCCGAACGATGCGATCATTGAAGCGCCGGGATATGTAGATCGTAACGGCATTTCCATGCCTCATGTGGGTGAACTGCCGCTCGGTCCTGCGGCTGTCGCAATGTTAGCATTTCCGTGCAGCGTTTGGCGGTTGAAGCTGCCGTGTATGGGGACGACAAGCTGTTGCGGCAGGCGTTTATGATGGACCCGCTGGTGGGTGCGGTGTGCAATTCGAAGGAAATCTGGCAAATGGTCGATGAAATGCTGGTAGCGCAGGAGGCATGGTTGCTGCAATATGGAGCAGCGATTGTCGAGGCCCGCGAACGCCTGGCTGCTGGCAACCTGATCCCGACAGGATAGAATGTGCTTGAATAACTTGGTAGCGCTGAATGATAAGTTACGGAAAAATTTTCCTCATATTTATTAATTTTTATGGAATATTACGGAATTTTGATGTTTCCCTCTACTGAGAAAAGGGAGGGAATATTTATTTTAATTGAGTATAATGGAAAAAAAGAATGCAGTTCTACTGTGGAGGGTCATCATGAGCAAAAAGTTAATTTTAGATGTAGATACTGGCATTGACGACGCGCTTGCCATTGCGTACGCGGTCCATTCGCCGGAATTGGAGCTACTTGGCATCACAACTACCTTTGGCAACATCTCGGTTGAAGAAGCGACACGCAACTCGCTGATCTTGTTGGAAAAGCTCGGTGCAGATGCTCCGGTCGTATCCGGCGCACAAAAACCGTATGCCCGTGAACTGTTCAAGCCGTATTCCCGGCATATCCACGGCGAGGACGGGATTGGCAACCAGTTGAAGGACTCGCCTTCCCGACAGGCTGCATCGGGTGATGCGGCTGATTTTATCATTGGACAGGCTCGTCGTTATGAAGGCAAGCTTACCCTTGTTGCGGTGGGACCACTGACGAACCTTGCGATTGCACTGGATCGTTGTCCCGAACTGCCGCAATTGCTTGACCGTCTGATCATTATGGGCGGCGCGGTCACGGTCAGAGGCAACGTAACCCCGACCGCTGAAGCGAATATATATGCCGATCCTGAAGCCGCAGCTTGTGTGTTGGGAGCGGGTTTTCCGCTCACGTTGGTTGGGCTGGACGTGACTATGCAAACGCTGCTTCCTCAGCATGAAGTGGACAAATGGCGTGAGCAAGGGACCGAGTTGGGCACGTTTATGGCAGATATGACGGACTTTTATATGGAAGCCTATCGAAATTTTAGACCTGGTATCGCAGGCTGTGCTTTGCATGATCCGTTGGCCGTAGGGCTGGCGATTGATTCCAGCTTTGTGGAGACGCGTCCGATGCACATTGCCGTCGAGCTGGGGGATTCCGCCGAGGTTGGTCGCACCCGTGAAGTACCGGGCAAGGATCATGCTCATTCGCAGACAAGTATTGACGTGGCACTTGAGGTGGATGCGGAGCGGTTTTTGCGTCATTTTCTGAGCCGAGTGGTATAAAAAAATAATTCAAAAAATTGCCGATGGCTCTGCATCGGCAATTTTTTGTATGCATGTATGCATGTAGGCTGCGCACTCATAAACCACAAAGGAGGAGATTCATTGTGGTTTATGCTGCTCAACGACTGCCTTTGCTGGAACACATGTACAATCATGCCCCGACAGGGATAGCCATCCTTAGCGCATCACGGCTATTTTTAGGTTCAAGTGGAATGGTACGCACGGTGTTTCTTTTTTTCTGTAATAAATCCCCAAAGAAATGATTGACAAACTGTTCTAACTGTATTATTAATAGTAGTACAGTTAGAACAGTTAAGAGGATGCAGATGAACCTGATCAAGTCTTGAAAGGAGGAAGCCCATGTTCGAGCTGGATATCCGCAGCCGCAAGCCGATCTACGAACAGCTAATAGACAAGGTAAAGGAAATGATCGTATACGGATCGCTTCAGTCGGATGAGCAATTGCCTTCTGTTCGGGTTTTATCCGCTCAGCTTACGGTAAACCCCAATACGATTCAGAAGGCGTATCGAGAGCTGGAACGCGAAGGATACATCTATTCCGTCCAAGGCAAGGGCAGCTTTGTCACCCCTGCCGAGCATCAGCCGCAGCAAATGAAGCGGGATGAGATTCGGGCGGCGCTGTTGAAGCAGATGATCGAAGCTGTCCATTTCGGTTTTACGCTGCAAGAAGTGAACGCCTTATACATGGAAGCTACGCAATTGAAGGAAAGGGGGATGTCCCTTGATTGAATTAAGGGAAGTCACAAAAACATTTACAGAAGAAAAGGCTGTCGATCAGCTCGCCCTTACGGTGAAGAAAGGCTCTATTTTTGGACTTTTGGGCTCCAACGGAGCAGGTAAAACGACACTGCTCAAAATTATCGCCGGGATTTACCGACCGGATACTGGCAAGGTGCTAATCGGTGGGCAGCCGGTGTATGAGCAGCCGGAAGTCAAGCAGCACATTCTGTTTATGACGGATACCCCCTATTTTTTTCCGCAAGCGACGATTCGCCAGATGGCCCGGTTTTACCGCTCCATTTATCCGAGCTGGAGTGAGGAACGCTACATACAGCTAACCGACATTTTCAAGCTTGATCCAAAGCGTAAACTTCACCGTTTTTCCAAGGGGATGAAGCGTCAGGCCGCTTTTTTGCTTGCTTTGAGTTGCATGCCTGAGCTGCTGATTTTGGATGAACCGATTGACGGACTGGACCCGGTAATGCGACGAATGATCAAAAATTTGCTGTTCCAGGAAACCGCCGCACGTGAGATGACTGTCGTAATTTCATCCCATAATTTGCGTGAAATTGAAGACATGTGTGATCATGTCGGTATTATGCATCAGGGACGTATGTTGTTGGAAAAAGAGGTTGACGACCTCAAGTCCGATACGCATAAGGTGCAGGTTGCCTTTCGTGATAGCACGCATGAGGAAGTCGTCTGCGGACAACTTTCGGTTGTACATAAGGAGCGCAGAGGCAGTGTTCTGCTGCTTATTATTCGGGGGGAACGAGAGCGGATTACAGAGACGATTCAGGCGTATGAGCCGCATGTGTTCGATTTGCTGCCGTTGACGCTGGAGGAAATTTTCATTTATGAAATGGAGGACGCAGGTTATGACATCCAACCGATTCTTCTGTAGCGGCGGCGTGATTCTCCAAAGCCTGAGACAGCATGCCTGGATCGGTCTGTTGTACTTGGCGGGATTATTGTTTACGCTGCCGCTGCCGTTATTTATGAGCATCGGAGACGAACGGGTGCCCGAGGTTTTGAGAAACTTGTTCGATTATACAAGCGCAAACACCGGATTACACAATCTTTTTCTATTGAACGTGCCGGTGCTGGCCGGTGTGATGTTGATTCGTTTTATTCAGCGGCAGGGGCCATCTGATTTGTATCACAGTCTGCCATTACGCAGGGAACATCTGCTAACGGCACATTTGATCAGTGGTCTTATCCTCTTGCTCGTACCCGTGTGGCTCACGGCGGGAGTGACGGCTTGGGTTAATGCCGCGAATGATCTGCCTTATATTTTTCATATGAATGATATTGGCTCATGGGCACTGGTCATCTCGGTTCTTACAATTTTTCTGTTCGCCTTTACCGTGTTTGTAGGTATTTGTGTCGGACAATCGCTGCTGCAATCCGTTGTAGTGTATGCTTTGCTTTTATTGCCCTTTTTTCTGTCTTCCATGATTATCGATTTTCTGGGGCACAATCTATATGGCTACTCTCAAATTAGTGGAACCATTGTTCAAAATAGTAATGGCGTGGGGTTGCGTAGTAGCAATAATATTTGGCATAGTTTATCGCCGTTCGTCCGCATTATGGATTTTACGAGTAGCGCGTTTTCATATGTGGAGTTGCTTATTTATATTGGTGTTTCCTTGCTGTTTGTGATTTTAAGCTATGTGTTATATCGCAAACGGCTGGTAGAGAAGGCAACGCAGGCAATGGCCTTTACTTTCTTCCAACCCCTTTTTAAGGCAGGAGTCATGTTATGTGCCATGCTGATGATAGGAGAATATTTTTATAGCGCAGGGAGGCAGGGTAAAGACTGGTCGATCTTCGGTTATGTGCTCGGAGCTATTTTAGGTTATATCGTTGTGGAGATGGTAATCCGCAAGACGTGGCAAATCGTACGTGTTCGTGCTTTGCTGGAGTTGGTCGCATACGGTGCAGTATTGGGTCTGGCAATGTACATCCCCACGTCTAGTTGGATAGGCTACGAGGAACGGATTCCAGCCGCGCATTCAGTGGAGCAAGTTTATGCCGGGCCCAATTTGTATCTGGATGGGGAATCAACACGGAAAAATCTCTATTTTTCGCAAGATAAAGCTTTTATCGCCGCTGTGCTGAATTTACAGCGTGAGCTTGTGAGAGCCCATTCAGCTGGCGAGACGTCCGGGTCCAATAAAGAACCACAACAAATGATATCCATTGTGTATTGTTTGGATGATGGTTCCATTATGACTCGTAGCTATACATTTCCTGAGCAGCCTTTCCGGGCAACGCTGGCGAAAGTCATGGTATCGGAGCCGTACAAAACAGTAAGTTACTCGCTGGATAAGCTGTATGGCAAAGCGGAGACGATCAGCATTCAATCGGCAGATGATAATGAACGGCGAATAGTTCTGACTGATCCGAAAGATATTCGTGAAATGGAGACTATATTGAAAGAAGAAGTTTTGGGCATGAGTTATAGCGAAATGCAGTCAGGCTCTTATAAGTTGGGGGATATTGATATTCTTAACAAAACTTCCTCTATTTTAGGAGAAGAACCAGAGTGGACTCGCAGCGTTTCCTATAATTGGCGCTTATCCTTTCACAAGTTGAATGGGTGGCTGGAGCACAAAGGATATGCTGACAGGGTAATCATTACGGCAAAAGATATTATGTCTGTGCGGGCTGTTCCAATGGTTTCTCAAGAGAAGAAGCCCTATCAGCCTGGTAAGAATATTGAAGCCGTAAATTTGTTTAAGATATTGCAGCAGAAGTATAAAGCCGCTGCAATTGAAGATCCGAAACTCTGGAATACTGTGCTGGAAAAGCGAAATTCTTATAACTACACTCCAGAAGTGGAGAGAGGCACGTATCTGTTCCAGGTCAAAATCAAGTCGATCAGTGGTTCCGGATTTCACACGCTCTACTACTTATTAGATCCAAAAGACATAACATCTGAGCTTGCGAAGGCTCTACCAGCAGCTCCTTAAAACGGCACAGAACAGCAGGCAAGGGCTCCCCGATTAGATAAATAATATCAGCCCCATTCACTTCCATTTGAAGATAACGGATTCGATCTTGTGCTGAACAAGCATGAGGCATTTTCACCTGTGGAAGTGCCGCGTATATTGCATACGGGCGGTCGTTCTTGACCCAACAGGTGGGGGCATGGATGGTGTGAGATTAACGACCGTTTGGAAGCGCCTTATAGCGAGTATGCGGACGGGTCCCTTTCTCAAGCGGTTACAGGTCTGAAAGGCAACTAAAGACGATGGAATGGCAGATTGCTGACTTTCACCAGAGAGATATACAGAACAGTTGTATAGTCTACATCTGGACATTCAACGTGATGGGTATTGGGACGTGAAGCCGCACGGTTTTTGATCCAGGCAAGAGCGATATAGAATTGCTGAATTCAATACCAAAAAGGCCTTCCTCTAGGGAAGGCCTTTTTGAGCATACTTCTTTATGGTAAAAACAAAATCAAAAGCCATGCGGCGGTTGGCAGTGAAATACCGGAAGGACATTTTTACCATCTCCTCGTATACTAATGTTTACCATAATTGTACAATGAAAAAGCAGTGGCTTAAAGGCTCATTTCATTTAAATGCTATAGGGGGATGTACATGTCTGATCCAAAGGAAGTTATAACCGAGCCGGAAAAAGGCGCCTCCATGCGGCTAGCGTGGTTTTGGTCGTGGCTGGGCGGTACATTTATGTTTGGATTGTTTTCAGTCATGTTTAATGTATTTTGGAGTATGGCTGTGGCATCTAACGTACAGCTTCTGCTGAGGCGCGAAGGTGTGACGGATACAGCGGTCATTGTGATGATGATTTTGTACGCCTGGATCGTGGGTCTGTTTTTTGCGGCTTACGGTATCTGGAGTGCGCGTATTTCCAGTCTGCGCAAGCTTCCGCTCATGCTGACCGGGCTGTTATCATTATTATGCGGTCTGGGTTTATGGATTGTGGGCTTACAAGGCTCTGGCGGCCAACCAGCCGAAGTGTGGGGCAACTCGTGGCAGCTGTTTTCAATCTATCATGCGTGGGCGGAGCCTGTGCTGGAGGTATTAGAGCCGTATACACAGCATGGTGAAATCTGGTTTCTGCTGACTGCACTGCTGCCAGTCGCCGGAATGATAGTGGGAGTTGGGGTGGATCGTTATCCGGCGGTGACAGGAAAGAACGGAATGGTGGATCGTAGATGGCAATGGGTCGTGGCCGCTATGTCTGCCGCGCTCGTCATTGTGCTGACCATTACACTAATGCTGCCTCATCGTCCATTGATCGCAGAACGGGATTTTCCAGTGGTCGACGGGGCTACAGCGGCGATTCCGTTCGCACAGGATATGCTGCATGAGCTGACCGGAATGAGCAAGGCGCGTGCGGCGCACGAATTGAGATTCAACACAACGCATCAGGCGTATGTAAATCTGATCGACAAGAAGGCAGATCTTATTCTGGTGGCTGGACCATCCGATGGGGAACTGCAACTTGCAAAAAGTCAGGGAGTGACAATGAAGCTTACTCTCATTGGGCGGGATGCGTTTATTTTTCTCGTTCACATGGACAATCCGGTTCATACGCTGTCTTCACAGCAGATTCGTCGTATTTATGAAGGCTCCATTCATAATTGGAGTGAAGTGGGAGGCAAGGATCAGCCGATTGTAGCCTATCAGCGGGAAGAAAATTCGGGAAGTCAGACCTATATGCAAAAGAAAGTGATGGCAGACCATGAGATGGCCGAGCCGCCCCGGGAGCGCACGATGGGCATCATGGGTGGTATGATTAATGCAGTCGCCGATTTTAACAAGGATCACAATGCGCTCGGGTATTCGTTTTATCATTTTGCCAATGTGATCAATAAGAGGCAAAAGGTTAAATTTTTGTCCATTGACGGAGTAGTGCCCAACAAGGAGCATATCCGTTCGCAACAGTATCCGTTCACCGCTCAATTGTTCGTGGTCACACGGGAAGGAGAGAAATCCAGCCCTTCGGTTCAACGGTTGCTCCAGTGGCTGCAAAGCGAAGATGGCAAACGGATCATTGAAAAAGGCGGTCTTGTTCCTGTAAATCCGTAGACGAGATTTTCCATACAGTCGAGTTAGGGTTTCCATCCGTCAAGAGTGAAACGAAGACAGCAGGGTAATACATAGGATATACCTTGTTGCGATTACATACCCAAGCAGCATTGTACTAACACAGTAAGGGGATGAACGAAAATGAAGAAAAAATTACCGGCATGGGCGCTTTTGCTCGCTGTATCCATCATGACAGCAGGTTGTGGAGCAGGTGCAACCCAAGCAGGACAGACTGGACAGAAAGAGCAGAACGGGCAAACCGTTCAAGATGGGCAAAAGGGTTCTGTTTCCGCGCAACCGGGTGCTTCGGGAGCCGCTGTAAATACACCTGGACAGCAGACCGCTTCTGACGGGGAAAATGGCACAACTGGCGGCACAGGCACTGTATCGGGGGCAGGTGGACAAGCGTCCACAGATGCGAATGCGGCGAAGGTTCGCATGGACGATGTTACCGCGCTGCGCCTGATTGACGGTAAATCCGGCTGGATCGGCGGGAAGGGCTGGATTGCCCGGACAGACGCAGGTACATCCAGTTCAGCCGGAGCGGCATGGGATGTGCAATATCAGGGTCAAGGGACAGTGCAGCAAATTTTTGCCTTGAATGGGCAGCAGGCATGGGCCGTCATGGCAGACAGCGGTACGCTGCTGGCGACTCAGGATGGGGGCAAGCGCTGGGAAAGTACCGGGACGGTGCCGAATCAAGGACAAGCGGGCTTTTTACACTTTGTATCGTCCAAGGAAGGATTCAGCGGAAACCAATATACGAAGGACGGCGGCCAAACCTGGTCCGCGCTTCCCGTACCTGATCACACCGTTGGACAACCATACTATCATGATCAGCAAAATGGTTGGGTGGTAACGCAAAGCACAGAGGGCTCGTTCCGTATCTTACACACAACGAATGGCGGTCAGAAGTGGACCACCGTTCTGTCACGGACCACCGAAGCGCCTCTGAACGGTGTAATCATTCGTTCGGTAGAACGCAGAAACGCATGGATTGAGCTGGTTGGGGATACGGGTATGAATCAGACTTCATATTCGCTCTGGCATACCGCCGATAGCGGCCAAAGCTGGCGTGCTGTGCTGGCCAATGCCACCGCTGGTGCCGGTCCCGCTCCGGGCATTAGCCAGCAAGACAATCAGGTTCCCAAGAACGAAGGAGGGGCACCGGGTATGCTCTATGCCGTAAATAGCAGTACCGCATTGATGGGCGGCTACTGCGCACCGTGCGACAAGCCCAATACCATCGGCTGGACGAATGACGGAGGCAAGACGTGGAACAACGGCAAGCAGAGCTTTGACGGCTATGGCGGCCAGCAAATCGGGATGGCCAATGCCAAGGAAGGCTGGGCTATTTTTTCGGATTCAGAGAAGGCCCCGGTTATGTATACCACCTCGGATGGTGGACAGCATTGGACGCAGAGCCATGTCTTTGACAAGCCTGCGGCATCAGGTTCCTAGCAGATAAGTCGTGAGTATAAAGTAAAGGGAGAGAACATATGAGCCAACCGAGGAAAAGTGCAATCTTATGGGCTGCTGGCCGTGAGGTGCCACTCATCGGACAGGGCACATGGCATATGGGTGAAAAAGCTTCGCTTGATGATCATCTGGATTACGGATTATCCGTCGTATTCATCGGCTTCAATCCCAGCTTGAAATCAGGCGAAGTGGGGCATCATTATGCGAACCCGCGCAACCGTTTTTGGCGCATACTGGAGGGAGCGGGGTTGACCCCTCGCTTGTACGATCCATCGGAGGATGGGGAGCTGCTCAAGCTTGGCTACGGATTTACGAACATTGTTTCCCGGCCCACGCGGGGAGTGGAGGATATTGCGCGCGAAGAATACGCCGAAGGACGTCTGAAGCTACATGCCAAGCTAAAGGAATACCGTCCCAAGGTAGCCTGCTTTGTCGGCAAAGGTGTATACACCGAATACAGTAAAAAATCCAAAGCAGATTGGGGATTCCAGCCCGAACCGCAGATCCCCGAGATGTATGAATTTGTAGCTCCTTCATCCAGCGGACTGGTTCGCATGTCACTGGAAGAGATCACAGATATTTACCGCCGTCTCCAGACGTTTCTAACAGCAGAATTCATCTGATATGCAGCGAGAATAATGGATTCAGCTAGAAGAAAAAGAACCACACAGTTCATGCCCCGAGGGGAAGAACGTGTGGTTCTTTGAGCTACCGCAGACTCTATTTTAAGGGGTTTGCCTGCCACGCCTGATCTACCGGAACGTAAGGATATCCCAGATCACGGGCTACCGCCTCGTAGGTGATATGACCGTTCAGGACATTTGTACCGCTGAGCAGAGGTTTGCTTCTGCGAAGGGCCTCCTGCACGCCCTGATCCGCAAGCTGGAGGGCGAAGGGAAGCGTCGCATTCGTCAGAGCAAGCGTCGAGGTCTGCGGCACTGCGCCAGGCATGTTCGCTACGGCGTAGTGAATGACGCCATGCTTCACATAAGTCGGCTGATCGTGTGTCGTAATGTGGTCGATCGTCTCGACAATACCTCCCTGGTCGATGGCGACATCCACGATCACAGAGCCAGGCTGCATCGTCTGCACCATGGCCTCGGTTACGAGACGAGGAGCTTTGGCTCCGGTGACCAGGACAGCACCGATCAGCAAATCACTCTGCGCTACGGCTTCGGCAATGTTGGAAGGTGTGGATACCAGCGTATGGAGCTGATTGCCGAAAATATCGTCCAGCTGGCGCAGCCGATGCAGGCTCAGGTCGATCAGCGTCACATCCGCGCCGAGACCGATGGCGACCTTGGCAGCATTCGTGCCGACGACCCCGCCGCCAATAATGGTCACTTTGCCGCGCTTGACTCCCGGCACGCCTGCCAGTAGAATGCCTTTGCCGCCCTTCGGTTTTTCCAACAATTGTGCACCGATTTGCACAGCCATTCGACCTGCGACCTCGCTCATCGGGGTAAGCAGCGGAAGGCTTCCCCCGACATCTATGGTTTCATAGGAGATGGCAGTTACGCCATTGTCCGTCAGAGCCCGTGCCAGTGCCGGCTCGGCAGCCAGATGGAGATAGGTGAGCAAAATCAATCCTTGCCGAAAATATCCGTATTCTGCCGATAACGGCTCCTTCACCTTAATAATCAGATCCGCCTGAGACCACACATCCGCTGCGTGCTGTACAATCGTTGCACCCGCCGTGGCATAATCTCCATCCGTAAAGCCACTTTCAACCCCTGCATGACTTTCTACCAACACGTGATGTCCGTGCTGGATCATCTGAGCTGCACCGGCAGGTGTCAAGGAGACACGATTTTCATTGTTTTTAATCTCTTTCGGAATTCCAATGTTCATTTTGTTCACCTCTCCTGAAAATAATGGTTATCCAACGGCAAATCATTGTTCTTCAGGGCAGCTACGCTGCTGTGTTAGTATTCGTTGATCATGAATCCAACGGCAAATCGTTGTTCTTCAGGTCAGCTACGCTGCTTTGTTGCAATGTTGCTATTTACTGCACCCAACGGATCCAAAAATTGCATTATCATTTTTGTGCAGCCCTGCCAATTAGTTAAATGGACTTAAGTCGATAAATGGAATTCATGTTAGATTAGGTACAGTTTACAAGTGGAAAAGCTCCTTGACATCATACATTTTGTCGGATTATCTAGCTTCAAGGCTCGACTTTTTGATGAATAGGTGTTATATAAAATGACACAAAGACATATCCATAAGGAGAATTCCGATGAACGGTAAAAAAACCTTTACCATTGCGGATGTGCTGGAACGTCCGGTATTTCGGTGGGCTAAGCTGGCGGCCGGGGAGCAGGGCACGAGTCACCGGGTCGGCTGGGTCCATGTGCTGGAAATTACAAACGTAACCCCCTTTGTGAGTCGTCATGACCTGATTTTGACGACCGGCCTGTGGCTAACAAGGGAGGGGGAGGAACGCGCTGAGTATATGGAGCAGCTGATCCGTTCCGAAGCCGCAGGACTGTGCGTGGAGTTGGGTACGAGCATCCATGAGATTCCACCGGAAATTCTGGAGCTGGCGGAACGGCATCATTTTCCGGTCATCGTATTTGAACAGCCGGTACGCTTTGTTGAAATCACGCAAGATATTCATTCCCTGCTTATTAACCGCCACCACGAACTACTGAAAGATCTGGAGCGCTTCTCGCGCCAGCTTCAGCAGGAGACGTTGCGCAGCACGGATATGAGTGCTCTTTTACGGGTACTTCATGATTATGCTGCCCGGCAGGTCATCTACATGTCTTCCATTGATACCAATCGGTTCGTGCCTTCCATCCAGCCTGATGTGGCTGACCGCATTGCGAATTTTTATACCAATGAGGTGGAATCCAGCATGACGTCTGACTGGGAGGGCCACTTGCTGTTTCATCTCAATGAATCCACCGCCGTCTTGTTTCAGCCGGTTGTCTGCTTCGGGCAGGTGTTTTCCGCTGTAGGTCTGGTGTTGCATGGTGAAACGCCGACAGAAGAACTCTCGCTGCTGCTTGATTACACAGCCAAGGCAGCTGCTACGCTGGTGCTGAGAACTCAGTACCTTGAAGACCGATTGTTACGCAACCAGAATGAACTGATTCAGGATGTGCTGAACGGACAGCTTCCTAGCGAAGAACAGGCTCAGACTCGGATGGGGCTGCGTCTGCTGTCCAAGGGACAGTATTTATTTTGGGCCGGGGTTATTGAGGTGGAGCATCAGGATAAGGAAGCCAGTCAGGAGCGCAAGGAGTCTATTAACCAGGATATTTTGGTACTGCTCCGTTCTTTGCTGAAAAAGGAGACGCTACACAACCTGCTCATGATGAAGGGGAACCAGTGCTACATTCTTTGCGCCAAGGAGGAATTGACCCTGCGTTCCGCGGCGCAAATGAAGAAAGTACTTGCCCATACCGTACAATATATTCAGAACTATGCCGCGGGGCAGCTTGACAAAGTGCGCATTCATGCAGGTTTCGGCAAAATGAGGTATCGGATGACCGGAGCAGGCCGTAGCTTTGAAGAGGCTTATCAGGTTATTGAAGTGGCGCGAAGTGTTTCGGCCATGAGAGATCGACTTTTTTACGACAGTATCGGAATCTATCAATTGTTGAAAGCCGTGCCGCTCACTCCCTTTTTACAAGAGTTTGTACAGGACCATTTGGGCGGGCTGATTGCGCATGACCGTGAGCACCATATGCAGCTTCTGAATACGTTGGATGCTTATTTTCAATGTCATGGTTCCAAACGCTACACTGCCGGAATCCTGTACATTCACAGGCAAACGCTCTACAATCGGTTGGACAAAATTAACGAGATCATAGGAGGAAATCTGGCAGACCCGGATAAACGTCGTTGTCTGGAGATGGCATTGCTGGCTCACCGGATGCTACAGGCCGAAAAATGATCCTAAATGACTACTTCTATTTTTTCATTCTACTTATTTACAATGTGTATTAACACTGAGATAATAGAAGAGATAACGGTAATATCTTGAAAGGGGATTAATATGAATATAAAAAAATGGATTGCCGTCCCTCTTATTCTGTTAATGGTAGCTTTGACGGGTTGCCAGGCAGTAGGAGGATTTGATGTAAGTAAAAATCTTTTGGGCACACTTGATGTGAAATCCCAGCAGTCAACGGAGAAGATATCTCTTAAATTGACTCCAAAAGAAGGCATTACGCAAGGAGATCAGGAAATTGTTAATTTAATCAATTCCATTTCGGTCACTGTGGATGAAGCCAAGGTACAATCGGAGGAACTCGCTTCCGCCAAGGGTACATTGCACATCGACAAATATAATTTGCCGTTTGAAATTGCTTTGGACCGCCAAGGTGCGGCTATTCAACTGGAAGGTGCCAAAAAACCTTATTACATATCTTTGAACTCGCAGGAGAGTTTGAGCGGTCTGCCTGCCGGATTTGATCCTTATGCATACTCCAAAGATGTAAGAGATCTGACGAAAACAGCCGCAGCACTTGTACTCAAGCATGCTCCTAACCCTTCGGCCCTCTCTGCAACGTCTGTAACCGAAGAAGTTTATGGTGAGAAAGACAAAGTGAAGCTGACTCGTTTGCATGCTGAACTTCGTGGCGATGAGCTGGTTACATTGGCGAAACCGTTCCTGACCAATCTGGCCAAGGACGAGACAGGCTTGAAAGAACTGATCGGGCAAGTGATTGATTTTACTAAAAATATCGCTTCCGGCATGAATGTTGAAGGTGCTAATCAAGTCACAAGCGAACTCAACATGAACAAGGAAAAACTGGTCAATAAGGCTTATACTGAGGTTAAAAAGTATTTGGATCTGGCCGTTGCTCAGTATGATGTAGGCGTAAGCACTTTATATGCACAGTCTCCTGAAATTAAAACGGTTCTGAGTTCCAACACGGTTCTAAAAACCGATATGTATTTTGATGAAAAAGGAAATGTTCGTAAATCACTGTCAGACCTGACGGTTGCTTTGCCAGAAGTAGATAGTCTTCCAGTGAAGTCTTTCTCGATTGTTACAGAAACTCAATCCTGGAACGTAAATGGTAGTGTAACAGCCGACAAGGTAGATATCTCTAATGGTGTGATCGACCTGAATAAACAAGCGGAACTTACGCCGGGAGCGACACTTCGCAATTTTGAAGCAAACTCTCCGATCTATAATATTTTAAAAAATGATTTGAAAATTACAAAAGTAGAAACAACCTTCGATCCTAAGGACGATTATTATGTGCTGGTGAATCGTAAAGGTACTGCTTTCATTCCACTGCGTGATCTGGCAGTTGAACTGAGTTCCGAATTAAAATGGAATGCAGCAGCTAAACAAATTACAGTTGTGGATGATATTACAGGTAAGACCCTCAAGCTGAAAAGCGGCTCCAAACAGGTTGCACTGGAAGGAAGCACATTAACGCTGACACAAGCACCATATACGGATAAATATGGTACGTTGTATGTTCCTTTCAAATCGGTTGCCGAGGCGCTTGGTGCCACAGTAACCCGTAACAGTGCTGGTGAGTATGAGCTGAAACGCGACTAAGAAATACATTTAACATACCTGTCTCCAATTTGCATTGCTAGTGCATGGAGTGATTCAGGTATGGACAGGAACCGGTCCGATCAGGAGCCGGTTCTTTTGTTGTACTTTTTTACGGGCCGATACAGCTTGGGTTTGCGTTATAATGGAGTTATGGAATTTTTAATGAAGGAGGGCCTGTCATGGCTATGTACCCGTCCTGGTCCTATTCACAATCGAGGGCCCAAACGTTCGATGAATGCCTACGCAAATACTATTATCATTATTACGGCTCGCATAACGGCTGGAACCCTACACAGGGCAGTGAAGAGCAGGTTACGTTGTATCGGCTCAAGCAGTTGAGCAACTTATATATGTTATTCGGGAATATTACGCATCAAATGTGTGAATCGGTCATACGTGGTTGGATGGAAAAAGGCGCTGTTCCACGTCCGGCGTACCTGGAGACAGCGATGAAGAACATGCTGAATGACAGCTACAAGGAATCGCTGCAACAACGTGAGCTATGGCAGCAGGACCCCAAAAATCGCATCATGCTCGCTGAAATTTATTATGATGACGAAGTGCTGCCGGAACGAATTGCCCGGATCAAGGAGCGACAGTATACGGTAGTGCACAATCTGTACCGTACTGCCGTTTGGCGTGAGTTGCAGCAGGATGAGGCCCGAATCGTCGAGGTGGAAAAATGGGATACGATGCTGCTTCACGAGACGAAGGTCTATGTCAAAATGGATTTGCTCTACCGTAGAGGTAACGGAGACATGGTTATTGTAGATTGGAAAACAGGCAAGGAAGGCGACTTCTCCGACCAACTATTCTTGTATGCTTCCTATGTGCAGGAGCACTATCAGCTTCCGCTGGATAAGATCGAGGTGCGTGTGGAGTATCTAATGACGGGAGAACATGAGGTGTACCGTCCCACGCAGGAGGATATCGACAAGGTTGTTACCCATGTCGGGCGATATATCGAGGAGATGAAGTCCTGTCTCGATGACGATTACTATAACAGACCGAAATCCGAGTCCTTTTTCACGCCGATGCCATCACGCAGAGCGTGCGGAGGCTGTAATTTTCGGGAGGTGTGCAAATACCGAGCGGTGTAAGGTGGGCGTTAAAGATTCTTATGGATAGAGCGCATACTCTTCTTGGAAGGAATTGATATCATGAAAAACTTGTTACAGTTTGATGGGATATCTGTCATTCTTCTATTTATTGAAACCGCTCTCTAATTTACCGAGGAAGATGCGGCTCTCAGTGAGGCAGAGCTGCGTTTGGCACTATCCGAAGGATATGCAACCCCTCTCGCAAGCGCTCATTCATGAAGTCAATCGGCGTTTGGAGACGAATATGGAGGCCGGGGACGTATATACGATTGGCGGCTGGATGCTTTCAGGGCATTTTGATATCCGACAGGGAGAGAGGATGACTGTAGGTTTATGGGAGTTTACCGTACTGGAAAAAAACAGTCACCAAATAGACACAATTGAAGCAATCAAAAAAACAGCAAGTGAACAGTGAAATGACAATAATTATAAATAATGGAATGGTTGAGTGCCTTCAAATCAATGGTTTAATAGGTGAAGAATGACCTGTAAAACAAGCAGCAGTGCGGTTCGTCCATTTTTTTGATGCACGCTGATGTCTGATATATGTTATTTTGGCTGTTAAGGTAGAGGGCCTAAAGTCTCTCTATCTTTATGCTCATAAATACGGTTTTCTGTGAAAAATACTACTAGAATTGTAGCAATTATATGGTAAAATGGAATCAAATTCGAGTTTTTTGGGGTGGGCTACATTACATGAAAATGTCACTAGGTACGAAAATGGTTGCTGCATTTGTCGCTATTTCTGCAATAACCTATGGAACAAGCGCTTTTTTTATTTTTGTGCTCAAGGACTGGTTTGTTCAAGGTACACAGGAATGGCTATATATCTCAATCATTCTGTTAATGGGCGTTCTGTGGAGTGGCATTTTGGGGTGGTTGATCTCCAAACTTCTCACACGTCCGATTGTTAGACTGGCAAAGGCGGCAGAGGAAGCTTCGGCAGGGAATCTGTCGGTTGTCATTCCGGATCGTCGTTCAGATGACGAAATCAAGGTGCTCTATGATGCATTCCGGCTCATGATGCTGAATATCAAAGATATGTTTAACGAGATATCGTACAGCTCAAGAGCGACTTCGCAAAACGCGGAAAACCTTAGTTCGGCTATTGTACAGGCTACGGCACAGATTGAGTCCATGTCTTCGGTGGTGGAGGATATTTTGGAAGGCGTAGAGCAGCAAAAGCATGCGTCTGCCCAATCTATTGAAACAGCGGATCGAATGTTGGGCGATTTTAAAATGATGCGCAGCAAATCAGGCCATATGCTGGCACTGTCAGGCCACATGGAGCATTCGGTCGATTTGACGCAGACGGTATTTTCATCCCTGATGGAGGGAATGGGGGAGCTGACTGCTTCGCATAGTCGTTCGCAGCAGGTGATTGCACGACTGGAAAAGGAAGCTTCACAAATTGAAGCGATTACAAGCACCGTCAAGGGTATCGCGGAACAAACTCATTTGCTGGCGCTGAACGCCTCCATTGAAGCCGCACGTGCCGGAGAAGAAGGTAACGGATTTGCCGTAGTTGCTCACCAGATTCGCGCATTGGCTTCACAAAGTACGGAATCGGTGCAGCAAATCAATGCCATCGTTAGCCGTGTGCAGTCGCAAATTGTGGAAACGGTACAATTAATGCACCAGCAAACATCACTGGTCAGCGCTGAGGCGGAACGGACAAGCTCGGTGGATCAGACGTTGAGTCGTTTGAACTCCATTGTGCGTGAATTTGTTGAAGGTATTCGCTTAATGGAAGAAGCTGTGACGGAGCAGACGAATCGGGTAGATCAAACCTTCGAGCAGATCAATCGTATTCAGCAAATGTCAGGGGCCTTCTCGGAAGGTGCGCACAAGATTTATACCGCCGCTCATGAGGAAACGGCTATTATGCAGGAAATTTCGGCTTCTTCCGAGGACTTGAAAGTGCTTACGAACAAGCTCATGATGAAAACACGTGGAATGCAGTTGTAGAAGGCAACCTATCATAAAAGTAAGTGTAGCCGCAATACACCGGAAAACGAAGCAAAATGGTTCTCCGGTGTATTGCGGCTATTTTCTAATTTCAAAAAACTCACATTGTTTTCTGGGATGGTAGGCCAAATCACTGACACTGGATTGCACGACTATGGTTTGATCGTCAAAACGGATAATGACTCCGCCCGAACCAATCAACTGGTCATCCTGAAATATGCGGACACGAAGATGACGTTCCAACGCCTCGGTGAAGTCCTGATCTGTGATCAAACGGCGATTAATGGGCATGAGAAGTCTCCTTTGAAAATGATATCTTTTATCATAACACATTTGTTTTTCTGGTATAAAATAGGATTCAGAAAACGAGACAAAGGGCTGTACTAGGGCTTATTTTATGTACTTTACTACTTTGGCTGACTCGGGGTCTGATTCGGTCGCATAAGTCGTTAAGCGAGGGTATTCACTGGTTTCTGATTGCCATGCTTATTCTGTCAGAGGTGACTCTGAATATTTGGTATGTGACGAAGCTGCTTTCGTTTCCTCTGCGTACTTGGGTGTACGCTCCAGCATGACCACTTTGGCACCTTGCTCTGCAAACCGAATTGCGCGGCCTTGCCGATGCCTGAATCTCCACCACTAACCACCGCTATCTTTCCTTGCAATCTCTGCTCTGCCATTGACTCCTCCTCCTCATCCGTCATAAGCTAACCTGACTCGTTATTCCAATACCTCTGATTGCTGATGGTGAAATAGTATGTACTGCATTTCCGTCTGTAAGTCTGCATTTCACGGATTTTGCGAAGTATGGTAACATAGGCGAACCAGCAGGAGCATATATCGAAGAAGACGGGGAACGGAGGTGGATTCAATTGAGCTATAACGGTAATGACGGGACACAACGAACAGAATCTATAGCCCTGACCGGAAAAATAAAGCCGTGGGCGCTGAGCGGCCCCAGTATTCAAATAGATCCGTTGTTTCCCTATTACGCCAACCGTTCGCGGGACAGTATAGCCGATGAAATCGCACTTGCAGGCTACCAGACCGTTCATTATTTTGTTGTGCGTGAAAATGAAGTGGATGGAGCGCTCGTTGCGGCCTTTCAACGCAGGGAAATCGCGGTATGGGCGATGGTGCTTGGCAATGGTTCCTTTGGCGTATCACAGTTGCCGCCAGAGTGGAAGGGATGGCGTATGGAGCTGCTGCGCGAACCGAATGACGGGTTTCAGCGGCTTTCGCATTTTGCACAGGAGTATGTGGATTGGAAAAAGAAAGCCGCTGCCCGGCTGGTCACCGACATTCCGTTCGACGGGTTCGAGGTGGCGGAGCCTTATTTTCCCGAATGGAACGGGCTGCGCAGTGGAGTGTACGGGGATATCGGGCCGCATGCCCGACGGGCCTTCCGTGAGCGCAGCGGCGAGGACATTCCGGATTTCCGCGACAAGCATGCGCGGAATTACTACCGGAAGGTCCCTGAGCTGTACGCGCAGTGGGTCGATCTGCGCGTGGACGCCGTGAACGCGCTGATCGGCGAGCTGGTGAACGGCGCAGGCGGCGTGCGTGATGTCCGGCCGGACATCTGCGTGGCGACGTGGTCGCTGGCTGTGAACGGACGCGGCGATGTGCCCGGCCAGCTACGGGAATGGCAGGGTCTGGACGCGGTAGCGATGATCGGGTGCGTAGCCCCGGATATGCATGTGCTCCAGACCCATTGGCCGGATTGGATGCGCCGCCGCCTGCCGCCGCATTATATTGACGGCTACGCCCGCATAACGCAGGCGGTACGCGCCGCTTATCCGAATCTGCCCCTTGGGGTGCAGGCGGATATCGGTTCACTCGCGCGTATGGTTCGGGACCGCGAATGGACCCGGCAGTTCGGGGCTGCCGCTCTGAAGGGCGGTTATGACGCTTGGACCGCCTACGAATACCATTTGGGTGGCTATATGTACGATGAGCCGCCCATCCCGCTCCGTGCAGAAAGGTCGAACTCAGATGAGGTGGTCGTTTCTTTCAGCAAGCGGATTGCCGTGCCGTCTGTGAATGAGCTGCGTGTCTGGAGCCGGGAGAGTTTGGCTGGTGCAACGGGCGATCTGATTCGCACAGGCAGGAACGATTCGCTGAGACCATTAGAGCTTGTGGACGCAGCGGCAGACGGTAATCGTCTACTGCTACGTATACGTAATTTGCCGCCGAGGGCGCTCAGCCTGAGATTTGAAGGGGTACAGGATACACCGGAGCTAGGGCTGCTCAAGGGAAGGAAGGCACATCACAATCTGCCGGAGCACGAAGTGCAAGTTCCTTAATATTTGGGTTTGGCAGCACAGTCCTTGCTCCATAGCCGGTTTTATCAGCTTGCTACTCCGTCTACTCACAGCTTTTACGCCGAGCGCATCAATAACGGCGAGCAGTTCAATATTCATATGGCTTTAAAGCTGTCCCGGTCAGAGGGAGTGGAGGAAGTGCTGTCGCTGCCTTAGGAGATGGAAGGTATTCGTTCGGTAGAAACCAAATTCAATTAGACGGCTTATACTGTTCATACAGTATCTCTTTCAGTGCTTCTTTTGTCGAACGCTGACAGGCCCTTGTAACAGTGAAAAAGCTTTAAAAATAATAATTGAAAACGCTCTCTTTTGTGTATATACTCTTACTACATCACAGAGGCAGCAGCCAAATAAACATTACAGTGGAACACGATAAACATCTCTGTAGAACATGTAAAACGGCCCCATGCATACGCACAGGGCCGATATAATCTTACTTTACTTTGACTGGAGCCGGATATTTCTTACCCAGCGTGTCCACGGTTACTTTTTTCATCATAGCTGGTTTGATGGGTTTATCATTGCTGTCACGCTTGGAGTTCACGATGGCATCTACTACGTCCAATCCAGACGTTACTTTGCCGAAAGCAGCGTATTGACCGTCAAGGTAATCCGCATCCGCAACCATGATGAAAAATTGCGATCCGGCTGAATCCAGATCCGCTGAGCGGGCCATGGATAGTACGCCGCGCGTGTGCTTGAGCGTATTATTGACACCGTTGCTCTTGAACTCGCCTTTGATGCTGTAGCCGGGGCCGCCTGTACCGTTACCCTGCGGGTCACCGCCCTGAATCATGAAGCCGGGGATGACACGATGGAAGATCGTACCGTTGTAAGCGCCCTTTTGCACCAGGGAAATGAAATTGTTAACAGTGTTCGGTGCTACTTCCGGGTACAGCTCAAGTTTAATCTTTTTACCGTCGTTCATGACAATCGTGACGATAGGATGGGAAACAGGTTTACTTTTGTCTTTAGTCGCGGCAGGGGTTGTACTGCTTGTCCGGCTTGCGGCTTCAACATCTGTCGCTTTTGTGCCGCATCCGGCAACCAGCACGAGCATGGTAGCCAGCAGGCACAGCATATACCAGGGACGTATCGTTTTTCGGATCATTTGTATTCCTCCTGAAAGGTTAGAAGTGTAAAATCCTAAATTATAGTTTAGGGCAGCGCAGAGCACTCTTCCGTTTTCTATCATACCTTTTTTTGTGGGGATAAGGAAATACGGGTTTGAATACCGTATTCTTGACCCATACTGCTGCTATTCCCAAGGAAAGGGGCAGGATCATGGTGGAGGTAGACAAAAAGCTGGCTAAAGGCCTCATATGGGGGATGGCGTTCAGTCTGCCGGTTTGGGTAGGGGTGCTGTACTCGGTACAACACATCCGTGATTGGCTATAATATAATCAAGCGTGGAGATAGGCCAAAACCGGGATGGTTTTGGCCTATTTATATTTGTGCCAGTCCAGATTGCTGTTATTCAGCAGATGCTCGAAGTTGTTGTCCAGCTTCTTCTGTTCTGCTTTTTTTGCTTCGAGGGCACGCTGCCGTTCGTCTTCCTTACGTTTGTCCTGCTCTGCCTGGGCTTCATTGGCCTGAGCCTTGAGCTTATTCAGCACGTCCTGACTCAACAGATCTTTTAACGTTGCAGGTTTGTCCTGAGCCGCAGGAGCGGGGGAAGACGAATTTCTTTTTTTAGCCATGTCATCAACTCCATTCCATTCCATTCGATTATATCAGCTTCTGCATGGTTGTTCCACGGTTGAAGGGTGAGGTTTGCTGTGGGCTTTTCTAATTTAGAGGATAATAATGGAATGAGGAGAAGGGACGTGTAGCATCATAAGTATGGACGGAAGCCGATGCTGATTCGTTCAGGCTTTAGTCTGGCGGTATTATATTTAATATGTGCCTTTGTGGCTGATCCGTATGTGTTCGTAGGGGTACGGCTGTTTCAGGGTCTGCTCTCCGGGTTTATTCCTGCCGCCATCGCATGGGTCAGAACAGGTTCGCCTGAGGATAAAACAGGTTATGCCTTTTCATTGGACGTTCCGTTCGTTATTTTACAGTTACAATCACACGTTGGTAATGTTTTAGCTGATGCTTTCCATTGTCTTGTACTTCTGCGGGAACTGTAGAACTTACCGTACCGGATAAATCATTCTTTGGAATAGAGAAGAAAGCGAATAACCGAATTCATATCATCGACTTCTTCATCGGTCGTAATAGCTGTTCTAGCCTTCGTCGCTTTAGCTTCCATTTTCTTTTCCCCTTCTGAACTTTCACATATGGTTTTATATCTAATTTTAGGTATAAAAAAACCTAAATACATTATGCTTCAAAAAGAAATTGAGCATACATGTATCTAGGTTTTGCCTGCATGATCAGTCACAATCCTATATCATAAATCAAAAAGATGAAAGCGTTATACTACACTTTGAACAAACCGGATTCTTTTACTTCGGACAGGAAGTTGTGGAATTCAGGAATATTCAGCTGTTGCTGGGCATCGGACAAAGCGACTGCCGGGTTCGGATGGACTTCCACCATGATCCCGTCAGCTCCAGCAGCAAGTGCGGCCTTGGCACAAGGGGCTAGGATGTCCTTGCGTCCTGTGGAGTGGGTCACGTCGACTAGAACAGGCAGATGGCTTTCCTTTTTCAAAATCGGCACAGCGGAAATGTCCAGCGTGTTACGTGTCCATTTTTCATACGTACGAATACCGCGTTCGATCAGCATCACCTGCGTGTTGCCACGGGAAACGATGTATTCCGCAGCATGAAGGAATTCTTCCATTGTCGCTGCAAGTCCGCGTTTGAGCAGGATCGGAGTTCTTGTTTCGCCCGCAGCTTTGAGTAGTTCGAAGTTATGCATGTTACGCGCACCAATTTGAATGATATCGATGTATTGAATTGCTTCTTCCAAATGTCTTGGATCGACGATTTCACTGATTGTAGCCAGTCCCAGCTCATCACCTACGCGTTTGAGAATTTGCAGACCCTCAACGCCCAGTCCCTGGAAATCATACGGAGACGTACGCGGCTTGAACGCGCCACCACGAAGAATTGGAACGCCCGCCTCTTTCAGAGCTTCCCCGACTTCACGGGTTTGCTGGTAGCTTTCCACCGAGCAGGGACCTGCAACCATAACGGAGGCTTTGCCGCCAACGAGTGTGTCCTTAACATTGATGACCGTGCTATCCGGCTGATTTTTGCGGCTGACGATCAGATGCTTTTTGTGTTCTTCTTTTTGATAGTTCAGGGAAGCCTTGAAAATATTTTTGAACAACTGGCGGATCGTAGCGTCGTCGAACGGTCCACGGTTAGCAGCGATCAGCTTGTCCAGCATTTGTTGCTCGCGTACCGGATCAAAGTCAGGCACCCCTTGAGCTTCTTTTAATTTACCAAGCTGTCCAGCCAGCTCAGCACGCTGCGATAGCAGCTCCAGCAATTGCAGGTTGGTAGCATCGAGCTGTTCCCGCAGCAGCTCCAAAGAATTTTCATTTGTCGACATAAATAACATCCTTTCCCGAATAAAAATTGTCTTTTCTGTCAATCAGCAGAGCTTTTTTCGAAAAAAACACAAAAAGGCACTCGCCGCAAGGGACGAATGCCGTGGTACCACCCTAATTACAGAAGTATACATACAAGTCGTTAACGTCATTCCAGCCGACAGTAGCAATTTCTGAGCTTGATGCCCGTAACGGGGGCTTCCGGAAACCTCTAGTGCAGATAAGAAATGAATCCTTATGCTGGTTCAAGGCTCGACTCGGGAGTGAATTTCAACGCGGGATTTCGGTACGCTCTCAGCAATTCGTACCTTTCTGTGGAAATCCGATTAGACGTTTACTTGTCTCCGTCCATGTCTTTGTTTATGTAATTCAAAAGAGTTGCCCTTATTTTAAACAAAGTAGGTGCAGAAGGCAAGACCTGTTTGTCAGGTTCGATTCTCGCCCGGTTTTGAATCGGTTATAATGTGAACAGCAACGAGAATCCCTTTCCATTTAAAAGACGTTATGTACAAGGAGGAATTATGAGCAAAATCAGAGTGTCGGCGGTTCAATACCATCTGCATACGATTGATTCGTTCGAAGAATTTGCCCTTCAATCGGAGCATTATATCAAAACAGCCGAGGAATTTGGTGCGGAATTTGTTCTGTTTCCCGAGTTTTTTACGACCCAGCTCATGTCGATTGGTGATAGTCAAGGCAAGGCCCTGACCATTAACGACCTGCCGGATTTTACAGATCGTTATCTTGAATTATTCACTTCATTCGCCCACCGGACCGGGATGCATATCATCGGCGGTACCCATGTGGTGCAACGAAACGAACGTTTGTATAATACGGCGCACTTGTTTTACCCGGACGGACGCGTAGTCACACAAGACAAAATTCACATCACACCGACTGAGGTGCAAGAATGGAATATGGCTCCCGGCGAGGGGCTGAATGTGTTTGAGACATCCAGGGGTAAAATAGCGATGCTGACCTGCTATGATATTGAATTTCCCGAAATCGTACGCATGGCCAAGGCGAAGGGAGCAGATATCATTTTCTGTCCATCCTGTACAGATGATCGCCACGGTTTTTACCGGGTTCGATATACAAGCCACGCCAGAGCGGTTGAAAATCAGGTGTATGTGGTTTTGACAGGCACGGTAGGCGCTTTGCCTACGGTTGATTTTATGCGGGCCAACTATGGACAGGCGGCAGTCATTACACCGAATGATATTCCATTTCCGCCACGCGGCATTATGGTGGAAGGTGAGCTAAACAACGATATGATTGTCACCGCGGATCTTGATTTGCAACTGTTGTATGATGTGCGCGAGCGCGGCTCAGTGACCACATGGCGTGACCGCCGAACAGATTTGTACACAGACTGGAGCTAACGAAAGGAAGGGCGTCATGTATCGCAAAGAATGGTTTGTCTGTGATGGAGATCGCCCGCTGCGAGCGGTCATCCGTAATTATTCCATAGCCGATTATGTGGGGCTGCTGCATATTCAGCAGGAGAGCTTTCCGCCACCCTATCCGCAGGAGCTGTTGTGGAGCCGGGAGCAGATTGCCAGTCAGGTTGAGCATTTTGCAGAAGGGGCGCTGTGTGTTGAAATCGAGGGGGAACTGGCTGGCTCGGTGACCAGCCTGCTGATGCACTATAACCCCGAGCATCCCCAACATACGTGGGAGGAAGTTGCAGGCGACGGTTACATCCGTACCCACCGCGAGGACGGTAAGGCACTGTATGTCATTGATCTGGCTGTCCATCCCTCATACCGTCGACTGGGTCTGGGCAAATGGCTTATTTTTTCCTTATACCATCTCGTCATTGAGCGTGGACTGGATCGTTTGCTGGGCGCGGGACGTATGCCCGGTTATCAGCATCATGCAGACCAGTTAAGCGCCGAAGCGTATGTAGATGCCGTGGTATCCGGCGAGCTCAAGGACCCGGTGTTAACGTTCCTGCTTCGTTGCGGGCGGGTGCCTGTTTGTATCATGCCCAATTATCTGGATGATGAACAATCGCGTAATTATGCGGCCTTGATGGAATGGCGAAATCCGTTTCATACCGATCACTACATCACTACAACACTAAATAAACGATCATGATCTCTCGTTCGCAAACCTAGCATGAAAATGGTAGCAAGGTTTTTGCGTCCAGAATTCAAGCCATACTGCTAATACCATGGAAATAAGTACGTTACTTTTTATGGTGGGTTCGGCCCCGTCAAATAAACGGTAAGGAGCAAGTCTGTGTACAAGCCGATGGAGACCTAAAACCTGCCTCGTTCAGCCTACTGCGAGCTTCTATGATCTTGGTTTGCTATCGTGCTCTAGCTCCTTTGTTAGTTTATTGCTTATTCCGACTTTACTCAAACGGCAGAACGATTAAATCTGGGGTTAGTGTGTCTGTACGAGGTTAAAATCATGTAACTGCTGTGATATGATAAAGAGGACATGGAGGGATAGGAATTGAAATGGTAGAAATACGCGGTTATTTATTTTCGGATATTTGGACGATAATATGAGGGTGAAGAGTGCGAACCATGGATTGGCCTTAGAGAACAGATGAAGCCATGTAAGCAGGGATGATCATAAAAAATATGAATATTTGACAAAAAGTGAGTAAAAATAACATGATATACTTCTTATGAAGAAGGTATGAACATCATCGTATAGAATAATATTATTTCAGGATGTTGAAAAATGATAGAGCGTATACAAGCTTGTAAATCCTACTATGTAACTTTGAGGTGCTTAACATGAGGCTTGTGCCCAAAGCTGTCGCCGCCCTGCTGGCGGTTATTGTAATACTGTTGTCGATAGGCCTACCCGCCTATGCAGCCAAAACGACCTCCGAAATGGAATACCGAATACCCTCCTGGGATATGAGATGGGGAGTGGAAGGGGAGGATGGATCACTTGATGAGGTGCGGGATCCAAGCAAAGTTTGGATGCATATTAATGCTGATTCACAGTTGCCCAAGCAGCCCGCGAACACTGGCTCTGCCTGGATTCGTATTCGGCTGCCATCGCTGAATGATGAAATGTCGGCGGTGCTTTTTGGAAATATTTATGGCAGACATATTGCGCTGTATAAGGACGGCATCAATTTCTACGAGTCCTATCGCGGGTACGATTATGAAAATAATCGTATTCTGATCCCGCTTAGACCGGAAGACAGCGGTAAAACATTATACATATGGACGGAAAGCAGCAAGAACAGACTGGGCATTATCGGAAATGTGATGACTGGTGATTATCGTGATTTGTTGGGGACTTTGGTCAGAATGGATGTTCTGGATATTGTACTGGGGAGCACCTTTATTTTTATAGCTCTGGTATTGCTGATCTGCTCATTCTTTCTATTCCGTACGAGCATGGCAATGTGGCTGTCCCTAAGCGCAATTGTGCTTTCAATTGGTCTGATGGTCGTGACGTATTCACCTTTCCTGTATACGTTCTATCGCAGCTACGGCGAGCTCTATTTACAGCTTTTTGATGTAGGACTGTTTATTCTCCTGCCCTCACTAGCCTACTTTTTTGAACAAAATATAAGTTCAATTATACTGATTCGCAGATTTCGAAAAGTGCTGACAGCTTACTCCTTGTTCTGCTTCATGATGATGATTGTAAATTGGGGAGCACAGGAGAGGTTAAACGATGTATATTATTTTTTCAGTGTAAGCGTGCTGAGCATATTGCTCGTGGCTTTACTCGTACTGCTGGCGTTTGCTTCAGTCCGTATGGCGATCAAAGGGGACCACGAAGCAATCATTCTATCAACTGGCTTTGCTTTTTTCGCAGTCATTTCCATCGGTGAACTGACCTGGTTCTTCATCAGGGACGGACACTACAATATGTTTATGTGGAAATGGGGCGTGCTCGGCTTTGTGCTGGCGCTGATTGCGATTTTGGGCAGAAGGCTGGCAGAAAAGCATAAGCAGGTGGTTCGGTATTCCAGAGAGCTGGAGATGTTCAATAATGAACTTCAACGTTCGGAGAAAATGGAGATTATTAGCGATCTGGCTGCATCTGTAGCTCATGAGGTACGCAATCCGCTTCAAGTTACCCGTGGATTTCTCCAGTTGATGAGCAAGCAGGAGGACGGCAAAAACAAAAACTATCTGCATATTGCGCTGGAAGAGCTGGATCGTGCTTCCGGGATTATCACCGATTTTCTGACATTTGCCAAGCCTGAATTTGAGCACACCAAAACGTTGTCCATCTTGGATGAATTTAAGCATATTGAAGGAATCATCAGTCCGATGGCTAATTTGCAATGCGGCAAAATTTCTTTGGATATTCCTCAAGAAATCAAAGTTCGGGGGAATTCCTCCAAGTTCAAGCAGGCGTTCATCAATATTATTAAAAACAGCATTGAAGCGTTGCGAGATCAGGGTCATATTCATATATGGGCTTATGTGGAGAACGGAGAAGCTGTTATTCATATTCGGGATAATGGCGAAGGAATGGACGCGCAGGCCTTATCCAGACTGGGTGAGCCTTACTTTTCCAATAAGACCAAAGGCACAGGTTTGGGCATGATGGTGACCTTTCGGATTATTGAAACGATGAACGGCAAAATAACTTTTACAAGTGCAAAAGGAGTGGGAACAGAAGCGACCATCCGCTTCCCCGTAGTCGGATAATTTCCGGCTTTTTGTGCTAGGGAGAACGGAAGGAAGCTTGCTGAACCCACCCGCATGGTGTTCAAGAATTACAAAACCAATAAGCTACAAAAAACAATTTACCACATGGAGCGTGGTTTCCGGGATGTAGCGAGTACGCCGGAAGGGTCTGGAGGGATGACCAGATAAAACTGATCGGGTGTTTCCTCTAACGTTTTGATTTGGATATGATCGGGGATAACGACTCCTAACACATCACGAATTGCAGATTTGGGATCTGTAATCAGTTTTTCTCTGAAGCTGGGATCCTCCCACGCTTTTTGAATGACTTGTGTTTGAAGAACTTCAGTAGCCATCAAAATCACCCTCTCATTCAATTGGTTATATTTACCTAGCCAGCATACCACAAAATCACATTAAAACCTAGAATTATTTCATATTTTTGGAGAGCCAAAAATCCAGTCCGCCTCTTCGCAAATGCGAACGTCCGGCTTCAATTTCTGCCGCCTCTTCACCCAGTTCTTCTGCGATAGAACGTGTGAACATGCGCAGGCTAGGGATGTCCGGCTCCATATTTTCCAATTTCCGCACCGCCTGATCGGCAATACTCACGTAACTGGCAAGCGCGCCGCGTACATAAATCGCCTCCCGAATCTGCTCCGGCTCCAGTCCTTCGCGATAAGCCGTCTTTTGCTCGGCGCTGATATGGGACAAAAGGCAGTTGTAGCTATTTTCCTCCAAGTCCTCCAACCAGTCGGCCCAGTCATCCGACATTTGAAGTACAACCAGCGCTGTATCTGTCATATCTGTAATGGTCTGGATCAGATCGGCCCGCCCTGCGAGCAGCAAAGCACCCGTGCCAGCCATTTTTAACGGACTGGCTTTCAGCGCCACCTGATGTCGTTCTTCCTGAAAATAGTCCTCTGTTCCCTCAGATGTCACACTAACGGCCCATTCACCAATATACGTTCGGGCATACGTCCAAAAAGGAGAGGACGCGGGAAAAAGGTCCCGGTATACGTCCAAACATTCGGTATAGAACAATTGGCTTAAGGCGAGTTGCGTTTTTCGGTTGTCTGCTGCTGTATCCATCACATCGTCCTGAATCAAATAATGAGCCATGACGAACACGTTGCCGAGAGCCAGCTTACGGCAAATTTCGGGAGCCAGCCCGGTGAGTTCTTGCAGCCAGAACGGAAGCAAGTAGCATATGTAGTTACGCGTGCTGTCCTCCCGTAACGGATTAAAACGGGCCAGATAGTCCAAGCCCTGGCTCTGAAATGGAGCAGGAAACGCGGCCGTCCGTTCTTCCGCTTGACGAAAAACATTTTCCAATTCATCTTTGTATGCAAAATACCATTCCATCGTTATCACCTGCATCTCTTGTGGATAATTTTATAGCGATATCTAGTTGTTACCTGCCATTATAGAACAGATTGCAATTTTCAACACTTTGTTATTTTTACATTAACGATTTTGCGAAAATATGTAGGATGAATAAAAGAAGCAGAAAGAGAAAATATAGTATGAAAAAGGACGAAAGAAGGGTCTGCATCATGAAAAACCAATGGAAATTGACCGCTGCTATTCTATATGGAGGGGTGATGATGTATGGGACTGCGGGTGTTGCCGGAGCTTCCGGTGCTGAACCGGGTAACCCACTGCAAGCTCCCGTTCCTAACGCTTCAAGCCAAGGAAAAGCCCTTCAACGGAATGCTGAACCACAGGGCCGTCATGAACATGGGCATGCTCACAGACATGGACACGGCAGAGGACCAGGCGGCTGGAATCACCATTTGAATGAGAAGGTCGCCAAGCTTCTGGGCATCACTCCTGCCCGTTTGGAAAATGAGCTGGGACAAGGAAAATCGTTGGTTGATATCGCCAAAAGTAAAGGCATCAAGGAGGAGCAACTGATTGATAAGCTGAAAAATGAAATGACCGTTGATCTGAAACGGTTGGTTAATCGCAAAGGCCCCATTACGTTTGACCGAAAGTCCGGAGCACCGCATGAAGCCAAATTGAAGCAGGGGCAGGGAGCAGGTACATCCTCACCCTCGGCTAACGAACACTAATCTCAAAACTCACAAATGTACCCTTTACGCAAAAAAAGGGATGCTCTGTCACAACGAATGAGCATCCCTTTTTCTATTAGCCAAGCTCTTGCGTGCTTTTGGAACCGCGCTTGGAGGAAAGCGGCTGGAACCGAAACGGCCAGGTCAAGCGCTGTTTGCCTTTTGAGCCGACCATCCAGTTGCTCCCGGCAGATGAGCGAACAGCCAACTGAGGCCGAGAGAAACACTTGCCGCGACGACAAACGTAATCAGCGTCGACGGAGAAACGTTTGCACATGTCCGGCTGCTTTTGCAAATAAGAGAAATAAAATATAAAACTGAAAAATCATCACTACAAGCCATAGATGATATCCGCTGACAGGTATAATCATTTCCTCGAACATGCCCTTGTAAAAATACATATTTACTCACTGCGCCGGGGATGTTTGTGACCGATGTAACGGGAGGAACAGGTGTAGTGAAGCGGTGCTGAGCCTAAAGAGTCGTCATCCGCTGAAAATCATTTCTTTTGATACGAATAAAGCGACCTTGGACATGATCCGGGGCGGCACGATTTCGGCAACCATTGCTCAGGAAACGTGGAATATGGGCTATTGGTCGCTTCAATACCAGTTCCATCTGCACCATCATTTGACGATTCCCGCTCCTTCTCTTCCGGTGACAACGTTTCGCTGCCCGGTCGGGTGGACACAGGAATATCCGTTGTTACACGGACACGGGTGAATGTAGATGATTATTATGCGAAATGATGATCCATGGAAGCGTATACGCGCATGGTCGGACAAAAGGACGCAGCTTTTGCGCTTACGCAATATGCCTTTGCTTTATCGGCTCTTGTTGTTATTTCTGTTTTTGGCATCGTACCATCACTGGGATTAGGTCTGCTGGTCAACTGGACGCTGGCTGACGGTCACACGGGAGCAGGAGCAGGATATGCTGTCTGGGACGAAGCAGTTTTTGCAGGGCTTTACCACGTTTATCCTGAAATCGCAGGGATACTGATTGTGAACGGAAAAGGCGACTACACCAGCAACGAAATGTATGCTCGAAGCACGCACAGCCCGACCGAAGAAGACTGGTATAAACAGACGGCGCAGCATGCAGGTAATGGTTCGGGACAGGTGACAGCGGAATGTTTACCCGTGAGGCCAGAGGAAGGGAATTACTGTTCATGTTCCGGGCTTCCGAGTTTACAGGCTGGATGCTGGAGCATATTCGCCGTTTGATGACGCTCTCATGATGAAATGTGATAAAAAATGTGTGTATAATCACACCTCCGCAGTTTGGGGGTCTGTTACGCTGTGGATAACGAATAAATGTCTATCAATATTTGGAGGAAAAACGATATGTTTTGTTATCAGTGTGAACAGACGCCGAGTGGCGGGTGTACCGTAGTTGGGGTGTGCGGCAAGAATGAAACGATAGCGAGCTTGCAGGATACGATGATTTTTGCATTAAAAGGCATAGCGGCCTACGCGACACACGCTCGTCAGTTGGGCTATAGCGATCCTGAGGTGGATCGTATCACGCATGAAGCGTTATATATGACCTTAACCAATTCTAACTTTAATGTTCAAGAGCATTTGGAAATGGCGATGAAAGTCGGAAATGCGGCTGTACGGATCATGGATGTACTGGATCGTGCGCATACGGATCGTTTTGGCATTCCGCAGCCGATTACCGTGAGCCAAAATAAAATCGAAGGTCAATGCATCGTCGTGACCGGACATAATTTATATGCGCTGGAGGAATTGCTGCGGCAGACGGAGGGTAAAGGCATCAACATCTATACCCACTCAGAAATGCTGCCTGCCCACGGTTATCCGGCATTGAAGAAATATGCACATCTCAAAGGGAATATCGGTAAAGCCTGGTACGATCAACGCAGACTGTTCGAGGAGTTCCCGGGTGCGATTCTCGCCACGACGAATTGTGTTATGCCGATTAAAGGCACGTATGCAGACCGCTTCTTCTCTTATGAAGTAGCCGGGCTGGAGGGAGTAGCCAAGATCATGGACGACGACTTTTCACCATTGATCGAGCGTGCGTTAGCCCTACCAGCCGCAGATGTAGATTCGGAACAGGTGCTTACGACGGGATATCACCACGAGACGGTTATCGGGCTGGCTCCTGAGATTATTCAGGCAGTTAAAGACGGGCATATCCGCCGTTTCTTCGTCATTGCAGGCTGTGACGCGCCAGGTAAAGGCGGTAACTATTACCGCGAGCTGGCAACTTCCTTGCCGAACGATACGGTTATTTTAACCACGTCCTGTGGCAAATTCCGCTTTAATGACGTGGATTACGGTACCGTGGGAGACACGGGGATTCCCCGTTATATTGATCTGGGGCAATGCAACAATTCCGGTTCTACGGTGAAAATTGCTCTGGCGTTAGCGGATGCTTTCGGTTGTACGGTGAATGAGCTGCCAGTCAGCATCGTGTTGTCCTGGTTTGAGCAAAAAGCTGTTGCTATCCTGCTAGGCTTGTTCAGCCTTGGCATTCAGGATATTCGCATCGGACCGAAACCGCCCGAGTTTATATCTTCTGGCGTGCTGGATGTGCTCGTGGAGCTGTTTGGCTTGAAGCTGATTACTACAGCGGAGGAAGATATGAAAGCAATGCTGGCGTTGTCGTAGGAGATTGGAATGGGGAGGAACTGCAAAGTGCAGTTCCTTTTTGTTTCAGCGTTCATCAATTCTTATAAATATGTCCGTAAGAATTTTCAATGCCAGCTCAGTATCTTTGGATTCACGCGTTCTTAGCAGAGCCAAAATACTTTTTACACTCGAATCTTCTTCGGTAAGCTCATCATCTTCCTTCACATATGTAAGCAACTGATAAACGCTCACGTTCAATGACTTCGCTATTTTCTCCAAATTTTTCAAAGATATATTTCTCTCTGCGCGCTCAATAAAACCGATATAACTCGAATTGAATCCTGCTTTTTCGGCTAAAGCTTCTTGGGAAAGCCCTTTAGACTTCCGAATATCCCGAATGCGTGTACCGACTAATTCTAAAATTTCAGACATGATTACACCTCTCTATAGTTAGAAGTGTAGAGAAAGAGTTACTTCTAATTAATAACTGTTAATAAGTAAATTGAATTAAAAACTACTATATAGTAATATTCATTATAAAGCTTGTCCGATAGCTAGAATTTTAAACTTTTTGTTGGTTCCTTATGGGTTCTACGATGCCTTTACTGCTCTTTAAATCCAAATTCAGGAGTTGACTCCCGTGAAAAATGACTCCTTAAGTAACCACCTACATAGTGATCCGGATTCCATACAGCCTAATCCTAGTGACTCCAACATATTGAATTGCATGATGGATTTCCACAAGCTAGCGCAATATCAGATTAAGCTTGCACAGATCATGCGCAACCATCATCAATTTCACAACTGTCTCGTTCTCTGTGACCGGGCGATGTTTTCCATGGCTAAGGCTGTTTATATTCATCGATATCAAATCATTCTATCATCCATTAACCTATCTATAACCGATTTGCTAACTTTAATCCACACGGATACTGAGCCGAATTTGGATATGGTACTGTTTATCGGTACAGTGCATTACCTTATTTCCGCAGAGGATAATGCATATAACAAACCGATGAAGCTGGAGGAGGTCGATAGGCTGCTTTTTAGAACAGATCATATTTTGATACGTCTATCTCGGCGAATTATAGCTGATCCGGCTGAGCGGTATCCATCTATTTTTATATAGAAGCAGTCCATTAAGTAGTTAAATCATATATTAATGACACTCAACCTTTTCTCACGATGATTTAATGGCAAAAAGGGAGATGTTGGCTGCGGCCTAAAGGCTCCAAAACAGAAAGGGTGTTATTTCAGATGCCTACATACAACAAGCTGGTGCGGGATCGGATTCCGCATATCATTACGTCTCAGGGTAAGGAATGCCGAACGCGTATTTTGGACCCGGAGGAATATAAGCAGGAACTGAGAACCAAGCTTCGTGAAGAAGCTGCGGAATATTTTGAAGCCTTATATATTATGTATAGTTAACGTTTGATGATTTTTATGTACATGCCATTGATGAGATGTTCGTATGAAACCATTGTTAAGAAGCTTCCGTCAATTTAATTCAATTGAATTAATCAAATGAATGAATTATACTTGCAATGTAACAGGTTCATTCATGACATCTATTGGAAGGGAGCCATTCGCATGTATACGGTTGGATGATGACAAAAGGCAACGATCAGCAATGAACTCTGGAAAGAAATAAATGTTAGGAGGAGAAAGAGGTATGAACAATCAAGATACTAGAATCCCTACCTACTCACTTGAGGAAAGAGATCGTAGATGGAATATTGCAAATCAGCTAATGGAAGAAGAGCATGTGGATGTATTGATTGTGTATGGAGATCGAGAAGGTGCGTTCCCTGCTGTATTTAACCCGGACACCTACTTTACGAATGAGCGTCCAGGTTCTATTGTCATTTTCCCTAAGAATGAAGAGCCGATCTCAGTTGTCTTTTTAGCCACTGCTGTGGAAGATCATATTCAAGCTGGATATACGAATACGCAAGGCTGGATACGCCCGGAAAATATGTATGTCGGAAAAATGGGTGCGCACATTGTCAAGATTATGGAAGAGAGAGGGCTTACAAATAAAGCATTTGGTGTGATTGGCTTAGAGCCTTATCCTCCCTATTACTTTGATGGAGCCATGCCCTATAATACTTGGCAAACGATCCTAAAGGGATTACCGAATGGGACCTTTAAGTCTGTAGGACACAAATTTTTCGCACTGTCTTCTGTGAAAAGTCAGGAGGAGATCGAGGTATTAAAATGGTCAGCGAACGTTGGGGAAAAAATGTGTCAGGCGATGCTTGAGGCAACGAAGCCAGGCGTGAGAGAAAATGAGATCTATGCGGCAGCGATGAATGCTTGTGCGACCCATGTCGGGTTCACGACAACGATATTAATGGGATCAGGACCAGAGTTCGTAGGATGGGGATTGCCCGCATGGACATATCGACCAGAGGGGCCGCGGGTGATCCAAGAAGGAGATATTATTTTGGCCGAGGTATTTTCATCATTCGGAATGCTGGAGACGCAGCACCAGCCTTCAATCGCTGTAGGAGCTGTGCATCCGGATTTTGAGCGGGCGGCAGCGGCAGCGAGACAATCGTATGAGAACGGAGTAAAAGAACTGCGGCATGGGGCTACTTTCGGAGACGTGGTCAAAGCGATGAATGAGCCAATGCGTGAAGCAGGAGGCTGGCACGTTCATCCGCTTATTCATTCCATTAGTCCATTTGGTCTTATTGGGGTTGGCGATGAGATTGCACGGTTGCCTGAGGCGAGAGAGTACGGGAAAGTGCTGCCGATCCCATCCATAGGGTTAGAGACCGAACTCAAGACAGGAATGGTGTTTGCATTTGAGCCGAATTGTGCGATTGGTAAGAAGGTCATTAATCTTGGCGGAACGGTGATCGTGGGTGAAGCTGGGGGGATTGAACTAAATAAAAATTCTACTCATCTGATGAGGGCAACTTGGTAAAATAGCAAAAGGGTACGTATAGAAGAGTGTTTATGTCTTTGTTACGTACCCTCTTTTTAATGAGAATAGCCACTGCATGTACGAATCGACATTTCGCCAAGCTCCTTGGCGATCAAAGCAACGTGTGCTTCATCCAAGTCTTGAATCCCTTGGCGCCTGAAATAGGTTTCCTTCGCCACAGAGAACGCAACCGATTGTCCAATAATTGCATGTGCGATTAATATCGTTTTTGGATCTTTTGCGTCTAGATCCATTAATTTACTCACCAAGACGGCAATCATCTGATGTAGTGGCTGGAAGAATTGTTCATACAAAATGTCATAAGCCTCTGTAGGCTGCAACTGCTCTCTTGCGATAAATACACTTCTTGCATTGGCTTCATGATTGCCAATCATCGTCTTGGAAAATTGCGTCATGACTTTTTTAAGAGCTTCTGCGGCTTCTTCTTTTGACCGTTTCTCAATCTCTTCTGTCTCAATTAGAGATTGCTTCAAAAAATCATCTTGAACGGCTTCTGTCAAGCGACGGGCAACCGCTAAGTACAATCCTTTTTTTCCACCGAAATAATACGGAATCGCCGATTGGTTCACACCAGCTTCATGTGCAAGAGTCCGCGTACGTACGCCTTCATAGCCATTTAATCCAAAGATCCGTAGCCCTGCTTCTAATAAACGAGTTTGGGTGGAGTCTTCATTTCCTTTATTCATATCGCTGCTTAGGTTTGTATTCAATGTCTATTCCTCCATACTGTTGAGTATAATTAATTCAAATGAATTAATCAAACTAACTTCCGTTATGAAGTGCGACACGTAAAACAAAAAGGCCCATGCTGGTGTACATGGCTGTGAAAATGCCAGGCAGAACCGCCCATTCCATGGAAGTTGCTTTTGGTGTGGTGGCCAGTCAATACCCTCAAGGATTGGAAGAATGTGTTAAATGGTGATTCTACGTATATCTATGCACAGGATAATATTGAACAAAATAAGAATGCCCTATATGATTTGTACTATGTTTATATGGATGAATTAAAATGGCTGCACAGTTTCAGCGAAAGTGATATCAAAACCACTGTACTGAATACTAATGAGGCTAATGGTTCGGGGATGAAGAGTGAAATTGCTCTGCTGCTGAAGCCTATTAATATTACAAATCTAATTCTGCAAAACAGCTACATTCTCGTGCTCGCCATCGGGATGGTGCTGGTCATCATCACGAGGCATATTGATTTGTCTGTCGGCTCGATAGCCGCTTTTGTCGGAGCAGTGGCCGCCATTATGATGGTAGATTGGCAGCTTCCGGCGTGGATCGCCGTCATTGCATCCTTGGTAGTCGGAGCGCTAATCGGCGCATGGCAAGGGTTCTGGGTCGCCTATGGGCGGATTCCGGCGTTTATCGTGACTTTGGCGGGAATGCTGCTCTTTCGCGGATTGACGATGATCGTGCTGGAAGGTCAATCCATCTCTCCTTTTCCGGGTGGCTTCCAGAAAATTAGCTCAGGCTTCCTGCCGGATTTCGCTTCTTCGGGTTATAACCTGGTATCCGTCATTGTCGGCATCGCGCTCACGATATGGTTTATCGTCAATGAACTTCGCGAACGCCGTTCCCAGCTTAAATACGGTTTCGAGGTTCCGTCACAGACTTTATTCGTCCTCAAGTTGGTTGTGGTGGCTGCTGTCATCCATCTGTTCACTTTTATGCTCGCGAGCTACGCGGGAATTCCGAACATTCTCGTCTTGCTGTTTATTCTGATCGTCGTATACTCCTTCGTCATGAACCGCACGGTTATGGGCCGACATGTGTATGAGCTGGGTGGAAATGAAAAGGCGGCGGGTCTGTCCGGTGTCAAAACGAAAAAAGTAACGTTCTGGGTATTCGTCAACATGGGCGTGCTGGCCGCCATTTCCGGCCTGATCTTCGCTGCACGTCTGAACGCGGCTACACCAAGAGCAGGTACGAACTTTGAGCTGGATGCCATCGCAGCTTGCTTTATTGGTGGGGCTTCGGCATCCGGCGGGATCGGGACGGTTTTCGGAGCGATTATCGGTGGTCTGGTTATGGGCGTACTGAATAACGGCATGTCCCTGATCGGTCTGGTCATTGACTGGCAGCAAGGCATTAAGGGCTTGGTGCTGCTGCTGGCGGTTGCCTTCGATATTTATAACAAAAACAAATAATCGGCTTAAACTTCATATTCCATAATCGTATACAAGGAACCTCCACTCCCACTTGAAACGTGGATGCTGGAGGTTCCTTGTTGGTTGGGCCTTGCGGCTATCGAATCCTGCGTATTTAAGTCGTCACCATTTGTCCGCCGTTCACATGCAGTGTTTGGCCTGTAATGTAGGAGCCGTCATCCGAATTGCCAATTCATGATTAATCACTTCTTTAGGCGGTTTTGAAATCCATTATCCCGAAATACTCGCTCCATCTATCGGAATATGCACACGATCATTCAGACCTTCGTGGGTAATATATTCTGTAAGTTCAGAACGGGTTAGCAGACAATGGTTGATTGATTCCATGTGGACAGCCACTACTTGTGTATAGGGGGCGTGTTGCGCAACCGTCGTCACATCCTGTGCAGTCATCGTAATTGGATCACCAACCGTGAACCGCGCTCCTCCGGCATTGACAATCGTCCACTCCGGATGGTACTTGTCGAGTGCTTCTGATACTTCACTGCACCAGATTGTGTCCCCGGCCAAATAGACAACAGGCTCGCCCGGAGCCTGAAATACAAAGCCCGATACAGGCCCCATCATTTCCCCAATTTCTCCAGTACCATGATGCCCGGTTGTGCGGATCATTTCAATATCTCCCACAGAACCAACCACCCAAACCGGAGTTACCTGCGTAAAACCGTCAGCGGCGATCTGATCTTCATTTCCGGGCTGGCAGAGGACAGGAAGCTGTTTATCCAGCCATTGCGCTGCTGCCGGGTCCCAGTGATCCAGGTGCACATGCGTAACGATAACTACGTCAGGCTGTCCAAGGGTTTCCCATTGCGGCGGCAATGGAACCAGCGGGTTACGGCGGTCATTTTCCGTATTGGGAATAGGCGGATTTACGCCAGGCTCGCTCAGCATCGGGTCGATCAGGAATTTTACTCCGGCGTACTCCAGCCATAGGGTTGCGTTGCGTATTAGTGTGATTTTCATATTTGAAAGCTCCTTTTGTACTGTAGACAGATTTTTTTAGCCGGATATATTCGGCAGTTGTTTGTTTCTGTTACAATCATATCGGACGCAAGGAGATATAGGATATGGCCTGCTGAAAGGAAAACAAGAATTCTCGTTTCATCATGAAAGGAAAAATAAATATGGAACTATTCGTACCCGATCACACCGATCTGCGTATTCTTCATCATCTGATAGAGGACAGCTCTTTATCTCATAAGGAGATGGGTCAGCTTGTTCATTTGACGGGCCAAGCGGTAGGAGCGCGTGTTCGAAAAATGCAGGATGCGGGCATCATCGAGGGTTACACGCTACGCTGGAACCCTGAAAAAATTGGACAGACCATCCATGCCTTTATTACGGTGTTTTTGAATTCGGGAACCGCTCACAGTGCTTTTCAGGCTTTTGCACGAGAGCATCCTTATATCGTCGAGATTCATCGGGTTAGTGGGGAGGGCTGTTACTGGATGCGTTCGCGCATGTCCTCGCAGTCAGAGTTGACTGCTATGCTGGATGAATTGACGCAGTTTGGTAATTACAAATTAAGCTTTTCGATAGGAGAAATTGAATGATAAAGGCTTCTGGCGCTTACGCCGGGAGTTTTTTTATTTGGTAATAAAAGAAACCTGAACTTACCTTACTTACGTATTACCCATTACATTAAACAGCATGGTTTAAAGGAGACGTGTACTTCTATGAAGCAGTTTACAGCATATCGGAAAAGTCAAGAACGATTGCGTCATGAATTGAAGACCATTGTGGCGGATATTCCTATTTTGCTCGGATTGTCGCTCAAAGTACCTTCAGGAAATGGCCTTGTTTGATGATTCTTCACGCCAGGCACAAGTTTTTTCCAAAATGCAAGGGTGGAGAGAAGTTATTAACACTTATCACGTCAGTTTGGATAGAAAAAGCTGCTTCAGATGGTCCCGATTGCGGGCATTTTGATGCGTTTGGCGGAAGAAGAGAGCTGACTGGATTATTCGGGATAGAAGAGGGTATGTTTCTTGGCTTGCTTGGGGAATCAGGTTAGGCAACTACGAAGGTGTGAAGCGGCCGGGATGGCCGCCACACGATCTGTAGGATAACATGCGAACGATGAGGATTCAATGAGGATATTGTGACGATCATACGTTGCAGTTTTCGCTTGCCTGTTACACTTCGGCTCCGTTTTCTTCCGCCCAGCGGTTTAAGGTTTTATCTGTAGGAAGCAGGAATGTCAAAATGCCGAGCAGAGGCAAAAAGCCGCACAAGAACATGATATTGGTGATGCCTACCTTATCAATCCACTTGCCGAGCACGAGCGCACCTACACCGCCAAGGCCAAAAGCGAGGCCCGTGATCAGACCGGAGATGGTCCCGATTTTGCCGGGAACGAGCATTTGCGCATATACGACCGTAATCGAAAAGCTCGACAGCATAATAAATCCGATGATCGGCAGCAGGATAGCAGTCCAGAATTGGTTGGCGTAAGGCAGCAACAGCGTAAGAGGTGCGGCCAATACCATGGACAGGAAAATCATATTGCGTTTACCAAAACGGTCCGCCAGCGGGCCGCCAAAGAAGGTGCCAAGCGCTCCAGCTCCGAGAAATAGGAAGATGTACAGCTGCGCATCAGCCAGTGACATTTTGAACACTTTCATCAAGTAAAACGAATAGTAGCTTCCGACCGAGGTCAAGTACCACGAACGAACGAATACCAGCAGAATGAGAACAATCATGGCAAACATAATACGTTTGCGTATTTCGGGCTTCATGCGGCGTGCCGCCGCTTTTTTACGTGCATAGCCTTCTGTGCGCAGGACGTTACCATACCAGCGGGCGATGAACGATTGGACGACGATACCCGCTGCCGCAACACCTGTAAACCAGATGGCTCCAAATTGACCCAATGGGATAAAAATCCAGCTCGTAAGCATGGGTGCCAGCGATTGGCCTGCATTGCCGCCGACCTGGAAAATGGACTGAGCCAGCCCCCGGCGTGGTCCGGATGCCATATGGGACACTCGCGAGCCTTCCGGGTGAAAGGCGGCAGAGCCCAGACCCACGAAAATGACCGCGATTAGCACCGCTTTATAATCGGCAGCATAAGCAAGCAGCAGCATGCCTGTCAGCGTAAAGCCCATGCCGATGGGAAGGATCACGGGCGTAGGTCTCTTGTCCGAAAACAAGCCAATGACCGGCTGCATGATCGAAGCTGTAAAATTGATGGCGAATGAAATCCAGCCGATCTGCGTGTAGCTGAGGTTCATGGATTCTTTTAAGATCGGAAAGATCGCAGGAATGACCGATTGAATCGAGTCATTGAACAGATGAACGAAACCGATGGCAATGAGAATCGCAAAAACGGTGCCCTTCGCTTGAGGCCCAGGCAGTGGGAGCGATTGGCCCGTTTCTTTTTTTGCAGCAGTTTTAGTAGTCATGGCAACCTCCGATTATGTATGTATATTTTAAGATATAGGAAGCGATCCGTTTACAGCAAATGGCTGAAAGGGGGATAAAGGCCGCCTTTACTCGGTGGTTCTTTCCCATCCTGCTGCATACTTGTAATTGCTTGATTTAGCTGGATTTTCTACACGTCACTTGAAATTTCAAACGTTTACCATCCGTCTGGATCACTGTGCATCATGATGGCACCGTGTGGAGCTATGACCGGATGAAGAAATATCCGGCCGTGCAGCTTAGCGGATTATCTAATGTTGCACGGTTGGTTGATTCGCCTGACGAGCTTTTTGCACAATTAAAGGATGGTTCGTGGGTCGGTATCTCAAGAGCCGTATATACGGCTCTTGGGATGCCTTTTTTTCATTGGGTGGAAGTTATGCGAGTGCGGCAACAGTATCAACAACGTTAGCTCCATCAGAGCCATCTTGGGGATATTTTGTAGATCATTACAAAAATAATAGTTCTGCTAATAAGACTTAAAGTTCAAATCCGACCATCGGGCTGCTTTCCGGATTTCATAAACTTTGGACTCCCGGCGCTGCCTGGGATACAGGTACCAAGCTAAACAGCAGCGTGCTGGACGCCATATTCCAAAAGTTATGGTGTACGGGGCGACGGAATGCCACCGCATGGCGTGGATTTGCCTCGTTAGCTAATCTGCTTCCTCATCCATTCGACCAATCCATATAACTTGATCCAAAGTCCTTCATGGCTACTCGCATATTGTATAGCATCATTCTGGTCGCCAGGTGTCATGTACTCAGGCTGTGTTGATGGCAAGGATTTTTTCCCAAGGAGATAGGCAGGGACATGTTGGTTTTGTTTGCGGGCAAGCTTGTACAGAAAAGACAGATTGGAGTTCTCTCCATTTTTAAGATACTCCAGTATGAGCTTACCGTACTGGAATTCCGTCGACGCGTCGTCTTCATATGATTGGAGCAGTCGTTCTGCTTGGTCCAAACGCTCCAATTCCAAGTAGCATTGCAACAGGCTATAACGGATTCCCTGATTATCATTCGGATTTAATTCAAGTAACTGTTCATATTGTGTACATGCGGCGCTAGCTCTACCTGAGGTATATACCAGTTTGGCATACACATCTTTAGCACGCATGTAGGGGCGAGTTTCAACCATTCCCCAAAAGTAGCCCTTGTTTTGCGTGAAAAAGTCATCATCCAGCTCCTCTTGAGCAAACTTCATAGCAGACCTGGCTAGTTCGGTGGCTTCTGAGATATCCGTCGATAATCTGGAGAGCATGAGTAAGGCATCTGGATTGTTAGGGTTCAGCTCACAGGCTTGGTTAATCAGTTTCTTTTTCTTTGCAGGGGAGGATTCTCCTTCTGCCTTGATCATTAATGCATAGGCTTTTTCTTCATTACTTTTCGGAGAATTGTTTCTCATAAATCAGGATTTTTTAATTGTTCATTCAAAAACTTCTGGACATCATTAAAGCCTTCATGATCCTGTGACTCCATTAATTTCTGAATATTTCTCAACATGGTTTCATGCTCCAGGTTGGAAAAAGCGGGTGGCCAGGCATTTACATTGAATGGAGCGAGTGCTGACGGATTGCTGTCTTCATTGAAGTTCTCTTCAATTTACCGCTGTCGCAATGGCAGAGATCGTTTCTTCCTAATTGCACCAACGTGTACACGCTCCTTCGCGAAAATTCTATATATTTAATGATACCCGTAATACATTAAATATTAACGGTTGTCTACCATCTCTGGGTACATATCGTGGTTCATCATACGGTGCTCCGCTATCTGCTCATACTTCGTTCCCGGTTTGCCGTAGTTGGTGTACGGGTCGATAGAGATGCCGCCGCGTGGTGTGAATTTGCCCCATACTTCAATGTAGCGGGGGTCCATCAGCTTAATCAGGTCGTTCATGATGATGTTTACGCAGTCCTCATGGAAATCGCCGTGGTTGCGGAAGCTGAACAGGTACAGCTTGAGGGACTTGCTTTCGACCATTTTGATATTGGGAATGTAGCTGATGTAGATGGTGGCAAAATCCGGCTGTCCTGTAATGGGACACAGGCTGGTGAACTCCGGACAATTGAACTTTACAAAATAGTCACGGTACGGATGCTTATTGTCAAAGCTTTCAAGAATGGCGGGATCATAGGCAAAGGTGTATTGTGTGCCCTGATTGCCAAGCAGAGTAACGTCGGTCATTTCTTCGGGTGTTCTTCCGGTCATAGTGGTGAGGCTCCTTAAGTGTAGTTTGGAAAACGAGATGGGAGTTATGGTGGTGGGAGGTCGCTCCGCGAAGGATTTGAGCTTTTGATCGCTGGCGCTTCTCCAGCTTCAAATCCTCCGCTCCGCTGCCGACCGCCGTCAACATCCTAAAGTCCCTACTTGTTTACACGTAGGTTGGGCAGAATTGAATAAAGTTTGCTCCTTGATGAAAGGAGCGAGCTCTTGTTGAGAAACCCCTTCCTCACGGATGAGGTTTCTCTTGATTTATAACTTTAGATGTCGAAAGTGTACTTCGTATAAATTTGGTGTGCTTGTGGATCACATCCAGTCCCTACGGAATATATTACTTATTAGTGCTATACGCCGCGTTTATTGCCCCATACGAGGGTGTGGAGCTGCGGGAGTACCCGCACGTCGTTCAGACGTGAGTCGTCCATGACACGGTCGATAAGCCATTCATAACGATGCAATAGGGATTCCGCGATCTGTCCGGTGTTCTCCGTGTTCACATCTGGATTGCCAGTCTGGAGGAACAGCGGTACATGTGGGTAGCGCTCGTGAACGATGCGGGCATATTCAAGATCAGTGTCATCGAATATGACGACCTTCAAGCTGCAAGCTCCGGCGTAGGGCTTTGGAGATGCTCCGGTAATCTTTCGATTTGACAGGCGGGATACAATGTCATCCAGCACGTCCCAGTTGGTCGACATACTAGAGCTGGGCGGCTTGGGCGACAGGGTTACCTCGTCGATATCATACAGCCATTCCTGCCAGCGGGAGCCTTGTGTTTCGACAGCGGTGGCAATGCCTTGGCTGCGCAGTAGGGTGATTAGCTCTCCAAGCTGTGGCAGCAGGGCCGGGTTGCCCCCGGATAGGGTCACATGTGAAAACCGTGTGCCACCGATCGCTTGAAGCTCCTGCCAAATGTCTGCGGCACTGAGACGACGGATCTGATCCTTGGCGCTGCCGTCCCAAGTAAAGGCGGAATCGCACCATGAGCAGTGGTAATCGCAGCCTGCGGTACGAACAAACATCGTTTTGCGCCCAATGACCATACCTTCGCCCTGAACGGTGGGACCAAACACCTCCAGTACAGGGATAGGGGCTGTTTTTGGGCTCCGGGAAGGTACGGCTGTTTGTTGAGTCGCCGTGATATTACTCATCCAGCATCCACTCCCGTCGGAATTCGGCGTAGCTGGTAGGTGTTTCGAATAACCGCACAAATTCAGTGCGTCCGTCTTCCACACGATTGCGGTATGCTTCCGAAGTCAGGGCGGACTCCATTTGTTCGAAGATCCAGACGACCATATTTTCCGCTGTTGTATTCATCGGAGGCAGTGTCTCATTCAGGTAGCGATGATCCAGATAAGGCTCAATCCGCTCTTTCCAGATGGTTTTGATATCATCAAAATCAAGGGTCAGACCAATTTCATCCGGTATGCCGCTAATGCCGAAAACGACGATATAAGTATGTCCGTGCAGATTTTTGCATTTGCCTTCGTAGCAGTGCAAATGGTGTGCTGCATCGAACGTAAATTGCTTGCTAACCAGTACACGTTTACGGTGGTAACGGAGCTGGGAGCGTTCAATGTCCGTCCCGAACTGCTGGAGCTTGTCGACGATACGAAAGGGGCCCGGTTCACGCATGGCCTTCAACTCCTTGCGACGAAGCTTCGCGTACAGCCAGATACTGTTCCAGCCCGGCGCGGCGGAGTTTGCAGGCAGGGCATTCGCCACACCCATCGCCAATAATACCGTTATAGCATGTTAGTGTACGGGTTCTTACAAATTCAAAGGCTTCCAGCTCATCGGCCATTTGCCAGGTTTCGGCCTTATTTAACCACATGAGCGGGGTATGAATGACAAAAGGATAGTCCATGGAAAGATTTAAAGTAACGTTCAGCGATTTAATAAATGAATCACGGCAATCGGGATAGCCGCTAAAATCCGTCTCACAAACGCCTGTGATGATGTGACGTGCTTCTTTTTGCTTGGCGAGCACCGCTGCGAAGCTGAGGAACAGCAGGTTTCGGCCGTCTACAAAGGTACTGGGCAGCTCGCCTTCCTGCTGAGTAATGTCAATGTCGGTGCGTGTGAGCGCATTGGGGGCTAATTGATTGAGCAGGCTCATGTCCAGTACCGATTGCGGAACACCCAGTTCGTGGGCAATCCCGGCGGCTACTTCGATTTCCTGCTTGTGACGTTGACCGTAATCGAACGTCACCGTTTCTACTTCGGCAAAATGTTTTTTTGCCCAAAATAAACAGGTCGTACTGTCTTGACCGCCGCTGAATACGACGACTGCTTTTTCGTTGGTAAACATAAAAAAAACCTCTCGATCTTCTTGGAATGGTGAAAGACACAGGGTCTTGTCACATGGAAGAAGGAGAGTTCTTGAACCAGCTTCAACAAAAAACAGGCCTTGCCCCGCGATTATTTTTTCATGCGGAGGACAAAGCATCGTTAGTTTTTTATAGAGGGAGTTCACGAACCTCTCCCATGCATGGAGCATGGACTTTCTTCATTTGGTGTCTGCCAGAGGACAGACGCCTTCATTATAGCATGACAGGGCTATTTGATAAACACTCCATCCAATGGAATGACTTCCCTTAAAAAGCGTTTGATCACGCCATCGTCGTTCAGATCCTGCTTGGAGCCGTCGATGATGTTCACCCGCATGAAAAAGTACAGTACCGTGCCCGGTCATTTTAATGACATCGCGGCTGAATAACATGGTTTTCACGCTCAGCAGCTTGGTGCGCATATGGATGCAGCCGTGAAAATTGCTCCAAGCCCTGGTATACATCATCCCAGTAGGCGGCATGCGCTCCCGGAACGCCGATTCCACCAAAGACAAACAGAAGCGCTACAGCAGCGCAGACGACACGGCGGCAAAAAGCCAAGCGAGAATTTTGTCGTGCCCAGAGATATTCCTCCTTCTGATGCACCAAGATGTTAAATGATGAGCATAATTACCCATATCTTATGGTTACGTACAGTGTAATGATTAGGGTTCAAAGTTTATCAAGGAAGCGGCTACATTCCGGTAATTTTCTAGCGAGCATGTATACAAGAGCCACCCCTATATGGATGAAGAACAGAAATGAGTATAAATATATGAGGCAAGAATATAGAAGGAGAAATGAACGATGAACGAAAAAGAACAAACCTATAAAACGCTAAAAATAACCGTAAACGGAAAGCCTTTGTCGAAGGAACTAGTGGTGGACAGCATTACTTTTGCGCCTGTTTCCGATATTTACACAAAAGCGAATGTTTCTTTGACAGAAACTACAATTTCATAAATTTATATATGAACGAGACTATAATGCAGCCCGGCTTGTGCCAGGCTGCATTTTTTGCTTAATCATGCAATTTTAATGGGTTAAAATGTTATTTATTGATGTAGTCCCCTTATTCTATAGATTATTATGCATAATTTTGAACAACGAACATAAGTTCCCTGACAATATAGTGTCAGATAACACTGGTAATTTAGAGTTACATGTTCTTTTAGGGGGGATTTACCAGTGGTGAAGTCAATGGTTAACGTAACGTACACATGGGACAAGGAGTCTATATCTGCGAATGGGTCCGGGCAAGTAAATCTGCTGATAGAATGGGGCCATGGTTCTATACGTAAAAGAAAAGAGGCTTTAATGCTGAAAACAGTTGGATGTGACCTGCAACTCCGGTTCATTCCAGAGAGTGAGGTAAATCTATTCAAAGTGGATGGGGCCAGGCTCAGCTTCAATCGCTCGGAAGACGGAGAGTGCATGCTTGTTTACTGTGGTGATATGCGGAGGGGGAAGTATAAGCAGGCTATTTTGTCATTTTCTATACCGGCGCACTCTTCCGGAAGACATACCATTGGATTAATGGAGTGGAGCTGGCGTAAGCCAACTCAGGAGAAACGGACGCTGATTCGATCGGATCAGCTCTATATCCATTACACGCATCATCTTGGTCTGCTGAGCATTCCATCCAATTCAAAGGTGGAAAAATACATAAAGCTGAATGAGACGGCTCCTATTGTGAAGAAAGCATTGCGTATGTACGAGAAGGGGGGATATGAGCGAGGGGCATTTGTCCTTACCAGACAAGCGGATGAACTGCTTATACGGGCAGCGAGAACGGAAGACATGGAATATTTGGAGGAAGCTAAATTACTCTTTGCCGTACGCAATAAATGGAATGGGACTTTTGAATCATTTAAAAAGAATAGTTCTAAAGTCTTTGTTAATAAAGGAATATCTGTAGAAGATGTTCGCTTTACCAAAATTAATATCTTAAAGTAGGAAATTACGCTAGTTTATTTATGTAATATAGTGAGTCTAAGTTGCTATCTTTTTGTAAAGGAGAGACTTCCTTGACTGATCGGTTGATACGGTTAATGCGGATTATTACTATTGTTCAGGCAAATCCGGGGATATTGGCAAGAGAGCTTGCCGAACGTTGTGAAACATCAGAACGCACCATTTACCGAGATATGGAGGCTCTAAGCGCTATGCATATTCCAATAGCCAATATGGGGCATGGCAAAGGATACATATTTATTAGTAACTTCGCCTTGTATCCTCTCAATTGGACGGAAGAAGAGGCACTGGCTTTTGCCAAACTGGGGGATGTCATGGAAACCGTAAAGCCTCTTTTACCACGAGCTTTTGAAAGTGCCTATGAGAAAGTGATGGCCTCCAGTCAGAAAAAAAAGATAGACCAGACAAGCTTCGCGCAGGAAATGAAAAATATAGTCCGGCTCGGCTCGACACTTGAGAGGGAAAACCAGTCTTATCTGCTCAGGCTGATTGTTTCGGCAAGTCTTATGCAGCAGACTATTGAAGCGGAATACAGTTCGTCTCAAAATGAAGATGTATCATTGGTTCAGATTGATCCTTATTGTCTGGTTCCGCAGGATCGGCGTTTTTATATGCTTGGTTTTTGTCACAAGCAAGCCGCCATGAGAACCTTTCGGATCAGCCACTTTCGAAATATGAGGATTTTGCCGTATACATTTCAGAAGAATACTTCTGAGATGGAAATGTTTTTTAAGGGGACCTGGTCGATTACCAAGGGGAACCAAAATATTCGGTTTGTGGTGAGGTTTTCTGCCGAATCTGTATACCGGGTCAAAGAAGAGGAGCTGTTCATCAAGCCTCTTCTCAAGGATTTGCCGGATGGAAGTCTATTGTTTGAGGTGACGGTTAATCATGATGGTGAATTTATGGACTGGCTCACTCAATATGGAGCGGAGGCGGAAATCTTGGAGCCTTTGCGATACCGCAAGCGAATGCAGGAAATGCTGCGAACCTGGGGGACATTTTATTCCGATAAAAAGGCAGGGGACTACGAATGACAAGGGGATGATAGATTCCCCGGAACGGGCCGGGGTGCTATCCGCCTAACGGTCCTTAAACAGGTCGGCGAGATTGCCGAATGGACTGTACTGCTCCTGCTCTTCTTCCGGTGTAGAGTATACGAGCTTTGAGCCCCGGCTTTCTTCATCGTCAGAAGCGTTATGAGTTAATGTGATACGATCAAAATGGTGCATGAAAACCTGAGCGGTATTCAGTGCATCGTCCAGCGCACGGTGCTGTTGACCGTCAAAGTCAATGTTGCACAGTTCCAGCGCCTGAGACAGGCTCATCTGACGGTATTTACCATTGGAGCTGAACAGACGGGAGATTTTCTTTTGTATATCATTCGTATTATGAATCCAATGGAGGTCCACATGATGGGTGCGGCAATGGGATACCAGCTTCTGACGGTCATCCGGCCCCCAAGCACACAAGTAATAGGGGGAGTCCGTTCCGAGCCATGCGATAAATTGCTTCGCAGCTTCAGGGAAGAGCGGGGCCGCATCAATGTCCCGTTGAGTAATACCGGTAAACTGCACGGTATCCGTAGAAAGCACAGGCCGATTCGAGGGTCTGACAAAGCTGTGAAACGTGTCCGCAATGTACAAGCCATCGTCTCCCTGTATGACTTTGACGGCACCGATATCAATAATTTCGGAGGAATATCTGGTGTTACGGCTAACGGTAAACTCAAGATCATAAATAATGTATTGCATTTTTATGCTCCTTCCACACATATAACTGATCCCGTTAGAGAGCGAGATGGATGTTTTCTGCCCGAATGGCTCTTCTCCATCATACCTCTCGATTCACAACTTGTCAGCGTTTAAAAGGCCTTCTTTTGAAAAAAATATGCGATGTCCAAATGAGTTTGAACTATCGTATAAAAACACCTCTAGACACACAGCAGCGTCCGAAACCACAGGGATTCTGGACGCTGCCTTTGCAAGCTTATTAAATTAGGCCGGGAGGTCAAGCCTTTGTCCCGGATAAATACGGTGGGGATTTTTCAGCTTGTTCAGCTTTTGAAGCTGTTGCCAGGTGAACCCGTATTGGCGGGAAATACCATACAGTGTATCCCCGGACTTTACAACATACACATGGCTATTTGTAGCTTGTGCAGAAGCCGGTGTCTGTTGCGGCTTGGCTGTTGGAGCCTTGGCTGGTGCAGGTTTGGCAGCCGGAGCAGAGGGTACGGGCTGCACGGCAGGAACGGAAGCCTTGACGTCTGCTTTGGCTTCTTGAATGCGGCCGTCTGCTTGTACTTGCAGGCTGGCGGAGCCAACCTTTTGCATGTAGCGAATCAGGGCCTCGTCAAGCGATCCGAACATACCTGCCTGCGGATATTTGGCGAACATTGTATACTGATCTCCGCCTACAGCAGTAAAATCATTGGTTGCCAGTGTGTACGTGGCATCAGGATCAAGCGTTTTTCCGCCAATCAGGATGGAATGGACACGGCTTCCCTTGGCTGCCGATGTATCTATTGTAAACGAGATCCCTGATACCTGTGGAAAACCGCCGCTTGGCTCCGGATAGGAGGCTGTGCCATTTTCAAGTGCTGCCTGAATGTCGGAGCCTTTCACTTTCAGGGTAACAATCTGGTTGCCGAATGGCAGCACAGTGATGATGTCTCCCTTGGTTACCGTTCCCGTCTTGATGGACGCCCGAATGCCGCCGCCGTTGGTCAGGGCCACGTCTGCCCCCGAAATATCACGCATGGCATCGGTGAGCAGGTCGCCGAGATTCGTTTCACCTGCACGTACCTTTTCACGCGCTCCTTCCAGGTTCACACTCGTTCGTGCTACAACCTCTTTGAGGATAGGTTCCTGTTCCTTCTGAACAGAGGCGATCAATGTAGCAATTTCAGCATTGGGCTGAACATCGACTGCTTGCGTCGAATCAATCAGCTTGGCTTGTTTTTGGGTAACCTTGCCGCCGTCGACCCATAAATCGACAACGCCCAGATACTTCGTATATTCACCCGCGCTTGCGATCAGTGTACCATTGTCACCGACCAAGCCTTTTTCCAGTACGGTATGGCTGTGTCCATCAATGAAAATATCAATGCCGGGCACTTCCTTGACGACCTTAAGGCTGGTGTCTTTGCTGGATGCATCTTGTCCCAGGTGACCGAGGACCACGACAACGTCCACTTTACTGCGGATTTCATCTACTGCCGCTTTGGTTTCAACAGCAGGATCGGTGAATTGAATGCCCTCGACATTTTTAGGATTCGTTTTGTATGCCGTTTCGGGCGTAGTCAGGCCGATAATACCAATTTTAACGCCATCGACTTCTTTAATGACATAAGGCTGGAACAAGCGTGTTCCGTCTGTTTGCTTAATGTTGGCACTGAGTACCGGGAATTGAATTTCCTTACTCAGCTCCACAAGATGCTTCCAGCCGTAATTAAACTCATGATTGCCTGGTACCATTGCATCATAGCGAAGCTTGTTAATGACTTTCACGATGCTCTGGCCGTTGACCAAGGTAGCGAAGGTCGTTCCATGAACCGTATCTCCGTCATCCAGCAGCAGCGTATTGGGATTGGAAGCACGGTACTGGTCAATGATGCCTGCCAGCTTGGCGAACCCCATTTCCTTGTCGTTGGTGACTACGTGGGCATGGGTATCGTTCGTATGTAGGATGGTGATGTGTTTACCACTGACCGGAGGAGTTGCACTTCCCGCTGTTCCCGTGCTAGCTGCCGGGTCTGCTGCTGCTGTTCCAAGACATCCGAACAGCAGCGCGGCGGTCGTTAAGATAGACGAGATTTTTTTCCATGAGTTCATTTTGTTCTTTCAACCTCCTATAAAATGAATGCATTAGAGAAGCCTCTTACGTTCACATTTTATCAGAAGATTGTAAAAATAACTTCTATTTTATATGAGGAAACTGAAAATTTTCTTACATATTGGTTGTTAAAGCTATTGTGAAATTACCTATATTGAAGAGGACGTAATAAACGACAATTATATATGAGCATTAGCGTTCTAACGGATATGAATACCCAGAGCTTCTGCAATATTGAAGGGGCAGTTCGTACGGTATTTTCGGACGAGTTTGTGAATAAGTTCGTTCATGTACTCACCTGCTATTCCTGATCACTGCCCGTTGGGGGCGATTTGGGTTTATGCTTGTTCATCTGTTTGGCTTCCCAGAACAGACCTGTCAGCACATCTTTGATCCGTCGACGATCTTCTTCATCCAGCGGAATGCCGTCGAACATTAATTCGCCGTCTTCCTCCAGCATTTTTTTAAAATCCCGGCGGTCTTTGGAAGCAGCCCATTCCGGTACGTTGGAACGATAGGACTCGTGTGAATGTTGCTCTACGGAATCATCGTCTCCCCAATATCCGGCGTTCTTCATCATCTCGGTATACGATACGCCGAGCGCGTCCGCTATTTTGCGGAGAGTAGAGGGCTTGGGTACGCCACGCAGTCCGTTTTCAATCCGGGAAATTTGTGAATTGCTGATGTCAGCCGCTTCTGCCAATTGGTTAATGCTCCATTGCTTGTGCTCACGCTGCTGCTTTAAGTATGTTCCGAATGCTGGTTGTTTCACAATGGCGGCTCCTTTCTGCAACAGAATAAAAGATTAGTTCCATTATACCATTAGGTAAATAGTAAAAGCGCGTAATATGCCAAAAGGTATAGAAAAATAAAGCGAATATCCTGTTTTTGAAGCTATACCGCTATTTTTACCGATGGATAGCTATCCTAAATAATGTTATGTTATACTCATAATACGAACAAAAGGGGAACAAGATGTAAACGCAAGAGTTGTACGATTTAAAAAATACATCATTATCAAAAAACATAAAGATAAGATAAGGAGTGTTGCTTTGCATGAAAAATAACTTACCCGAATTGGACAGACGCAAAACGCAGAACGCACTGGAGGGGGTATTTGAAAAATATCGGATTTATAAAACCATTACTTTTATGGACCGGGAAAGTTTCATCACTGCTGGTTATAAGGATCGCCCGAACGGTCCGACGAATGTGACAAGCGATCCAACGGCACGGACAGCCGTATATAATGTAGATGCGCCTGCAGCTCGTTTGGCTTATTGCGAGATGGTGGATGCCGTAGTCAGCCGCTTAAATGAACGCGAACAGTTGCTCATCCGTGAGCGTTATTTAAAGGATGACGATGTGTTCGACTACAAGGTTTACAATTATGTGCTCGATCCGCCAGTAAGCAAAGATACGTACACGAAAATCCGCACCCGGGCTTTTTACAAAATGGCGCTTGCACTGGCGGATCAAGGTGTTCTGAATCAGGCAGGCTTACAGAAGGGCGGATCGAAAATGGGGATAGTGTAATAATTATCCATTTTTTCTCATTTCTATTTTAATATCGTTTCTTAAAAGGCTTTGATTTCCTGTAATAGCGGGGGTCAAGGTCTTTTTTAATTACAAGAACACATGTTCTCAAAATACCACCCAACTTCATCCCTAGTCTCTACTTTTATCGTCCATTTCCCCGGCAACGCATTCGTTAAAAGGGTGTAAGATTATATCATCGGGAATCAAGACAAGAGGACATACCGAAGACACACACAGTCAAAAGTTAGCCGGCCATCAGGGCCGGTTTTTTCATGCGGTTGTCGTCCCTGTCGATTCCCGGGAATTCGTGGTACAGAAAGGAGGAGTCGTGTTGCCTAAGCAATGGATGCTGCAATGCATGAGGTTGAGGCTGCGCCGGATGAGAACACGGAAGTGGAAAAAAGCCTGGGTAAGCAGCCACAACATGAGAGTGCAGGATGCGCAAAGGTGGCATGCCGCAGGATGAGACAAGCCTTTAAACAAAAGCTCATTGACATTGTTCCAGCGCTACAAGGGCGCGTATACGATGTTCAGCCACCGTCGCAGACGGCAGAGGAGCCGTACGCCGTTATGGCGCTGGGCGAGGAAATTTGGAAGTCCTCCTGGGTCGGATATCGGCAGGTTGTCCGCATCAAGCTGTACGCAGGACAAGCCGGGCTGGCACAGGCCGATGTATGGGCGAACGCCCTGATTGCCGGGCTGCACCGGGAACCGGTGACAGACGAAGGTGAGGACACGTCGGCTTTTACCGCGCATTACTTGGGCGTGCGGGATGCAGAAAAGCTGGATACCGTCACGGGCAAGGCCTACAGAACGCTGCGTTTTGGCGTGTATGTGCCTGAAACGGAAGGTAGTCCGGCGGTCGCTCCGACAAACGGTGTTGCACAGCCGGATGAATGGCTGGCGGCGCTGACCCGCTGGACACAGAAGCAACTGGGCGAGACGTGGTCGGTGTACGCCGATGCATGGCCCACACAACCGGGACGGCACGCGGTGCTATGGCGGCTGAGTGGCTGCGAGATCAGGATGGCGGGAGCCCCCATGTATGAACTTCGCAAACAGTTCATCGGGCACATCACCGCTCCGGACACCACCGAAGAGAACCGCGCGGCTTCCGCTCTGGTCGAGGGCTTTGCCGCCCAAATTCAGCTTCCTCTGGATCAGGAGAAGGTCCGTTATATGTCTACAGCTGAAGCTTCCGCAGATTTGCAGGCGGATGCGATTTTGGACGGTCAGCTCCGGCTGACGTTGGTACAGCGGCGTATGCGTCCGGCTGAGGAAGCGGCGTTAATCCGCAGAGTGGAAATTCATCCTAATTTGAAATGAGGTGGTCCGAGTGACCTTGGACAACAATGAGAAGGCCCCGGTCAATGCCGGGCAGGAAGCAAGCGGCCCCCGCTATACGCTGGAGGAGCTTAAGGAGCACGCGGAACAATTGTTTTCCGTGAAGGAAGAAGTGCTGGCAGGCGCATTTTTTGGCACACAGGACAAGCTGTTCACGGTAGCAGAAGCACACACTAAAATCGAACAATTTATGAAAGCGAAGGTGGACTAATTATGGCAGGCGGAACATGGGAAAACACGAATAAACCGGTATTGCCGGGTTTGTATATGAATTTTCAGGCAGCAGCGGCTTCAGCGATTCAAGGTGGCTCGCGCGGTACGGTCGTTGTACCGGTTAAAGCCAATTGGGGTCCTGTACGTGAGTTTGTAGAAGTTGGCAGCGAAACGGCGATCAGCCAAATCTTTTCGAATGACAGTATGGATGGTGCGACAGCGTATTCTACGCTGTATCTGGCTCTGCTGGGTGGACCAAAAAAGCTGTTGGCCTACCGTTTGGCAGATGACACGGCTGCACCAGCAACTGTGACGCTGAAAAGCGGCGGTGAGGCACCAACCGATGTGCTGCGCTTGCAGGCGCTGTACACAGGTAGCCGCGGTAATGGCTTTGCTGTAACTGTGCAGCCAACTTTGGGTGACGAGCAAGCCCGTGAGGTGCGTCTCTATGAGGGCACTAAACTGCTGGGTACGTATAAAGGCAGTGACGGCACGGCTGCTTCGATTGCCGAAGCGATGAACAAGAACAGCGAAAACGTATGGGTGAAGGCTGAGGTTATCGGCAATGGCGGCATTCCGGTAGATGTCAGCGGCGTACGTCTGACAGGCGGTAACAGTGGCAACAGCACACTGGTTAACGCTGATTATATCGCAATGCAGGAAGCGCTTGAAGGACAGGAATTTAATGTGCTGGCGCTGGATTACGCAGCCGATCTGGCCTTGCTGCAAAGCTTTGCCGCCTGGATCAAGCGTGTCCGCAGCGAAGGCAAAGGCGTTATCGCCGTGTTTGGTGGTTCTGCGGCAGATGATGTATCGAAAACCGCTGTCAGTCTGGCCTCTGATCGTTCTCTGGCGCTCAACCATGAAGGTATCGTAAACGTGGGTACTGGCGTGCGTCTGGCAGGTACGGACTACAGCTCCGCTCAAACGGCTGCTTATGTAGCCGGACTGATCGCAGGCCAACGTCTGAATCAATCCACGACATATACGGTGACGCCTTTTGAGGATGTAACTCGCCGCTGGACACGCTCCGAACAGGAGCAGGCTGTCCGTAATGGTGTCTTCCTGCTGTTCTTCGACGGCCGTCAGGTCAAAGCGTTGCGCGGGATCAGCAGCTTGGTGAACCCGGCTGCTGGACAAAACAACGCATGGAAGAAAATCCGTTCTATTCGCGTTATGGATGCTATTAACGCTGACTTGCAGCGTGCAGCCGAAGAGACTTACATTGGCAAAATTAACAACACGGTGGAAGGCCGTCTGGCACTCATCGGTGCGATCAAAGAATACTTGGCACAATTGTCGCTGAGCAACGTGATCGAAGCCGATGGCTACGATGTCATTCTCGATCCGGCTTACTATGGCGATGCGCCAGTCATCAAACCGGAGCCAGATCAAGTGTTCCTGCAATGGAATGTGAAACTGACCGACGTGATGGAGCAACTGTTTGGTACATTTTACGTGCAATAAGAATGTCGCGGGAAATTAGAAATCCTAAACTATATTATGGATCATTTTGAGGAGGAAAAATAAATGTTGGATGCTTCAAGAGTCATTTTAGGTACGTATGGTCAGGCGCATGTGGACGGGGTATGGCAGACGAATATCAATAAACTGGAAGCCGGCGTGGAAATGGAAAAACGCGAGTTGAACCTCGTGGGCAATGACTGGAAGGTTCACAAACGTGGTATTAAAAAAGGAACGGGAACCATGAGCGGCTACAAGGTAACGTCCGATATGATTCGTCGTGGTTTCACTCGTTTTGAAATTATCACTAAATTGGATGACCCTGAAGCCTTTGGACATGAGAGTATTCGTCTTATCCGTTGCACCCCTGACAAAATCCAGCTTGCCAACTGGACAGCAGGTGAGGAAGTACAGGAAGAAACAACCTTCACCTTCGAAGGTTATGAGCTGCTTGATCCGATTGTAGCGAACTAATATGAACACGGGGGAGGGGATGCCGTAAGGTGTTCCGTTCCCTAATACCAATTGATAATAAGGGAGAATGACATATGAGCTTGAATGAGAATATGACAGAAGAACAAATCTTGGATAGTCTGTTTGAAGCCGCTGAAAAATTGCCGGAGGAAACGGTGCGTATCAAGCGTCTGGATATGAAAATTGTGCTGCATGGTCTGACCTCCAGCAAAGTGGATAGCATTCGTGAACGGTGTACCATTCGCCGTACCGTGAAGGGTGCAGTGGATGAAAAGGTAGATACCGAGACGTTCAACGCTCTGTTGATTTCGGAAGCTACTGGCAAGCTGGAAGTGAAGGGCTTGTCATTAAGCGGCTGGGGCGATCCCCGGATTACAAGCCGTTTGAAGCTGTCCGGTGGCGAACAATCTGTCCGTCGTATGCTGCTGGCAGGCGAACTGGATGCCGTAGGCGACAAAGTGCTGGAACTGTCCGGCTTTGGCGTGGAAATTGCTGATCTAAAAAACTAATCAACTCCGGGGGAATGACGACGATGCTGTACCACTTGTGGGTCCGGCACCACCTCCGCCCCGGAGACTTTTGGCAGCTTCCCCGCGGTGAGCGCATGCTGCTGCTGGCGTTTGCTGAACAGGAAATGGATAGCATGGCAGCTTCAAAAGCATAAACAAGGAGGTGAACATTGAAATATGGCGGAAGCATTAAATTACCGCATGAACCTTGTGATTGATCCCAAAAACGTCATTAAGGCGAACCGCGAATTACGCGCGATGGAACGGTATTTTGAACGGATTCAAGGGCGTGTCATGAAAATCGGTCGCACCCGCATGGCCCCGGAAATTGTGTTGAACGATATGGCCTCCAAAGGGCTGGATAATCTGTTGAACAAGATTAACCGGGTCAAATCCCAGATTATTAATGCCTCGGGGAACGTGAATGTGAAAGTGAGTAGTAGTAGTAGTAACATATCCATCGAAGGTGTTAATGCTCTTGTAAAGGCGTTAGACAGTAATACAAGGGCAGTAAAAAATATGGCTTTGTTTAATGGAAATAAGCCTCCTAAGGAAAAAGAGGAAAGTAAACTTCCAGCGTGGGCTGAGGCGCTGCAAAAATATAATGAGCCTGCCAAGGTTGTCCAAGAAGTATACAAAGGGGTTACCGGTGAGGATTTAAGTGCTCAAACAATTTTTAAAATACCTGAAAGAATTTCAAAAACAAGAGAAAAGTTGGCAGATACAAAAAAAGCATGGAGTGAAGGCGGAGCAATAAACGGACTGAAAACTTTCTTTTCTTCAAAAAAAGAAGAGGTAGCTGAAGGAAACACGGAAGGCGCATCAGGCAATAAAGACCTTTCGGAGATTAAAGAATTAATTAAGAAATTAATTCAAGTTACCTCTGATAAATCTACTGGTGGGTTTGGCGGTGGAAATGTCCCGGGAAGAAGAAGCAAACGTTCAGGGGGCAGAAGATCTGGTGACAGAGGCGGTGGCCGTCGATCCTCGGGTGGTCAAGGAGATTTTAATTCAAGAGCCGGAGAGATTGCAAGGATTAATACTAGAGATCGTAACTCAACACAAGGAAACAGAAGCGGACGACAAAGCGCCGCAGGCCCTGCAGAGTCCAATCCCCGGATTAATCCTAACCGAAGAGTTCCAAGTCCAAGAAATAATCGGAGAAATTCTGGTAATCGTCGCTCTTCCAAGTCGGGTGGTATTCTTAGCTTTGCAGGCGACTTGCTAACTGGCGGAACAGACATAGACGCTTCCTCTGTTCTGAATATGGTAAAAGATAGCGGATTAGTTGAAAAAGTGAGTAAGGGACTTGGCGTAAGTAAAAAGTTCATTAGTGGACCTTTGGGGGTTCTGGCAGATGCAGCAAGCATAGCTACATCAGCTTCGGGTAAGGAACGCGCACAAGCGATTGGTTCCACTGTAGGTGAGTCGGTTGGGAGTACGGTAGGCGGAGCAATTGGAACATTTTTGCTTCCAGGTGTCGGTACTGCTGTTGGCTCATATGTAGGCGGTTTAGCAGGCGACTTTTTAGGGGGCAAAGTGGGCGGTTGGATTTCAGACCATGGCTCTGAAATTAAGGAAAAGGCATCCAAGGTCACAGGTTGGCTCTCTGAAAAGAGTGAAGCCTTTGGTGATAGTATCTCAAACTTCTTCTCCTTTGGAGGTAAAGATGAGCCTAAGAAAGCCCCAGCTAAGCCGCCTGAAGTACCTCAACCTGCTATACCACCTCAACCTGCTGTAGCTGTGGCTACCAAACCGTTAACACCTATGCCACCTTTTCCGGGATTACCGCCGGGTCCTCAAGTGATGTATGGGCCTCAGCAACCAGGCGCAAAAGGTGTCCCTAATCCTTATGGACCGATGGCTATTGCTAACCAAGGGTTAAATCCAAGCCCACTATTGAATACTGCGGCTCATGCGAACAACGGAGCTAAAGCTAAAGGTAAAGTCAATGGTAATCCGACTCCTCAAGTGGTACAGATCAGCCCAGAACAAATGGGAACACTCTCCGGCTTTTTGAAGGATTTTAAGACGGAAACTACGAACCAATTCAATCTTCCTGCCGGAGCTGTTCAGGTAACTGTGCATGAGAACAAGCTGGATGTGGAGGGGCTTATTACGCAAATTGGCTATCGTCTCAAAGCCGAAATTCTGCGGGCAACGCAGAACACCAAACCTGCGAGTGGAGGAGCTATGTAATGCAGTAGGATGGGAGTAACGGAGAATGAACAAAAATATGGAATTTAGTTTAACGGATGGCAAGGGATTTAAGTTTATATTTCCGGTGAATCCTGAGGAAGTGACGATCTCACGGCAAAAGGGATTTGATACGACAACGATTTTATCCTATGGGGAGTTTGATTTTCCGCAAGGGGAGAAGGTGAAGGAAATTTCCTTCTCTTCTTTTTTTCCCAAGGAGTACGATGAATCGTATTGCAAATATAAAGATTTACCTGATCCGCAAGAGGCCATGAACACGTTGAATGGTTTTTTGCTGTCCCAAAAGCCATTACGCTTCATCATTTCAGAGACAGCTATAAATGTACCCGTAATTGTAGCGTCTCATAACTCAACCTTTCGGGGCGGGGAATATGGGGACGTGAATTTTGATCTTTCGCTGCGGACCTGGAGTGAAATGAAAGTATCCAAAAAAGCCGGCAGTGGGACGAAGTCTTCTACAGTCAACAAAAAGCCCCGCACGGATATGAAAGAAAAGAAGAAAACCTATACGGTTAAATCGGGGGATTCCTTGTCCAAAATTGCCAAGCTGGAGCTGGGGGACAGCTCACAATGGAGTCGTATTTATCAGCTTAACAAAAAGGTCATTGGTCAAAATCCGAATGCGATTAAACCGGGGCAAAAGCTGGTGCTGTTATGAGCTATAAAGTTATTTTACAGGATAAATATGATTTATCGCCGCTGGTGGAGAACATTAATTTGAGGGATTCGCTGGAGCAAATCGCCTATCAGGGCACGGTAAATCTGGTCGTAACGCCGGACATGCCACCCATTTCTCCAGGGATGTCGATTCGGGTTAGTGGCATTCCTTATGGCAAAAAAGACTATGTCCCCTTGCTATCTCCAGCGGTGATTTGGGAAGTGGAAACTTCCAACAATGGACTCAAGCGTATGACGCTGACGTTATATGATCGCACGGTGTATTTGGACAAGTCGGAGGATGAATATTTGCTCCCTGCCAAGCAGACGGCTACGCAGCGTTTTCAGAAATATGCCAGGGATTGGAAGTTGAAAATCGCTTCATTGCCAGATACGAAAAAGCAGCTCGGACGCGCGGTATACCGGACTCAGTCTATTTATTCCATGATGCTGGGCGATTTGCGTGAAACGGCAAAGGCGGGTGGCAAGCTGTATCATCCACGGATGATTACCTCCGGTTTGGAGCTATATGAGCTGGGAACGAATAAAGATGTGTATGTTTTGGAGAGAGTGACCGATACGACACAATCTCGTACACTCGAAGGCGCGGCCACAAGAGTCAAGGTGCTGGCTACGGCGGCGAGTGAAACGGGCAACGAGGTTCCGTCCAAGGTGATGGCACTGGAGGAAAAAGACATTGCCAAATATGGAACGCTTCAGGTGATCGTGCAGGATGACGAGGTAAAATCGGGTGCAGCCGCACGTGAGTTGGCCAAAAGTAAACTGAGAGGCATACAACAAACGATATCGCTAAATGCACCAGATATGAACACGATTCGTGCAGGAGACGCGGTGATGCTGGGTTCCATGAAGCTGCTGGTGATTTCAGTGAGCAGGGAATTAGGGAACCCCGGCAGTATGTCGCTGGAACTGGGCACGTATGACGATGTAAAAAGGAGGTTTTATCTTGAATAAGGACCCCTACGGGCATTTGGCTACTGCATTGCAATCCTCATTTCACAAGCATACCAAGCAAGCGCTGAGCGGAGTGGGCGCGGTACTGGGCACGATCACCTCCACGGGACTCAAGCTGGACGATTTTAAACATGAGCTTCAGGATTATCTGGTCGCCGAGCTGCCGGGATTGCTATCTGTACCGCGTCATATGTACAAAGGAACCTCAACCGCAGTGGAGTCGGAGAATTGGGAGGGCAAAGAGCTGAAAACTTCCTTTTATATCGGGGAGGATGAGCTGGAGGATGTGAATCTGAGCCTGAACGAAGGACTGAAGCCCGGAGATCGCGTACTGGCGGTTCGGGTGAATAGCGGCAACGATGTGGTTGTGGTATGCAAGGTGGTGAGTGGACGTGGCTAATTTATTTCCCGAAACGGATGATATGCTCTGGACGGATATCACGGACCCGGATGTGCTGGAGGATAACCGGGCGATATTTGGGCGAAGCTGGCGGTTTGATTTTGAAGCCGGGGAGTTTGTCATGAGTCCTAGCCGTAAAATAGTAGTTACAGGTGAAAAAGAAGCCTGGGTACAGTGGTGTGAAAAAGCAATTCGTACCCCCCGCTACCGTCATGTGATCTATTCCCCTGACTATGGTAGCGAGCTGGAGGAGCTGATTGGCAGCAGCTATGGGCACGGTGTGCAGGAAAGTGAAATCAAGCGCATGGTTACCGAAGCGCTGCTGGCAGATGCCCGCACGGCTAGTGTGGATCAGTTCACGTTTCGCTGGGAAGGTGAGGCATGCCATTTTAGCTGCCAGATTACGAATGTGCGGGATGAAACGGAAATTGTAGAAAGTGTGGTGATCTAATGGCAGACTTGCCGGAGTATTTGGTAGACCAGACAGAAGAGGAAATTTTGAGTCGTATGCTCGATAAAGTGCCTTCGGACATGGATAAGTCCGAAGGTTCTTTTATTTGGGATGCGCAGGCACCAGTAGCGTTTATGCTCTCCGAAGCGGCGATCTGGGCGCAGGAGCTGCTGCGCCGGGGCTTTGCCAGTACAGCAGCCAGCGACAACCCGGATTTTCGCTCGCCTGAGCTGGATCTGCGAACAGCAGAGCATGGAGTGACACGGCGGGAAGCGGTTGCTGCCTCAGGTATGGTTACCTTCACGGGCACAGCGGGAACGACCGTTCCGGCGGGAACCTTGGTGGCGACCCCGGCAGATGATGTTTCCGGGGAAGCTTCCATTGAGTATGCGACCACGGCAGCGGTCACGCTGGATGAGCAGGGTAAAGGAGAAACGGCGATTCGGGCGGTCAATCCCGGCCGTAGCGGTAACGTACCCGCGGGCGTCATTCAGGTGATGGCGAGTTCGGTCAGTGGTGTTTCCTCCGTTATGAATACGGAGGAGACTCAAAGTGGCACGGACATTGAGAGCGACCAGCTGTTGCTGGAGCGTTTTTATGCCAAGGTGCGGAACCAGGGCACAAGCGGCAACAAGGCGCAGTATACGCAGTGGGCGAATGAAATCGCCGGAGTAGGCAGTGTGGAGGTTGTTCCGCTCTGGAAAGGGCCGGGTACGGTGGCTTTATATGTGCTAGACACGGATAAACGTGCTGCCAGTCCGGATATCGTCGCTGCGGTGCAGAAGTACATTGATCCAACCCAGGATGGGCAAGGCGAAGGGCTGGCACCAGCGGGTCCTGTGGTGACAATCATGCCTGCGACAGAGGTGGAAATTAACATCTCGGTCAAGGTACAGCGCACCAAAGAGAAGCCGTCCACACTGGATGAAATCAAAAAGCTGATCGAAAGCGGTGTACGGACGTATTTGAAGCAGCTTGCTTTTTACAAGGAAGACCCGTTGGTACGGTATACCCGGATTACTGCTGTTTTACTGGATATTCCGATCATTATTGATTTCTCTGAGCTGAAAATCAATGGACAGAGCAATCAGAATATTGAGATTGGATCAGGTCAGGTGGCGGTGTTGGGGATGGTGAGCGTCAGTGAGTAATAAGGGAACGAACATGAACGATCAAACGAATCGTCTAGCTATGGGTGAAGAGGGACAAATGAGCAGCTTGCGGGGACGCGAGCTGTTTTCCTATTTACCTGCCTACTATGAAATTTCCCGTGTAATGCGCTCCGATATGGATGCGAAGGGTAGTGAACTGGATTCCTTGTATCTGGCGATGGATGCGACGGTAGCTCAGTTTTTCGTCCGTACCGCTACCTGGGGATTGGAGCGCTGGGAAACGGAGCTAGGGATTGCAACGGATCTTCGTAAACCGCTGGATCAGCGGCGTTCGGTAGTGGAGTCCAAGCTGCGAGGGGCAGGTACTTTTTCCGGTAAACTTGTCAAAAATGTAGCCGAAGCATATGACGGCGGTACAGTAGATGTTACCTTTCATCCCGCCGAATGGGGATTCACAGTCAAGTTTATAGATACCATCGGGATTCCGCCCAATGTGGAGGATCTTAAGGCAGCTATCGAGGAGATCAAGCCGGCTCATTTGGCGGTAGAATATAAACTACGCTACCTGACCATTGCTGAAGTCGAGTCTATGACGATCTATGAAAATGAACATACAACACAGGATAGATATTTAGGAGGTGGCGCATAACATGGCAAGCGAAAAAACACCGAATCTCGGATTAAATCAAATTGATCGTTCCTCTCCGAAAACAACGTATTTTGATCTGGAGAAGTATCTGGATCAAAACTGGCGTGCTGTGGACGATTTTGCAGGTGATGTGAATGATGGTGTGGATGCGTTAAAGAAGCGTCTGGATACGACGGAGCGTAAGTCGGTAACGCTGGAACCTGGGGTGCAAATTGTTCATGCGGAGAAGGCTGCACCGTTCTCGCTCACGGGGCTGAGCGGGCGTACGTTGGTAAATTTGTTGGGGCGTACGGGAGGATTTGAAAATACTTCGACAATTGGTACATACAACGGTACCTATGAGCAGGATTTTTCTAATAAATCATTAGGGACCACCTACGGACTTAAGGTTACTGTAACTGTTTCAACGGGCATAGGACTTTCTTTCATCCCTTCCGGTTCCATAAAAGCAGGGAAATATTATGTGCTTGTTGGTGAGGCTAAGAACGGTAACGCAGAGGGCGGAATTTATATTGGATGGGGAGGTGGCTATGGAGGCGGAGATACACAAACGATAACCGACAAAGAAAAGTTTACAACTGTTTGGAAGAAATTCAGTCCAACACAAGACTTTATTAGTGGGAATATCGATTTTGTAGTGAAGGGGCTTCGGGGTCAATATGGTTACTTTGATTCGGTTCGTATCTATGAAATCAGCGCAGCTGAATATGCTGCATTGGACGGTATGACCACAGAACGGGTAGCCACAAAGTATCCATATGTTGATAGTGTAGTGCCTGTACGTAATCCGTATGCGATTCGTAATGGAGAAAACCTATTGCCGAGCTTTTATGAATGGACAACACATGCCAACATGTCGATAACATCCCCCTACGCTTTGACACTTAAAGGCACGGCGGCTTTTCAGGCGGCAAACACGTATATACCTATCGTAACAGGTAGATCATACACGATCAGCGGAGACGCAACAGGGGTATTGTACATGGCGTTTGAAGACGCTGCTGGAAATGTGGTGGGGGGCGGAAACACGACTACCCAACCGCTACCTTTAACATTTGTCGCACCTAATAACTCAAGTAGATTGCGTGTAACAATAGATAATGGGGATACTTCGACTGGGACTTTTACATTTTCTAATCTAATGCTGACAATCGGCAGCACAGCCAAGACATTCAAGCCGCGTGAAGACTCAATGCTGGCACTGCAAACAGACCTGTACGCCGATCCGGTTACAGGAGCTAATGCGGAAACTGTATTCGAGCGAGACGGTCAATACTTCAAGACCAAGAAGTGGCGCTCGCTGGTATTGGATGGCTCATTATCTTGGGTGATTGGGGACACATCCTCAGCGGGACTTAAGCAGGTTAAGGTAGTCGGTTTGGTATCTGGCGCAGTTGCCGCGAGTGGATGGGCAACCAAGTATGACGGTAAAATCATCCCGCAGGGTACGACAGGCAGCACCTTAGATACAAATGCCGTTACAAGTAAGGGAGATTTGTACATTTCCATTTCTACTGCCGACAGTGGATGGGGAGACGGTTACACACCTACAGCAGACGAAATTAAGGCGTATTTTATGGGTTGGAGGATGAGAAACCAAACCACATTGGACCCTTACGATGGAACAGGCGTAAAAGCTTGGGGCACCGTCTTATCAGGGGGAGCGAATAATTACACAAACACGCTACCAACAACTCAAGCCACGGATTACAAAACGCCGTACCAACTCGTATATCAACTCTCAACGCCTACCGTGGAGCCTATCATTAGCGAGGGCCAGCTTACTTTTAACGAGGGAGATAATCAGGTTGAAGTGGGTACGGGGATTGTATTGCGTGAACGGGCCGACGCATACATTGAAATCGCTACAGCTTACGGCAACCGTATGAACATCAATAATGCTAATTTTAGCGCCAAACTACTTAGCCAAAAAACCATTCGTTTACTCGGGGTTTATAAGTTAGGCGTAGCTGATAAACGATGGAGGTTAAGCACTGGATTTATCACTAGCGCAGGGGCACTAGCACAATTGCTCTATGCAAGCGACCAAGATAAACAGGAATCCTACGCCATAACGTACATCACCTTGGAAGTGTCTCCTGCCGCACAATTCACAGGGACCTGCGCCGCCAACGAAAAAACGTTGCTGCTGGACTTGGTAGATAGCGTACAGCAGAATACAGCGCGTGTGTCGGTGCTGGAGAATAAGAAGGCTGAGAAGGATAATCCTTCGTGGATCGTACCGACTTTGCTCAATGGCTGGTCGAACTATTCGTCAATACTATCTCAGATTGGGTACTATAAAGACTCTGAGGGGCTTATACACATGAAAGGGGTTTTAAAACTCGGTACGCTTAACACCGCTATGTTTATTTTGCCGCCCGGATATAGACCTAAATTGAGTCGTGTTCTGATAACTGCTGCTAACACGGACACGCAAACTGATGTGTTAGGACGTGTGAATATTAATAGCAACGGTTCCGTTACCCCGTTACCTATAAACGGGATAAGTATGATGCAAAACGGATGGATTAGTTTAGATTCTATACCGCCGTTTCTAGCCGAACAATAAGGAGGAAAGCGCATGAAAGCAGTTCCTAAAGTAAATACAGGCGGCCTCTATCTGGAGGACGAGCTAGTGGACGATGCCTTTTCGGGTGTCGTCCCTTTTTATGCCCCATCTTCGCTCACACTATCTGATACAGACCAGCAGTTAGACACTTATCAGCTTACTACCGATAGTTCAAGTGCTATAGATGAAGCGAATTCAGAAAACATCCCTGCTGGCTATACCGTCGGTATTATAGTGCCATCGGGCTTATACCATCCTCGTTTTGACATTCAAGGCTGGCTGACCTATGAGGCAGAATATGACGAAAAGCTGTTAGAAGCACAGAACGCATACGAGCAGCAGAGCAAGGAACCACAAGCTTCATTTCAGAAGCTGCATGATGAATGGCAAAGCAAGCCGGAAAACGAATGTGGGGACGAGCCTGTCTATCTTGCCCAGACCTTTACGGCTCCAGAGCGAAGAGATCCCACGACATTTTGGAGTGAGGGCTTAAGTGAGAAAGCTATTAAGGAACTGACATCAAAAACCGAGCAACAGCCAAGCGAGGCAGACCAATTGAAGCAACGTATTGCCGATCTCGAAGTGACACTGACCCAGCTCATGCTGGACAATAGAGGGAAATAAATGGAGGTGAAGTCATAACCATGGCAGCTTTAACAGAGGCTCAACTGCGTATTTGTGCTCATGCTTGCATTACCTGCTATGATCGGGGAGAGGGTGATATCGCAACGATCATTGGAAGCAACGCTTTAGATGAAGAACAGCGTGAAAAAGTAATGAAGATTATTTTATCCAAACGGTCTGATCTGATACCGGGCAACGTAGCTGATTCGTCATCAACCGATGTTCTGAATGAACAGGAAGAAACGGTTAAATGGTATAACTCTATTTTTCGTAAGAGAACAGTATAGAAAACAAAAATAATGGTTTTGAATGCCCCTGGATCAGCCCAAGGGCATTCACTTTACACCTTAATTCAAAAGGGGGAACAAGCATGCATGAAAAGATCGATCAGATTTGGCTGGGGTTTTCCACGGGGACCTTGATCGGTTATTTCTTCGGGGGGTGGACGACGATGTTGACGTTGTTGTTATGGATGGTCATTATCGACTTTTTTACTGGCTGGGCGGCGGCCTGGATTAATGGAGCATTGAAAAGCCGAGAGGGCTATTACGGTATTTTTCGCAAGGTTACGGTGTTTTTGATGATTACGGTAGCTCATCTGATCGACGGTATTCTCGGGGATGCACATTATTTCCGGGATGCCGTCGTTTTCTTTTATTTGGCGAATGAACTATTGTCGATTATTGAAAATGTAGGCAGAATGGGTGTGCCGATGCCGGATATTTTACGGAATGCGGTGGCGATTTTTGAGTCCAAGTCGAGTGGGGCAAAGACAAAACAAACAGACCCTGCCGACAAAGGAAATAAGGCTTCATAAAAGGTTGTTAGAATGCACCTCTGCCCCAATTTCAGCACCAAGGTGGAAAAGCCCGGACCGCTTCAACGGTCCAAACATAGTTTTAATAGTAACATCATCGGCTACACATTATGAATGACAAGGAGGGATCGACTTATGCAAAATCGCAGTCCTAACGCTGCAGAGGGCATTGACGTTTCCCGATACCAGGAGAATATAGATTGGAAACGTGTACGTGCCGACGGCAAATCGTTTGCCTTTGTTAAAGCGAGTCAGGGGCAACGTTACGTCGATCCGACATTTATCACCAACGCAAAAGGGGCGAAGGCAGCAGGGGTATTACTGGGAGCTTACCATTTTGTAGATGCAACCAGCGTTGACGCGGCCAAAGCGGAGGCCAGACATTTTGCCGAGGTGCTGGATCGGGTTGGAGGCGCAAAAGCGCTGGACTTTCCAGCGGTCATGGATTATGAGAACAATCCGGGTGGACTTAGCTCTGCCGCGATTCATGAAGTAGCCATGGCGTTTTTGACGGAATTTGAAAGGGTAAGTGGTCGCAAGCCGATGGTATATACGGGAAACGCATTTGCGGCACATTTCAAGGTGCCGCTGGGAGCCTATAAGCTGTGGATCGCGCGTTACAGCACACGAGTGCCCGGCGATACCACAGCATGGAACCAGTGGGACTTCTGGCAATATAGCGACAGTGGACAGGTTGATGGGATTCAAGGATCTGTTGATCTGAATGTATATACTGGAACAGAGGCCGAGCTGCGCCAAGCTTTTGCAGGAGAAGAAGAGGGGGATGAACCGATGACAGCAGAGGAAAAAGCGGCATTTAAAGCCTTGCAGCAGCAGGTTGCCACGCTTGAAAACAGCAAAGATGTGCTCGAACAGACATTGAACGAACAGAGCGCTTATATTAAAAAAATGGATCAGCGAGTAGTTGATCTGGAGGCGCGTCAGGCTATGCTAGTACCAGCTTGGGCAAAGGAAGCCGCAGCCGCAGCCGTTGCCTTTAATCCGGCGAATCCGATTGTGGATGCGAAGCTGCCGAGCAGCTATGATTTTTATCGCCTGCTTGTAGTCTTGAATCGTCTGGGTGTATTTAAAACGACAAAATGATCTTCGTAGAGAAGCTCATGCTCAGACGAAGACGAATTTACTCTCATTGGAACGAAGCAGTAACGCCTGAAGCATAAATAGACAGGCGGTTGAAGGTAACCGCCTGCCCTTTCTTAACATGAACGTTCCTCATCATCTCAAGATATGAAAGGAACACTATACATGTCTAAGATAAGAGAATGCTCCTGCTTGGAGAGGGAGGATCACAAACAGGAGCATTTATTTAATATGACCGTGTAAAATAGTTTGTGATATTAATTAACATGACGTATAAAAACATATCCTAATGTATGGCCCCCCCCCTTGTCTGCTTCCATAATTTATAGTAAAGTATCCAATAATCAACTTTGTTTGATCAGGATCCTCATGGCTTATGAGTATATATCACACGTTTACCACGACCTAGCATACTCCTCTTCGATTTTCATTCCATCTCACTCTACAGGCACCTTTTGCACTACTATACAAATTGAACTACAAAAATGTACATGGAAAACGAAGTAGGCGGAATAGTGCCTGTTTTCTTCAAAATAAGCCTATCCATGAAACATCCAGACCTCCTCTGCTACTACACCTATATGATGAACTCGGAACCTGGGATCACAGCTTGAGGACAAGCTTGTCATGTCAAACTTAAGGAATTGACATTCATCCGGTATCAACGAATTAACAATATACGAGGTGTGAAGGGGGTCTGCTGCATGAGCAAAAAGTACGTAAAAAACAAAATCTGGACCGTACTGCTGGTGCTTGCGCTAGGAGCTGTACTGGCACTTTCCGGCTGTGGGGGTTCCAGTGAAGGTGCAAAACCAGAGACAGGAAAAGTGCCAGGCGGAGCGGGAGAGGGCGTACAAGATACGCTGATTTATGGACGCGGTGGCGATTCCGTAGCGCTGGACCCGGCTATGGTGACCGAGAGTGAATCGCTAAAAATCGGAATGCAAGTGTTCGACACACTGCTGGAATACAAGGAGAGCACCACGGAGATTCAGCCGGGGCTTGCAGAGAGCTGGGAAGTATCGCCGGACGGACTGATCTATACGTTCAAGCTGCGTCAAGGTGTAAAATTCCATGATGGAAGCGACTTTAATGCAGAAGCCGTTGTTTTTAACTTTGAACGCTGGTCTGATCCGAAGAGTCCATATAAATTTGACGGAGACTCGTTTGATTATTATGATTCTATGTTCGGCCCTGAAGGAAATCGGGTGATCAAAGCGGTCAAAGCGGTAGATGCGAACACCGTCCAGTTTACACTGACTGAGCCGCAGGCGCCTTTTTTACAAAATATCGCTATGCCATCCTTTAGTATCGCAAGTCCTAAGGCTATTCAGGAGAAAAAGGCTGATTTCAAGAACAATCCGGTCGGTACGGGACCCTTTGTATTTAAGGAATGGAAACGGAACGATAGCACCACGCTGGAGAAAAATCCAAACTACTGGAAAGAGGCACAGCCGAAGCTGGCCAAGGTCATTGTTCGTTCTATTCCCGATAATACCGCGCGATTTAATGCTCTGCAAAACGGGGAGATTGATCTGATGGAGGATCTCAACCCGGACGATGCGAAGCGACTGGCAGGCAATAATGAGCTACAAAAAATGGAACGTCCATCCTTTAATGTGGCGTATATCGGATTTAATTTAAAGAAAAAGATATTCAATAATCCTAAGGTACGGCAAGCGCTTAATCATGCGGTGAACAAGCAGGCCATTATTGATGCATTGTTTGCGGGAGAGGCCCAGCCTGCGGTCAATCCGATACCGCCTACGTTATGGGGGTATAACGATAGCATTCAGGATTATACCTACGATCTGGATAAGGCCAAATCCTTGCTGGCGGAAGCGGGCTATCCTAACGGGCTCACCGAGCCGTTAACTTTTTACGCGATGCCTGTATCTCGTCCATACATGCCGGACGGCAAAAAAGTAGCGGAAGCCATTCAAGCTGATTTTGAAAAAATAGGTATTAAAGTGAACATCCAATCGCCAGAATGGGCCACCTATCTGGATGATGTCAAGGCGGGGCAGAAAGATGATCTGTACATGCTGGGATGGAATGGGGATCATGGCGATCCGGACAACTTCCTTTACACCTTGCTGGACAAGGATACGATTCCGGGTAATAACCGTAGCTTTTATGTCAATGAGAAGCTGCACAAAATATTGGTGAAAGCCCAGGTTGAGGTCGATCAGGACAAGCGTGCTGAGCTGTACAAACAAGCGCAAGTGATTATTAAACAGGATGCGCCATGGATTCCACTGGTTCACAGCACACCGCTGATGGCAGGTAAAGCGAATCTCAAGGGTTTCGTACCTGCTCCGGCAGGTATTGAATCGTATAGCAGCGTTTATTTTGAATAGTTCAAATAGCTCAAGCGCAAGCAGGCAGTGATTCTGGTATGAACTCATATATTGTAAAAAGGCTGGCCGTTTTGATTCCAGTACTTGGCGGCTACGCTGGAGTTGACGGTGGCGAGTATGTTTTTTGCTATTGTTGTTGGAATGAATGCGGTTATCGTGAGCGCCTGGAAGCGGAATTCTAATCATTGCGTTCCTGTTTGTCATCATTAATCTAATTGTCGATTTGCTGTACACGGTTCTGGATCGGCGTATCCGTTATCAGTAATCAGTCGTCATTGGTTCAATGATCGTAGGAACGGCCCCAGGTTTAGTTGCGGGATTTTACGGAAAATGGGCAGACATATCATCTCGCGGCTGTTCGACATTTTACTGGCGTTTACAGGGATTCTGCTGGCGATTGCTATCGTCAACGTGCCGACATACGGACGGTTGGTTCGCTCCAAAGTGCTCAGTGTCAAAACCGAGGAATACATCCCTTCTGCCAGAGCGCTAGGGGCAAATAATGTACGAATCATACTCCGGTACATTTTGCCGAATAGCCTAACACCGATTATCGTACAGGGCACGCTGGGAATTGGAACGGCGATCATTGAAGCGGCGGCGCTTGGATTTCTCGGTTTGGGCGCCCAACCCCCTCAGCCGGAGTGGGGGAAAATGCTGTCGGATAGTGCTTCCTATCGCCACCACCCCGCTTGTACAGCATCATTCCGCCTATTCCCCGGCCTGAATCCTAATGGCTGGAGGAATACCTTTTTCATATGATATTTTTCGTGTAACGAACTTCGATTCATTCAACCGTACATACAATCTTCTCGATGCAAGTCGTGTGAGCTTTCCTGAGACGTGAAAAAAATGTATAATCACTCCAATTGAGTACGTTGGGAGTGGGCTTTATGACATGGCAAAACAAGAGAGAGCATCGGCAGTTTCCGGAACAGACACGAAGCGACGCTTCACGGGCCGCATATGAACGGGATTATTCCCGATTAATCCATTCACCGACCTTTCGTCGGCTACAAGGCAAATCCCAGGTTTTTGGCGCAGGCACGGGCGATTATTACCGCACACGGCTGACGCATTCTTTGGAGGTAGCGCAGATTGCACGCGAAGCGGCACGCAGCTTGCTGCGGCGGCATCCCGAGGTGGAGCTGGGGCAGGCGGATAACGCCGGGCTAATTATTGACCCCGAGGTGGTGGAATGTGCATCCATTGCGCATGATTTTGGTCATCCACCGTTCGGGCACAAGGGCGAAGAGGTACTGGACGGCATATTGGATCAGTTAATCGAGACGAAGGTGGAAAAGATAGCAGCCGCCGGAGGCTTCACGGCTGATTCCAAGCAGGGGCTGGAGGCTTATGCACGTGAGCGACGGATCTATGAGCATTTTGAGGGGAACGCACACAATTTCCGCCTGATTATGTTTTTGGAGAAGCGTGAGAACGTAGATGGTCTCAATTTGTCGGACGCTGTGTTACTGGGGATCAACAAGTACCCGTATCCGGGGATTTTGAACAAAAAAGGGATGTACCTGCATGAGTGGGAATACATTCGTTCCATCCGTGAGGATTGGAAAATTCCTGATGGTCAAAAGACGCTGGAGGCCCAGCTTATGGACCTGTGCGACGATATTGCGTATTCCGCGCATGATCTGGAGGACGGAATTAAGGCAGGGAAAATTGAGGTGCACGAGCATTTTTTGTATGATCCATATCTGATCCGCCTCATTACAGAAAAAATCACCACGTTGGAGGATAGCTTCTGGCAAGGCTGGCAGTTGGCTCAGATCGAACAGAAGGTGGCGGCTGTGCTTAGCGAATTTTTGAAGGTCTGGAATGGAAAGATGCCGATGTGTGAACACGATTATTCCCGCACCCGGCGTGAGGTGAAAGCGTACTGGGTCAGTTTATTTGTCAGCAGCTTGGGTGTAATTGATGCGAGTAATTGGAAAAAGGTTACTTTTGTACGGGATGGAGGCGAAGATCTCGATATGCTTCGCACCGTGAGTGTGCTGAAAAGCTTTGCCTGGGTCACGATGATCCGTGATCTGCGCGTGCAGCGGCTGCAAAAACGGAGTGAATGGATGCTCAGACGCCTGTGGCTGGCTTTTCTCGATCCAGAGACATCCAAGTCCATTATTCCGAGTGATTGGCTCCAACGCTTTGAACGTGATCAGGGCAAGACGAAACCGATTTGGACATGGGAGCATATGGTCATTGATTATATTGCAGGGATGACCGATGCTTTTGCCGAGAAAATCTATAATGAGCTGTATGGTTTGAAGGTGGGTTCCATTTACGATCTGGACTAACATTTCATTTAACCCTATATAGTAGAAGAAACTGGTTTTTAAGTATGGAAAAGAAGCGGGGAATATCTATACGCGCTACTGGACTTCGGAGCATCATGATCTGGAGGGGCTGGCTTCCTCCAGTCCGGAAGTGGTGCTGGCTTTGCTGGAAGGCACATACGAATATGGGCAGGTGTCCATGTTTGCTCGCCCGATGTCTGAACAGCCACCTGGGCTCCCCCATTCCCGATTATGAGCAGCGGCTTCAGTCCTACTGTTTTATAGCGGAGGCTGTAAATTTTAGCAATGATTCCAAATGAAAAGAGATCTGACATGAACAGACATGAAATCAATAGTTCTGCTATAAATATTCAAAAATACATATATATCTATGCGTGTCATGAAACCGAGCGAGAGCTGTGTCTTTTGGAGTTGAAAAGCTTGTTCGGCCAGCCGCCTGCGCATGATTCCATGCTGCTGTCCTATCGGCAGTTGGAGCCGGGCACCAGCCCGTTCATCCATCTTCGACTGGATGTGACCGCAGATGCGGGTACGTTGGATGAGCTATGCGAAGCAGCTTCCGCAATTCATCTTGAAGAAGGGAAGACCTTCAAGGTCCTGTGCCTCAAGGAAGGCGACAATGTGGCCGACTATGACGAGCGACGCGGTATAGAAAGACGCATTGGCGCACGTATTCGGGGGCAGGCGCAAATGAAGGAACCGGATGACACGCTGGGTGTCGTACGGGTAGGAGAGAGGTGGCTGCTAGGCAAATGTGTGTACAGCGACAGATCGTGGCTGGAGCGCCGTCATAAGCCGCAAAACTATTCCACCGGACTACCCGTGCTGGTAGCCAAAGCGCTTGTGAATTTGGCAGTGCATGATATAGCAGCAAATCATGTAGATGCAGGCCGATTGAAGTTGCTGGACCCGTGCTGTGGCATGGGCAATGTAATGATTGAAGCACTGAGCATGGGAAAAGATGTTCGCGGTTGTGACATTAATCCGCTGGCGGTACGCGGGGCACGCGTGAATTTGCGTCATTTTGGATATGAAGAGGATCGGGTGAAACTGGGAGATATGAATCTGCTAGAGGGAACCTATGATGCAGCCATATTGGATATGCCCTATAATCTGTGCTCCGTACTCCCTGCCGATGAACAAAAGCAGATGCTTCGCAGCCTGAGACGCTTGGCCGCACGAGCGGTAGTTGTAAGCACGGAGCCGATGGCAGCATTGCTGTCCGAGTCAGGCTGGACCCTCACGGAGCAATGCCGCATACACAAGACAAGTATGAGCCGGGAAATATGGATCTGTGAATAGTTGGTTTGTTAATACTGAGTTTTATAGTTGACCCAATTCAGCGGCAGCTCCTGATCGGCTGCATAGGCTTTCAAATTGGTGAGGAAAATATCTACCGCCCGTTCAGCGTAGTGGTCCGTGTCGCCTGCAATATGCGGCGTGATCAGGACATTCTCCAGACTCCACAGTGGATGTGACGCGGGTAGCGGTTCTTCCTCGAATACATCCAGTCCGGCAAAGGCAATATGCTTTTGCTCCAGAGAACGCACAAGTGCATCCGTATGGACAGTGCCGCCACGACCTACGTTAATGAAGAAAGCTCCCTTTCGCATGGCTGCAAATGCCTTTTCGTCAAAGAAGTGACGGGTTTCCTCGGTGAATGGCAGAATATTTACCACGATATCCGCCTCTCCCAACGCTTCATGTAATTGCTCATTTGTATACATGTGCTTCACATGAGGGGCATCCTTGCCGGAACGCCGGACTCCGATCACTCGTATGCCGAAGGCTTCTGCGATCCGCGCCGTTTCACTGCCGATTTTGCCCACGCCCATAATCAGCAGTGTTTTGCCACGTAATTCCGTCAACTCGCCTTCCGGTGGCTGCCATGTTTTCTGACGCTGCAAGAGAGCTGCTTGCTGTAAATAACGTGTATGCGACAGCAGCATCCCAAAGATTTGCTCCGTAATCGGAACGGCATGAACGCCACTTGAATTGGTGAGTAAAATATGACGCTTTTCCAGCTCTGCAAGTGGCAGCTTATCAATACCCGCCGACCAGGTCTGTATCCATTTCAGCTTGCTGTCTGGGCGCAAAGCTGCTTCGGCAATATGCCTGGACCAGCCTAAAATGATCTCGGCCTGTCGGATTTGTTCAGGCTCCAGCTCTTGGGCTTTGCCAATGATCAGCCCATAGCCCGGGGCTGCTGCACGAATTTGCTTTTTTTGCTCTGCGGTAAGCTGGTGTAAACTTACGATGTTTCCCATGATTCATTACCTCCTCGGCTTTTGATTTTTCGGAGCTTCCAATATATTCTATGAATCATCCTTTCAAGGATAGCAGATTGGCGGGAAGAATTGCATAAATAGGGATAGAAACGAGCTTGCCGTGTCACTATAGATAACAACGAATGACTGTCGCTCTGATTAGGGATGAAAGGAAGACGATGACGATGAACGGATTACCGCCGGTAGTACCGCAAACAGCACAAACCCAAAGACTTTTTACCGCGATTGCTCTCCCGAGCGAGCATAAGAAGGAGTTACGCCGTTGGGTGGAACAGGATGTGAACGAGCTTTCTTTTCGCAAATGGACCGATTTCAGGGATTACCACGTGACACTTCAGTTTCTGGGGGATATGGCGACCAAGGATATACCGGAATTGGAACAGGCTTTATTTCAGGCGGCCGCTGCACATACCCCGTTCACTCTCGGTATTGGTGAACCGGGGACTTTTGGACGAGATGGATTTCCGCGTGTGCTTTGGAGGGGAGTTACGGGGCAGAAGGATTGTTTGAACCAGCTCCACCAATCCATAGTTCAGGCTACGGAACTGCTTGGTTTTAAGCCCGAGGAACGGCCTTACCGGTCCCATATCACAGTAGCACGTTCGTATACAGGACAGGAGCCTGTTCCGTCGTCTATTTTTCAGTCCGATGACCGGATAGGCGAACCGTGGGAAGTGGAAGAATTTGTTTTGTACGCGACCCGAGTGGGCCAAAAACCGATGTATAAAATAATTCAAAAAATCCCATTATTAACTATAAACCCTTGATTTATCAGCGATTTTAGTGATATAGTGTTTCAGCGTTATTCAAAAGGCGCATTTTGGGTCACATATCTGAGGAATGTGCCTAAAATTAACGGGAGGAACATTATGGAAATCATTAAAGAACACCGTTGGTTTGCACCTCTTCTGAGTGTGCTGCTTGTTTGTATATTGGGGGTAGGCCTCTACGCTGAGGTTCAACAAACACAAAAAAATCATAAAAATGCACCTATGCAATCTCTGAGCTGGTCAGGGAATTCTTCGGCTTCTTCACAAGGGGACAGGATCGGGACCCATCACGGGTCAAACAGGACAAGTCCCATCTTTGCCACGGCTCAGGGGCAGTCGAACTGGAAACAAATCATGCCGACTCCGTTACCCGCTTCCCAGATGAAGCAGGCGGGACAAGCCTGGAGCAATGTTGCAACCGGCGTGAAAAATCCTGAAGTCCAGCATAGCAAGTCTGCAATTCTTCCCCCTCCTACAACCATCTACTTTACGAAGACACAAATGCTCTCTCAGGATGACAAGGCGTTGTCTACCTGGAGCTATCCTGTCTCCGCTAAAGAACTGTTCCTGCTACAAAAAATAGTCATGGCAGAAGCAGAAGGCGAACCGTACGAAGGCAAAGTGGCAGTTGCCAACGTTGTCTTAAACCGGCTGCGGTCAGCCCCATTTCCCGATACGATTCAGGCAGTAATTTATCAAAAAGCGCAATTTAGTCCGGTCGCGAACGGGCGTCTTCGTCGTGTTCAGCCTAACCAGGACAGCATTCGTGCGGTTACGGCTGCGTTGAACGGCCATAAAGCCGTGCCTGATAACACCTGTTTTTTCCTGTCGCTGACATTGGCTCAGGATCTCACGGTTCATCATTCGCGTACCAAGGTGAAAACAATCGGCCATCATACCTTTTATAAATAAAGGCAGTTTTCTACAAATAACAGCCCTTTCTAAACAGCAGGGTTCAGCTTGGTGAACGTATTTTTTCGTGTACAGGTGAAACTTCTATGCAAAAAGAGGTATAATGGGTAAAGGAAATGAACCTGAGTTATGAGATTAACCTAAGTTATGAAAGTGACAATGGAGGTGGCAGATGATATGAAAATCACATATTACGGACATTCAGCGGTGCTGGTAGAGGAAGAGGGCAAACGGATTATCATTGATCCTTTTTTGACTGGAAATCCTAAAGCGGCAGTGAAAGCTGAGGATATTCAGGTGGATGCAGTGCTGTTGACGCATGGTCATGCCGATCATTTTGGGGATGCTGTTGAAATTGCCAAGCGCAACGATTGCCCTGTGATCGCGGTGGCGGAATTGGCTGACTATTGTTCATCTCAGGGAGCCAAGGTTCACAGTATGAACCTTGGAGGTGGTCACCAATTTGACGGCTTCCATGTAAAGTTCACGCTTGCGTTCCACAGTTCCTCTTTAACGGTGGATGGACAAACGATATATATGGGTGAGCCTGCGGGCATTTTATTGACCCTAGGCGGCAAAACGTTTTTTCATGCTGGCGATACTGCTCTGTTTGGCGATATGCGTCTCATTGGAGAGACCAACTCGATAGACGCTGCGGTATTACCGATTGGTGACGGCTATACTATGGGGCCGGACGATGCGCTGCTGGCAGCCAAATGGCTCCGGGCAAGTCGCGTGATACCAGTGCATTACAATACATTCCCAGGCATTGAACAGGACGGGAACGCCTTCTGTGACCGTCTGCACAAAGAAGGGATTGAGGGGAAAGCCCTGAATCCCGGCGAAAGCCTCGATTTTTAACCCGTATTGCCGAAGTGCAGGGATACGTCGGAGAGTCAGAATGTTCAACAGATATCCTTTGTCAGCCTTTTCTGTTCCTTCGGGAATGGGAAAGGCTGTTTTTTTAAAAAATAAATATTTATACATAAAATAGTATGTCTTTGCATTTCCGTATTGAAGCTTGATGTAAAAGATTTATTATCACAATCATAAAAACTTTGAATTGCTAACACTGATAGGTCAATGATAAAATAATAAAACTAATTAGATTTATCAGTAGATCCGACGTATTTTTCAAGTCAAGCTATTGCATAATTATTGAAAAGTATTCGCATTCGGCGGACCGTACCGCCTTGAGTACGTACATGTTTTGTTCCCCAATCCTCGTAGTTGTTCTTTGAGCCTACCTCTTGTTGCCACTGTCTTCTATTCGGCCACCTGTATTTCAGGCCAGCATGACTTTATACACAGAAAGGTTGCGTTCCATGAGACAGACAGGTTTACCACCCAAACAGGGATTATATGATCCCCAATTCGAAAAAGACGCCTGCGGCATGGGCTTTGTTGCCCACATCAAGGGAAAACCATCGCACGATATCGTAAGTCAGGCTTTGACCATGCTCGTAAATATGGAGCATCGCGGCGGTCAGGGAAGTGAACCGAATTCCGGTGACGGAGCGGGGATTATGATTCAGGTACCGCATCTGTTTTTCCAAGAGGAAGCGGAGCGACTGGGCTTCAAGCTGCCAAAGGCCGGACATTACGGCGTGGGTATGCTTTTTGTATCCAATGATCCGAAGGTTCGTGAAGTTCATGAGCAGAAGCTGATTAATATTATCGTAGATGAGGGCCAGAACTGTCTGGGATTCCGTGATGTTCCGACTTATGACGAAATGCTGGGCAAATCGGCGAAAGCAGCCAAGCCGGGCGTACGTCAGGTGTTCATCGGCCGTAGCAGTGATTTGAAAGAAGAGCTGGACTTTGAACGGAAACTGTATGTTATTCGCAAACGGGCGGAGCTTGCCATTCGCTATAATGAAGAGGACCAGAACCGTGAGTCGTTCTATATCCCGAGTTTGTCATGCCGTAAGGTTGTATACAAAGGTATGCTCACAACCGAGCAGGTAGGCAAATTTTATCTGGATTTGCAGGATGAGCGGGTGACATCGGCAATCGCGCTGATCCATTCCCGTTTCAGTACGAACACGTTCCCAAGCTGGGATCGTGCGCATCCTTATCGCTTTATGATTCACAACGGTGAAATTAACACGATGCGCGGCAACGTGAACTGGATGCATGCACGTCAGACCCAGTTTGAAAGTGAAGCGTTTGGCGAAGATATCAATAAGGTAAAACCGGTCATTAACCCGGATGGTTCCGATACAGCCATGTTTGATAATACGCTGGAATTTCTGTATCTGAGTGGACGTTCCCTGCCTCATGTAGCTATGATGATGGTGCCGGAGCCTTGGAACAAACACGAAACGATGGACCCGAAAAAGCGGGCATTTTATGAGTATCACAGCACGATGATGGAGCCATGGGACGGACCGGCTGCGATGGCGTTCACGGATGGTGTGCAGATCGGGGCGGTTCTGGACCGCAACGGCCTGCGTCCTGCACGTTACTATGTGACCAAGGATGACCTGATCGCATTGTCTTCAGAAGCGGGTGTACTGGATATTGCTCCTGAAAATATATTGTACAAGGATCGCCTCCGTCCGGGACGGATGCTGCTGGTCGATACCCGAGAGGGCCGCATCATTTCTGACGAAGAGTTGAAGGAGCGTATCGCTTCCGAGGAACCTTATCAGGAATGGCTGGATGAGCATCTGGTCAATCTGGATGAACTGCCGGAAGCGCTGGAGCAGCCAGAGCCGAAGTATGAGAATGTGAACCAGCTTCAGCTGGCTTTTGGGTATACGTTTGAAGAACTGCGCAAGATTCTGGAGCCGATGGCGCTCACGGGTGCAGAACCGATTGGCTCGATGGGATATGATGCTCCATTGGCGGTGCTGTCTGACCGTCCGCAACGTTTGTACAACTATTTTAAACAGATGTTTGCGCAAGTCACGAATCCGCCGATTGATGCCATTCGTGAAGAGATTGTAACGTCCACGGCAACTACGATTGGACCTGAGCGCAATTTGCTGCATCCAGAGCCGGAAAGCTGTCGTCAGATTCGTCTGGATTCACCGGTGTTGTCGAATGAGGAATTTGCTAAAATTCGTCACGTTCACCGTCCAGGCTTCAAGTCGATGACGATTCCGATCTTCTTTGAAGCGAAGGAAGGCGCGGAAGGACTGCGTAAGGCGCTGGAAGGGCTGTTTGAGGCAGCTGACCGTGTCATTGACAAGGGACATAACATCCTTATTCTGTCCGACCGTGGAGTGGATGCAGAGAATGCAGCCATTCCGGCGTTGCTGGCCGTCTCCGGCCTGCATCACCACCTGATCAAGCAGGGTACGCGCACACGTGTAAGTATTTTGCTGGAGTCCGGAGAGCCGAGAGATATTCATCATTATGCGGTGCTGCTTGGTTACGGCGTGAGTGCGGTTAATCCGTATCTGGCCTTCGAAACGCTGGATGTCATGATTCAGCAAGGCTTGCTGCGCGGTGTCTCGCATGATAAAGCAATTAAAAATTATATTAAAGCAGCTACCAAGGGTGTCGTTAAAATATTATCCAAAATGGGTATTTCCACGATTCAGTCGTACCGTGGAGCACAAATTTTTGAGGCTGTAGGTCTCAAACAGGACTTCATTGATCATTACTTCACCTGGACACCGTCCCGCATTGGCGGTATCGGTCTGGAGGAAGTGACTACGGAAGCGCTAGCCCACCATAACCGGGCTTTTACTGACAAGGACGGCAACGACAAAGTGCTGGATTCAGGTGGCGAATATCAATGGCGTAACGATGGGGAAGAGCATTTGTTTAATCCGCAAACGATACATTTGCTCCAGCAGTCGGTTCGCTCGGGAGACTACAAGCTGTATAAGAAATACGCCAAGCTGGTGCAGGGTGAAACGCAGCAGCATTTGACGATCCGCTCCATGCTTCAGTTGAAGCCTTCGGGTGAACCTGTGCCACTGGATGAAGTGGAATCTGCTGCATCGATTATGCGTCGTTTTAAGACGGGAGCTATGTCCTTCGGCTCGATCAGTCAGGAAGCGCATGAAGATATGGCGATTGCGATGAACCGTATCGGCGGCAAGAGCAACACCGGTGAAGGTGGGGAAAACCCTGCACGTTTCATTCCGGATGCCAATGGTGATTCTCGTCGCAGTTCGATCAAGCAGGTGGCATCAGGCCGATTCGGTGTAACGTCGAATTATTTGGTGAACGCCGATGAAATTCAGATTAAAATGGCGCAAGGCGCGAAGCCGGGTGAAGGTGGACAGCTACCAGGACGCAAGGTGTATCCTTGGGTTGCTGAGGTGCGCGGTTCTACACCAGGTGTAGGCTTGATTTCGCCACCGCCGCATCACGATATTTATTCTATTGAGGATTTGGCAGAGCTGATCTACGATCTCAAAAACGCCAATCCGCGTGCTGATATTAACGTGAAGCTGGTGTCGGAGGTAGGCGTAGGTACGATTGCTACAGGGGTGGCTAAAGGTCGCGCTGACATTATTCTGGTCAGTGGCTATGATGGCGGTACAGGCGCTTCTCCGCAAGGCTCTATCCGCCATGCGGGTATGCCTTGGGAGCTGGGCCTGGCCGAGACGCATCAGACGCTGATGCTGAATAATCTGCGTGACCGCGTGGTGCTGGAGACAGACGGCAAGATGCTGTCCGGCCGCGATTTGGTGGTCGCTGCTCTGCTGGGTGCAGAAGAATACGGCTTCTCTACAGCGCCGCTTGTGGCGTTGGGCTGTATTATGATGCGGGTTTGCCAAATGGATACCTGTCCGGTTGGTGTGGCTACACAGAATCCGGAGCTGCGCAAAAATTATATGGGCGATCCTGCCTATGTGGTGAATTTTATGCGTTTCATCGCAGAAGATGTCCGCGAAATTATGGCGGAGCTGGGCTTCCGCACGATTCAGGAAATGATCGGACGTACGGATTGTCTGGATACCGTGAACGCCGACTCGCACTGGAAGAAGAAAGGCGTCGATCTGAGCTTGCTGCTGCATGTTCCTGAGCTGGAAGACGGTAGTGTACGTTACCGCGTACAACGTCAAAACCACGGTCTGGAAGAAACGCTCGATATGCAGAAGCTCGTACCGATGGCTGCTGGGGCGCTGGAGAACGGAATAGCTGTAGAGGCTACCTTGCCTATAACGAACGTGAATCGGGCCGCGGGTACGATTCTGGGCAGCGAGGTCACCCGCAAGTACGGAGCGGCGGGTCTGCCTGAGGATACGATTCGCTTTAACTTCATCGGATCAGCAGGTCAGAGCTTTGGGGCATTTATTCCTAAAGGCATCACGCTGAGCGTTGAAGGCGACAGCAATGACTATGTGGGTAAAGGGCTATCCGGTGGTAAGGTTATTGTGAAGAAATCTCACAAAGCAACCTTTAAGGCGGAAGAGAACATTATTATCGGAAATACGGCTTTGTATGGAGCGACCAGTGGGGAAGCTTATATTAGCGGAATTGCAGGGGAACGCTTTGCCGTTCGGAACTCCGGCGCACGTATTGTTGTCGAGGGTGTCGGCGATCATGGCTGTGAGTATATGACAGGTGGACGTGTAGCTGTACTGGGCGAGACTGGACGGAATTTTGGAGCCGGGATGTCTGGAGGCATTGCATATGTCTATGACCCTCAGGGAACGTTCCTGAGCCGTTGTAACCTGGAAATGGTGTTGCTGGAAGGCGTGGAAGACCCTGCGGAAGCAGCGGACCTGCGCGGTTTGATTCAGCGCCATGTCACGTACACGGGCAGTGAAGCAGGACAACGCATTTTGGATGACTGGCAGACTGCGATTCAGCAGTTTGTACGGGTGATTCCGAAGGATTACAAGCGTATGATTGAACAGATACAAAAAGAAGAGGCAACCGGTTTGAGCGGAGATGAGGCTCTGCTGGCTGCATTTGAAGCCAATATGCGTGAATTAGCGCGTGCCGGGGGCTAATGTAACTCCGCCCCAAATTCACTAAAAAAGGACTTGCTGAATACCGCTGTTATGATCACAGTGGTACCAGTTAAGTCCTTTTTTAATTCTCTGAAAATATGATTTATATCATTGACAAACGTTATGATTTCTGACATTAACTCCAAAATATTTATCTGAAACGGTAAATGTGTTATAAAAAGTACCAAATTTTTTGGAATGTAACCGTTTAAGTTAAGTTTATGCCTTGTTATTTTTTTTTGGATTGGTTATGATTTTTTAGAGTACACAAACAAACTTAATTTACCCATCGTCACTTCAAAACACAGAATAGGGTGACAGGATGAAGTTGAAGAAGTCAGCAGAAGATAAAATGATTTTTTTGTACCGCTATGTATCACTATCTTTAACGTCGCTTGTTTTTCTGTTCGAATCATCCAGATTAAATGTGTGGCAGAAGTTATTACTCATTATTTTTCTATTTCTATCTGTTACATTATTTACGTGGATTTACCACAAATACAGACATCATGAGATGGTATTGAAATGCAGCATTGCTCTGGAAACCGCAGGGATCATTTTGTTGCTGCTCCCGACGGGATGGATGGACAGTCCGTTCAAATGGTATGTAATTACCCCTATGTTGGTGGCCTGTGCTCACCTTTCTATGAGGTATAGTTGGACGCTCCTTCTTTCTTATATCGGACTGGTACTCACATTTTGTTATACCCTTTTTACATCAGGTCAATATTTTTTGTGGGATCTCGTATTGCAGAACACCAATTTGTTTTTAGTACTGATTGTGACCATGATGGCCATGCAGGTGATCGGCGTCATGAAGAATGAGTTGAAGATGGCGAAGGAGCAAGCTAATGAGACGATGGAGCATATTAAGTCGATTTACCACATCATAGAGACGACTAGCCACAACGAGGCATTAAATCTGGGACAGGTCATCTCGGACTACACGGTTAAGCTGACGAAGCAGGGCCGCGCATTTTTCTGGCTGGACAGTCAGGAGGAGGATGCGCCGGAGAGCAGTCAAACGGGTTGGACGGTGGTGGAAGAGGAGCAGCTATTCGAGGAGCTGGAGAATTACCGTGAGGAATTTAGGGAAGAGCGGGAGCCGTTTTTCAGGCATTTGCCGGAATGGGGCGATTTTCTCATGATCATGGTACCGATGACGACTCGTTTTGTAGCGACTATTGGCCTTAAGTTGGAGCCGGATCACAGTCTGACGGGAAGACGCTGGCTCGTGCAACAACTGATATTTCTGGCTGAGCTGAGTGCTGTGTTTTTGGAGCGCTACGAGCTGGAGCGAATCGAAAATCAGTTAATTGTGACGAACGAGCAGAACCGGATTGCGAATGAAATGCATGATAGTGTATCACAAAGTCTTTTTGGCATTGTATACGCGGCGCATTCACTTCGGCAGACATGGCATGATCAGTCCAAGGAGCAGGTGGAGGAACAAATTGAACTGATTCAGCAATCCGCCAACCAGGCAGTCAGGGAGCTGAAAGGGGCAATTCATAGCCTAAGCTCGAAAAAGAGCGGGGGGCCAACATGGCTTGGAACAGTGAAAAGCCATCTGCATACACTGTCCAAGCTGAATCATGTACAGATAGACTTTGATATTCATGGGGATCATTTTTCACTGCCGTACTTGTACCAAAAGGCTTTGTTTCGTATCATTTCCGAAGCCGCAGGTAACTCAATCCGGCATGGTGTGGCCAAACGGATTGAGGTGAAGTTGAAATTGACGCCCCAAGTGATTAGATTGTCTATTCATGACGACGGAGTAGGGTTCGAGACGGCGAGAATAGTAACAGGAGGTGAGGCGGTCAGTGCAGGCAGTGGCCTGGGCATGATGAATATGGAATATTTAGCTCATTCAATGGGGGGGGAATTTGATATTTCAAGTCGAATCGGAGAGGGAACACAGATTCGATTATCCATTCCAGTAAATGCTTATGAATAAAAATGTGTGAACATCCTGTAATACAAAATCTGCGGTAACAATCGGATACAAAGGGATTATGCAAATCCTGAACTGTAGACAGGAGGCCGAATCATGAAAATTGTTATTGTCGATGATCATCCTTTAGTACGAAAAGGACTCGCTGCGGTTATATCCATGCAGCCCAATGTTCAGTTTGCGGGAGAGGCCCAGAATCAACAGGAAGCACTTGCGGTAATCGAGGAAACCGACCCGGATCTGGTGCTGCTGGATTTGAAACTTGCCGACGAATCGGGCCTGGATATTATCAAAATAGCACGAGGACGAGGTTTCAGAAGCAAATTTATTTTGCTGACATCCTCGGCCACACGGGAAGACTTCCTGAAAGCAGAGGAAGCTTCTGTGGACGGTTATGTACTCAAGGAGGCTTTGCCTGAGGAACTAATTTATGCGATTCATCTTGTCAACAAAGGACGCAAATATTATGATCCTGCTATTTTGGAAAACAAGCTGCGGGAGGATGCGGGCAATCTGACAGATGACCTGACACCGAAGGAAAAGGAAGTATTGGTCGAGTTGGGACAGGGGGTCTGCAACCGTGAGATTGCATCTCGGTTATTCATCAGCGAATTTACAGTCAAAAAGCATGTCAGTCAGATTTTGGCTAAGCTGCGGCTGGCGGATCGGACGCAGGCAGCGTTGTATGCCAATGCGATTGGTCTGGCGAAGTACGAACTAACGAACATCTAGCGTTTGATGCGCTGAAGGCGGTGGCGATGGAAAGCATCGTCCGACTGGCAGTAGCACCAATGTAACTTTCCAGTTCAGTTTATATAGTGAGTAGCAGAAGAAGCCTCAAAATCACCAGCTTCGGTGGTTTTGAGGCTTTTTTCAATTTATTTTCCCATAATCGACAAAGACTGGTACAAAAGTATACCATGCCGTAGCCAAAAGTATACAATCCCCTCCCCCTGTAGTGATGGAGAAAGTGCCGTCCGGTTCCATGTCATTCCCACAGCAGCTTGGTACAATTAGATCATAATTTAAATAAGAAGAGAAATTGTATGGAGGGAGGATTTTTGTGGAGAAAACCATCTTGGATTATCTGGTCCTGATTAAAAAAAGATTGTGGCTGATTGTGATTTTTGTCACTCTCTCATGCGTAACGACTTACTTTGTGAGCGACAATGTCGTGAAGCCGGTCTATTCCGCCTCAAGTCAGCTGCTGGTTAATCATATTTCCAGTAAGCAGGGGAGCAACAATCTGAACGACGTCAACACAAGCCTTAATTTGGTGGAAAGCTACAAGCAAATTCTCACTTCACCCAAAATTATGGAGGCTGTCGTAACGGCTCATCCCGAATTCGGCTTGACGCAGCAAAAGCTGGCAGAAAAGCTGCAGGTCAAAACCTCGGATAAAAGTCAGGTCATCGACTTGACGTTTGAGGCAGGGAGCTATCCACAGGCCGCCGCTGTTGTCAACGCAGTAACCCAGAAATTCGTGCAGACGGTTCCGGGGCTGATGGAATTGAATAATGTGAAAATCTTGAATGAGGCGGACCCGCGGGCCAATCCTGACCCGACCAATGGAAATCCGCTCATGAATATTGCGATTAGCTTTCTCGTATCGCTGATGATTGCACTGGGCACGATTGTGTTTCTGGAAAGCATCAACGGTACGCTGCGCACGGAAAAAGAGGCAGGTGCGGACATCGGTATTCCGGTGATTGCATCCATCCCGGTCATTCGCAAGAAAGACACCAACGGCGCAGCCGGAAATTCCAAAGAACGGGTAGGGGAGCGTAAATATGCTTCGATTGAATGACATGTTGATTACAGAAAGCAATCCTTCATCGTATGTCTCGGAATCATTCCGATCCCTCCGTACATACATCCGGCAGCAGGTCGTCGGGCAGACGGACCGCGGGACGGCTCTGCTGCTGACCTCGCCAGAGAGCGGAGCGGGCAAAACAACGCTGCTCGCCAACATCGGCGTTTCCTTTGCACAAGAAGGCAGGAAGGTGGCTCTGGTGGATTGCAATCTCCATACACCAGCGTTACACGAGATATTTGGATTGGAGAATACCGGAGGTTTATCGGCTTATTTGCGGGGTGGAGCTTCTTCCAAGTCCATCGTCAAGTATGGCGTGCCGGAGCTGTCTGTTATTCCCGGCGGAGACACCTTGTACAACGCAGCTGATCTGCTCGGCAGTGAACGCATGGCGGAGCTGCTGGAAGAGCTAAAACGCGAATATGACATCATACTGCTCGACTCGGCTCCGGCGCTGAACTATACGGATGCCCGCCTGGTCGCAAGCTTGACGGATGGTGTGATTCTCGTCGCCAGACACGCCCGGACCAAACGGGAAGATTTACGTAAAACAAAGCAGCTCATGGATCAGGCCGGTGCGACACTGGTTGGAATTGTGATGAATCAGGTGAAGTAAGCAACACCAAAATTCAATGAAGCAAGGAGAACGAGTGCGATGACGAAAAGAGTGAAAAAGGCCATTATTCCAGCAGCGGGGTTGGGTACGCGCTTCCTTCCTGCGACCAAAGCAATGCCTAAGGAAATGCTTCCGATTATCAATAAGCCTACGATTCAATATATCGTGGAAGAAGCGATTGCTTCCGGTATTGAGGACATTATTATCGTAACAGGCAAAGGCAAGCGTGCTATTGAGGATCACTTTGACAACGCATTTGAGCTGGAATCGAAACTGCTGGAGGACGGCAAGCTGAAGCTTTTGGAAGAGGTACAGCGCTCTTCGGGAGTAGAAATTCACTACATTCGCCAGAAAGAGCCTAAAGGTCTGGGACATGCGGTATGGTGCGCAAGACGCTTTATCGGGGACGAGCCATTTGGTGTACTGCTTGGTGATGATATCGTAACAGGTCAGAAGCCTTGCCTGCGTCAACTGATGGATCAGTATCAGGAAACTCAAAATTCCGTTATCGGTGTGCAGCGGGTACCGCAGGAGTTTACGAACCGCTACGGTATCATTGAACCGGATCAACAGAACGGACGCCTGTACCGGGTAAACAATTTTATAGAAAAACCGGCCCCGGGCACAGCGCCTTCTGATCTGGCTATTATGGGACGTTATGTATTCTCACCAAAAATTTTCAAATATCTCGATCTTCAGGAAAAAGGGGCAGGCGGCGAAATTCAGTTGACCGATGCCATCCAAAAGCTGAATCAAAGCGAGCGCGTGTACGCCTACGACTTTGAAGGAACACGTTATGACGTGGGCGAGCGTCTTGGTTATATTTTGACCACACTTGAATTTGCACTCGCTAGCGATGATTTGAAGTATCCGGTTATAGAGGCTATGAACGAGTGGCTGAAAAAGACCGAGAAAGCAACCACGGCAGGTTGAGAGGGGGTACGTGAGCATGAGCATGGAAAATTTACCGGAGGACGGCGAGGCTGTCATGTCAGGTAAAACGTTTTACATGCCATACGGAAATACACAAATTCAGGATAAAACGTCTTACTTGGCAACCAAGCGATTCCTCGACATGTTGCTGTCTTTCGTGGGTTTAATCGTATTACTGCCGCTTTTTATAGGGGTGGGTATTTTGATCAAGCTCGAAGATCCGAAGGGAAGTGTGTTTTTTAAGCAAATTCGGGTGGGCAAGAACGAGAAGCTATTCAATATGTATAAATTCCGTTCGATGGTGTCCAATGCCGAGGAGCTGAAGAAGGATTTGATGGAGCTGAATGAAGTGAGTGGCGCCATGTTTAAAATTAAGAACGATCCGCGGATTACGAAGATTGGCAGTTTTTTGCGCAAGACGAGTATTGATGAAATTCCGCAGCTGTGGAATGTGCTGATCGGGGACATGACGTTAGTGGGCCCGCGTCCGCCATTGCCGAGCGAGGTTGAACAATATTCTGATTATGACAAGCAACGCCTGATTGTAACACCGGGATGTACCGGCTATTGGCAGGTGAGCGCACGTAACAGCGTAGGCTTTGAAGAAATGGTGCAAATGGATTTGAAGTATATTCATGTTCGCAATACGTGGCTCGATCTGAAAATTATTATGAAAACAGGCATTAAAATGCTGTTCTCCAAGGATGCTTACTGATGGATGCATTCAAGCGGTGTCCCGCAGTGTCCGTCGTTATTTGCACCTATAACCGGGCGGATCTGCTGGAAGCAACGCTAATGTCCCTACTGGAGCTGAACGACCTTGCGCTAGCTGAGATCATTGTGGTCGATAATTGCTCCACGGATCATACGTCAGCGAAGATCAAAGGATTTAGTGCCGTATACGGTCAGGATATTCATCTCCGATATCATTATGAGCGCGAGCAAGGATTATCAGCCGCTCGTAATGCAGGCATTACGTTATCGAGGGCAGAAGTCATTGCTTTTCTGGATGATGATGCGATCCCGTGTGTTACATGGCTGCAAACGATTATGTCGACCTTTGGGAGCAATCCCGAGCTGACGGCCATGGGTGGGAAGATAGACCCTTTATTTGAAACGGAACGACCGGGCTGGTTGACAGGGCCGCTTGAGCTGCCTTACACGATTATTGACTTGGGAAAAGCCATCCGCGAATATCCGGCGGGACTGAATCCGTTCGGAGCGAATATGGCCATGCGCAAAACGGCTTTTGCTGCCGTGATGTTCCCGCTTCATTTGGGAAGAAAGGGAGACATCCTCTTATCCGGTGAAGAATCGTGGGTATTCGAGCAAATTCGTAAAAATGGCGGAACAATCATATATCATCCTCACATGGCTGTGAAGCATTTTGTTCCGGCTGCACGGTTAACAAAGGAATGGATTATGAAACGTTACTACTGTCAGGGCATGTCTCACGCTGTTCAGGCCGTAGGTCTGCGCGGCAACGTGATGTTGGTGGCGAAGACAGCAGCCAAATGGTTATACAACACGATGGACTCCCTGCTGGCACGTACTGAGGGCAGGAAGCTGTTGAATCGGTGCAGATTTGAAAGTATACGGGGAACCCTGGATACGCTGCGCAACCGGAAAAGCGAGTCAGCTGCGGGGTGAAAGATTAAACATGAGCAATTATCACTGGACTTCGAGAATAAACACAATACAGCATGTTTTCATTTTTCTTCTGGGCGCTCTTGCTGTAGGAATTGCGGCTACTTATCAGCCGGTGGCCAGCATTGCGGCGGTATGCTTACTGCTTCTGCTGGCCGTTTCTATCCATCATCCGGAGCGCATCAGCTACGCAGTTCTGCTGAGCACGGCGGTATCAGTGGATTTCCTGTATCAGGGTGGCGTATTCGGCATCGAGATTTTGTCATTGTACAAATTGGGCATTTTGGCCTTGCTGGTACCGTGTATGCTCGTTTACGGCATACGCCTCAAGTTTAGCTATCCGATCTGGGCATTGGTGATCATGCTGGGAATTACATTTGGATTTTCAGCATGGCTGCCTACGCTGACGACCTCGATTGCAGTAAAAGCTTTCGTCGGACTATCGTTGCCCTTCTTTTTTCTACTGATCCAATGGAAAAAGGATGTGGCCGAAAAGCATATCCGGCTGATCAGCCTGCTGCCGATCATCAGTGTGGTCGTTGGACTCGGTTTACAGGTCGCAGGGCTGCATTCGTTTACTGATGTAGAATTTACGGGAGCGGTGAGAGTACAGGGAGCGAACATTCCGCCGCATCTGGCGATGCTCTCCTTTCTCGGGATTGCCGTCTCGCTGATTGAGATCAAACGCAAGCCGCAGCAAGCTGCCTTTTATTATACGGTGCTGGCGCTGAACTTTTTGATTCTGATTGCCACCGGCACACGCGGGCCGATTCTGGCACTGTTGCTCATGTTTGCTGTGTATCTGTTCGATATCGCCCGGCAGTATCTCAAGGGAAAAGTCAATTATTTGCTGCCGCTGGCCGGATCGTTTTTGATTGCTCTGGGGGCAGTGGCCCTGCAATGGAACAATTTGAAAAAACGCTCCTTCGAGCGGGAGACCGATACAGGAATTGACCTGTCGGGACGCTCGGAGGCATGGGAATATTTCTTGAACAGAGTACAGGATTATCCGTGGTCAGGCAGGGGTCTTGGCGCGGTGACGGTTGCGAACGACGGGACGTTATTCAAAGGCTTTGTCGTACCGCATAACGAGTATATACGCTTTTATTTTGACACGGGATATATCGGCTGCGGATTATTGATGCTTTCATTGCTGGTCGTGTTCGTTCTCATTTACCGGTCGCTTGCCAAGTCGATCAAACCTTATTTTGCAAGCTTGATTGCGGGCTTTCTGATTTATTCGTTTTCAGATAACACATTGTCGACAGTTCAAATGATTATTCCATTTTGCTGGTATTTGAACGCTTTATACCAGACATCTACGCAAACCGATTTTCGCAAAGAGAAGTGATACGATGAGCAGAGTGAACATGTTCGATGTCAACTTTGATAATTATGATTTTAACGATCTACTCGAATTTATAGATACTTCTATTGAGCATCAGCGTCATTCCTACATTTTGACCTGTAATGTCGATCATGTGATCAAGCTTCGCAAGGATGATGAATTCCGCAAGGTATATTCCGATGCGGGAGCTGTAGTGGCCGATGGAATGCCTATTATTTGGGCGTCCAAGTTGCTGAAAAAGCCCCTCAAGCAAAAGGTGTCAGGTTCCGATTTGTTCACCCGGCTGGGGGAGGCTTTTGAGGATCGAGGCTATCGGTTGTTTTTTCTGGGTGCGGCGGACGGTATTCCCGAGAAGGCGATGCTCAATCTTCAGGAATCGTACCCGAACATGAAAGTAGTGGGCTGTTACTCTCCCTCCTATGGCTTTGAGGAAAATGAGGAAGAGAACAGACACATTGTCCAATTGCTGCAAGAGGCCCGCCCGGACATCGTTTTCGTCGGCGTAGGCGCACCTAAACAGGAAAAATGGATTTACAGATATTACGAGACATATCGCGCTCCGATTTCGATAGGAGTGGGAGCTACGTTTGATTTTCTGTCGGGAAATGTAAAACGTGCACCGGAGCTGATGCAGAAGACGGGATTTGAATGGTTTTGGCGGTTGTTTCAGGAGCCTAAACGTTTGTGGAAAAGATACTTGATTGAGGATTCCGAGTTTCTCGTTCTGCTGTTTAAGGAAATGTTCAAGCGGGACCGGATGAAGGGAGGTCAGGAGTGAGAAATATGAGTCGGCTGGCAGATCAGCAGGTTTCCGTTTGGTTAGGAAATCGGCGTGGAATCGGTATGGGAGTGCTGGCTTGTATGCTGCCACTCGCCATCGGATTTGTCAGCGCCAAGATGAATCCCACCATGAGCCAGCAAGGAGCCACATTGCTGGCGCTCGTTTTTCCGGCCTTTTTGCTGGCGATCATTCAATCGCGGATGCTGATTCCGTACACACTCACGGTATGGGCAGTAGGACCGGAAATCCGGCGCATTGCGGACTGGCTGGAGGGAACGTATCACTCGGTGTCCTTGCTAAGCTTGGCACCCTTGCTGGTAAGCAGTATGTTGATTATTCCCGTGCTGCGCGGCATTCATCAGGCGGAAAAGCCATTGACCCGGATTCTTGTGTTTTTTGGTATTGAACTGGCCTATGGAAGTGCGGTCGGCTTGTTCAAAAATGGTATCGTTTTTGCCTATGATTTAGCCAACTATGTGATTCCTTTGCTACTTCTGCCTTATCTTGCGATTAAGCCCATGAAAGCGAAACAGCTGGATCGTCTGCTGTATTCATTTGCCAACATTGCCGTTCTCGTGGCGATTTACGGCATTATTCAGTATTTGACGGTGCCTCCTTGGGATGCGTTTTGGATGAATAACGTAGAGATGAATTCTATTGGTTTACCAGAGCCGCTTCAAATCAGAGTTTTCTCTTCGATGAACTCGCCTGGTCCCTGTGCTATTTTCCTCGCAATGGCGCTTGTACCCATGCTGATGGAAAAACGGTGGCGCGGCACATTGGGATGGATTGGAGTCCTGCTGACGGTTGTTTGTCTTTTGATCACGCTGGTACGTTCGGCCTGGCTCATTGCATTCGTTATGCTGCTGGCTTATATTCTCACTTCATCCTCTAAGGGCAAGTGGAAAACCTTGTTTCAACTTGCTGTCGTTGGTCTCCTTCTCTACATCATTGTTCCGAAGCTACCGGGAGCAGAAGGTCTGGTGGCCCGCATGCAAACGTTGACGGATATTCAACAGGACCATTCGTACAACGAACGCTTGGATTTGCTGCATACGATGATTCCCGCCATTGTCGGTAACCCGGTGGGGCAGGGGATCGGGAGCGTAGGAATCGGAACCAAACTTGATAATGGCGGCGATCTCGGTGAACTTGGAATTATGGATAATGGCTATATTGCTATTTTCCTCACCTTCGGTATTTGCGGAGCATTCTTTTTCTTCGGTGGTCTGATCGTTATCATCAAGCGCCTTCTCGTCCGCATTGCCGAGCGAGATTCCAGTCAGCCTTATATCAGACTGGCGCTGGCTACGTGGGCCGGAGCTGTAGCCAGTCTCATATCGGATAACGGTTTTCCCGGTATGCGCGGCTATCTGATCTGGATGATGATCGGAATAGGACTGTGGGCAAAAGATGTCATCGCGGAAAGAAGGTAAAGGCTGTGCAAAACTTACAAACATTATCCGCACCTGTCCGGACACTATGGTCCACGGTGGTTCACTTTGCCAAAAGCAAGGATAGCAGCTCGGCAGCAGTCAAAACGATGATATTCAGCATGCTGATTCTCGTCGTGAACATGCTGACTGGCGTGCTGACGGCCCGATTCCTGGGTCCTACCGGACGCGGGGAACAGACCGCGATGGTGAACTGGTCCCAATTTCTCGCCTTCTGCATGAGCTTCGGTGTCCCGTCCGCGTTGATTTACAATGCGAAAAGGAACCCGGAGGAAACGGGCAAGCTGTACGGCCTCGCCTTGCTACTGGCGACGATGTTCGGGGGCTTGGCGACACTCATCGGCGTGTTCCTGATTCCTTATTGGCTGCGCTCCTTTTCTTCATCGGTCATCCTGTTCGCGCAATGCTCCATGATGATGTGTCCGCTTATTGCGATCTCACAGATCAATAATGCATTGCTTCAGGTCCGGTCGGAATACAAGCAGTACAATTTGTTCCGGTATCTGGTACCGCTGAGTACGCTGCTGGGTCTGGCGATCTTGATCCTGACGGGTCATATGAATCCGTATACTTCTGCGCTGGCGTATTTGCTGCCGGGGATGCCGATTTATATCGGTGTTACGATTCGAATGATTCGGCTGTACAAACCGAAGGTGAAGAACAGCTGGACGCAATTCAAAAATCTCTTTACCTACGGTATGGGTTCATACGGGAACGATCTCATGGGGCAGGTTTCTTATTATATCGACCAGATCCTAATTGCAGGTCTGCTCAGACCGGCTGATCTCGGCTTATATGCGGTAGCGGTCAGTCTGGCCCGGATGGTGAATGTATTTTCAACCTCGATTATCGTCGTGCTCTTTCCCAAAGCCTCTGGGTTAAACAAGGAGGACGCGGTTGCAATAACATTCCGGGCATTTCGGGTGACTTCAACAGCAACGATTCTGGCTGCCATGATGCTGATGCTGATTGCTCCGTTCGTATTTACATTGCTATATGGTCAGGAGTTTAAACAAGCGCTTACGGTGTTCCGGTTACTGGTGCTTGAGGTTGCTATTAGCGGAGGAACCATGGTGCTGGCACAGCAATTCATGGCGCTGGGTAAGCCCAAGCTGGTTACCATCCTACAGGGTGTCGGATTGGCGCTCGTCATACCATTGCTGTCTATACTCGTTCCGAGATACGGCCTGACGGGTGCAGGGATAGCGATGCTGTCTTCGGGGATTCTACGGTTCGTTTTCATTTTATGTAATGTTAAATTCGTTCTGAAAATGAAAATTCCGAGACTGCTTATTTCCAAACAAGATATTCAATGGCTTCGATCAACGATGTCACACTACATCAGGAAAAAGCCAGTTAACGGTTAGATAAAGAAGGAGGCCCCCCCTAATGAACCACATGTCTAGCGTTCCCAAGGACAACCGATTATCCGTAGTTATTATCGCTCAGGATGATGGAACTCGGATCACAGCCGCCATTAAATCCTGCAAGCCCTTTGCGGACGATATCGTCGTCATTGACGGTGGGAGCAAGGACAATACGATTCAGGTAGCTGAATCATTGGGCTGTCGGGTGTTTTCCAATCCGTGGCCCGGTTATGCGAAGCAGCGCATGTTTGGTGTTGAAAAAGCCAAATTTGATTGGATTTTCCTGATTGATACGGACGAGGTGGTAGATGCGGAGCTTCTTGGAGATTTGTTGAAGGTCAAGGAAACGCTCCATGATCCGGCCAAAGCATACTCTGTGTTTCGAATTGGTGATTTTCTGGGCAAATGGATGAACAAAGGCGAGTATTTGGTTCGTCTGTACAATCGGCGTATTTATGGCATTACAAATAGTCTTGTTCATGAAATGCCGGATGTAGCCTCTTCCCAGATCGTCAATCTGGAGGGTGTGTTATGGCACTACGGCTTCCGCAGCATCAATGATCATATGACCCGTTTTAACAAGTACACAGACCTCGAAGCGGAGACGGCATTTAACAAAGGCAGATCCTTTCGAATTACTAGGCTGTTGTTGCGGCCTCCAGCCCGCTTTGTGCAAAAGTATTTTGTCCAAGGCTTATACCGCAAGGGATTAGCAGGTTTTGCAGTAGCGGTCTTTTGGGTGATGTACGAGTTTCTGGTCTGCTTCAAGCATTATGAGCTGACGAAGCGGCGGAAAAAAATAGAGATTGTGAAAGACGAACAGACCGAGCAGAAAGGAGAAACCAGCTATGTTGTACAATAACGGATTTCGCATTGCAGCAACAGGGCTTAGTTGGCCGTCCTTGCAGCCCGGTGGTTTAAACACCTACTTCAAATCCATCTGTGAGCAACTGGCGGAACAAAATACGCTGGATGCTTTAATCTGTAGCGATGAGAAGCCGCAAGTGCCTGACAGTATTCGAATTCATTCGATTGGCAGCAAACAGCAATCCATCTGGAAGCGTCGAGAGCTGATGCGAAAATATGCAGCAACGCTGTTCGACAAGCAGCCGATAGATGTGCTGTACTCCCATTTTGCCCCCTATGGTGTCGGACCGGCGCTGGAGGCGAAAAAACGAGGGATTCCGGTAGTCACCACCTTCCACGGCCCATGGACAGAGGAAATGAAGATTGAAGGGCAAGGTCTCAAGCATCTGCTGAAAACGACGTTGGCCAAATCCATTGAAATGAAGGCTTATGGTCTGGCGGACAAATTTGTAGTGTTGAGCGAAACCTTCCGGGATATTTTGCATGAGCATTATAAGGTTCCACTCAGCAAAATCCATATCATTCCCGGTGCAGCGAATGTAGAGAGGTTCCATCCGGCAGAGGATCGAGGGACGGTGCGGGAACGGCTGAATTTGCCACAGAATGCGACGATTGTGCTGACCGTCCGTCGTCTTGTTAACCGAATGGGACTGCTGCAACTGCTGGAAGCATGGCGGCGGGTAACCGAGCGTCATCCTGATCATCTGCTGTTGATTGGCGGGAAGGGACCTCTGATGGAGGAACTGGCTTCCAAGGTGGCAGAATACAATCTTCATAATCATGTGAGATTGCTTGGATATGTATCGGATGAAGAACTTCCCCTGTATCATCAGGCATCGAATATGTTCGTTGTGCCGACACAGGCACTGGAGGGCTTCGGCCTGATTACGGTGGAGGCGATGGCCTCGGGGGTGCCGGTCATGGCGACTCCTGTAGGCGGCAACAAGGAAATTTTAAGTGGATTCCGTCCGGAGCTGTTGTTCCGGGGAACGGACAGCGAAGCCATTGCGGAAGGACTGTTGCGTGTGCTGAATAACCGCGAAGCCCTTCCCAACGCACGGGAATGCAGGGACCATGTCCTGAGCAAATATACGTGGGCACATGTGGCGGAGCAGGTGGAAGACGTGTTCCGGCAGGCTCTTGACAGAAAGGCGGCGGCAAAATGCTGAGAATAGCATATATTGACCACACGGCAAGATGGAGCGGCGGCGAAGTCGCGTTGTATAACATACTGACGAACATCGGGGAATATATCGACCCGCTCGTCATTTTGGCGGAGGAAGGGGATTTGGCAGATCGCCTTCGGCAACGTGACATTGATGTTCGTATCGTTCCGCTGGATGATTCCATTCGCAACCGTGGGCGAAATGCCGTCAATCTGGGCGCCCCTGCGGCAGCCTACCGACTGTTGGCCTATGGGAAAAGGCTTGCGCCTTTGCTGCGCGAGGAAAAGGTTGTGTGTGTTCACACGAACTCGCTCAAGTCGGCGTTCTACGGCGCAGTAGCCGCGAAGTCAGCGAAGGTGCCATTGATCTGGCATATCCGTGACCATATCGGCCCGCCGTACCTGAAGCCGATTGTAGCCAAAGGCATTCGGCTGATGTCCCGCTTTTTGCCCAACGGCGTCATTGCCAATTCCAAGTCCACGCTGAGTGCGCTGGAGCTGCCCCCAGACAAAAAGACGCTCGTCGTCTACTCGGCATTTGCGCAGGCGATTACGGCTCGTGATGTGACTGCAAATTCACGTGACGATGACTCGTTTAACGTTGTATTGGTCGGCAGACTGGCAGAGTGGAAGGGGCAGCATATTTTACTGGAAGCGGCGCGCTCTTTTTTACCGGATAAGCGTGTGAAATTTTGGCTGGCTGGAGATGCGCTATTCGGCGAAGAGGAATACAAACGCCGTCTGGAATCCACGATGCGCGAATACGGATTAGACAACGTCAATTTACTTGGACACGTCGATGACATTCAGGGCTTGATGCAGCGTTGTGATCTGCTCATTCACACCTCCATCACACCGGAGCCGTTCGGGCAGGTCATTATTGAAGGCATGGCCGCAGGTCTGCCGGTGATTGCTTCGAATGAGGGTGGGCCCAAGGAAACCGTCGTACCGAACGAAACCGGGTTGCTTATTGAACCGGGTGATCCGGTCAAGCTGGAAGAAGCCATCCGCTGGATGCTGGAGCATCCACAGGAACGTCAGCACATGGGCGATAAAGGGAGGGAACGGGTCAAGAAGCATTTTGTTATCGAGAACACGGTTAAGGATATAGTTCATTACTATAAGGGTTTGTTGGCAGGAATCTGACCGACATTCGCGTTAAAGGATGATTAAGATGAAAATAGCGATAGCACACGATTACTTAATCCAGATGGGCGGAGCGGAAAGGGTGGTAGAGGTATTCCACGATATGTATCCGGAGGCTCCAATCTTCACAACGGTGTTCAGCGACGACCGCCTGTCGAACAACTTGAAGGATGCAGATATTAGAGCCACCTGGCTACAGAACATCCCGGGGGTGAAGGCCAATTTCAAAGGAGTGCTGCCGCTGTACCCCATCGCTATCCGTGATTTAGATTTTAGGGATTTCGACATTGTTCTAAGCTCCAGCAGCGCATTTATGAAAAGCATCCAGGTACCGAAACATACGTTTCACATTTGTTACTGTCACACACCGATGCGGTTTGCCTGGGATTACGATACATATATGGCCCGGCAGTCCAAATCCAACCTGCTCAAAAGTATGCTAAAGCTTTACATGAATCGGTTGAAAACATGGGATGCCAAAACTTCTCGCAACGTAAACCAATTTGTCGCCAACTCTTCGGTCGTCAAACAGAGAATTCTGCACTATTACCAACGGGAGTCGGATGTTATTTTCCCTCCTGTTAATACATCCCGTTTCAAACGCGCTACAAGCATCGGTGATTATTACCTGATCGTATCCCGGTTAGTGTCCTACAAGCGCGTTGACCTGGCGATTGAGGCATTCAAGCGCAATGGTCTCAAGCTGCGCATTGTCGGTGAAGGACCGGATCGTAAAAGGCTGGAAGGCATGGCTTCCCCGAACATTGAGTTTCTTGGCAGGCTTGAAGACGAAGAGGTCAACAAGCTAATGGCAGAATGCCGTGCGCTCGTTTTTCCGGGGGAAGAGGACTTCGGTATCACGCCTCTGGAGGCGAACGCAGCAGGACGGCCTGTTATCGCTTATCAGGGCGGGGGAGCGCTGGATACCATTGTTCCTCATGTGAATGGTGTATTTTTCCGCACACATCAGGTAGAGGATGTGCTGGAGGCGGTCGCCAAGGTCGAGCAGCATGCATGGGATGTGGACGGTATCATTAGCCATGCACGCAAATTTGATGAAGATACGTTTAAGGATCATTTCAAAAAGTATGTGGAACAAGCCTATGTGAACTTTCTAAAAGGAGGATGAATGGAATGAAGCTGGCTGTAATCGGTACTGGATATGTTGGGCTCGTCTCGGGCGTGTGTTTTGCACATAAAGGTAATGAGGTGATTTGTGTCGATCTAGAGCAGCATAAAATCGACATGCTGAACCGGGCGGAATCTCCTATTTATGAACCTGGCATTGAGGAATTGATCGCGTTAAATCTGGAAGCGGGTCGTTTGGAGTTTACTTCGGATTTGGCCGACGCGGTTCGCCGCTCGGATATCGTTATTTTGGCGGTGGGTACGCCTTCTCTGGCTAACGGCGAAGCGAATCTGTCCTACATTGAGCAGGCGGCTGCTGAGGTCGGAAAAGCCATAAACGGGTATAAAATTATTATGACCAAGAGCACGGTGCCTGTCGGAACGAACGAAAAGATCAAGGATGTGCTGGCACGTCATACGAGTTTTTCCTTCGATATTGTATCCGCTCCGGAATTTTTGAGAGAAGGCTCTGCTATCAATGATACACTCCATCCAGATCGCATCATTATCGGTTTGGACAACACGGGGCTGCGTGAAACGATGGTTTCGTTGCATCAGGTGTTCACGGATAAAATTTATGTAACGGATATCCGCAGTGCAGAGATGATCAAATACGCGTCCAACGCATTTCTGGCGACCAAAATCTCTTTTATCAACGAAATCGCCAATATTTGCGAAAAGGTAGGCGCGGATGTTACCTGTGTGGCTGACGGTATGGGGTTGGACAAACGAATCGGGTCCTCTTTCCTGCAAGCTGGGATCGGGTACGGCGGCTCTTGCTTCCCGAAAGACACGAATGCGCTCATCCAAATTGCGGGCAACGTAGACTATGAATTTAAGTTGTTAAAATCGGTGGTCGAAGTTAACACCGACCAGCGTTTCATGATCGTATCCAAGCTACGCGAATCGCTGGGTCAGCTGCATGGCGTGCCAATTGGCATTTGGGGCTTGGCCTTCAAGCCCAATACAGACGATATCCGTGAGGCTCCGGCACTGGAAATCGTCGAAACGCTCATCCAGGCAGGTGCTATTGTGAAGCTGTATGATCCGATTGCAATGGAAAAATTCAAGGAGCGCGTGGATCATCCGAGTATTGTATGGTGCTCATCCCCACAGCAAGCTGCCGAAGGAAGCGACGCGGTCTGCCTGCTGACCGATTGGGAAGAGTTCAAAAACGTCAATCTCGTACAACTGGCTTCCATTCTGCACAAGCAAGTCCTAATTGACGGTCGTAACGTATTTACAGAGGAGCAGATTCAAGGCTCCGGGCTGGAATACTATTCCGTGGGTCGTCCGCGGATGAGTGGGTGGAACAGAGATAAGGTTGAAGCTTAAAAGTGACGGATTTAAAAGTGAAACATTAAAAAGTGACTATGGTGCTGTTGGAGGCGCTGCGCGTGCAGATTGTTCTTCCGATTGCTGTTACCCCCGGATTTTCTTGATTGGGTAAAACATTCAAAGGTTAAAATCCGGGGATAAAGGCAAACGCTAACGCTTCTTCAGAACAATTCTGCCCGCTCCGCTGCTTTTACCACATGGAGTCACGATTTTTAACCTCCCACCTTATGGGGTGGGAGCAGGAAGGGCGTATCGTAAGGAGCGGCACAGTTGAAGCCGCTCCTTACGATCAAAGCGCCTCGCGGCTGTACCGCGCCGCTCCTGCGGATTAGGCTACCATGCGGCTGAGCCGCGAAGCTCCTGTGGAGCAAGGCTGTCATGTGATTGCGCTATGCTGCTCCTTCTGAGCAAGGACGCCATTGCGATTGCCGAAGGCAATCTCGGCGTGGCAGGGCTGAACGTTACTTGAAGCCCGCAAGCACGGTAGGCAAGCCCGTGAGCGTCTTGACAGGCTGACCGGACTTGAATTGTCCGGTCGTGCCTTTTGCAATACACGGTATGATCGGCATGATGCATATTTGAGTAGCGCAGGGATGGATTTGAATCTGGAGAAGCGAAGCGATCGTAAGATCAAATCCATCCCGTAGCGGGCTACTCAACCTTGCCCCATCCGATCACCTAACCCAAATTAGAGAGGAAGTGGAGAGTTATGAAGCTCGTACTTTTGTCTGGTGGTTCCGGTAAAAGATTATGGCCTTTATCCAACGATTCCCGTTCCAAACAATTTTTGAAGGTACTGGAGAGCCCGGAGGGGATTTCGGAATCGATGGTGCAACGGGTGTGGAGACAACTGGGGGATAACGGCTTGTCTGAATCCTCGTTCATTGCAACAGGGAGAGCGCAGGTCGAAATGATTCAAAGTCAGGTTGGGCAGGATACACGCATCATCGTTGAGCCGGAACGCAGAGATACCTTTCCCGCCATTGCGCTGACAGCAACCTATCTATATTCCATCGCTGGTGTTTCGCCTGATGAAATTATTGCTATATTGCCTGTAGATCCTTATGTGGATGAAGCTTTCTTTGGTACAGTCGCCCAGTTGGAGCACACACTTCAGGAGAGTGGGGGCAAGCTTGCATTAATTGGGGTCGTCCCTTCCTATCCATCTGAGAAATATGGTTATATTATTCCGAAAAACGATGCCACCCAAGGTAGCACAGGCTATCGTGAAGTGAGCCATTTTCAAGAGAAACCCGACCGGGAGCAGGCGGAGCGTCTGATTGAACGCGATGCTCTATGGAACTGCGGGGTTTTTGCATTCAAATTGGGTTACTTGCTCGATATCTTGGCATCCCAAGGATTGCCGCTGAACTATGAAGAAATGCAAAAGCAATACGCTTCCCTGGAAAAAATCAGCTTTGACTACGAGGTAGTCGAGAAGGAGAAGGAAATCGTTGTTCTTCCGTATGATGGATTTTGGAAGGATTTGGGTACCTGGAACACCCTAACGGAAGAAATGTCCCATCAGCAAGTGGGTAGAGGTGTGGTAACGAAAGATTGCGTCAATACGAGCCTGATCAACGAACTGGACATTCCCGTGGCGATCATCGGAACGAATGATCTGATCGTAGCCGCCAGCCCGGATGGCATCCTTGTGACCAATAAGGCGGAAAGCCCGCGCATCAAGGAAGTGCTCAAGGCTCATAATCAGCGTCCAATGTACGAAGAGCGCCGTTGGGGGCATTATCGGGTAGTGGATTATGTGAAGTATGACGAGGGCAACGAGGTATTGACCAAGCGAATCCGTGTGCTGCAAGGGAAAAATATCAGCTACCAGCTTCATTTCAAACGGAGTGAAATTTGGACCATTATTAGCGGTGAAGCAGAAATTATTTTGAATGAAAAGCTGCATAAGGTGAAGGCTGGTGATGTGGTTCGCATTCCAGAAGGGACGAAGCATAGCATTTTGGCCGTGACGGATGTGGAATTGATCGAGGTACAGACAGGTTCTGAGCTGGTCGAAGAGGATATTGTCCGCTTTTGCATGGATTGGGATGAAATTTCCCGTCACCAGTTTATTTCATAACTATTTCGTAAAGGTGATAAAAGGCCATTATATGAAGTTTTTTAGCACAAACTGTCGAAAATACGCGAAAATATGTAAATTCATGAACATGAGCTATTAAATTTTGGCAAAAAAGAGTCGATATTTAGGATAAGAAGGAATCCAAACTCCTTCCAACGATAAATGCAGCCCTGTCGAAAGGTAGGTACGCAAAGCTAAAGGGCCTTCTATAAGGATGGCAGCCTGGCTACCGAAAGGAAGAGCAAAAGTGAGATTTAATTTTATTCCTCTATATCGACTGATACGTCATGTACTCCCTTTTGTTATACTTTTTTCTTTGTTGCCCGTCGGTTTTGGTGAATCTCTGTTCGTGGCGAATGCCGCTATATTACAACCTGTTAATTCGAACGCTTCTACTCAGGCCCGAGAACTATACAGCTATTTACTCAGCATCTCGGGGGAAAAAACAGTCACCGGTCAGCATGATTATTTGGAAAGTCCGGATGAATTCAGTAACAGAGTCCAAGAAATCAGTAATGCATATGCTGGTGTACATGGCTACGAGATGGGAGCCATCTCTGGTCAGTCCGCCGCTACGGAGGCAGCACAACGTAAAAATGTCGTCGATAGCGCTATACGTTGGAGTAAAGCTGGCGGCATAGTTACGATGACTTATCATGAACCGCTGCCGGGTAAACCACTGACTTGGGCCAATGTGCAGGCGAAAGTAAGCCAGGAGGAGTTCAATAAATACGTGACGCCAGGTACTACGCAATATAATCTTCTCATTGCCGATCTGGATAAGGCCGCTGTATCGTTAAAGCAGCTTCGTGATGCGGGCGTTCCAGTATTATGGAGACCTTACCACGAAATGAACGGTGGCTGGTTCTGGTGGGGAAACAAAAATAATTTTAATCAGCTGTGGAATATTATGTATGACCGTTTTGTAAACACGCATCAACTGAACAATCTCCTGTGGGTATGGAGTCCGAACGCTCCTAATTCGTACACTGTCCCATATACCCCGAAATATCCGGGGGATGACAAAGTGGATATCTTGGCTGTAGACATCTACAACAATGATTTTAAGCAAAGTCATTATGAAGGACTGCTCGGATTGGCACAGAATAAGCCGATTGCCATTGGGGAACAAGGTGAGGTGCCCAGTCCCGAGGTAATGCAGGCTCAGCCCAAATGGGTGTATTCCATGACTTGGGGCAATATGCTGACCGAGAATAATACAACGGATCAAATTCAGGATTATATGAATGATCCGAGGAGCTTAACGCGAGATGATGTGAAAAAAGGGCTGGCAGCCTTTCAACAGCCCGTGACAGATGTACCGACCTTACCGGACGAGGGACAAAGCGATCCTATCCCGGCACCGCCAGTAGTGACCGTTCCCCCATCTGTTTCGGATATAGTCCACACAAACGGACTGCGGGGTGAATATTATAACAGCATGAATCTAGACGGCACCGCCGTTTTGGTTCGCACGGACAGTAAGCTGGACTATAACTGGCGCGCCGCCTCGCCTGATCCCGAGGTGAAGGCTGACCAGTTCTCGGTCCGCTGGACGGGCAAAATCAATCCGCAATATAGTGAGACCTATACGTTTACCACGATATCTGATGATGGTATTCGTGTATGGGTAGACGGCAAGCTGATTATTGATAGCTGGTTCAAACAAAGCTGGACCGAACGCAAGGGCAGCATTACCTTGCAAGCAGGCAAAATGGTAGATCTGAAAGTTGAATATTATGATGAAAAAGGCGACGCAATGGCACGTCTGATGTGGGAAAGTCAGCATGAAGCGAAAGTGGTGATTCCCGGCAACGCTTTGTTTCTTCCCTGATATATACTCCTTTCCCACCCAAAATTTCGAGGAGAAAGGGTGAAACACAATAATGAAAAAATGGTTGACCCAAAGGTATATAGTAGTATTGGCCGGGCTACTGGGGGCCACAGCTATGGCGATGATCGCCTGGTTTATTCATACGCCTTCAAAGAGTGAAAAACTTCAGACGGATAAAGTAGCGGCGGCCAGTCTGGTATGGAAGCTCGGTCAGCAGGATGACTCTTCAGCCGAATTTAAAGGTGTGGTCGGTAAGGGCAAAGTCATTATTTCTGCGGCCCCTACCGAGTCGTCTGCTAAAGAAACATCGTCAGCGATGTCCATAGCAGAGAGTACAACGGCTCCGGTATTGCTCAGCAGTGGAGATATCTCTCCGGGTTTAAATGCGTCCACGAATCCTGAACTGACCCTCCAGTACAAGCTGGGTCAGGTTCCTCCTTACGGGGTTATATTCCGTGTACGGATTTTGGATGCGGGCAAAGCCGTTCCCCAAATGGCTGTATTTTCAAATCATCAGTTGTCCGGTATCATTCAGGTTGTCGGGGTTTCCGGCACAGGCAGTGCATATAATTTCAAAAACAACTACGAGCTGTATATACCCAAAGAGCAATTGCAAAGCGGTATTAACGTACTCAAGCTAAAGGCAGCACGCTGCTTATACTGCTCATCTGCTGAAGATGAAAATGTGTGGTGGACTTGGGATGACTTGAGCTTGGAGACGTTAGCTTCACCTGCGAACGAGCCGATACACGGTAAATATATACTGACCGGGACGAATGTGAACAATAAAGAATTTTATTATGATCAGGGTGCAGTTAAACATTTACCATACGTTCTAAAATGGCTGGGAATTGCATATAGCGGCAATGTCATGAGAGTCACTTGTGCCAGTAATGTGAACAAGGCATGCACAGACGTGGGAGATTACTACCAAACGTTGAAGCAGTATAATATGCAATCGTCGGCTTTGTATTTATATACGGGCGATATCAAGCTGCAAAAAGACGGCTCCCTGCCAGAGACGGCCAAGCAAAAATTGCGTGATTATGCAAAAAAATATGGTTCATATCTGCAATATTATGAAGTGGATAATGAACCGGGATTGTTTAATCGCTCGAAAGCGGTCGATCTGGCCGTGGCCAAGTGGCTGAATACGGAAGGTAAGCAATTGGTGCCGCATCTCAAAACGGTAGCGCCGGGCTGGGCCTACTGGCCGAAGTATTCGACCAAGGCATGTAAAAACCAAGCCGGAGTTAGGCTGAAATGCGGCGATCCGGATGGATGGGAGCGGGACCCCGCACAACGTAAACAGGTGGAGGATGTCACCGACCTGACTAACGGGCACGCCTACGGCGAATCGTATAATGAAGAGGATGGAGGCAGCTTCGTTCAAAATCTGAAAACTTTCGGCGGTTCGAGCAACGGGCTGAAGAAGAAGATGCTGAATACGGAGTTTGGTACGAACGATACGCATCGGGACAACCCTGATTACGGGGCCAGTCAGCCACAAGCAGCAGCGTTCGACCGGATTATGCGTTCGCAGATCGGCTTTACCGATATATTTATCCAGCATGCTGCTTTTTATAGGGACTACGCGCTGTTTAAAAACGGCTTTGACCTGCGAAATCACAATCCGGCGCATACGGAAATTTATCCGTTCGGACAAGGGCAGGACAGCCGTGTAAACATCATGAGACGCTTGAGTCTGGCTTATGCTACACACGGAAACCCATTGACTTATAAGGTACTGAATCCGGAGGAAACGAAGGATAGGATGGTCTATGTCCGTGCAGTGGATACATCCAAACTGAAACCGCTAGCTGGCAGTGGCGCCACCTCGGACAAATTGCTGGTGAATCTGGTGAATTTCGAATCCACAGCACAGACGATTCGTGTACGGGTGACGATGCCGAAGGCTGGTTTGTACACGGGGGAACGCTTCGGAGCCGGCTCTACGTACAGCCAGGCACAGCGTTCCATATCAGGGCTCAAGGCTTCGCCTGCCCTTGATTTTCAAGAAAAGCTGGGTCCCGGCGAGTCAGTGCAATACATTCTGAAACTGAAAAGTACAAATCAGGCCGTAGCTTCGGCCCCTACAGAGGTGAAGGCCGCCGCTGTTCAGGAAGACGCGGTAAAGATTGATTGGCTTCAGGCAAAAGGCGTATCCGCCTATGATGTGCTGCGTGCGGACGGGACAGACGGGGCGTATCAGGTGATTGCCTCGGAAGTAGCGGGAAGCACGTATACGGACCACACCGTGAAAGTCGGAAGTCACTACGTCTACAAAGTCCGAGCGACCGGGGGCACCCAGGTATCCCCGGCGGCCAAGGTCACTTAATCAGGACAGATACAGAGTAGGGTCAAAGTCGAAGAATACCTTACATGGAACCGAAAACAGAGTGCCAAAGAACCTATTAAGAGAAAGAAGAACCTGACAGGTTCTTTTTTTTACCTGTAAATCGTTCTGATTTGGCAGATCATTGCGTATATTTTAGAAAAAAACACGAAAATCTTTTCATTTTCTCGCCATAAGACGACAACATTGCAGGCATGTATTCATATATAATAGTTCTGCTCATAACAATACATACATGGTTTGTAAGGATTCTCTTTCCGGTAACCAAGAATGATAAAGTGAGGTTAGTGCCGAATGAACAAGGAGACAGAATCAGGGATGGACAGCCCTCTTCTACGAAACAACGCACGGAAAGCAGACAAACCTGTCGTCCACTTGGAGATCCGGGATATTTTGCTTCAATGCGGTATCACGATGCCGCAATGTCTACAGAGCGAAGCTGGCGGAACCAAGGGCCGGAAGGATAAGAACGTGTAAAATACCAGTTGCCGGCACTGCTTAAAACAGGAGTGAACTGGCTCGCACCCTTCTTTATTCCATCATTCGTTCCATGCGGACAAACGCGATAAAACGCTTGGCTTCTTCCTCAGACAAAGTTCGTCCGTCAATGGTCAAATTAAAACGTTGCAGGATATCTTCATCGGACAACTCCAACTGATCCACAAATTGCCTCACATCTGAATCCAAAATCGCTGCCGGATGACTAGTGCGACCTACCAAGTAATCAATGGATACCCCGAAAATGTCTGCAAGCTTGGTCAGTATCTCAAAATCTGGCTTGCGCCGGTTTCTTTCATAATGAGAAAGAGCCGCTCGTGTAATTCCGAGGGCTTGCGCTAGTTCCTCTTGTTTTAATTCCTTATATTCCCGTAATTCAGCGATACGGGTGCCATAATTCATCTGATATTCCTCCTGAGTGCAAGGTTAAGAAAGTTGCAAATTTACGCTTGAAAAGATACAATACGTATCATAAATTAGTTGTATAAGTTAAAAAAAGTCACATAACGTATCTATATTTGGTAGTTTTCACGTATGTCATGGTTTATATACCTTAACAGGCCAGCGAATAAGCATTTGTGCTTATTCGCTGGCTAGATCTTCTATGCGCTATTATATAACATTTTACTATAGATTAGAGGCTCATGCATCGTTCTTTTCCCCGGTATGCAGAGGATCAGTACAAGCGTTATCACATCGAAAACAAGTCAATCAGAGAGGACTGGTCTTGTGCAGCTGAAAGAGTACATTCGTATGATCCGAAAAAGAATAGGATTGATTGGCGGTATCGTATTGTTGGTATGTGCTGTGATGGGCGTGAAACATGTATATTTTACCCCTCAGGTTTATGAAGCGACAGCAAAGCTTATTATCAACCAGGCGCCAAGGCCGGATCGTGCGGGTGTCGTCGATTACAGTGTCGTTCAAACGAATATAGCCTTAACGAGCGCCTATAAGCAAATTATGATGTCCTCGGCAATTATGGACCAGGTGGTCGCCAGCTTCCCCGATCTCAAGGTCACTCCGTCAGCTCTGACGCAGAAATTAAGAGTAAACACTGCAGGTGATTCACAGGTCATGGATTTAACAATCCGCGATTTATCGTATACGAAGGCTGTCAAAACCGTAAATGCGGTAGCCAAAGTATTCAAACGCCAAATTCCCTCTATCATGAAAATGGACAATGTCACGATTCTAAGCGAAGCCAGCCTGACTGAACCGGCTGTTCCCGTGAACAGTAATTCTGCTATACAGATGCTTATTGCTTTTACCGCCTCCTTGCTGCTGGGTATAGGCTTGGCGTTTTTGCTGGAAGTGCTGGACGATACCTTTAAAAATGAAGAGGAGGTTAAGAAAGAACTCGGCCTGCCTATCCTGTCCCTGATTACGAAAATGAAAAAAGAAGACAAACGTTCCGGCGGATCCACCACAACTCCCAAACAGGTAGGTTAAGGACAATATGCCGCGATTAATCAATAACCAGCTCGTCACATCCCTGCATGCCCAATCTTCCGTTTCGGAGGAGTACCGCATGCTTCGCACGAACATCCAGTTTTCCTCTATAGACGAGCCGATTGAGGTTATGATGGTGGCGTCAGCTCAGGCGGGTGAAGGCAGGACGGTCACGATTAGCAATTTGGCTGTAACGTATGCGCAAGAGGGGAAAAAGGTGCTCGTCATGGACATGGATTTGCGCCGCTCTTCTTTGCATCACATGTTCGGCTTGCGTAATCATACCGGTCTGACGCGGGTCCTTGCCAACCAGCAGCCATGGCAGGATGTGGTTCAGGAAACCGGGATCGATCATCTGTATGCCATTACAGCCGGGCCTACTCCGACGAATCCGTCCGAAATGCTCAGTTCCCGCAGAATGAATGCTCTAATGGCTGAGCTGAAGGAGCATTATGATGTGATTTTAATGGATACGCCGCCATTGCTGCCCTTTCCGGATGGCTTCATTATAAGCGGGCTGCTACACTATTGATGATGGGTCTGGTGCTTATACCGCTTACATATCCCACATACATCTGTAGAGTAATCCAGTAGAATGTCCAACTGAGGGAAGGGGCGATTTGTGCTGTTCAGAAGAAGAACGGCTTCTGCGTTCGTCGCAAGCTGCTGTATTTTGCATTGATATGTGGGCTGTTATGGCTGGGTCTGCGTTAAATATGGTACAATACTTCCAAAACCGGAAATGAACAGAAAAATAGAAAAGAGCTTCACTCCGGATGGAAGGAGTTTCATAGTATGCAGCAAGTGACAGGACAGCCTCCCGTCATACGTATGGAGGGTGCGAGTAAAATCATTTCCTCAAAAGCGATTGTGGACGATCTGACGCTGGAGGTTCCAGCGGGGCAGGTATTTGGTTTCCTCGGACCGAACGGTGCGGGAAAAACAACCACCATCCGTATGATGGTTGGCCTGATTTCGATCAGCAAGGGCGATATCCATATTTGTGGAGACAGCATCAAAACCGATTTTGAAAAGGCAGTTTCCCACATCGGTGCAATTGTCGAGAACCCGGAAATGTACAAGTTTCTGACAGGCTATCAAAATTTGCAGTATTTTGCGAGAATGTCGCCGGGGGTGACCAAGGAGCGCATAGATGAGGCGATCCGACTGGTAGGACTCGGAAACCGGATTCACAATAAAGTCAAAACCTACTCGCTCGGAATGCGGCAGAGACTCGGGGTTGCACAGGCTATCTTGCATCGACCGAAGCTGCTCGTGCTGGATGAACCGACCAACGGTCTGGACCCGCAGGGAATACGCGAACTGCGGGATTATTTGCGGCAGTTGAGCCGGAGCGAGGGAATTACAGTATTCGTATCGAGTCATTTGTTGTCCGAAATGGAGCTGATGTGCGACCGTGTCGCCATTATCCAAAACGGTCGGCTGATTGACATCAAGCAGCTAAAGAGCACAGGTGGAGAGGCCCAGACGGCGGAAATTGCTTTTGAAGTGAATGATATCCAGCAGGCCTATGCGCTTGCCGGAGCAGGACGCGTCGAAGGTAACCAACTGCTGCTGCATCTGGAGCGGGAGCAAATAGCAGACATGAACAGTCTTCTGGCTGCAAACGGAGTCAAGGTATATGCGATTCGCCCGGTGGCCCGTACGTTGGAAGATCAATTTTTGGAAGTGACGGGAGGCGGGTCCATTGGCTGACTTCTTCAGGCTGGTACATAACGAAAATCTTAAAATTTACTTGCGTGTACGGACGTGGATTATGCTAGGGCTGCTGGCGGTCATTACGGCTGTGATTCCGATGCTGATTGCCCTTGTTTCCGATCAGGTCAACGTGTGGGATGGTATCGTGTTGACGGTGATGTTTACATTTTTCCTCAATACGACGTTTACGGTCATTGTAGCGGCTGATTCCGTGGCGGGTGAATTTACATGGGGAACCATCAAGCTGCTGCTTATCCGCCCTTGGACCCGCAGCAAAATTCTTTTGTCCAAATATATATCAGTCATTCTGTTCAGTCTGCTCGGAACGTTCATTTTAATTGCGATGGTTACGCTGTCCTCTTGGCTGATGTTATCCAAAGATACGCCAGTCGGTTCGATTCCACCGTTCAGTGATTCGATATCTTATGTAACACTGAATTTCTTGTACAGCTATATTGCTTTATTCGTGACCATCGCCTTTGCTTTTATGCTGTCCGCTGTTTTTCGTTCCAGCGCCTTGGCGATTGGCCTGTCTCTGTTCATGATGTTCACCAAAACAATCTATAATTCAATCGGTTTGTTTAGTACAGATCGCTATGCATGGACCAAATACGTGCTATTTACGCATATGGACCTGAAAAAATATCTCGATATGCCGCCGGGTACGGTAAGTTCTGGTTTGACCTTTTCGCTCACCGTGTTGGCCGCCTATTATGTAGTTTTTATCGCAATTGCTTGGGTGGTTTTTGTAAAACGGGATGTTTCAACCTAAACCCGATCCTCTGATTCGATCTGATTTTCATCATGAGGATTCCACAATATCCTGAAAGAAGCGCCAAAAGGACGTGTTAAATGGCTATCCATTTGCACGTCCTTTTGGCGCTGTATCTATACAATTACCACTACAGATTCTGCGTGCCGGGGTATATTGCAACCTATTTTCAGCAAGAATCAATCAATAGGGTCTGTCGATTTGCATTTAAAGAGGGTGAAGATCCGCTGTCACGACTGTCGGATACGTTGAATGAAGCTTTTTCAACCCTGTCCGATTCTTCGGTTAAGCTGGTATCATACATGTCATATGGTGGAATGAATGGAGGATAGGATGGAGTAAATGGAATTATCCCGACTCTGATTGCAAGGTTGCTTGACTGGTATCCCTGCCTTTGCGAGTACCGGATTGTGATACAAGATCAGAATCGTCAATTGAAGCAGACGGTTTTGCGTCTTTCGTTCGGATCATCTGACTCGTACCTTCCAGTACGCCGCCTTCGGAGATGACCAGCGCGGCGGCGGCTACCTTGCCGTACAGCTCGCCCGTAGGCGTGATCGTCAGTCGTCCCTCTGTGGTGATGCTGCCGAATACCTTGCCGGCAAGGATGACGTCTCGTGCGACGATATCCGAACGTACGACAGCAGATTCCCCGATCACGACGGCGCGAGTGCTGCGGATATCGCCCTGAAAATGGCCATCAATTCGAATATTGGCCTCAGCCTCAATCGTACCTTCAAAGCTGGTGCCGTTAGCCAACAGCGTATCGGTCGCAGGAGTGGACAGCTTTTTTTTGGAGTCCTTGAACATGTTGTTTTCCTCCAATCCTTTATTGTACATAGAGTAACGGATCGACAGGCTGACTATGCTTGACGATCTGAAAATGAAGATGAGATCCCGTGCTTCTTCCCGTACTTCCCAGCAGGCCGATGGTCTGTCCTTTACGGACTCGATCCCCCGGAGTCACCTGCATACCGCTCAGGTGCATATACCAGGACTGGAGCCCGTCAGGATGCTGGATGATAATACAATTGCCCCGTGCCCCGCCGGAAGCTGCCTCCAGCACGGTGCCCGCCCCTGCTGCATAGACGGGATCACCCGTTTGTCCAGCAATATCCACGCCCGAATGGAAAGCCGATTTGCCCGTAAACGGATCGCTGCGATAGCCGAAGCTGGAGGCCATCCGGCGCGAACCTACAGGCCAGGCCGAAGGCTTGCCCTGTTCGGCAAGCGCCAGTCTGCGGGTCTGGAGCAACTGTGCAGCTTGCTTCTGCTCAAGGTTCTGCTGTACGGCGTTTGCCTGCTGAATAGAGCGGGGAACCGTGCGCTCTACCGTGTCCAGCAGGGATTCGATTTTCTGAAAATCATCCATGGCTTGACGAGTAAGCATGGCTGTATTTTCATGAACTGTAATCAATTCGCCCCCGGTATGACCGGAGGCATCCCAGGAGAGTGGGGTCATGGACGCTTTGCTGCTACTGGTGGCAGAGGATTTTCCGTGTTTACGGATAAATTGTTGCATTTGCTGCTCCAGCTCCGTTACGCGCTGGAGGCGTTCGCGAATACTGGTGGCCTGATTCGTCAGCTTCATGACTTCGCGGCGTAGTCGCCCGATTGCTGCATCCTTGTCCGCTACCGTAACCTCCATCTGCAAACTCTGGACAGCAAGATTCGTTTCCATTTGGGAAATGATATGGGAAGAACGGATTTGCAGCCCGATCACGAGTGTAGAAATGGACGCGATCACAAGGGTGGGGACGAGAATGACAGCGGCTGTAGAGCATTGTAGCTGCTTGGGCGGTTGCTGTGCATCCCGAATGACGAGCAAGGTCATCCGGCGATGTAGGCTTCCTTTTTTCATAATCGCTCCTTTCCGGACATCGATCCTATAGTGCTTGGTTACTATCTATTCAGCTTAAGGGGCAAACATGTCAAAAAATTTGGAGCTTGGTATAAAACATAGATCTATAAGGAGGCTGAGACATGCTGTGGTTGCTGTTGATTTTAATTGTTTTTATTTTTCAGACCGGGACGATCCTGCTCTTTGAATTTCGCAAGCCGGCCAAAGCGGTAGCCTGGCTATCTATTTTGTTCTGCTTCCCACTCATTGGCTTTGTCGTGTACTACTTTGTTGCACAGGATTATAAGAAGCGCAAAATGGTGCGAAAAGGAGGATCACAGCTATTTCGTGAATTTCGCGAGCGCCTGTGGTCGCAATCGAAGGTGATTGAGAATGTGGAACAAATGCACAATCCTCATTTCAAGCACCAGGAGCGTCTGTTTAACCAGCTCATCCGCATGTCGGAAAATCCGTTGACCGGCTGCAATCGCACGCGTGTGCTAACGAATGGGGAGGAGACCTTCAAGGCAATGCTGACAGCGATGGAACGGGCGCAGCATCATATTCATGTGGAGTTTTACATATTTCGGGCGGACGACATCGGTACCCAGTTTCAGGAAGTGATGATTCGCAAGGCGCGTGAGGGTGTGAAGGTTCGATTCGTTGTGGACGGCGTGGGGAGCTACAATCTGCCCTATTCCTTTATTCGTGCCTGTAGTGAGGCAGGTGTAGAGTTTCATTATTTTCTGCCTCCGTTTTTCGCCACGCTGGATCGCCGGATTAACTACCGGAATCACCGTAAAATCGTAGTGGTGGACGGACGGATCGGGTTTGTTGGAGGAATCAATGTGGGTGACGATTACCTCGGCAAATACCCCAAGGTGGGATTTTGGCGGGATACGCATTTGCAGATTGAAGGAGATAGCGTCTATTTTCTGCAAAATGCATTTCTGAGCGACTGGAAGCTGGCCTCCGGGGAACGGCTGATGGATGAGAATTTATTTCCGCCTCATACCTGTGAAGGAGATGAGGAAGTACAGATTTTGAGCAGCGGCCCCGATCAGGTATGGGATACAATTCAGGAACTGTGCTTTGGTGCGCTGGCGGTTGCCAAGAAGCGGATCTGGATTACCACGCCGTATTTTATTCCCGATCCGGGGATTTATGAGGCACTTAAGCTGGCGGCGGTTAGTGGTGTCGATGTGCGGATTATTATTCCATACAAATCGGATTCAAAGCTGGTGCATCTGGCGTCTCTGTCCTATGTACAAGAGCTGTTGGAGGCGGGTGTGGAGTTCTATCAATACCGTAAAGGATTTATTCACACCAAAGTCGTTATTGTGGATGATTTGCTCGGCTCGGTCGGGACCGCCAATATGGACATGCGCAGCTTTTTCTATAATTTTGAGTTGACCGCTGTACTCTTTGCCCGGTCAGCGCTGGAACACCTGTCGGCCGATTTTGAAGAGGACCTGTCCAACTCCTCGCATATTGATTTAAAGGTGTTCCGCAGACGGCCACGAGTACAGAAAACAGCTGAAATTCTGACTCGCATGCTCTCTCCGCTCCTTTAAAGGCGGTTTTCGCCGTTTTTATCAATATAATCCGGCTTTATTGAGATTTATGTGCTTTTTGCTAACTTTTTTGCGCAAAATCACGGTTTTATGGTATAGTATTCATATAACACAAGCGCGGTAAAGGAGAAGGGACTGCGGACCGCAGCCCCTTTTTTGACCCAATATACCATACTGTAATGGGGGGATTTATATATGAGTGTGTTGGGCAAGGAAGTCCAAAATCTGTCTGAGATCACAGATGTGACCGGAGAGTTGACCAAGATCAGCAAAATTCCAGCCAATCCTAGAAATAATGCAAAACGCCTGTTTCAGCGTGCGGCCATGATTATTTTCGGTGCAGCGCTCATGGCAGTAGGCCTCGAAATATTCCTGGTTCCTAACGGCGTTATCGACGGTGGGGTCACAGGTATTTCCATTATGGCCTCCAAGATTACTGGCTATCCGCTCGGCATTTTCCTGACCCTGTTGAACCTTCCTTTTTTGATTATCGGCTACAAGCAAATCGGTAAAACCTTCGCTTTATCCACATTATTCGGCATTATCGTGATGTCCATCGGAACCGCGTTACTTCACAATGTAAGTGCGTTGACCCCTGGCGAACCGCTGCTCGGCGCAATCTTTGGCGGTGTCATTCTCGGCGTTGGGGTAGGTCTTGTCATCCGGTCCGGCGGCTCGTTGGATGGAACAGAGATCGTAGCTATTCTCGTCAGTGAAAAAACTCCTTTTTCGGTCGGTGAGATCGTACTTTTCGTGAACATCTTCATTCTGGGCAGCGCAGGCTTTGTATTCGGTTGGCCGAATGCCTTGTATTCCATGATTGCTTATTATATTGCGATGAAAATGATTGATATTACCATCGAAGGTCTGGACCAGTCCAAATCGGTCTGGATTATCAGTGAAAAATACCGCGACATCGGGGATGCCCTGACGGACCGTCTTGGACGGGGCGTAACTTATCTGGAAGGTGAGGGTGGCTTTACAGGCGAAAGCAGGAAAGTCATTTTCGTCGTCATCACCCGTCTGGAAGAAGCGAAGCTGAAGAACATCGTTGAAGATTGGGACCCACATGCCTTTGTGGCGATTGGGAACATTCATGATGTGAAGGGCGGACGCTTCAAGAAAAAAGGAATACACTAGCGCAAGGGGACGATTCCTTGGCCGATTTTACGGCTGTGGAGTTCGCCCTTTTTTATTTGGCGCGCATATGCTTTAGAACATCTTCGATGGGCTGGGGAGGGACCTTGGCAATCAGGTCGCCTACCTGATTTAGCCGTTCCTCAATATTTAGCAAATGATAGTCAAGCGGCGATACATTTTGTCGTACCTCGTCCCATGTCAGTGGGGTGGATACCGTAGCGCCAGGGCGTGCCCGCGGGGTATAGGGAGCGGCCAGGGTTTTTCCTTGATAATGCTGCAAATAATCAAAATAGATAGCGGTTCCCCGATCCTTTTTTAACCGTTCCAGTGTGAACAGATGCGGGTGCTTTTCGGTCACGAACTGACCCACCAGCAGACCGATGCTGCGAAGCTCATCGAAGGTTATGCCTGTGCGGATCGGAACAATAATTTGCACACCTGTGGCTCCGGACGTTTTGGGTACGGATTCCAAACCAAGCGAAGCCAGCACTCCCCCAACGATGGACGCCGCTTCCATAATGCGTGGTTCGACTTCTCTGGACGGATCAAGGTCAATCATCCATTCACACGGCAGCGTGCTTCCGGCTTGGTGCAGCGATGGGTGAAATTCCAGCGCCGCCTGATTGCCGAGCCATAGCAGTTGTGGCAGTGTGCCGAGTACCATATATTCAATGCCGTCATGCGGGAAAGTCTTGATATAGTCCGGACGGGGCTGCGGGGCATTTTTCTGGTAAAAAAAATCCCCGTGAATGCCGTGTGGCCAACGGATGACAGTCAGTAAACGGTTGTGGCTATATTTGAGCAGAAAAGGGGCCAGCACCGCAAGCTTGCGAAGATACAGCGCCTTGGTAACGCCAGCTTCGGGCCACAGAGGTTTATCCGGGTTGGTAATAGGAATTTCCAGACCTTCAATGGTAATGATGCCTTTAACAGCTTGTCTCATAGCGCTACGCTCCTTCTTTTAATCTCTTATAAGCTAGCTTGAGAAATTTACATGGAAGATGTACTTATGGATTAACATGAGCGTCATGTACAGAAATTATCCGTCAAAGGGATTGATAAGATACAAAATGTATCATAAATTTATAATAAATTACGAAATGTATCTATCAAAATGTCTTGAGCAGAGGTAGAGGAGGAGTTTCTTTGATTGATAAACAAGGCGAGGGGCTGGTTTTCCTGCTTAGTGTCCCACCGAAGTGGAAGCTCGCTAGTCACCGCCATCTTGCAAAACCACTCCCGTTTGTTTACCACGCAGGAAATGTGGTTCCTGCTCAGACTGTATGATCTTCCCCAGTCACAAACGAGTCCCTATGGAGGAACCGGAATCCTCCGGCAATTTTTAACGGTATGGTTCCTTCGCATGTATTGGAGCAGGCTTCCCGATCGTATACACTTGAAATCTATAACGGTCTGCTTAAAGGGACTAACGCAAATATAGTTATCGACAAATCCCCGCGTTACTATACGGTGCTTTTTTTAGACCGCCTTTTCCCGGCAGCCCGCAGGGTGTGGCTTATCCGTAATCCTTTATCTATCGCGGCTTCATTCAAAAAAAGTTAATCAGATGCGCGGCGAACGCTTTCATCTGCTGGAGGAGCTGGAAAGCTCGCATTTTAATATGAAAATGACGGATATTTCGGTCGGTTTGTTCCGTTACGCACATTTTTTGCTACTTCTCATCCGCTGGAGCAGTCCGAGCATATCACCGGGGGAAAGTTTAAAGAGGAAGCTGATGTGGAGCCGCTAAGTCGGCGTAAGAGCCAGTTTCTCCAACAAGGCAGCTTTGAGTGGAAGAACGCTTATCGGATGCTGGAAAATAGGATGCGGATAACAGTGAATTCGCAATAAAGATAGGGTAGAAACCTGCACCTCATGATTCTCTAAAGAAGGACTTTGTACAAGTTGTGAATGATACACGGCTCCAGACGCTGGAAAACAGACTGGCACATCGCTATGAGGAGCGGAATCGTCTTATCGCACAGCTCCAAACCTACCAAGGCAGAGATCAACGGCTCCGATCTCGTATCCCCTTTGCCCGTCAGTTGGACCGTTGGGCGTCCGTAGCGTTATCGGGAATGGAAAAAGAAAAAGGGGGGAAAACGTGAGTGCGATTGCCGGAATATACAGCTTTGGGCATGAGTCCATATGCACCGATGAAGGCGGTCAAATGATGCAAGCTCTGCGAAAATATCCCGCCGACCGCGTATGCGCCTGGTATGAGGGTTCCATATTTTTGGGCTGTCATGCCCAGCATGTGACACCGGAATCCGTCCATGAGTGTCTCCCTTTCTATGACGAGGAACGGAATTTGGCGATCACGGCGGATGCGATTATTGACAATCGTTCTGAGCTGTTTGAACGGCTGGGGGTGGGACAGGAACGGAGGCAAGAAATCACGGACAGCGAGTTGATTTTGCTGGCATACGACAAATGGGCGCTCGACGCGGCCCTCTATTTAATAGGTGATTTTGCCTTTGTCATTTGGGATGCCGGGCGGCACAGATTATATGGCGCTCGTGATATGGCAGGAAGCCGCACGCTGTATACATACCAACATGAGCGAGGGTTTGCGTTTAGTACAGTAGTAGCCCCTCTTTTGGCTCTGTCTTTTCTGCGAAAAGAACTGCATGAGCCGTGGCTGGCGGAATTTCTGTCCATCCGTGCCATGCAGGAATCCGTCGATATTGGGACTACCGCTTATAAGCATATAAACCAGCTTCCGCCGGCCCATTGGTTCACCATGGAGGAGGGAAAGTCAACCATCCATAAATATGCTTCTTTGGATGATGTGGAGCCGCTGCGACTCAAAACCGGCGGCGAGTACGTCGAGGCTTTTCGCGAGGTATTTTCACAGGCGGTGAATGCCAGATTACGCACGCATCGCGCTGTGGGGGTGGCCTTGAGTGGCGGTCTGGATTCCGGTGCGGTTGCCAGCTTTGCCGCGCCGTCGCTGCGATTGCAGCAAAAGCCACTGCATGCGTACAGCTACGTGCCCGTACAGGATTTTACCGATTGGACACCGTCGACATCTTGCTCAAATGGCTATTTGATGCTGCTCAAACGACGTGGCCCAAACATGCTATTCTTTCCTTTGCCCGATTTTCTCGTCTATTTCCTCTGCAAAAACTACCGGTGGAATGGCTGGTTCAGATTCAGCATGTTCTTCTCAATTACATTAATCTTTAATGCATACGCTGCGGTTCTATCATTAGCCCATGTTGAATAAACGAAAATAATATTCTAGAAGCAGGAGATGATCTACATGACTTCATCATCATAGGACTTAAACGAGAAGACGATAGGCTTTTCGGTAGCTGCCCTGAATATGTGGAGTTGTACGACCTTAGTGACATTCAAATCTACAAAATCGCTGTCATTGGAATTGCAAGCATTGTAAAAGAGGATGAAGTATTGTCTGACAGCCCTGTAGATGAATCTTTCCAATCAAAAATGCGACAATATCGAGACGAATGTGTCATTCGATGCCAGAGCTGGCACTGTCGCTTTTTTTTCTAATCCAATAAACCCCACATTACTGAAAGTCGATGAGCATTTAATTTTTATAAATTAATTTAATCAATACACCCACAATAGTCCAAACGATAGCGATAGTTGCTTTCATTTTAAAGGAGTTGCTCATTTCCCCCGTCTTATTTACTTTATTGGAAATCCAGATAAACACTGTTGCAAACAAATATCCTATGATTAAATCAATTATTATATAGATTACTGGCAATAAAATGGACACTAGTCCTCTTCACCCTTTCAGATTAATTCTAGGTACATTTACAAAATTGTTATTTAGAGCACTAGGACCGTAACCCATATTTTTCAAGATAAAATCCAATCGACGTTTACTATCTTCTACCTCAATAATAGTAAACCATTTTTGAAAAATGTTAAATTCTTTTAATTGTAGTAGTGCTCTTAAATCTAGGGCTCCAACTGCATATCTAGTCTTATTATTTTTCTTCTCTAACTGGACTAATACTTGAACTGATCCACTCTGCTCAGGATAAAAAGTATTCGTTATACTAATTGGTTTAAAATCGGATGTGGTATCTTCACAAACCGTAATCGATGCTATATTTATTTTCATCACCCCGCCTTTCTATATTATAAATCAAAAAACCAATACCGAAATAAACCAGTATTGGTTTTTGATTCATCTTTAGTTAGTGACCTTTACCCCAAATAGCCACACCAATGCTATAACGAACACCGCCCGTTATTGCTCCATCAGCGGCTTCGATTGTACCTCCAAAAATAGCTCAAGGAACAGCTCCTACACCACCAGCTCCATTTTGGTCAATGACCGAGCCTATGGGAAGATTACACGATTTGATCAATACGCTGAAGATAAGCAGTATGTCGGCACGCGTATTAATGAGAACGTGACGTTGGTAAATCCTCACTCCTTACAACGAACGTAATTCGAAACTTCCAATGAATGTACCTATCTTATTCGGGAGAACGAAGAATGCCGTGTTCAACCAACTATTTGCCGCGCTCATGATCTATGTCGTCCTAAAGTGGTTGTACGTCACGCTAAATCATTCGTTCTCCCTTGTAAATCAGTACCTCTCATTCGGTTCAAGGAACAGATCCAATATAGCCAAGTGTATGTTGAATGGATGATCGCTATTGGTAAATCAACAGGCGTGATTCTAAACCTGAGCCGCCGCAGTCTCAGGTTTCCTTGCGTTTGGCTGTGCTTCTTTTCTTTTTGATCGGAGTCGGAGAAACGGCATCTCCTGCCACCGCTTGCTGTGTTGTTGTGGCTGCTGTTTTACGCGCAGGGCGTTTTTTCACGGCTGGGCCGGGATCGGTAACGACAGGCTTCACTGCCTCGATGCTGGCCTGGAGTGCAGCCATCAGGTCCACGACATTGGTCTGCGGCTGCGATGGAGCGATTCGGATCTCTTCTCCAGCCACTTTATGCTGAATGAGGTCCAGCAGACGCTCGCGGTACTGGTCCGTATATTTTGCTGCATCAAAAGGTGTAGATAGCTGCTCAATGAGCATTTTTGCCATCGTCAGCTCCTTCTCTTTAACTTCCTCCTGTCCCGGCAGATTAGGAACCTGGGACACCGGTCGGATTTCATCGGGGTAAAACATCGTCTCCACCGCCAAACATTCATCCAGCACACGAATAGCCGCCAGACTGCTTTTGGATCGGATCGAGATTTGGGCAATGCCAATTTTTCCGGTATCCTTCATCGCATTCATAAGTAGCTTGTAAGCATTGGAGCCTGCCTGATCCGGGGACAAATAATACGTTTTTTGAAAATAAATCGGATCAATCTCCTGCAAGTCCACAAAATCCAAAATGACGATATTTTTATCCGCTTGTCCGCTGATTTGCTCCAGTTCCTCCTTATCGAACAGGACAAACTTCCCTTTTTCGTATTCATAGCCTTTTCCAATCTCCTCCCATTCGACCTCCTTATCACAAACGGGACACTTTCGTACATAACTGAGCGGACTTCCGCACTCCTTATGAATATAACGCATGGAAATATCCTTATCCTCCGTAGCCGAAAACATTTTAACGGGCACATGAACCAATCCAAAGCTGATTGCGCCCTTCCAGACCGTATGCATTACGCCGCTCCTTCTTTCCTTGTAAGTGATATCAAGTATGCCCAACCTTATTATGTTGAATGAGGTGGTTTCAACCTTGGCTTTTTTGACTTGTTTTCCGCTTAGTATGCTTCGTGCGAAAGAATGTATGAAGCAAATATCAGGCATAAATGAAGGTGGCCGTTTTCTGCTCGATGTGCATGGTTACAGCTTTTTTGGTGCATAGTAAGGCATATCCGATTCAAAAGGAGGTACAATTTATGCCCGGAAAATCCTATCCTCGGCAAATCAGACATCGTGTGGGTCAAAGCCATATCGCCTTTCGGGGACCCGCCGGAGGCGAACAGGATGCATTGCCGCCCGAGTTTGCCCTTTCCCATGGAATCCAGCCGCCTTTTCCTGTAGCTGTGGGTCATGTGGATTTGGAGGCTGTGGTTTCAACTTCGCCTTCTCATAGCATCCCTTCATTGGACGTTGAACGGATTATAGATGAGGACTAAAACAATCATCAGGAGGAGATCAGCATGAACGTGGAACGAGCAAAAGCGATTTACAATTCTTCCGAAAACATTGCCGTGCAATTAGAGGGTAAACCGATCTGGATCGAGCATGTGGATGAAGCAAATGGTATGGCTACCGTACAGGTGGGCAGCAACCCCGGAAATACTCAAACCGTTCGTGTAGATCGTTTGGAAGAGAAATAGGAGATGGGAACCAAACATTTAGTCATTATTCATGGCCGGGACAAAAAGCCCAAATGCGAGGAAATGCTCCGTCTCATCAAAATAGCGCTAATTGCTGGATTACGGCGTGTAAATGAGGAAGCGGCACAAAAGCTGGAGCAAGAGCATATCACGCTGACGTTTATTTACTACGGAGATATTAACAACAGGCTACTGCTGCCCAATTCCCAAATTAGAGATGTATTTGAAAAAGATAGTAATGGAGAATTCTATGTTCCAGACCACTATTACGACGAGAGTTTGGAGCAATTAATCAATCGACCAACCGATCAGATGACTCCAGAGGAATACAACCGCCTGATAGCAAATGAACCGCTCATACACTCCTATGATGAGATTGCAAAAATACTTAGCCCATACCTGTCTTTATTCGGTATGAGCACCCGTGCGATCAAGAAGCTGCTCCCTGATCTGGGAGCTTATTTGACAAGCCGTGTAGTAGGCTCCCAAATTCGTGAAAGACTACAGGCACCATTGGCTAAAGCCTTAAGTAGCGGAGACGATGTCATGCTTCTTTCCCATAGTATGGGATGCATGGTGGCTTACGATGTTTTGTGGAAATTTTCACGTATGAGCGAATATAAACATCTATGGGAGCACAAGGTTAACGATTGGTTGACACTGGGCAATCCGTTAGGCGAGCCAGCCGTAAAGCGCAGCTTGTATGATTCCAACGAGCCTGACGATGGTATGTATCCCATCAATATCAGACATTGGACCAACATTAACGCAGTAGATGACTACATCGCGCATGACGCAACGATTGAGGATGATTTTAGCCTGATGCTGAGTCGTAATTTAATAGAGAGCATTGATGATCAGCCGCTGATTCAGACGTTTTGGAAAGATAGTCATACCGGACGATCCAATCCCCATAACTTCTTTGCCCATCTCAACCATCCAAAGGTAGCTGAGCATGTGGCAGATTGGATTTTACGCTCATAACCGCCTTATAGTACACTAAATAAGCGCCCGAAAAGGCGCTTTTTATATTGTTTAATTCAGGAAACAGGGTGTATAGTATGATTAATATTTGAGGAAAGGTGAGCTGTATGGACTTTAACATATGCTTGTTCGATGATTTTGAAACACTGGATGTATTCGGACCCGTTGAGATTTTTGGTCGCCTACCAGAAGAGTATGACTTAAAATATTTCTCTATGAACGGAGGAATTATTGAGAGCCGACAAAAAACCAAGATTGTTACAGAACCCATTGCACAAGCAAAGCCCGATGACATATTTATGATCCCAGGCGGACAGGGGACAAGAAATTTAATCCATGACGATAAATTTATAAATCAGATCAGAGAGATTGCGGAACATTCCTGTTTTTGTATAACTGTCTGTACAGGTTCTGCGCTACTTGCCAAAACGGGCTTGTTAAAAAACAGGAGCGCCACATCCAATAAATTAGCCTTTGATTGGGTGAAATCCATCGATACGGAGGTTGACTGGATTCCGTACGCAAGATGGGTAGTAGATGGAAAGTTCTATACCTCATCCGGTGTATCTGCTGGAATTGATATGTCCTTAGGCTTTGTTTCCGACCACTTTGGTCTTGAAAAAGCTCAACAAGTTGCTAATCAAATTGAACACATTTGGAATTCCAATAAAAATGATGACCCCTTTGCGAGTCCTTTATAGGTCATCTAAGCACGCTTATTTATGGTTTCTTACGAAATTCAATTTGATATCTCCGCGATTCTCTAGCCACAGCAGTTCGTTAAGTAAAAATGTCATAACATATAATTGTGCCTCCTAGTGGATAGTTGAATTACTCAATGGTATTTTGAAACGGTAACATGTTGCTAATAACGAATGGAGTACATACCGAATGCCAAAGAAAGTACTGAATAATTGATACCTTTAATTTAGATTTAGTACTCCAGTGATGAGGTTGGCCAAGGGTCAATCTTTTTTTGCGTAAGCTAAGAAAATCCAATTCTTAGATAAAGCAATGGATTGAAAAGTGTACATATATATCCCAAAAGGTGGTATACTATGTGTCAAAGTGACATTTTATTCTATAATTAGATTGTAACATGTAATGTTCCGATGAGTCGGTATCTGACTGACTACATAAACGTTAACGTTAAAGGGGTTGTTTATTGTGAACCATACAACCACGATTCGCACAGAACTGTTAAATTTCATGAAACACAATGATCTAAACATTAACCAATTAAGTAAGGTAACCGGTTTAAATGCAGGCTCGATAAGTACCATGGTAAATGGCAATCGTGCGCTATCCGTTGAACAATTAGACCGTATTACGACAGCGATGGGATATGCTAAAGGGTATTTTTACGAGCGCTATATAGAAGAATATTTGGCGAAAGTCGCTCTAAATTGGCGCAGGATTAAACCTTTCTTGTACCGTTGTGCAGAGCTGGACAAGCAGGGATGCATCCGACAGGTAATCGGTTTGCTGTTGGACAAATTAATGTATTCCTCATATTTGTTTGATCTTGCGGAGGAATTTTTCAAAGACGGCAAATATGCAATAGCCGCTATCCTTTATGAAGGCGTGGCTTTAAGTGAGAAAAGTCAGCATTCGGAACGACTGGCTTTATGTCAGTATCGTTTATTTATGGCGAAACAGGGAGATAACCAAGAGCTAAATTATCAAGCAGCTATTGAGTTTCAGCCTTTCATTGACCGCTTGGACGAGATTGACCAACTGGAAGCATTAAAGGACTTAGCAAACACCTATCGTTCCTTACGAAGATGGGATAAGGTAGAAATAGTAGCTCAAAAACTGGAGCATAAGTCTAAAATTCAATATTTCTCAAAATGCAAGCCAATAAGAAAAAAAAGAAATAAGCAGGAGAAACCAAGCAAACCGCTTTATGTCTATGTTGCTTATTCTTATTTACTTCGTGGAAGCGTTTGTGAAGAATGGGGAGAGTATGAGCAGGCTCTTCAACATATTCATGCCTATACTGATTTGAGTTGGGTGAAAGAAACGGATGAGGAATCTGAGCGTTGGAAGGGCTTATTTAAGGAATGGGCACAGGTTAACACTTATGTAACCAAGTTATTTTCTGGAGATGTGAGTGTACTTCCGGATTATGTAGCATATATTGAAGTGAATAAAGAGGAAACTCTCCTATCTTTATTAAACATTATTGAAGCAGCTAACCGATTTGATCTCAATGTAGATGATATACTTTGCAAGTTTAATAAGGAGATTAAATATATAACAGAAATGGAAAAAGGTGTTTATACTCAACAAACTACCTCAGAACGTTCCTCTCGTTTACTTAACGAATTGGCTGAATACTATTTACTTAAAGAAATGTATCAAAAGGGATTCGAATTTTTAATAAGTGGATTGGAAAGATCTTCTATTATGAATAATAAGTCATGTATAATCAAGTGTGTAGGTTTATTTGAACGTTTTAGAAAGGATGCATATTTCGAAACTACAGAAACCTACCAAAATTTGATTAATGAGGTGTACAAAAATGAAAAAAAAATTAGGGCTACTTCTTTTAGCGGCTAGTTTTTTGTTGATATTGGTTAATCCAATTCAATCCCCAATAAAGGAGGGATTTTTTCAACCCCTTGATCACCATGGAGGGATATAAGCCTATCACACCCTTGTTATATACTAATTCTAATCCAAGGCCAGCTTAAGTGCTGGTCTTTTTTTCTATAAATCGGACGTTTTTTCTTAATTTTACCATCATTGAAATGGAAATAACACTTTAAACTAGAAAACATGAAAGGGGGTGAGTGTGATGAAAAAGCAAGAGGTTTTGCGTAATCGTTTGGAAAAGAACAGACAGAAACTCTACGATCTACAGAAGAAATATGGATTCGATGATGCATGTGTGCTCAGGCAATCTATGCTTCTCGATGAACTTATCAATCAATACAATCGGACTTTTTATGTACATGCAAAAAAGCAGACTGGTTGAAAGCGATTAACTTCGAGAGAGAGAGAAACTTTTGGCGGATGACTCTCTCTTTTATAGTGGTAGACCAAAGAAAGACCATAAAAGGAGGAGTAAAAATGATACAATCTAAAAAGAAATGGTTTTTAGCTTTATTTGCAAGTGTAACTTTGTTCTCTGTCGTAGCTCCCTTTTCAGCATCTGCAAATGGAGTATCTTCTGTTATTACAGATACTTATCAATCTTCTCCTGAACAATACTCGGAATCAGTTGAACAACGTGTGATCGAACCTCAATGGAAGACAAAAGTCGCTAAAGAAGCACTAAGGGCATTCCGTGATAAGGTAACAAGCAAACAAGCTATAAATGACGTGAAATATGCCCTTGAATTACTTCCTAATGGGAAAAGTGGTCTGGTCTTTATGAGGATGCGGTCTATGGGATAAGATCGAATATTGATGAACTTTTGAAATGGGAAACAGTCCTTATGGATGATTTGAAGGCGAAAGTTGCAGGAGCTCTTTACGATGTTGGCATTCCCCTCTCTTGGGCACGAAGATTTGCCTCCGTTGTAATTGAAGTGTTACTATAAGCCGAAAAAGGGAAGAGGGGATTTCATTGTCATCCAAAAGTCTAGAGGAACGAGTAGAATTACTCGAATATTACAATGTCCTCATGAGGGATTTTGCGGTTGATCCTGAAACATATGTGCTCTGGGATTATATTATGTCTGAACACTTAAACGGGGCACAAGGAAATCAACTTTTGGAAGTTCTAAAAAATCATTATACAAAACTCAAAATAGCGCTGGAGAAAGAGGAGCGTTTGCCCGGTACAAGTTACCTTTATGAAGATCTAATTAATGTAGTCAAGTCGTTTGGTAAGCCTGCAAGCGAACGAACCGCTTATAGTATTCTGTTAAGAGCTTCGAAGCTTCCAGAATTTCATCTTTACTCGAAATATCTATAAAAAATAATGAAGAAGACCCACTCCCCCAATGGGGGGAGCAGGGTTATAGTACCAAGTAGTCGATATTAAGGCTCCCCTTAAAAAAGGAGTCTCAGAAGATATTATTCACTCAATAATCAATAAACCTCAGGGATATTCTATAACCATATCTCAAAATTCTGACTTTCCAGCTAAGCGTATAGTAGGCGTTTACGAATTTGTAAGCAGTCTTCCTCCTAACTCTTAATTGAATTAGTGATTTGTGATATTATTGGTTCCACAAAGTCCGTTTGTAATAAAGCTTCTGAAAAAATCAACTTTAAAGCGACTGATAATCTTATGCTAAATGTTAACTTTAATCAAAGACCAGCTCAAGTTGGTCTTTTTTCTATAAATCGGACATTTTTCCTCAATTTATTCATCCTCATAATAGAAATAACCTCTTACACTAAGATCATAAAAGGAGGGTTTGTGATGAAAAAGCAAGAGGTTTTGCGTAATCGTTTGGAAAAGAACAGACAGAACTCTACGATCTACAGAAGAAATATAGATTCGATGATGCATGTGTGCTCAAGCAATCTATGCTTCTCGACGAACTCATCAATCAATACAATCGGACTTCTATACACATATAAAAAAGCCGACTGCTTGAAAGCAATCGACCTCTGAGCGAGAAACTTTTGGCAGGTGACTCGCTCTATTATTTTATCATACATGCCTTAAAATCAGAATGATTCATATTAAAAATGTACATCTTCCGTTGCAAGCAAACGTACAAAACGATTACCGAGCATCTCATTGTGGTGGGCAACGATTTGTTCTCCGCTCAGAACCTTACTATTAAATGTACTGTGCGCATCCGATACAAGCACATTATTCTGGTACCCCAGACTGTAGGCGTTCCGGCAGGTCGTGTCTAGGCAGAACTCGGTCTGCATCCCGGCAATGATGAGCCGATCAGCCCCCAGTTCCTTCAGCACATCGCCCAATTCAGTTTGGTAAAAGCTGTCCCAGGATGTTTTACGGACAATCCGCTCATGGGGAAGGGGACGCACTACATCTGCTATGGCCCACCCTATGCTGTTTTCTTGAAAATCCTCGTTCGTCTCGCTGGTATGCTGTATAAAAATAACGGGCGTGCCTGCTGCTCTCGCTCTGGTCAAAAGCTGCTGCAAATGCTCTATAACTTCCTGCTCTCGATACAGCTTCTCATCATACATAAACATAGCCTGTTGCACGTCAATCATAAGTAAAACGGTTTGTCCCATCGTTTCGATCCCCTCCCTGTATGTTTCACTAACTTACAATAGCATGTCTTCATGCCTTGCGGCGACATAAGGTGAACTATATAATAAAGGACAAGTTGGAACGGTCCGATTCGGACGAAAGGTGATTAAAATATATGACAATTTCGCAGGAACAGTTTACGTTCCGTTCTGCCGGAGAGGCACAGACCGGGACTTTGGCAGGGTTTTTGGCAGCCAAAGCGGTTCCCGGAACGGTGATCGTGCTGGATGGAGATCTGGGAGCGGGCAAAACCGCTTTTTCCAAAGCCTTTGCCAGTCATCTGGGTGTCCCAGGTATCGTAAACAGCCCAACCTTTACGCTCATTAAGGAGTACGAAGGTCGATTACCCTTGTATCATATGGATGTATATCGTATTACACAGGATGAGGCCGAAGATCTCGGGCTGGACGAATATTTTTACGGGACAGGAGTATGTCTGGTGGAATGGGGCAGTATTATACCGGATATGTTGCCAAAGCAGCGGCTTCACATGTATATAGAAACAACGAACGTGGAGGAGCGCTTGATTCACCTGACCGGGTACGGCGAGCCTTATGAACAATGGTGCCGCAGTTTGCGGGAGAATGGAGTTTGAACCATGCAAAGAGAGCATACAGATGAGAATGTAAAGCCGCGTGAGCGGTTTTTGGCGTTAGATACAGCGACGACCGTGATGGCGGCCGCCCTGATGAGCGGAAAAGAGTTACTAGGAGAAAGCAATGTCTACGGCGAACGCAATCACTCGGTGCACGTGATTTCCGAATTGGAACGGCTTCTGAGCGAAGACGAGTTGACGCGAGATGATGTGGACGGCATTGCGGTGGGTGTCGGACCGGGGTCTTACACAGGTATTCGCATTGCGGTGACCGCGGCGAAAACACTTGCTTGGGCCTGGGGCGTGCCGGTGACATCCGTATCCACTTTGCACGCGCTGGCCTGGGGCGGTTGGAGCCGTGGCACCGAGTCGCAGGAGCAAGAAGCTGGCAGTGAATTAGCAAATAAACACTCGGCTGGAGAGCAGGCGGCAGACTGGATCGTTCCCGTGCTGGATGCACGACGCGGACAGGTATACACAGGCTTGTTCGCAGCGAATGTGGACGGCGATACCGGGATTCCACAGCGTCTGGAACCGGATGCGATCCGATTAATGGCCACTTGGACCGAGGCCCTGCTGCAACGGCTGGAGGCTTTGCCGCCCGAAGGGCGTCCTGCGGTCATTTGGCTGGTCGGTGAAACGGCGGTTCACGCAGAAACAGCTGAGCGCCTGCGTGCATGGAGCGAGCTTCGTATCGTACCGTATGAGCTGGAAGGAAGATGGGTTGGCCGCCTGGGGGCGGATAAGCTGCTTCGTCAGGAACATGACGAGTTACACACGCTGGTTCCAAACTATACCCAGTTGGCGGAGGCGGAAGCCAATCTGCTTCGTCAGCGCTGAAGAGAGCGGTGAACAACATGGCAAAGAACATACAACGGGAAGAAAAGTTGGAGTTTCGACTGATGCAGCTGGATGATATTCCCGATGTGCTGGCGATTGAGCATGAAGCGTTCACGCTACCGTGGACGGAAGAAGCGTTCCGCAATGAATTGACGATGAATCATTTTGCTAAATATATGATTATGGAGCTGAACGGACAGGCCATCGGCTACGCAGGGATGTGGACGATTATGGACGAGGCCCATATTACGAATATTGCCGTTCGAGAGGCCTACCGCGGGCGCAAGCTTGGAGATAAGCTGCTGGACGAGCTGATGCAGACGGCCTCTTATCTGGGGATGGAACGCATGACGCTGGAGGTACGGGTGACGAACCGGATCGCTCAGGGCTTGTATGAGAAAAAAGGCTTTAAGCCAGCGGGCGTCCGTAAGGGATATTATTCGGATAATAACGAGGATGCCGTGATCATGTGGGCGGATCTTCCCGCACATGGGGCATTTAGTGAACAGGAAGGAAGGGTGCAGAAGCAATGACGCAAGAGGAAAAAGCAGGTACAGGCGCCGCCTCTGGCGAGCCTTGCTATATATTGGCAGTGGAGACGAGTTGCGATGAGACGGCTGTGTCCGTCGTGAAAAATGGCACGGAGGTGCTTTCTAACCTGATTTCCAGTCAGATTGAAACGCACAAAGCCTTTGGCGGAGTTGTGCCGGAGGTGGCATCCCGCAAGCATGTGGAGAGCATTACCTACATGCTGGATGAGGCCGTGCAGGCATCGGGAATTACGCCACGCGAGCTTTCGGCAGTTGCCGTGACGCAAGGACCGGGACTGGTGGGTGCGTTGCTGGTGGGCATTGTTGCCGCCAAGAGCGCCGCCATGGCGTTCGGCAAGCCGTTGATCGGAACGCATCATATCGCAGGACATATTTATGCAAATCAGTTGGAGCACAAAATCGTATATCCGTGCATCGCTCTGGTCGTATCAGGAGGGCACACAGAGCTGGTATGGATGGAGTCCGAGGGTCATTTTCACCTGATTGGTCGCACGCGGGATGATGCGGTTGGGGAAGCCTATGACAAGGTGGCGCGTGCTATTGGTTTTCCGTATCCCGGCGGTCCGCACGTAGACCGTGTGGCTCATGGATCGGAGGAATCTATCACCTTGCCACGTGCATGGTTGGAGCCGGATTCCTATGATTTTAGCTTTAGCGGCTTGAAATCTGCGGTATTGAATGTGATCAACCAAACGAAAATGCGCGGTGAAACCGTCCATGTCGGAGCGATCGCAAGAGGCTTTCAAGAGTCGGTTGTGGAGGTGCTGGTGGAAAAAGCGATTCGTGCCATGCGTGAATACGGCGCGAAACAACTGCTGTTATGCGGCGGTGTTGCCGCCAATCGTGGACTGCGGACGACACTTCGTGAACGGTGTGAACGTGAAGGCATTGAGCTGCTTGTACCATCTATGAAATATTGCACGGATAATGCGGCCATGATTGGTGCCGCAGCTTACGCTAAGTGGAAACGCGGCGAATTCACCTCGCTGGACATGAAGGCTGATCCCGGACTGTCTTTGGAAGAATGGTCCATTCAATCTTAATTGGAGAAGCATTGGGCTAGTGAGCTGAATGAAAGTGAAGAAAGTAGATAGGGACACGACTCGTTTGGGTCGTGTCTTTTTATGTTTTATATAAGCTGAACACTGAAAATATAAGTTCAACTTATACAGATCTATAAATATAAAATTCAATAGGTATAAATACAGGAGTTTGAGCAGGTGAATTTTAATGTCTAATTCTCCCGCGTCGTTCGTCATGATGTTGCACGATTTTTCAGCATTCATCAAAAAAAACTGAAATTTAATACTCCTCGAACAATGATATGATTTGTCAAGTTGTGAACAAAGTTATCCACATATCACGTCCGAAGTGTGGGTAATTAAGCTTGAGGCAAGCAGCTTAAGGCTTTTTTAGGATGCAAGAACAGGGGGCATTTTGCATCTTTAGGATTTGTAAAATCTGTGGATAATGTGGATAAAATAGTGGGTAAATTTGGTTTTCATATGAAAACGGCTTTTTATCAATAAAAAAATGGCCCCAAAGACCATTTTTCAATACATTTCATGCACACATTATGTGGATATCCTTGTGTATAAAAAGACGGATAGGGCTAATGTGAAATTTTTAAGGCCATAATTTTGAAGAATGCCTTATTCTTCTAACAGTTCCTCCCATGACGCGTAGGTTGCTGCCAATTTCTGCTTGCGTGCGTCAAGCTGTGCCTGAATATCCTGAAGGGCCGTGTAATCCTGATAAATTTCTGGCAGAGTCATTTGCTCCTCCAGCCCCGTAATTTGTTCTTCCAGCTCTTTGATTTGATTTTCCAGTGTCTCTAGCTTGCGCAGGCGACTGCGTTCCTCACTCTTGGCTTGTTTGTCTGCCGCATAGGCTGCTGCCCCTGTTTTGGGTGTTGTCTCGTCCGTTGCGGATACAGATGATGCTTTGCTGCGCGTTGCCTGACCGGACTCCAGAGCTTCTTGCGCAATTTCAGCCAGCTCCTGCTTTTTGTCTACATAGTCATCATAATTCCCCAGGAAACGTTCTATGCCTTCAGGATGAAGCTCAATGACACGTTCCGCCATTTTGTTAAGGAAATAACGGTCATGGGAGATGAACAGCAGCGTGCCATCATAGTCGATTAGGGCAGCCTCTAGCACTTCTCTACTGAGCAGGTCGAGATGGTTGGTAGGCTCATCGAGAATTAGTACATTGGCTTCGCGCAGCATCAGCTTGGAGAGAGAGACGCGAGCTTTTTCACCGCCGCTTAAAGTAGCTACCTTTTTCAGTACATCGTCACCACTGAACAGGAAGTTACCCAGTACTGTGCGAATTCGTGTCTCCTCCATATGGGGGTACTCGCTCCATAGCTCCTCCAGCACCGTATTGGCCTGGTTCAGGTTCATTTGTTCTTGGTCATACAAGCCGATTTTGATTTTCGTGCCCCAGTGAATCGACCCGGCAGCAGGCTTTAACGTTCCCGTCAGGCATTTGAGCAGCGTCGATTTGCCGATTCCGTTCGGACCAATCAGCGCAACGGTATCGCCACGTTTTAAATCAAAGGATGCATGCTGAAATAGCGTTTTTTTACCTTCGTAGGCCACGGAGAGGTCACGCACTTCCAGCACTTCCTTCCCCGACATATAAGCCGTTTCAAACGAAAAATGGGCTTTTTTCAGATCTCCCATTGGCCGATCCATTCGCTCCATTTTATCCAGCTGCTTTCGGCGGCTCTGGGCACGTTTGGTCGTGGAAGCTCGCACGATATTGCGTTGCACGAATGCCTCCAGACGGGCAATTTCCTCTTGCTGCTTCTCATAGTGTTTGAGATTGGTTTCGTACTCGGCAGCTTTCAGCTCCATATAGCGACTGTAGTTACCTGTATATCGGGTCGAACGATGACGCTCGATTTCGATAATAGTCGTCACCAGTCTATCGAGAAAATAACGGTCATGGGATACGACCAGCAGCGATCCGGAATAGCCTCGCAAATAATCTTCCAGCCAGGTCAGTGTTTGAATGTCCAGATAGTTGGTAGGCTCATCCAGCATGAGTACATCCGGGGCAAGCAGCAGGATGCGGGCCAGCGCGAGACGTGTTTTCTGTCCACCGCTCAGTGTGGATACAGGCGTCTCCGGTGCAAATGAGCCAAAACCCATACCATGAAGCACGCTGCGAATACGGGTTTCCATTTCATAGCCGCCGTGATCCTTGAACCAGTCCGACCTTCTTGCATATCTTTCCAGAAGATCTGCATAGCGCTTCTCGTTCTGTGCATTGGCGGGGTCGGCGATTTCCTGCTCCATCTGCCGTAGTTCCCGCTCTGCTTCGATCAGCGGAGTAAATACGAGCATCATTTCTGCCCAGATGGATCGGTCGGAGTTCAAGCCGCTGTTTTGCGCCAAATAACCAATGCTGGCCTCCTTCGCTTTGAAAATTTGTCCACTGTCATATGATATTTCACCAGCGATGATTTTGAGCAATGTCGATTTGCCCGCGCCATTCACACCTACCAGTCCAATGCGTTCACGTTCCAATATTTGAAGGTTAATCCCGTCCAGAACGGGCTCAATTCCATAGGATTTCGTAATTCCGGTTACTTGCAATAGCATCGCGTATCGTTCCTCCATTACATTATGCACAGTTTTCCCTGCTTCCTCCGCAGGGTGTCTTCCTTCCAGTTTACATGAAAATACCCACTAATGCACTGCTATCACCCTCTAAACCCTTGAGCCGCGTGTAGTCAATTTGTATAAACAATGATAAACTTAAACGAGAACTGAAAAAAAATGAAAAAAACTTGCAAGGTACAAGACTTACTGACAATTGTACAAATCGTAACGGTTTAAAGCATTATCGACGATTGTGCGGGAGGATGGATATTCTTTGGATGTCTATAATGTGAAGAACGCGCTGCGCTTGCAGCAACGGGAGGCGCGGGACTCTATGGACCCGCTGGCGCGGCAGGAGGCATCTGCTGTGGCCTGTCGGCATGCAATTGAGGCATGGGAGCAGCTTAGAATAGACAAAAACAGGGATAGGCTGACGGTATTTAGCTATCTTTCTTTTGGCAGCGAGATTTCGACGACTCCCTTTATTGAGCATTGCTGGTCACGCGGTGACCGTGTGCTGGCTCCGAGAGTGGACCCGGTAACCCGGACCATGGAGCTGAGGCAGATGGGTCAGCACGGCGATATCGTGCCTGGAATTTGGGACATTCCTGAGCCTGCGCCCACCTCCGATCAATGGACGCCTGAAATGTGGTCGGAAATCGACTGGGTTGTCGTGCCGGGATTGGCCTTTGACCGTCATGGGGGCAGAATCGGCTACGGCGGAGGTTACTATGATCGTTTCACCGTACAGATAGAAGCGGAGAAGCGTGCCAAAGGTTATGCAGGTCCGCTTTATGTTTCGCTGTTACTACCGGGACAATTGCAGGAGCAGGTACCTATGACCCCGGGAGATTTGAGGGTGGATGTGCTTTTTACCCCGGAAGGTCCCATACATTGCGATATTGAAAAATCAAAAAAAACAAACGATGAATGAAGCGAAGTTTGGCATGTGAAAGGAGCTGTGAGGGAGTCGTGGATTCCTTTACTCATTTTAACGAACAGGGACGAGCTCGTATGGTGGATATTTCGGGCAAAGTGTCCACGGTTCGTACAGCAGTCGCCGTGTCGCGGATTACGATGAATCCTGCTACGCTCACGGCTGTGAAAGAGGGTAGAATCGGCAAGGGAGATGTTCTTGCTGTGGCCCAGGTCGCCGGGATTCAAGGCGCGAAAAAAACGTCGGACTGGATTCCGATGTGCCATCCGCTGGCCCTGACGGGCGTGAATATTACGTTTTCCGATAATGGACATGATGTGCTCCATATTGAAGCGGAAGTGAAGACCGAGGGTAAGACAGGTGTGGAAATGGAAGCTTTGACAGCGGCTTCAGCCGCAGCGTTAACCGTGTATGATATGTGCAAGGCGCTGCAAAAAGATATGATCATCGGCCCTACCATGCTGCAATCGAAAACAGGTGGCAAGCATGGGGATTTCCAAAGGGAAGACCACCGGGAACCTTGACATAGACATAGACATACATGTCGCCGAGAGGGTACTGTGATGTGACGAAGGATGCAGCGTGGCTGTTTCTGATTTTCTGAAGAGAAAGTATTCTTTCATGATAGGAGAAGGGTGATCTTATGGTGTGGAAAACGGCGATCCTGACAGCCAGTGATAAAGGGGCGAGGGGAGAGCGGGAGGATACAAGCGCGCAGGTCATCCGGGAACTCATCGAAGAAGAGCTGGGCGGAGAGATTGTGGAGTACCGGATCGTTCCCGATGAACCGGATGAAATTATTGCGGCTTTAATCGAAATGACCGATTATTTTCATGCAGACCTGGTACTGACGACGGGCGGAACCGAGCTGGCAATCCGTGATGTGACACCCGAGGCGACTCGGCGGGTCGTGGAACGGGAAGTGCCCGGCATGGCGGAAGCGATGCGTATGATTGTGATGCAGAAAAATCCGGCGGCCATGCTTTTTCGTGGAATCGTAGGGATACGGGGGCGTACGCTGATCGTGAATTTGCCGGGAACGCCCAAGGGCGTGCACGAAAATTTGGCGGCTATTATGGATCAGTTGCCAGAGGCGCTTCTCATGGTGACAGGTCAGTTCCGGTAGAAGGCAGCATGCTGAGTGTGGTATGATATCCGTAAGAAATTACATGAATGTATGCAGGCAAATCACACAAGAAACATACAACGGACAAGCATGGTCTCCATGATTGTTTTTGCGCCTGTGCACCGGATGCTGGTTCTTGTTTGTAATTTTGTCCGTCAACATAAGGAGGGTTACCACACATGCCTAATATTGGAGCACCAGGTTATATTTTGTTAATCATTCTGGCGCTACTGCTATTCGGCCCGAACAAGCTGCCTGAGCTGGGTCGCGCTGTGGGTCGTACATTCCGTGAGTTTAAAAACGGAGCACGTGACATTTTGTCTGAAGACGAACGGACTGAACGCAAAGACAGCAAGGATAGCACGGTCAAAGCATCCCAGACGACGGCTTCAGAAGTGCAACCCCAGCCGGAGGATAAACGGTTGTCTTAGGTTGGTTTTATTTTGATGCTTTTACAATTTCAAGAAGAGCCTCTCCTCCAGGGAAGGGCTTTATTTTTTAGGAGGCGCAACTGCGTCCGACCCGGAAAGGAGGAGCGATATGACCCAATCAGAGCATGAAATGCCGCTAATAGAGCACCTGGGCGAGCTACGTCGTAGAATCATTTATGTGCTGATTGTATTTGTTCTGGCGCTGGTCGGTGGTTTGTTCGCCGCAGGACCCGTCTATGACTGGCTTATTCGCTCTGGTTCGGCGCAGGCTTTTCAGTTGAATGCATTTTCCTTCTGGGACGGAATAGGCATCTACATGAAGATCGCCATGCTGATCGGGATTGCGGTTGCGCTACCGTTTGCATGCTATCAGCTGTGGGAGTTTGTTAGCCCTGGCTTGCGGCCGCAAGAACGGAATGCGACTTTGCGGTATGTGCCCTATGTGCTGCTGCTGTTCGTGATCGGTGCAGCTTTTGCTTATTTTATTGTTTTCCCGATGGCGATTCAATTTACGTCTTCTGTCACCAAAAGCATGGGATTGCATGAAACGTATGGTATCGCTCAATACTTTACCTTTATGTTTAATATTGTGCTGCCTGTGGCTCTGTTGTTTGAACTGCCGCTGCTCATCATGTTCCTGACGGGTATTCGGGTACTTACTCCGATGAGGCTTCGCAAATGGCGGAAAATTTCTTATTTTTTGCTTGTTTTTGTCGCTGTCGTCATAACTCCCCCGGATTTTATATCCGACTTTCTGGTGGCGATCCCGTTATTGGTGCTGTATGAAGTGAGTGTGTACATGTCAGCAGTGGTGTACCGCAGGCAACTGCGTGCAGATGAGGAACGTGAGGCACGACTGCGTGTAGCACCAGAGCAGTAACAGGTAGAACCCGAATTTTTCTGCCTTCAAAATAACCATTAGCCTTGAGGAAACGGTTATTTTGAAGACAGATGGATATAATCGAGAAGGGCTGTCTATAAAAATTCCCATAAAAAATACATTAGGGACTTGAAATTCAATCTCAAGTTGAGTATCATAAAGTTGGTTGTTAGCACTGACAAGTGTCGAGTGCTAATACATACAACATAACAACCGTATAACGGACTAAAACATCTTAATAAGGAGGCTATTTTTTCATGATCAAACCTTTGGGTGAACGCGTATTGGTGGAAGCAATTGAGCAAGAGCAAACGACTTCCTTCGGAATCGTACTTCCTGACTCTGCTAAGGAAAAGCCGCAAGAAGGCAAAATTATCGCGGTTGGCGCAGGCGCATTGAAAGACGGTGCCCGCATTCCTCTGGAAGTAAAAGAAGGCGACCGTGTAATTTTCTCTAAATACGCTGGAACGGAAATCAAATATGAAGGTAAAGAATATTTGATTATGAAAGAAAGCGATATCCACGCGATCATTGGTTAACCGGAATCCGGACAAGACCTGAATATAGGAATCGAACAAATCATTCATAATCCATGGGAGGTTTATCGCAAATGGCAAAAGACATTAAATTTAGTGAAGACGCTCGTCGCTCCATGCTTCGTGGGGTAGATGCATTGGCTAACGCTGTTAAAGTAACACTCGGACCGAAAGGCCGTAACGTTGTATTGGAGAAAAAATTCGGTAGCCCGCTCATCACCAATGACGGTGTAACGATTGCAAAAGAAATCGAATTGGAAGACGCGTTCGAAAACATGGGCGCTCAACTGGTTAAAGAAGTAGCAACGAAAACCAACGATGTAGCTGGTGACGGTACGACAACCGCTACTGTTTTGGCTCAAGCCCTCATCACAGAAGGTTTGAAAAACGTAACTGCTGGTGCAAGCCCGATCGGTATCCGTAAAGGGATCGACAAAGCGGTTAAAGCAGCTGTTGCTGAACTGCAAGCGATCTCCAAACCAATCGAAAGCAAACAATCCATTGCACAAGTAGCTGGTATTTCCGCTGCTGACGACGAAGTAGGCGAACTGATCGCTGAAGCTATGGAAAAAGTGGGTAAAGACGGTGTGATCACGGTTGAAGAATCCCGCGGTTTTGCAACTGAGCTGGAAGTGGTTGAAGGTATGCAGTTTGACCGTGGCTACATTTCCCCGTACATGATTACAGATACGGACAAAATGGAAGCTGTGCTGGACAATCCGTATATCCTGATCACAGACAAAAAAATCACGAACACACAAGAAATTTTGCCTTTGCTTGAGAAAATCGTACAGCAAGGTAAGCCGCTCGTGCTGATCGCTGAAGACATCGAAGGCGAAGCGCTGGCTATGCTCGTTGTCAACAAACTGCGTGGTACATTCAACGCTGTGGCTGTTAAAGCTCCAGGCTTTGGTGACCGTCGCAAAGCAATGCTGCAAGATATCGCTGCCCTGACAGGCGGTCAAGTAATTACGGAAGAACTGGGTCTGGACCTGAAAACTGCTTCCGTAGATCAACTGGGTACAGCACGTCAAGTGCGTATCACGAAGGAAAATACGATTGTGGTTGACGGCGCTGGAAACAAAGCCGACATCGACGCTCGTGTTAGCCAAATCCGTACGCAACTGGAAGAAACGACTTCCGAGTTCGACAAAGAGAAACTGCAAGAGCGTCTGGCTAAATTGTCCGGCGGCGTAGCAGTTATCAAAGTCGGTGCGGCTACTGAAACAGAATTGAAAGAACGCAAACTGCGCATCGAAGATGCCCTGAACGCAACCCGCGCTGCGGTTGAAGAAGGTATCGTATCCGGTGGTGGTGTAGCGCTCCTGAACGTATACAAAGCAGTTGCAGCCGTTGAACTGCAAGGCGACGAGCAAACAGGCGTGAACATCGTATTGCGCGCTCTGGAAGCTCCAATCCGCACGATTGCTGCTAACGCTGGTGAAGAAGGCTCTGTAATCGTTGAGCGTCTGAAACGCGAAGAAGTTGGCGTAGGCTTTAACGCAGCTACTGGCGACTGGGTAAACATGATCGACGCTGGTATCGTGGACCCTGCAAAAGTAACTCGTTATGCATTGCAAAACGCGGCTTCCGTAGCAGCTATGTTCCTGACTACCGAAGCGGTTATCGCTGACAAGCCAGAACCAGAAAAGGCAGCAATGCCTGATATGGGCGGCATGGGTGGAATGGGCGGCATGATGTAATAAGGGTGAGAAAACTCTTATGCATCAAGGGTTTCTATGAAAAGAAGCCCGGTTTGACCACATTTTGTTAACCAAATGTTAACATTGCAATAGAAAAAAAGGCTTCTCACGAGTTCAATGAACTTGTGCGAGGCCTTTTTTTATTAACGCAAAAAAGTGTACTGATTGATGAAGAAGTTGGGGAATTAATTGGCTTTATGGGATTTGAGATCAGCCCATGTGTGAATAACACATACGATTCTTTCACGAGGACAGTTTTTAAATGCCCTAAGCTCCCATGGCCCTTATAAATACAACACATCGAAGCAAACAACAGCAGGGTCAGATAACGGTCAATCGCTTAAGTGGATCAAACTTGATAGCGATCCCTCGCTAGGTGGACTTTGGCGGTTCGAAAGTACGTTTCTATGACCCATCGCTTACTGTAGTAGGTGAGGATCGTCTCGCTCGTCAATGAAATGTGCGTGCTTAGAAAAGCCTTCACTCAATTGGGGTCAAAATCATCACCTTCTTTCCAGCATAGGAGTACGACGGCGTTTTCTAAGAGATTGAGCTTTCCTTCATAGCGATATACTCGATAAGCGGCGGAGCTAAGCCTTCCGCTGAATCTGCTGTAAGGCTACACGACGAAGATTTGCTGGAGAAACTGTGCATTCCAGCGTCCGTGAGACAAGAAATGGCTCAAGGATCTAGAGTCTTGATTAAGTAAGCATTCACGATGGATATCGGTTAAGGTACCCGTAAATCCAGAAGAGAGCATCCCATCCACAACTTGTTGAATATGATGGAGAACCGGCTTGGTAAAATAAAGCGGTAGCTTCCACTGTTCAAAAAGATTGTTCCAAAGGTGTTGTTGTGATAACGTATACATATGAGACGTGTCTTGTTCTCCTCTGCGTAGGGTCGTTGATGGTACTTTTATTTTACGCAGAGAGTCAAGTAGGTCTCTTTTTACATTGAAATTATTCCCTTTTGTATCGATTACAAAGTTTGACTTTATTTATGTCAATCGGTTAACATAAACCTGAGAACAATATAGAAGATTAGTCAATGTATGTGTCTTGTTTACTAAATAAAGAGGTGAAAGTATGAAAATGAAAACGAAACCCAAATTAGAAGATGTTGCTAAACATGCCGGTGTTTCACCAACCACTGTTTCTAGAGTGTTGAATAACCGTGGTTATATTAGTGAAGAAACTCGAAAACGTGTTCATAATGCAATGGAAAAGATTAATTATTTCCCTAATGAAGTGGCTAGGTCATTATTTACAAAACAAAGTAATGTTATTGGATTAATTTTTCCTACAGTAAGTAATCCCTTTTTTGCTGAGTTAATTTATAATATTGAAATTAAATGCGAAGAATTGGGCTATAAAGTATTTCTATGTAATAGCTTAAATAATATGGATAAAGAAAAAAAGTATTTAGACATGCTCCAACGAAATCAAGTAGATGGAATTATTGTTGGAAGTCATAATAGGGGGGTTTTTGAACAAGTTTTAACAAACTTACCTATTGTTGCTGTAGATCAATACATTTCAAATTCAGCGCCAATTGTTTCATCTGACAATTATCTAGGTGGTAAATTGGCAACGGAACATTTGATTAAAAGAGGTTGTAAAAAGATTATTCATATTAGTGGGCCGAGCAGACTAGATACTCCTACACATTTACGAACCTCTGCATACAAGGATATAATGGAAGCTTACGGTCTTAAGTCAATTATCTATGAAACCAATAAAACTTTTAATGCTAAAGAAAATCATAAAGTCATTTCGCAAGTTTTTCATGAAAATCCTGATATGGATGGTATTTTTGCAAGTGACGATATTATTGCTGCTAACATATATAATAAAGCTTTAACAATAGGGAAAAATGTGCCGGAAGAGCTGAAAATAGTTGGTTTTGATGGAACAGAAGCAGTTAGAAACTTACTTCCACAATTAACTACTATAAAACAGTCTATACCAAAAATGGCGGAAAGGGCAGTTATAATTCTGGATAAGAAAATTAAAAATGAGGAAATTTCTTCTCATTTATGTAAGCCTCTAGATATCATACTTGTCGAGAGTGCTTCAACGACAAATGTTTTTGTAACCTAAAATTCCTCCTCCTGTGATTAAGGAATCAGTTTTTTAAGTAAATACACTACATTTTTAAAAAAGCTACAGATTAAAAATTAACAGTGGCTTTTTTTGTTATTCCCTACCTAAAAGAGCAATATTAATTTTCTTTTATTTTAAAAAATCCCGTATGATAACCGCTTGACATATTGAGTGTCAAGCGGTTATCATATTTTCATAGTATACGTTTTCTTGATATCAGGATAAAAGAAAGATTTATGATAACCGCTTGACATACAAAACGGTTTACATCTATATATTATGAAATATGAAAACGCTTTATGGTTGTTGGTATTTCAGTGAAAGGATGTTTATATTATGGAGTTTTTAAATAGAGTGAAAGCGGAATTAAGAGAAAATTTAAAAACAGTACCAATTATTCAACTTCCAAAAGATTTGGCTAAAACAAGACAAATTCCCATTCCGTCTAATGCGAATTCGGAACACGTTAGAATTACTGAACGTTTTATCCCTGGTGGCGATGGACAAGAAATGTTGATTAAAATTTATGAACCAGTTCAGAGAAGTAAAGAAGAATTACCTGCTGTTCTTTGGAGCCATGGAGGAGGATATGTGTTAGGTCATCCTAATGGTGAAGACAGCCTTTGTGAGAGTATTGTTCAAGCAGTCAATTGTATTGTGGTTTCACCAGATTACCGATTAGCCCCTGAGCATCCGTATCCCGCAGCTATTGAAGACTGCTATGCTACATTGGTATGGATGACGAGCGCAACAAATGAATTGAATGTTGATCTAATGAGGGTTGCAATCGGTGGAGGAAGTGCAGGTGGAGGATTAACTGCTGCATTGGCATTAATGACACGCGATAGAAAGGGCCCAGTTATATGTTTTCAAATGCCATTATATCCAATGATTGATGATCGAAATATTACACCATCCAGCTACGAAATTACCGATAGTCATGCGGTTTGGTTCAGGTCAAATAACATATCGGCTTGGGAAATGTATCTAGGGGATTCTGCTCATGGTGAAATCTCCCCATACGCAGCACCAACCCGCGCAAAGAATTTGGAAGGACTACCACCGACCTATACATGTGTAGGTCAACTAGATCCTTTCCGCGATGAAACAATTGATTATGTTGCACGTTTAGCTCAAGCAGGAGTGGATGTAGAATTTCAATTATATCCTGGATGTTTTCATGCTTTTGAGCATATCGCCCCAGATGCAGAAATCAGCCAGCATGCAAAAAACGGGTACATTGAAGCACTTAGCAGAGCATTAAATGGTTAATTAGAGGAGGAGCCGAATTTGATACATGAAATTATTGATATATGTACACAACATTCAAAGTCTAAGTTATATACGTATATTTTAGATAATTCTCCAGAAATAGATAATACTCGAAAACGCCCTCTGGTCATTATATGTCCAGGTGGTGGATATGAGTTTACTTCTGATCGGGAGGCGGAACCTATAGCGATCAAAATGAATGCAATGGGTTTTCATTCATGTGTATTAAGGTACAGTGTTCGCCCTGCTACTTATCCAACAGCATTATTAGAACTATCTATGGCAGTTGCTCTTACTAGGAAGAAAGCAGAGGAATGGCATGTTGACAAAAATAAAATCATTGTGATTGGTTTTTCAGCTGGTGGCCACTTGGCAGCTAGTTTAGGGGTTTTTTGGAAAAGTGGTTTTTTATCAAAAACCCTAGAAATCCCAAATGAAATGATAAAACCTAACGGGATTTTACTAAGTTACCCGGTTATTACATCTGGTACGTTTGCACACGAGGGTTCATTTAAAGCTTTGTTAGGTGATAACTATAATGAGCAATTACATCAAGTGTCATTAGAAAAATATGTTTCTTCCGATACTCCACCAACATTCTTGTGGCACACGTATACAGACGAGCCTGTTCCTGTCGAGAATAGTTTTTTATTTGCTAATGCACTTTTGAAGAATAAAGTGAGTTTGGAAATGCATATTTACCCGAATGGGGTGCATGGGTTGTCCCTTGGAACTGAGGAAACTATGGCTTTAGATAATGAAAGGACCATCCAACCTGAAGTTTCTAATTGGATTAAAATGGCGGGACGCTGGATAAGTGGGCTCTAGATTAAAAGTAATAAAAGTTAAATAAATCTGGAGGAACTACATGTATAAGCTGGATGATAAAATCAATTTTCAAAATAAAAGGAATGACATCTTAACAGTCGGGGAAATTCTTATCGATATGATATCAACTGATTATGATGATCATTTTAAATGTAACACCTATCAGAAATTTTTCGGTGGATCTCCTTCTAATATTGCTGTTAATGTTAGTAGATTAGGGATTCATTCTCTCGTAGCCTCAGCTTTAGGAAAAGATGGGATGGGCGTATTTTTAACTAACCAGTTACAATTAGCTGGTATTGATACTAAATGTGTTCAACAAGTAGACTATTCTACCAGTATGGTTGTTGTTTCGAAAAGCAAATCTACGCCAACTCCAATTTTTTATCGCGGAGCGGACTATTATTTAGCTTACACTCCTGAGCTTGAAGAAGCTGTGGATAATTCTAAGATTGTTCATTTTTCCTGTTGGCCAATCTCTATGAAGCCAGTTCGTCATACGATTGAAAAAGTTATAGAGCGTGCGAGAGAGAAAAACGCTTTAGTATGTTTTGACCCAAACTATCATCCGATGATTTGGCATAAAGGAGAAGATGGTGTTGAGTACGTAAAATCGATGTTCAAAAAGGTCGACATCGTTAAACCTTCAGAGGATGACGCAGAAAGATTGTTCGGGAAAGACACTCATGAAAATCAGGTTGAGAAGTTTTTAAAATTTGGGGCAAAGCTTGTCATTATGACCTTAGGTAAAGACGGGGCAATTGTCTCAAATGGAAAAGAAACCATTAAGTTAAATACATTAGCTACAGACGTAATTGATACGACAGGAGCAGGGGATGCTTTCTGGTCCGGATTTTATGCAGCTGTTGTGAAAGGCTATACGCTTAGGGAAGCGTTTACGTTAGGGTTTGCTGTAAGTGCCTATAAGTTAAAATATACCGGTGCAATCGTAGCATTACCAAAGCTTGAAGTCATAAAAAATATGTATGGATTATAGGAGGTGTCGCAAATGGCAGTGAAAAATCAGGTACAGTTAATTACCTACCCCGATTCTTTGGGAGGTGATTTAAATACTCTTAATCAAGTACTTCTAAATTATTTTACGGATATTTTTAAAGGAGGAGTGCATATCCTCCCACCGTTTCCCTCTTCAGGAGACCGTGGATTTGCTCCATTATCCTATTTAGAAATTGAACCGGCCTTTGGGACTTGGAAGGATATTAAAGCTATTGGCGAAAACTTTGATGTTTTAGTAGATTTGATGGTTAATCATATATCTAGACAATCTGAATATTTTCAGGATTTTCTAAAAAAAGGAAGAGAATCTGAATATGCAGATTTGTTTATTACATTAGATAAGGTTTGGGAAGATGGAAATCCTGTTCAGGATGACATTAATAAAATGTTCCTACGACGTGCCCTACCATATTCTACTTTTACAATTGCGGAAACTGGTGAGGAAGAAAAGGTATGGACAACATTTGGAAAGACGGATCCTTCAGAACAAATTGATTTAGATGTTAAGTCAAAAAGGGTAAAACAGCTAATTACGGACTTCTTTTTAAACTTTAGAGAAAATAATGTGAAGATTGTTCGTCTGGATGCGGTTGGATATGTTATTAAAAAATTGGGAACAAGTTGTTTTTTTGTAGAACCTGAAATCTATGAGTTCCTTGATTGGGTCTTAGAACTAGCTAAGTCATTAGATATCGAAATATTACCAGAAGTTCATTCACATTACACTATCCAAAATAAGCTGTCCGAGCATGGATGTTGGATCTACGATTTTATTTTACCTTATCGAATTTTGGATACTTTAATCAATAAATCTAGTATAGCCCTTATTGATTATCTTAAAAATCGACCACATAATCAGTTTACAATGCTGGACTGCCATGACGGTATACCAGTAAAACCAGACTTAGATGATATTATTGATACAATAGAAGCTAGAAAATTGGTAGATGTTTGCCTCCAAAGAGGTTCAAACCTAAGTCTAATTTTGTCAGACGAGCATAAGTCGGAGGATGGATTTGATGTCCATCAAATCAGATGCTCATACTACTCCGTACTCAATAATGATGATGATGCCTATATTTCAGCGAGAGCGATTCAATTCTTTACTCCAGGGATACCTCAGGTGTATTATGTAGGACTATTAGCAGGGGAAAATGACTATGAAAGAGTTAGAGAAACAGGAGAAGGTAGAGAAATCAACCGTCACAACTATAGTCTTATGGAGATTGAAAAATCTCTAGAAAAAGAAGTAGTCAAAAGATTATTAAAGCTTATTCGATTTAGAAACGATTATGATGCCTTTAATGGGGAGTTCAAGGTATTAGAATCCAACAAAGATGAAATTCATCTTTCCTGGCAAAAGGACAAGAAGTGTTGTACACTTTATATCGATTTTAAAACGAACAGGCCTGTTATCAATTATATTGATCAAGATGGTAAAGATACTCAATATTATGTATAACAAGTTAAATAGATAATGATTAATAAATATTCACACCTAATAATCATGCAGTCTAAGAGGAAATTGTATCAAAGATACAAGATACAACTGTAAGTATTTAGGTAACCGGCTGTCAAATTATGAGACAGCCATAATATTATAAAAGTTTTATAAACCGCTTTCAATTAATAATTTGGAAGGGCACTAAAAATATTATTTATTTTCGATGAAGATAAAATTAAATCATTAAGAATTTAAGGATGTATGAATTACAGGGGGGTTTATAATGTCTGAAACAAAAAAAATACCAAAGTTAAGATGGCTTTACTTTTTACCTGTATTATTTCTAATGTGCTTTTTTTCATTTATAAGTAGCTCACTCCTAAGCATTGCCCTACCTGGGGGAATGATGAAGGATTTAGGTTTTGCTGCAAGCGTTGCTGGGCTTGCGGGTGGAGTCGCGGGTATTGGAGGTATGATTTTACAGATCTCCGGTGGACACATTGCTCAAAAAGGAAAACTCAAAAAATTTCTTGGCTTTTTAACGATATGCTGGAGCGTAATAACTATTCTACAAGGGTTTGTTACAAACGGTTGGGAACTTGTAGTACTCAGATTTTTACTTGGTGTTGCGGAGGGAGCTATTGTACCAGGCATCATGACTCTTTTACCCTATTGGTTTCCAGAAAAGGATGGTGAAAGAAGTCGAGCTATAGCCGTTGTGTTTACTGCCTCCGGCATTGCAGCAACACTTACTGGACCAATCGGTGGATTTCTGATAGCAATGTTTAATTGGCAAATGATGTTCATGATTTTAGGTGTTATTAGTTTAATAATTGGAGGAATATGGTTTGCTGTAATGTATGACAGACCAGAACAAGCTAGATGGTTAAGCAAAGAAGAAAAAGAATATATTACTACAACCATTCAAAAGGAACAGAGTGCTTTAATGAAAGATGGGGGCAATAATGTAAGTGGGGATAAGCTTCTGCCTATTTTAGGTTATCTATTAAGGAATAAGTATAGCTGGGCTTTGAGTATCATTGGCTTTTGTGCGGTATTCGGTCAGATAGGATTTTTTACTTGGATGCCAACAGCTATTCAGTCTGTTACGCATGCAGGTATTGGTAATGTAGGCTTATTAAGCGCACTTCCATCGGTTGCTGCTATTATAGGATTGGCAGTATGGTCTAAATTAACAGCGAAAATAAAGCAGCGCCGCCTTAGCACGGGGATACCGTTACTGTTGTTTGCTATTGCTCTAGCTATTTTGGGCCTTTTTTCTAATAGTACAAATGCCGCTTTGTACATCGTTTTAATGTGTGTAGCTGCCTTTTTTATACAGGCTTTTATGCCTAGTTTTCATACAATACCTACTCTTATTTTCTCCAAAGAAGTTGAAGGTGCAGCTAGGGGGCTAACAGGATTTACTTCAGCATTTGGTGGATTTGCTGGTCCTTATCTTGCTGGAATTTTTATTTCAATCTCAGGTTCGCAAGCAGGAGCTATGTATGTTATGGCATTAATATTGTTCGTAGGGATGTTAGCATCGTTCATTCTTCCTAAGAATCTTGGTTTAGAAGCACAAGGTGAAAATAATCATAAATCAGCCTGACTTTCTATTAAAAAATCCAAGAAATAATATATCAAATGAATAGTATTAGTGATACATTCCAGCTTTAATAAGGAATGTATCACCCTTATATTTATTAAAAAGACAGTCATGTTAATGAAAGTAGGAATAATAATGAATGTACAAGAAGTTATTGAGGCCATTCTCTCAGACTCATGTGGCGATATGAGACTTGAAAAAACAGGTGATCAGTTAATATTCGGGAATCCTAATACTGAGGTCCAAGGAATTGCCACAACGTTTATGGCAACGATCGACGTTATTAAGCGTGCTATTGAAGACGGGGCAAATATGATCATTACACATGAACCCACTTTTTATACGGGAAGGGACGAGACGGATTGGCTCGAGGATGACCTGTTATATATTGCAAAGAAAAAGTTAATCGAAGAAAACAATATTGCAATTTGGCGGTTCCATGATTATATGCATTTGGCGAAAACGGATAGAATTTATGATGGCCTTCTGAAAGAAATTGGCTGGGAACATAATTTGCAGGAGGAGAACCAACCTTTCATATACAAAATTAATGAAGTTACTTTGGCCGAACTTGCTGTATTTTTTAAACAGAAACTATCAATGGATGTTATTCAAATTGTTGGGAATCCCGAAATGAAATGTTCAAAGGTCGGGATACTAGTGGGTGGAGGAAGCTTAGGTTTAGGCAGAGAACAAATGCCAATGGAGTTAATGAGAAATCACAACTTGGATGTTATGGTTTGTGGTGAAATTACAGAATGGACATTGTGTGCTTATGTCAATGATGCAACAATGCTCGGAATGAATAAGGGAATGATTGTGATTGGCCATGAGCGTAGTGAGGAATCTGGCATGAAATATATGGCAGAATGGTTGAAGCCTTTGGTCAAAAACATTCCTGTCACTTTTATTGATGCGAAAGAACCGTTCCTTTATTTATAAACCTCAACTTCATTAAAAAAATTAGACATTAGGAGTGAATCAATTGGCCATATCACAAGTTAATTTTTACTCAAAGGCTTTAAAAAGGGAAGTTACATTTAATGCACTCTTACCGCTAGACCGCACTGACATGTTTGGGCATGGAAATACTGAGGAGCGCCCATTTAAATCTCTTTATCTTTTACATGGGTATTCTGGTAATTATCTGGATTGGCTTAGTTTTTCAAGAATTCGGGAACTATCTCATAAATATAATATAGCTGTGTTTATGCCGTCAGGTGAAAACAGTTTTTATTTGGATGACAACGATAAAGGTGAATTATTTGGTGAATATATTGGAAATGAATTGGTGATGTTTACGCGAAAAATGTTTCCTTTATCCACTAAGAGAGAGGATACCTTTATTGGTGGATTATCAATGGGCGGATATGGAGCCATTCGCAACGGATTAAAGTATGCTGGTAATTTCAGTCGTATAATTGCCTTGTCCTCCGCAATCATAACTTACAGAATAGCGGGAATACCTACCGACTATAAAGATGAAGTGACAGATTATAAATATTATAGAAGAGTTTTTGGTGACTTAAATTTGCTTATGGGTAGTGATCGAGATCCGGAGGCACTCGTCCTTGAATTGATAAAGACTAAAGTGGAAATACCCGAAATATATATGGCATGTGGAACTGAGGACTTCTTGTTAGATGTAAACCAAAAATTTCATGATTTTTTAGTTTCCAAAAAAGTGAATGTCACTTATAGAGAAACAAAAGGGAATCATACGTTTGAATTTTGGAATAATTATATTGAAAAGGCTATATTATGGGCTACCCATAATAGTGAAAATTGAGTAAAAAACTCTATTAAAATATAGGCCAATCTCAAAATCAGTGCTTGACTGTTAGCCAAGCCGCGTTGGTCCAGCGTTTGGCCAAAATGATGTTTGCACTTGATAATGTAAGTACATCGTTAATTTTGGCAGACTCCGACTGTCCAAAATTTCTCAAATGAATTATTCAAAAGGAACTCTATAATGACAGGGTTCCTTTTTTTTGTTTTTTCACAAAAAAGGATGGAGGTCGTCTAATGGTCATTTTTAAAGAAGCTATCAAGGAACAGGATGAATATGATTACGGAACTTATTTATTTCCACTAGTGGATAGGGAAATAAAAGATTTCCAGGAGAATTGGTTGCAAGATTAGTGAAAATTTTGGTATTGCTAGAACATCACTTTTTATAGTTAATCGATTGACTGGAGAATTAAAAACCGGTCAATCATCATCAAAATGTAGTAGAGCAATTACAGTTATATATAGCTGTATGATTTGACAGATGTATGACCAGATTGTACTTGAGCAGCCTTTTCTACTCTTCGAAAATGCCTTTTAATCGCACTTTCAAATACAAAGCACACCAGAAGCCGTATTGCAGTACCTCTACAATTATATGAACCGTCTCCGGCCAGCCCAATGAAGATAACGCCTTGGAACACAGTGTACCCACGATAAGAATGGCTTCAAAAACGAAAATGTCCACCAACAGCACAATGACTGTACGGGATTTGGCTCGTTGGAGGAGTTGCAGAGTTTTGAAATTCCAGCCTGTTGCGATCAGTTCCAGCGTTATGATTCCCAGGGACATGCCGGTATACCCGAACTCGGGAATGGCAACTATGGAGTAAAGAATAATGAAATTGGCAAGTACACCTGCACAAAGGCCGATAAAGGGAGTTTTCTTCCGATTTTGTGCCCATAAGACGCTAGTTGTGATTTCCCGCAATCCGACGAGTAACGGTAACATAGCCAACGATTTAATGGGGATTTCGGCCTTTTGTATACCAAAAACAAATAGGGAGATTTCTGAGGCATATTCAAAAATGAAAAAACCTGAGGCTAATCCCCAAACCCATGCTACCTGAATGGCGGTATGGCTTTTTTTGTAGAATGAGTTATACTCCTTTTTTTGCCAATCCGCGGTTATTTTCATAGTGAGGGTGTGTGTTAATGCACCTGTAATCAAAGTGGGCATATAAGCGACGACAAGGGCGATGCCAGTGACAATACCGAACATCTCCGCTGCTTCTTTGGAAGAAACCCCGGCAACCTGTAATCGTTGGGGGATGATGATCGCATCCATAAAATCGGACGCAGGGATGAGCAAGCGAGTAAGCGCAATAGCAAAGGAAGCTTGTACCACTAAAGGTAAATCTGCTCGACTTGATGGGGGGGATAAAATGTCAGAGGGACGGTTATACATAAAAAAAGCAGTAAGCACAGCAAAGGATAACAACGCGCCTGTAAAAGTTCCCAGTACCGCTCCGCCTACAGCAAACTCGATGCCGGATTGGATAAATAATGGCACCAGCAACATTAAAGTACCAATCCGGGCGGTTTGCTCTACGATTTCCGAAAGGGCAATCGCGGTGTACCTTTCAAGCCCTTGCAAATATCCGCGCAGCAGACTTAACAAGGGAACGGCCAGTATAGCTGGGGAGAGGCAGCGAATTACAAAATCGAGCTGCGGATAGCCGAGCAAATTAGCGATCGGTGTTGAAAACCAAAAGGTTAAGACACTGCAGGCCAATCCTGTGAGGATCATGAACACTGAAAAAATTTTGAACAACCGCCAGCCTCTTGCCGTATGCTTGGCTGTAAACATACCCAATGCTGTCGGCAATCCCCCGGAAATCATCATCAATATTAAGCTATAGAAGGAGTAGGCTAGCTGGTAGAGGCCCATTCCTTCAGCTCCAACAAGCCGTGTCATAAATACTTTTCCGACCAAACCGATGGCTTTCACGACGATCATCGCATTAGCTCTCACCATGGTTTGTTTTAATATAAGAGGTAATTTCAAATCATTTTTCACCCCATTAGAAGCTGTCCATTGTATTCCTATGACAGCAACCGCTGGGATATGAACAAGTGTTACGTTCAAGATGCTTAATCTTGTATGTGAATCAACAAGTACTTGGTGTTTTTATCCCATCCCAAGTCAAAGGGCACCCTGAAACGGTCTGCCGTATGGGAATTGACTAAAGGGTAGCCACCCTGATCAAACCCGACAACAACGGAAAAATGGTCTACATCTCCTTTTAATACGTAAGCAATCAAATCACCGGGTAGCAACTGTGGTCTATTTAGGTGCTGCTGCCGTTCATTGACCGAGTGAACAATATGGGAGAAGCTTCCTTGTCCTATAATCCTTCCATAGCCGGAGCGTATCAGAAAATTTTTAAAAGCGTCCGTCTGAACCCAGGCTTGGCTTCCACCGTTGCCATACAAGTAATGCCACCCAGATTTCATAGGCAGCCCTCCGCCTTCCTCCTTGTCCCCGATAACTTGGGAGGAGAAGTTGGTACAGTCGCCGCCTTTGGAGTTATAGTCCAGGTATTTTTGATTATATCGCTGACGATTTCCTGCTCCCCATGTTATTCCTGCATACTTGTTAGCATATTCAACGGCGCCATTTCTGTTGTATTTGTGGATAACCTTCTCTGATGGCACCGGATCTTTATGGGGAATAAAGCTTACATCGGACTTTTCAATCTTTTTTGAATTTTCCTCCAGAGGATCTGAATACCATTCACGTTCCACGTACCAACGGCTATCTTTTTTTCTCAGTGTGATGCCATGACGTGTTCCAATTCCAAAATCATGCTGACCGGGATAGCTATCGATATATTCATAACTCAGTTTCAAGGACTGGACAAGTGACACCTTTGCCGTATCACCCAACACTTCGGCACGGGCTATCCGAATGGAACTTTCCGCATTCACGAATTTTATTTTTCGAAGCTTGGCCCATTCATGAATATATTTGGCCCTGTTCAGTTCATGAAGATACGCATACTGGCTGCTTCGTTTATCTTTTAACAAGTAATGGTCCTCGATATGCGTTTTGTCCTGATCCATTAAAAACCGGGTACGGTCATCAAACAGTTCTTGAAGAAAGGGGGTAACGTTATCCTGTTTAGCTGGCTCGGCTTGTGCACGAAATAAAGAGAAGCTGTAAGCGGGAATTAATATTAAGATCATGCACAGCAGTTGCAATTTTACGATCCTAAGCACATTTATTCATTCTCCTTGAAAGTGGTTGAATTGTTTTTGGAATTGTCCTTCTCCTGAACGGTAAGTTTCTCACAGGCTGAATTCATGTGCGCTAATTTTGTGAAAACTACCAGTCTTCCCTCATGCTCTTTCTTGCTTCGGCTGTAGCGTCCTGCGCAGGTAATCAAGTTCAAACGATGCTCTTCCGTAGGGCCAAAAATCGTCTGAATCGGTGCTTCGGAGGTTAAGTAAAATTTTACGGACTCGACAACATACTGAATCTTACAGCCGTTATCGCCGGTCACATACACGAAATCCCCCTTTTTCAGTTTTTTAAGAGGATAAAAAACAGCTGGGCCGGTGTATGTATCAACATGACCGTCCATAATTGCATTACCTGCCGCCCCTGGCAATGTACCGGTAGCTAAATAACCTACTCGATCCGTGTTGCCTGGAACGCCCATTTGCCCATTTTCTAAGTAGGTTACCGGTTCTATAATCGAATGAATACGAACCGCAGGAATATCTATTTTATGTGGAACGATCCCTGGAAAAGGTTTATTTTTAACCTGTAAGGGCTTCGTCGTTTTAATTTGTTGAACTTCAGGTTTAGCCGGGGCGTGGGTGGAGTTACGATGATGTTCAGCCGAAGAAGAACAGCTCGTACTACCCAGTAAAATCAATAGCACCATGACACGAATGCTCCATGTATTGTTCATATGAAGAAAGAGAGAGGGTTTATATAAGCTACCCCTCTCTTTTTAACCTCCCTAATTCATTTGCTCGCTTGCGCCACCAAATCCGGTTTTTGGTAATTTATTAGCCTTTGCTTTCAGGCTTTTCGCATGAATGCTTTTTCCTCCAATGATTTTGGCAGGAGCAGCTTCACGTGCATGTAGTTTGTGAGTTTTCTCATGTTTTTTCTTGGCGTGCATTTTGTGTTCATGTTTCGCACGAACCTTATGCTGGTGCATTTTATGCTGGTGCATTTTATGCTCGTGCTTTTCCGTTGCAGGTGCAGACGCAGATACCATTGATCCTGCTGACAGAAGTACAGCAAGGGACGCTACAGTCAATATTGCTTTTTTCATGTTATTGCCTCCTTTAGGTAGTTGGTAATTCACAAATATAATTTCCTTACGAAGAAGTTTTTATGTAGCCGATGACTCAAAGGAAAGGATTGGTTTATTACTTATTGACCTCAATCAGTCCTTCGGGTGTCTCGCGATTGGCAAGCAATTCGGATACGGTGACGAAGGTAAAGCCTCTTTTTTTCAGCTCAGGCAAAATGATTTTTAAGGCTTCAACGGTTTGTGTGCTTTTATATACATAATCGTGCATGAGGACGATGTCGCCGTTGCGGGCATTGCGAAGCACCTTGTTAACGATCCGGTGTACACCGGGTTTTCGCCAATCCAGGGTGTCCTGATGCCAGGACCATAAAATCATTTTCTGTCCTTTTTCTTTGGATATCTTCACGAGTGTGTCGGTGTATGAACCACCGGGCGGACGAAAAAGATGGGTTCCTGAACCGGTAGCTTGAACGATACTCGCTTGGCCTTGGTCCATCTCGGAAAGAGCTTTGTTACGGGAAATATGCTGAAAGGATGGATGATGGAAGGTATGGTTGCCTACCTCATGGCCTTCTCTTCGTTCCCGCTTCACAATGTCAGGGAGTTTTTCTACGCGGCTACCAACGACAAAAAAGGTCGCCTTGGCGTCATATTGCTTGAGCAAATCCAGAATGGCGGGCGTTTTGCTTTCATCCGGTCCGTCGTCGAACGTGAGGGCAATCACCTTGCGATGGGTAGGAACCTCCCATACAATGTCCCCTCGTTCTTCATAATAGGTTCGTCCCTTTGTAGGAGCAGGGGAGGCGTATGATGCGGCCTGTGCAGTATTTGTATAGGGTGTGGAGCACAAGCTGGCACAGAACAAGGAAACAGCGATACTTGCAGACAGTAATCGGTTATATTTCATCAGGCTTCTTCTCCGTTCTGACGTTTTCTTACATTAGCTTGCCAAGAAGGAGCGCATACCATTCCTTGTTTTGTGACTGAATGGATTGAGCGTTAGCTCAGCAGTGTCACCACCAGCAGATTGTAAAGCACCAGCGGCAGAATGACGTCTCTGTAGGCATAGGAACGATAGCGGCTGGTAAATTGTAATGCGTACCCTCATTTTCAGCCGGTTTTATAAAATAACGGACCCAATAAGTGACCTCCAACTGGTTCGGTCTGCTTTTTTGTATGTCCGCGTTCTCCTGTTTTTAGAACGTCCGTTTAGACGAACTGTCTAAAATTGTTTATTTTGTACATTTTCTATTGCTGGATACCTAAAAAGGAGCTTATAATAAACATATAATTTTTGTACTGGACGGTCAGTTCAAAAGAAGGAGGAAGTATGAAAAACCAGACGAAGGAAATTATTTTTAACGGCGCACTCAAAGCTTTTTCCGAACGAGGCTTTAATGAAACTAATATGGAGGAAATCGCCAAGGTATGTGGCATAGCCAAAGGAACCCTGTATTACAATTTTAAAAACAAGCAAGAATTGTACATTTACATTCTGAAGATGGGGATGGAGCGTTTTGTTCAGGATATCCGTGAAGCCATGGCTCCGGTTCCAAAGGATCAGGTAGAATCGAGGATTCTCAAGCTGATTCAAGTGCATATTGAGTTTATTGGAAGAGAGCCGGATTTCTGCCGTTTGCTGGTTAGCAAGGGATGGGTTTCGCAGGAGCAGCATTTTAATATCAGGCAGGTACTGGCTGACTATTTTGATTTTATGGAGGCGGAGATCGATTCCGGTAAGTTTTACGGGAAAATTTCGAGTAAGCTGGATGCAAAAACGACGGCAAATTGCTTATTTGGTATTTACATTTTTGCTCCGATGCGGTCGATGGTTTGGGGCGAAACGATGAATCTGCAGGAGGTTCGCGAAAGTATTGAAGTATTTGTATGTAACGCGCTGGGTATGCATCATTAATAGACAGATGGAGTGATGAGACATGAAAGGTAAAAAATATACGATTTACGCCGTACTTATTGTTTTAATCGCTGTAGGGATTTATGCCTTGACCGCTTTCCCATGGGGAGGCAGCAGCTTATCTGCGGATCAGTCCTCTTCCATTCCCACCGCTTACGTAGAATCGGATACGCTCAATGCCAGCTTTAAGTTAGCGGGACGTATTGATCAGATGCTCGTGAATGAGGGCGACAAGGTGAAAAAAGGGCAGGTGTTAGCCCATCTAGAAAGCCGTGAGATGGAAGACAAGGTGAAACAGGCACAGGCGGCATTGCTGGCAGCCCAGAGTAATGTGTCCAAAGCGAAGGCTGGCGTATTGCAGGCTCAAGCGGGAGTGGGGCAGGCACAGGCTACCGTGAGTGCAGCTCAGGCCAAAAAGAGCCAGGGCACCACAGCAGTCGGGGTGACTGCACAGGCTTCCTCCAGTCAGATTGAACAGGCACAAGCGGCTGCGGCTGCGGCTAAAGCCAAGCTGGATGCCCTCAAGAGCGGTGCAAGACCGCAGGAGCTTGAGCAAATGCAAGTAACTGTGAAGGCAGCCAAGGAAACGCTGGATTTGAGCGCTAAAAATCTGGAGCGTGCCAAAAAGCTCCAAGAAGCCGGGGCGGCAACGCAGGCGTCATTGGATCAAGCGACGCTGGAGCATCAACAGGCGGAAGCCAAGTACAATTCAGCATCTCAACAGCTGAATATGATACGCGAGGGAAGCCGCAAGGAAGAAATTACGGCGGCTGAAGCGCAATACCGTCAGGCATTGGCTGCGGTAAAGGAAGCACAGGCAGGAGCAGGCAAGGTTACTTTGCAGCAGGAGGATGTCAAAGCTGCACAGGCTTCGGTAGAACAGGCGCAATCCGCTGTGAAGGCGGCGCAATCCACGGTGGAGCAGGCTCAGTCGGCGGTTGCAGGTGCCAATGCACAGGTAGCCCAGGCGGAAGCTGTCCTTCAGGAAGCTCAGACCTACTTGAGCTACACTACGCTGCGCGCATCCGAGGACGGCATTGTAAAATCCAAATCGCTCAGCTTGGGCGAAATGGCCGGCGCAGGCTTCCCGGTTTATACCATTGAAACTTCGACACAGCGTTGGGCTAAATTCTATGTGCCTGAAACGTCTTTGAATGGTCTTCAAGCAGGGGATACCGTCCAAATTAAATTGCTGTCGGATGGTAAGGAGCTGAAGGGTAAAGTGATTTTATTGGAATCGGCTGCCGACTTTGCCATTCAAAAACCGAGCCAAAGCTCCGGTGATAAGGATGTCCGTTCCTTTGGCGTTAAAGTAGCTTTGCCGGATCTTGCGACTTCGGTTCCGACAGGCTCCACGGTTCTGCTTACAGGCAAAGGGGCGCAGTAATATGCAGGATCAACAGGAAAGATTTCGTATTCGCGATGTGTTTCGTGAGGAATGGCTGAGCATCTTTCGGGATCGACGCTTTATGGCTATTCTGCTGATTACGCCGATTGTGTATACTATCTTGTTCGGCTTCCTGTATTCTCATGAGCGGATTACCGAGATGCCTGTCACGGTGTATGACGGAGACAATTCGCAGCTTAGTCGCCAGATCATTCAGGCGTTCGATGCGACAGATTCGTTTGCCGTTACACGGCAGGCCACCAATCAGGAGGATGTGGTTCGTCAGGTGGAAACCGGGGAAGCCAAGGTCGGCATCGTCATTCCCGACAATTTTACCACCCGGCTTAAGCATGGGGAGAATCCGCCCGTGCTGACCCTGATTGACGGCAGTAACATGATGTATTCCAACAGCGCCAGTCGGATCGCAAATCAAGTCATTAGCAGCGTAAGCGCCGGGGTTTCGGTCAATTCCATGAAGCAAAAGGGAATGAACGCCGATCAGGCCGCCTCAACGCTGAGTACCATCCCGTTCCGGTCCAGAGTGCTGTTCAACCCGGTATATGATTACAAGCTGTTCATGCCGCTAGGGGTCATTTCTGCGGCTCTCCAGCAGTGTTTGCTGCTTGGTATTGCTTTGTCTTGTACGCGGGATAAGGAAGCAGGGACTTGGGGGAGATTCGCCGCATGGAAAAATACCCCTTGGCGACTCGCAATTGCCAAGCTGACACCGTATTATGTGGCGGGAGCTTTCAATGTGCTGACTGTATTCAGTATTAGCGCCCTATGCTTTGATATTCCGTTCAGGGGGCAGGTGCTGCCGCTGATTCTGGTGTCGCTGGCCTTTAACTTTGCCTTGTGCAGTTTAGGGTTCCTGTTCAGTCTCTTTTCCAAGACAAGAGTGGATGCGACCCAAACCCTCATGTTGATTGCCGTTCCTTCCTTTATGCTGTCAGGCTATACGTGGCCGCTGGATGCGATGCCAGGCTTCTTGCGGGGGCTTGCCGGAATATTGCCACTGACGTATTTTCTGGATGCTGTACGGAATATCACCCTCAAAGGGCTGGATATCACGTACGTCTTCAAGGATACGATTGCGCTGGGCGTTATTGGCTGTGTGAGTCTGCTGGTGTCCTTTGCCATCTATCCGCTATTCTTTAGACAACGTCAGACAGCAGACCAGCATACCGATGTGCCTGCTCAAGAGGGAGTTACGCTTAAAGGCTAAAAAGATTAAGAGTAATCCTAATATGTATGTATATTAAAAAGGCAGATCAGGTTTTTATTCCTGATCTGCCTTTTGGTTTTAAGTGCTATATCATATTGGCTGCGGTCAGCTTCATCAACCCGTCGCCGGGGGAGACACCGACAATTCGGTAGCTGACCTCCTTGCCGAAATCCCAGTAGTGGCAGAAGCTGGAGCCGAAGCGACTCCGTTATCCTGTAAATCAGCAATCGATTTGACATTCATATAAGCTGGAACGACCAAGCCCGTTTTGACACCCGTCATATTAGCGCCCAGATCATCAAGCTTATCCTTGTATTTAGCCCAGTAGTCCGCATGAGTCAATGGCAGCCATGCAGCTGGTGAGGCATCCACATCACCGCTGGCAACACCCGTCCACATTGGACCTGCTTCAACTTGCAACGCGGTTACTTTGTAACCCAGTTTGTTTTCTAAAATATATTTCAGCAAATTCGTGCTAGCAATTTCAGAATCCCAAGCCACATAACTCAGCTTGAAGGTGTCACCATGGACAGGTTGCAGTCCCTGGGTCCATTCCTGCACCTTATTGGCATGCTTCTCAGCCCAATCCTTGGCAGCTTGCTCAGGACTGGTTCCACCTTGAATGGCAACCATCATTTCACCCATATCCTCCGGAGTCCATTTAAAGCGTTTCAGGAATTCGTAAGCGACAGGAGCATCCTGTTGCAGTCCTTTACGGGCAATCGTATGAATACCCTCGGCCTCACCATAGGATTTTTTAGGGTCTTCCAAATATTTGAGATCATACTTGTTGAACATCCAGTGAGGAGTCCAACCTGTAATAATGATCGGTTTTTTCGCTTTTATGGCCTTGTCCAGTGTTGCAGTCATCGCTGCACCGGAACCTTCTACCAACTTCCAGTCGGACAAATTGTAGTCCTTTAACGCCTTGGCAGTTGATTTCATAATCCCTGCCCCGGCATCAATTCCAATAATTTTGTAACCGACTTCTTCGCCAACCGGGTTGGCAGCAGCGTTTCCTTTGCCAGATGCAGAATGATTTGATCCAACAAAATATTGCGATGCGCCAGCGATCAAAATGACAGCCGTAACCGCAGAGGTAATCCATACCTTTTGCTTGGTGGATACGCGGTTTTTGCCTCTTTTTGCTGGTTTGAACAGGTTTTGCGTGAAACGGTCAAGCACGATAGCCAGAACAACGACAGCCAATCCGGCTTCAAAACCTTTACCAATTTGCAGCTGTGTCACGGCACGGTATACAACGGCACCGATACCTTCCGCACCGATCATGGAAGCAATAACAACCATAGACAGTGACAGCATAATCGTCTGGTTCATACCAGCCATCAAGGTTGGCATAGCCAGAGGAAGCTGTACTTTGAACAACTTTTGCGCCGAGGTTGAACCGAATGCGTCAGAGGCTTCGACCAATTCACTCGACACTTGCATAATCCCCAAATTCGTCATGCGAATGGTTGGCGGGATTGCGAAGATAACAGATGCGATAACGCCCGGTACAACACCAAGGCTGAAAAAGGTAACCGCAGGGAGCAAGTACACGAACGCGGGCATCGTCTGCATGAAATCAAGCAAAGGCGTAATGATGCGTGACGCCGTTTTGCTGTATGCACACCAGATCCCGATTGGAATCCCGATGACAATGGATACGAGTGCGGACGTGATTACCAGTCCGAGCGTATTCATCGTTTCGCTCCAATAGCCCAGATTGTCAATCAGCAGGAAGCCGATGACGGTAAACAGCGTAAGCTGAACCCGACCGATCATAAACGCGATAATCCCGATGATCACAATGAACACCAGAGGGTGCGGAAGCATGAACAGCCCAGAGAAAAAGCCTACAACAGCTTCAATAACAGAAGAAATAACATTAAACAATCCAGCCAGATGAATACCCATCCAGTCTACGATGATTTGAATCCACTCAGCGATTGGCAGTTTCGGAATCAAGGGCATTCACCTCCTTCGTGGTGGTTACATCTCCGCCAAGTGCGCCCAGCAAAGCTCCACGGACGATAACACCCAGCAACTTCTGTTTGTTATCGACTACGGCCAGAGGGACCTTGGACGAACTTGTAATTTCGAACAAGTCATTAATGACCGTTTCCGCAGCAACTTGCGGTCCGTCCGTCATAAGAATATCTTCAATCTTCAAATTATTGCGCAGTGCATGGACAGCATCCTCGGCATTGATAACGCCCAATAGTTTCTTGGTACGGTCAATGACGAACAGATTGGAAATCCCGCGTTCCCGCATCAATTCCAGAGCAACACGCGGACCACGATCCATTGTGATCGTTTCTGGACGAAGCATGACATGAGCAGCCGTCAGTACCTTGGACAGATCTACATCCTCGACGAAGCGGGCTACATAAGAGTTAGCCGGTTGGATCATAATTTCTTCCGGTGTACCGATCTGCACGACCGATCCGTCCCGCATCAATGCAATCCGGTCACCGATCCGCAGCGCTTCATCTAGATCATGGGTGATAAACACAATCGTTTTCTTCATTTTATCTTGAAGCTCCAGCAGCTCATCCTGCATGTCACGGCGAATGAGAGGGTCCAGTGCGCTGAATGCTTCATCCATCAAGAGCACTTCAGGGTCATTAGCCAGCGCCCGTGCCAAACCGACACGCTGCTGCATACCGCCACTCAGTTCATCGGGCATTTTATCGCCCCAGTTTTTAAGACCGACCAGTTCCAGCGCTTGCTGTGCTTTTTCCTGGCGTTTCGTTTTCTCTACCTTTTGAATTTCAAGGCCGTATTCTACATTTTCCAATACAGTCCGATGTGGGAACAGGGCGAATTTTTGAAAAACCATGCTGATGGTTTTACGGCGAACTTCACGGAGTTGTTCTTTGTTCATCTTACGGAGATCCTTGCCGTGGACCAGAATTTCACCGGAGGTAGGCTCAATCAAGCGATTTAGCATTCGCACTAAAGTGGACTTGCCACTGCCCGAAAGGCCCATAATTACGAAAATTTCACCTTGCTTAATTTCCATGTTGGCCTTGTTGACACCAACGGTAATTTGTTTTTCTTTGGCCAGCCTTTCCTTGCCCCAACCTTGCTCCAGGAGTGGAACACCTTGCTCTGCGTGAGGACCAAAGAGTTTGCTGACATTTTTGACTTCCAAAATCGTCATACATACACCTCTTCTTTCTATACTTTGCTTGGTATTAACCCCGTTTGCATTAAGGATCGAGTATAAAAATCATGATTTTGAACATCCTGAACGGTTAATGACAAAATTAATTGTAACAGAAGCATTGCTTGCTTTTCAAACAAAAAAACTGTTCATAAAGTACGTACAGAAAAAACTGTACAAAGTTTCCTTCTATATACTCCTTTGTTCTCTAGAATGCTCAAACATCTGGAACTTTACAACCGATAGCTCTTTTTTTTAAAATAGACAATGAAATATAACCATAAGCAAAAGATTTATGTATATCCATAATTTTAAAATTTAACTATTATTAGCAATTTTGTGAATTGTGATTTTGAGCGACCCATGCTGTTGTATAGACAGAAGCTTTGCTTTTGAAACATTTCGTTTTTAATTGAAAGATTTCATGCGTTGCGTCAAAGCCAATCGGTTACGGGTAAAAGTCGTTCATAGGATCTTAGGCAAAATGCTCTAAAATTAGGAGGTTGCAAGCATGAGCTTGTACCAGTTAGGTGATGAGCAGCAGGCTTCGCTGCAAAAAATTCGCAAACGTGTCATAGAAGCTATAGGTAAAAATATGGATTTGTATGGAATCACCCTATCTGCGGGGCATTTGTACGGTTTGCTTTTTTTTGCGGATAAACCGATGACGCTGGACGAAATGGGCCGTGAAATGGAAATGAGCAAAACGAGCATGAGTACCGGTGTCCGAACGCTGTTGGATCTGAAAATGGTCAACAAGGTGTGGAGCAAAGGCTCGCGCAAGGACTTGTATGAAGTCGAGTATGACTGGCATCAAACGTTCACGGACTTCTTTGCTATTAAATGGAGAAAAGCGGTTGAAACGAATTTGCTGGTGCTGCGCAAGGCCATTGAGGAACTGGACAGATTGCTGGAGAAGGGCGGGGAATATGAGGAATTTAAGGCTGTTCTCCAGCAGGATCGTTTAAAAATGAAGCAGGCTGTGGCCTACTACAAGTGGCTGGACCGACTGATTGATTCGATGGAAAGCGAAGAAATATACAAGCTGATCCCCAAAGAAGAGGTTCGTGATTAATCGCTTATCATCTTTTGTTCTCATAAAAATGCCGGAGTGCAAAAAGCGTTCCCGGCGTTTTTTGTGTTTGGTTTTGTGAATTTGGATTGGCTTTGCTCAATTTTTGGTTTGGCCCTGCGCAAAGGGTATAATAGAGATATGAAATGATTGATATAGCGTTGTGTTGAATATTGAACATTGAACATACAGGTTAAAGGAGGCTTCATTATGGAGAGTATTACAGTACATACCCGCCTGGGTCAGCTTCGTGGTGAAATGGTGAATGGATATCATGTATGGAAAGGAATTCCATATGCACAGCCTCCTGTGGGAGAACTGCGTTTTCACGCGCCTCAGCCTTTGAAGCCTTGGGAAGAAGTTCGGGATGCGACGAGCTTTGGGCCGATCTGTCCGCAACCTATGCCATCTGCTGAGAGTATGACCGGGAATCTGATGGAACCGCCTGAGCAGTCGGAGGACTGCTTGTACCTGAACGTCTGGACGCCTGCTTCGAAGGCACCTACGGAGGGACGTCCAGTGATGGTGTGGATTCACGGCGGAGCTTTTGTAACAGGATCGGGAATTATTCCATTATGTGACGGGGCACGGATGGCGGAAAATGGGAATGTTGTCGTCGTTACGCTCAATTATCGGCTCGGGCCGCTGGGCTTTTTGCATCTGACTCCACAGGGAGACGGACTGACCTCTAATGCGGGGCTGCTGGATCAGATTGCTGCGCTGGAATGGGTCAGGGACCATATCGCCGCATTTGGAGGTAACCCGAACGAGGTGACGGTGTTCGGGGAATCGGCGGGAGCCATGAGCATTGCCGCGTTGTTGGCCATGCCAGCCGCTGAGGGCCTGTTCCGGCGTGCTATTTTGCAGAGCGGTGCATCGCAGGTGTTACCAACTTCACAGGCTGAGCAAGTCACGGCTGCGTATCTCCAGCAGCTGGGGGTGGATCCCCTGCATCCGGAGCGATTGTTTACGCTACCGACGGAGGCGCTCATGCTTGCCATGGCTAAGACGCACGAAATGATCGGCCCGGGACTGGCGATGCTCTATCAACCCGTCGTGGACGGTGTGACCTTGCCTGACGTACCTTTATCTGCGATTGCCAAAGGATCAGCAAAGCAGGTATCTGTTCTGATCGGAACAAATTTGCATGAGGGTGCTTACTTTATTCGCAAGGAATCCCATCTGATGAACAAGTCGACGGCGAGTCAGGCATTGGAAATGATGACGGGCATGTCAGATGTTGGTGAGCTGACGGAACCTTTTCCTGTTACGATTGAGGGACAAGCGCAGATGCTAACGGATCTGTTTTTCTGGCGGCCTGCCCTGGCTCTAGCAGTTGCACAAACGGTGCATGCCCCGGTGTGGATGTACCGTTTTGACTGGACGCTGCCGGGGCATCCTGTATTCGGAAAAGCAGTTCACTGCGCGGAAATTGCGTTTGTTTTTGATAATCTGGAGCTGCTGGGCAAGCTCGGATTGGACGTTCATCCGCCTATGCGGACGCTGGCTCACGATATGCAGCAGGCATGGGTTGCTTTTGCACGTGACGGAAAGCCTGTGCTGCCGAAAGGGGAGTGGCCGGTATACAACAGGGAAACACGGGCTACGACCATTTTTCATCAAGACATCTCGGTGCAGCATGACCCGGAAGGAGAGAGACGCCGCCAGTTGACCGGACAGATGAGTATCTGAACCCGGTATTGAGATATCATTGAACCGCCTGACATCATAAAAGCCTTTGCCCGTATTTGTATACGGACGAAGGCTTATTTAGGCTGAACAGGTACTATTCATTTTTTTGCTGTCGAGAAATCATAAAGAGTGTAATCCAGATCAGCATAAAGCCAGTCAATTGCGATACCGTAACAATCTGCTGAAAAGCGATCCAGTTAATCACGACACCGACCATGGGAAAGCTTAATTCTGCCATCGTGGCATAAGACGCTTTGGTCGTGCTCAAGCCCTTGTAATACAGCAGCAGGCTGAGAAGACCCGGAAGCAGCGCCTGCAACAACAGATTAATAATCACAGCTGCGCCCGCCCATGTGCCAGCAGGCATATTCCAAGGTGCATGCTCCACAGAGGTGAGAACAATCAGCAGAGGGAGAGCCATCATGAAGCGCAGGGAGGTCACAGTCTCATATTTCATCGAACGAAGCAAGTAGCTTCCCATCACTGTCGAACCGCCCCACAGGATCGCTGCTCCTAGTGCAAGCAGACTGCCGACGTGGACGAAATCATGAACATGTCCGAAAGGGAGCGACCAGCCGAAGGTAAGAAGATACGTTCCGAACAAAGCCACGATCATTAATATTCCAAAATTACGCGGCAGCATTTCCTTCAATATAACGCGGGCCAGAATAATAGCGACCAACGGTTGAAGCTTCTGGAGCAGCAGCACAGCGTTAAGATCACCGTTGCTGAGTGCCATCGTGAAGATCACGCTGGCCAGAGCCGAGCCGCCCCACGAGACGAACAAGATAGCCAAAATCTGACGAAGCCGTACCGCTTTAAGCTCCTCGCGATGCTTCCACAGCACTGGGGCAAGGGCGATAAAGAGCAGCACATGCTCCATCAGCACAATTTGTGTTGAAGTAAATGATTTGAGCAAAATAATGCGAAACAGCGGGTCCGCGCCCCACAAGGCTGCTCCAATCGCGACTAGCCAAAAACCACTTTTCATGTGGGAGCTACGCTCAAAACCTTTGGATGTTAGTACAGTTGATGATTGACTCATACTCAATTAGCTCCTTGCGAATACAGGACCGGTGGCACAAAAACCCCCGTCCATGGCGTTAGGCCATGCAAGACGGGGGTTGATCAAATAAACTTGCCGCTTTATGCAAGTTAAATGAAGTTGCTGTAAAACCAATAACGCAGCATTCATCCACTTTGCGGCATGTTCATACTTCGATCTTCTTCCATCCGGACTTTACCGTCGGCTTTGGCATCTCACCAAATCAGTCCGTATCTTGTTGCCAGATACAGAGTCGCGGGCTTAGCTCCATGAGCCATACCGCCGGTTGGGAATCACACCCTACCCCGAAGATCCTTATTCCGTTTTTTAATTTCTCCTATAGGATATACCTGTTTTAGAATGAAGTCCAGTGAAAAATATGTGTACCTCGAACAAAGTTTTCATTTATTTTTTGAAAGCATTTTGCAAAATTACATGTTACGAGGTAATATCCGTATACTTGATGCGGCGGATGGCTGCATGCTACGAGCATTCCCAACACGGCAAAGCCGATCTGCACAAGCGCAATGGAGCTAAGTACATAAGATTTCCGGGTTTGGCGACCATCAGCTTTTTGCGGTCAATCGGGTACATGAACAAGATGTTAATCGACTTGGACTTAAATTCGCCCACAATAAAGCGGCACAGCAGGACAGAGGCCCAAATAATAAACGTGGCTCTGAACAGATAGTCCAAGAGGTCCAAAAGCTCAGCGTACTGTGTAAATTGTCCATTCAGAAAAGCTCCCGATGTTCATATCACCCGTTCTCCCATTTGTAGCCGACACCCCATAAGGTCTTGATATGAATGGGGTGGGAGGGGTCTTCTTCGATTTTCTCACGTAAGCGGCGAATATGGACGTTAATCACGTTTTCGTCACCCATATAATCCTCTTTCCAGATAAACCCGTATAATTGCGCTTTGGTAAATACACGGTTCGGATGGGTAACAAATAGCTTCAGAATATCAAATTCTTTGGCTGTTAGATGAACCCGAACCTCGCCTTTACGAACCATAAAATGTTCGAAATCAATGTGCAGACTTTCGTAGGTCAGGACTTTTGCTTTCGGCTGTTCTTCCTGCTGTTGCTGGCGTGCATAGGTAGTGGCTCTGCGGATCGCGGACTGTATACGTGCCATCAATTCTAGCGTCGAAAAAGGTTTGGCCACATAATCGTCTGCCCCGAAGCCCAGTCCAAGCGCTTTATCCACAGCGCTGTCCTTGGATGACATAATCAGGATCGGCACGGCGCTATTGGAACGGATTCGGCGTATTACCTCCATACCATCAACCTTGGACATCATCAGATCCACGAGAACTAGATCGTAGGTATTACGTTCAAAGGCAAGAAGCCCTTCTTCGCCGTCATAGACGGTGGTTAATGTGTAACCTTCCTTGGTTAGCGCTTTGTGCAGCATTTTGGCGATGGATGTATCGTCTTCAATTAGAAGTATGTGTGTGTTCATAGGTGTGTGGCACCTCCTGAGTTATGGGGATCAGTTCATAAGTGGTATTGTTACGTGAACTTATTATATAGCGGTTTGGACGGGATTTCCAGGTATACTCAATAAATTAAGAATTGCAATGAAAATATCAGAGAGGCAATGAAATAAGTATTTCCAAAAGGAAGCTTATATACAAGTTTTCGAACGGAGGTTAGAAAGACATCGAATGTTAAGGTTCTAGTCAAACTTTTTAGATTAAATAAAGAATTGCAAATTTAAATACACTAAGTGTTAATGTCATTGAAATTGACCTAGAAAATACATTTATTATTATACCTCCAAGAAATCCATAACAATACAGACTAAAGGTCTATTTTAAGGACGGATTCCAATATTAAAATAAAAAATCGTAGTCTTTGAAGTTGCTTAAAATTTGAGAAGATGGGGGCCAAGGAAGAACTCTTTTCCCAACCTCTAAATGACATGATACAGGGAATTACTTAGAGCCACAAGGGATTTAGACGTTTTTCTCTACAATTGTAGGATAACGACTTACAGTTGGGGAAAAATTGCGAAACCCTTGTGGCTGTAGTAAAATAAGCACATTGTTAAAACTGAAAAGGTTGATACTACTAGCCTTTGACCACAACATGAGATGTATTGAAATGCATCCGGATCGGGAAAGATCGAGCTCAAAATCTTCCTTTGACCACAACATGAGATGTATTGAAATAGAGGGTGTGATCGGCTTAATGCGCGCCTATCAATCTTTGACCACAACATGAGATGTATTGAAATTAATAACATAATAGTTAAAACATTAAAAAGGGAATACTTTGACCACAACATGAGATGTATTGAAATAGAAATATTTGTATTCCCTACTGAACCAGTGTGGCACTTTGACCACAACATGAGATGTATTGAAATTTGGTTCCGCGTAATTTACTCTCTCCCGGCATTCTTCTTTGACCACAACATGAGATGTATTGAAATAATTTATTAGTAACCTAGGGGGCAAGGATACAACAGCTTTGACCACAACATGAGATGTATTGAAATCGGTGTAGGCGTTGTTTTTCCTCCACCGCCCGTATCCTTTGACCACAACATGAGATGTATTCAAATTGGACACGGCCACGGGTAAAGACAACGCAAACGACAACTTTGACCACAACATGAGATGTATTGAAATTACCATCCCACACAACAGCGGCGCCCAATGCCTCGCCTTTGACCACAACATGAGATGTATTGAAATCCGCGTCAACCTGTTCAGCCAGCGTAGGGTACTTGTCTTTGACCACAACATGAGATGTATTGAAATATGTCTGCCACTGGCGCCAGTTTTCGAGCCAGTAACTTTAACCACAACATGAGATATATTAAAAAAGCATCCCCTTTTGAACACTACACGATAATCGCCAGCCCCAATTATACTCTTTTTTTATAATCCACTTAAAAACGTTAATGATCGACAAAAATCCGGAAATTTTGATTGATATTTAGGAAGAACACATGTGAAATTGGATTAAAATGTAACCAAGGAGGAATTGCATGTGAAAGAGTTTGACTTTGATGAAATAACAGACGTTGATTCAATTGTCGGAATGCTAAAAATGGCTTTTTCGCTTGAGGAATGGGAACAAATGATTAAAATTGCAGACCAACTGCATACTCAAGCCCATAATGTATATGACCAGCAGCAGTTACAACGCACAGAAGGTGGACAGCCTAGAACCATACATATGAAACGACCGCTTGTATATTATTTAGGGTTTAACCAACTGATGAAGGGGTTAGCGTATCAAAAACTGGGTAAGTATGAAATCTCAAGAGACTGTGTTGAACAGTACGCTGAACTTGGTTGGGTAAAGGATGTGGGCGATCTTGAATCACAGGATATAGTTGAGCACTTCTGTATGTTAGCCAAAGCGAATACATACACCCTAGACTTGCTACAAGGCAAAGAGAGCGTGCTACCGGAATATATTCAGTTTTTACATGAACATTCGGCTGAAGAGGTAATTCCAGGCATGATCACGATTCTAGAATCGGCAATTATGCATAATTACGACATCAATCCTATCTTGAAGGACTTTGCAGAAAGAGTCGGAGAACTGGGGGGTTTCTATAGAGAACCCCACAATTTGAACTATTACGTTGAATTCCTTTATCAGCTCGCCCTTTATAGATTCAAGGAGGGCAAATCTGGTCTTGCAATTGATGCCGTCCTAAGAGCAATGGAGTATGCCCACAGTTTAAAAAACGATACGAGTTTTAAAAAATGTGTTGCCCTGTTCGAATCCCAACGTAGTCATGCAGTTAAGCACCAGAAAAAAAGGTACAAATCCATTCAAAATAGCATTTTAGGGCGGGAAAAAGATCCTGCTAAAAATGGTATTTTCGATGACTCACTGATCCGAATTGTTTAGCTTCATTCTTCCATGAACTCCATTCCTATTTATATTTATTATTGGAAAAGCAAAAACCTCCTAAGCCACTTAAAATGGTTAGGAGGTTTTTGACATTTGCGTCATTTGGGTTCTAATATACTTTTTAAATCTCAAATTCTGAAAGGATGATTAATATAAAGAACTTCAGAAAAATAGATTACATTGTCATTTTTATAATTATATTTGTAGGCTTTTTAGTAAACATCGTGGATATTCCAAATCAATCAATATTGCCTATTATTTTAAAATCGGTGTTTGCTTCTTTTTTGGTAAGTTTGGTGTTGGGTTCAAGTACTAATTGGCTATTCAGAAAGAAGTAGCTCACAGCCATTAGTAAGAATATTTCCGAACAAAAAGAAAAGGAACATCGGATGTTATGGTTATAGTCTAGTTTTCAGTAGTTTTAAAACTAGAATTATAAATTTAAATACACCAAGTGTTTCATTCAACCAATAAGGGCAATTTTTTCTGACGCATTTTACATTATACTCTTAGGTAAGGGATCTCGACATAGACCAAAGGTCTATATTTTTTCCCAACCTCTTAAATAGAATGAGATAGGGAAGTTCTTAGAACCACAAGGGATACAGCCGTTTTTGTTTACATTTGGAAAGAAGCGGCCTACGGTTGGGAAAAAATTGCGAAACCCTTGTGGCTGTAGTAAAATAATCACATTGTGATTTTAAAAAGCTTGATTTTACTAGGGCGTGTATTCAAACCTAAGCAAGCCAGATAAGTTACTAATGTGCCGCTGCCGTTTCCTAATATTTGCGTGTATTCAAACCTAAGCAAGCCAGATCATAATCGAGGCCAACGTCAAAAAAGCCTTGAAGGTGCATGTCAATTTATCAAAGCGAGTCGCTAGGCGACGGTAGTGCTTGGTTTTGTTGAAAAAGCACTCCACTAAATGCCGTTCTTTGTAGATTGCTTTGTCCCATTTTCGCTGTACTCGACGGTTTTTCTTGCTGGGAATCACTGGAGTCGCCTCTTGCTCTT